>NZ_JACIBH010000010.1:0-313464 GCF_014195245.1 Rhizobium sp. BK619 | reverse complement strand
TGGCGAGCTATACGCTTGCCGACAATGTCGAGAACCTGAGCTTTGCCGGCACAGGGGCTTTCGCCGGGACCGGCAACGCACTCGATAATGTGATCGTCGGCGGTAGCGGTTCTAACACGCTAACAGGTGGCGCAGGCGATGACATACTCGTCGGTGGAGCAGCGGCTGACTTCTTCGTCTATTCGCCCAACTGGGGTCACGATACAATCACAAACTTCGTGGCTACCGGCATGACGCATGACACGATCAAGATCGATGTCAGCGTTTTTGCTGATTGGGCGGCACTTCTTGCCGCATCAAACGATTCTGGCAGTGACACGATCATCACAGCGGATGCTGATAACACCATCACGCTGAAGAACGTGGCTGTGTCGAGTCTGCAGTCGTCAGATTTCCAGTTTGCGTGACCGCTCGATGCCAAAGCGGCCGACCCCGATGGGCCGGTCGTTACGATATCCCAAGATTGGCGCTGGCGGGGAATTTTCCGAGGATTCGATCAGCGGATCAGCGCGAACTTGTCCACATCGACCATGCCACGGTCGGAAATCTTCAGGTGTGGGATGACCGGCAGCGGCAGGAAGGCCAGCTGGAGGAAGGGTTCTTCCAGCGTGGCGCCGAGTGCGAAGGCGGCCTTGCGCAGGTGGTGTAGGGTGTCGCGGACTGTCTCGTAAGGCTCCAGGCTCATCAGGCCGGCGATGGGCAGGGCGATTTCGCCGGTGACCCTGCCGTCCTCGACGACGACGAAGCCGCCCTTGATCTCACCAAGGCGGTTTGCGGCGCGCGCCATGTCGTCTTCGTCGACGCCGACGACGCAGATATTGTGGCTGTCATGGCCGACGGTGGAGGCGATCGCGCCTTTCTTCAGGCCGAAGCCCTGGACGAAGCCGTTGGCGTGATTGCCGTTCTTGCCATGGCGCTCGATGACGGCGACCTTGATGATGTCGTTGGCAAGATCGACCGATGTCTCGTTGCCCCTAACGGGCAGCCGGTAGCGGCGATGCTCGGTGATGATCTTGCCTGGCATGACGCCGATAACCGGCGTTTCGCCTTCGGCAACCGGCACACCGAAATGGGCGGCGTTGACCGGCCGGGCCTTGACGCTGTCGAGGCCGATCGGCGCAACAGGTCTGCGTGAGGAAAAGAGCGCATCGGTGACGCGACGGCCAGCGGAGAAGACCATTTCGGCGCGACAACCTTCCAGGCTGTCGAGAACCACCAGATCGGCGCGCCAGCCCGGCGCGACCAGGCCGCGGTCCCTGAGGCCGAAGGCGCGGGCGGCCGAAATCGAGGCGGCGCGATAGATCGCCAGGGGCTCGACGCCGTTTGCGATCGCCGTGCGGATCATGTGATCGAGATGGCCCTGTTCGGCGATGTCGAGCGGGTTGCGGTCGTCGGTGCAGAGCGCGAGATAGGGCGAAAGCCGCTCGGTGATGATGGGGATCAGTGCGGCGAGATCCTTCGACACCGAGCCCTCGCGCACGAGGATATGCATGCCCTTGCGGATCTTTTCCAGCGCTTCCCCGGCCGTCGTGCATTCGTGCTCGGTGCGGATGCCGGCTGCGAGGTAGCCGTTGAGGTCGTTGCCGGACAGCAGCGGTGCGTGGCCGTCGATATGGCCGTCCTGAAAGGCGTCGAGCTTCGCCATGCAGATGGGATCCCTGTGGATCACGCCGGGGAAGTTCATGAATTCGGCAAGGCCGATGACCTTCGGGTGGTGACGGAAGGGCAGGAGGCGCTCGATCGGCAGATCGGCGCCGGAGGTTTCGAGATGTGTTGCCGGCACGCAGGAGGAGAGCTGGACGCGGATGTCCATGATCGTCTCGAGCGCGGACTGGAGAAAGAATTCGATGCCGGCGGCGCCGAGCACATTGGCGATTTCGTGCGGATCGCAGATTGCGGTGGTGACGCCATAGGGCAGAACGCAGCGGTCGAATTCATGCGGCGTGACGAGCGAGGATTCGATGTGCAGATGCGTGTCGATGAAGCCGGGAACGACTGTTTTTCCCGATATGTCGATCTCGGTTTCCCCCTCGTAATTGCCGGAGGTGCCGACGATGCGATCGGCACCGATGGCGATATCGGAGTGGACGAGTTCGCCGGTGACGAGGTCGAAGAAACGGCCGCCCTTCAGCACGATATCGGCCGGCACGCGGCCGACCCCTTGGTCGATGAGGCGTTCGAGTTTGCTGGTCATGGCCTTGCTCACATTGCAACCGATTCCCAAACTTTATAGCTGATCTGCCGCCACAAGCGAGTGCCGCAAACGAAACCGGGCGCCATAGGGGCGCCCGGTCGATGGCGATCAGCGATAGCTTATTCGGCGGCGACGATCTTGCCGGCTTCCCATTTGTAGAGCGAGAAGCTCTGCGAGGTCAGGTCGCCGGTTTCGCCGTAGGTGACCTTGCCGATAGCGGTCGGGATTTCCTTGCCGTCTTTCAGCGCGGCCGCGACGGCTTCCGCATCCTCTGCGCTTCCGGCCTTCTCGATGCCGGCTTTCAGCACTTCGACGGCGGCATAGGCGTTGAGCGTGAAGGCCTCGGCCGGGATGTTCTTGGCAGCGAGCGCATCGGCGGCAGCCTTGGAATCCGGGTTCTTGGTGGCGTCGGAGGCATTGGTGAACAGCGTGCCTGCCGCCGCATCCGTGCCGATCGCCCAGAATTCGGTGTTGGAGAGGCCGTCGCCGCCGATGATCGTCGCGTTGGCGGCGAGGTCATGCAGCTGGCGGGCGAGCAGGCCGCCTTCCGGGTGATAGCCGCCGAAATAGACCAGGTCGACCTTTTCCGATTTGACGCGGGTGGTGAGGGCGCTGAAATCCTTGTCGCCGGGCGTGACCGCGTCATTGACAACTTCGGTCATGCCACCGGCGTTCAGCGTCGCCTTGAAGGCGTCGGCAAGGCCTTTGCCATAGGCGCCCTTGTCGTTGACGATGGCGACGCGCTTGTCCTTGAAATTCTTCAGCACGTATTTGGCAGCGACTTCGGCCTGCTGGTCGTCGCGGCCGCAGGTGCGCAGCACGTTGGTGAGGCCGCGCTTGGTGAGGTCGGGGGCGGTTGCGGTCGGAGTGACCATCAGTACGCCGTTTTCAGCCAGCACGTCCGAAACCGGAATAGCGACACCCGAGGTCACCGGGCCGACGACGAAGCGAATGCCGTCGGCGACGACCTTGTTGGCGGCGGAAACGCCCTGCTTCGGTTCGCCGGCATCGTCGGCCAGCTCGAGGACGACCTTCTCGCCGAGAATGCCGCCCTTCTTGTTGATCTCGTCGACGGCGGTCTGAGCGCCGTTTTTCACCTGGTCGCCATAGGCGGCGACCGGGCCGGTCAGCGGCGCAATCAGGCCGATGGTGATATCGGCATGGGCAAGCGGTGCGAAGGCAAGCGACGCGACGAGTGTCGCCGTCAATGTCTTGAGGGTCATTGTCTGTCTCCTTGGGTGGGGTCCTTCGACCCGCGATGAGGTGCCGCGCCGGTTTTTGCGATCATTCCACGGCTCTTTGGGCCGTGCCAAGGACGATCGACAAAGGCGCGATCAGTGAGCCTGCCGGCCATATTTGACTCGGGGAAAGCTCATGACGAGATTTCTAGGAATTTTGACGGGATTGCGCAAGTTCATAACAAATTGGAAGCGAAATCGGATCGATCCGGCCGGAAACTCGTTCCAAGGCGGTCACTTTCTTCGCTTCTCGGTGATTTCTCATCGGCGAAGCTGCAAAGGGAAGCGCCTCGGTCCAGACGAAACCACCTCGTAGGGTTGTCTTTATCTTTCCCATTAACCGTTAGTTTGGCCGATTGCAGTAGTATCCCGTGATACCCAAAATACCGCAGTATTGAAAAAGTGACCCATACAGATAATTAGATAGACACATCGGGAAACAGAGACTGGATGCTCAAGCGTATCGACGCCAGCCAGGTGCGTATCGGAATGTTTGTGGAGGCCGTCGAGGGCCTGTGGCAGGATCCGCTTTTGTCGAAGCGCAGGTTTTCGCTGCGGCGCGAGGTCGATGCCGCAAAAATTCGCAAATGCGGCACTGCCAGTGTCGTCATCAACACCAGCAAGGGGCTCGATACCAACGGCCTGCCGGGCCGTGACATCGAGATCGATATCCAGGCCGCGCGCGAGACCGTCCAGAAATCCGTGCAGGTGCTGGACGAGGCTTTCGCCAGGCTGCGCAACGGTGATGCGATAAGCGTCGCGCATGTGGCGCCGGTGATTTCATCCGTCTCCAAGTCGATGGAGGAAAATCCCTCGGTTTTCCTGAACGTCACGCGTTTGAAATCGAAAGACGAAGTGACCTTCCTCCATTCCATTTCGGTGAGCGCGCTGATGATCCTGTTCAGCCGCCATCTCGGACTGGACGAGCAGACGGTCCAACTACTCGGCACCGCGGGATTGTTGCATGATGTCGGCAAGCTTGAAATTCCGGTTGAGGTGCTCAACAAGGCCGGGCCTCTGGAAAAGGACGAGATCAGCCTGATCCGCGGCCATCCGGAGAAGGGGCACGCTTTCCTGTCGCGGCAGGAGGGCATGTCGGAGATCGTTCTCGATGTCTGCCTCAATCACCACGAGCGCATCGACGGCAAGGGCTATCCGCGCAGGCTGTCGGGCAGAGAGTTGAGCCTCCATGCGCGGATTGCCACGATCTGCGATGTCTATGACGCCATTACCTCGGTACGGTCATACAAGGCGGCGTGGAGCGCGAGCGAGGCACTGAAGTGGATGTTCGGCAATGAAGGACACTTCGACCGCCGGCTCCTGAAGAAATTCGCCATCTGCCTTTCGGTCGCCTCCGTGACCTGAGGTTTTTCTGTTCCGAAACGAAAAGACCCGCGGGGATTTTGTCCGCCGCGGGCCCGAAGCGCTTATGGACGCGTCTTCAGATGTTGTTCTGCAGGATGGTCCGCAGCTTGCCGAAGAGTTCGTCGATATGGTGCTTCTCGATGATCAGCGGCGGGGACAGCGCGATGATATCGCCGGTGGTGCGGATCAGCAGGCCGCTTTCATAGGCTTTCAGGAAAGCGGTGAAAGCGCGCTTGGTCGGCTCGCCGGCGATCGGATCGAGCTCGATCGCGCCGATCAGGCCGGTGTTCCTGATGTCGATGACGTTGGGGCAGACCTTCAGCGAATGCAGCGCATCGGCCCAGTAGTCGGAAAGCTCGGCGGCGCGCGTCAGCAGCCCTTCTTCCCTGTAGGTATCGAGCGTGGCGAGGGCCGCGGCGGAAGCGATCGGATTGCCCGAATAGGTGTAGCCGTGGAAGAATTCGATCATGTGTTCCGGGCCGTTCATGAAGGCATCATGGATCTCGGAGGTCACGAAGACGGCGCCCATCGGAATGACGCCATTGGTCAGTCCCTTGGCGGCGGTGATCATGTCAGGCTTGACGTCGTAATATTGCGCGGCGAAGGGGGCGCCGAGGCGGCCGAAACCGGTGATGACCTCGTCGAAGATCAGAAGGATGCCGTGCTTGGTGCAGATCTCGCGCAGCTTCTGCAGATAGCCCTTCGGTGGGATCAGAACGCCGGTGGAGCCGGCCACCGGCTCGACGATGACGGCGGCGACCGTCGAGGCGTCATGCAGGGTGACGATGCGCTCGAGCTCAGTGGCAATATCGCCGCCATGCTCGGGTTCGCCACGGGTGAAGTTGTTCTTGCCGGGCTGGTGCGTGTGCGGCATGTGATCGACGCCGGTCAGCAGCGTGCCGAACATCTTGCGGTTGGTGACGATGCCGCCGACGGAGATGCCGCCGAAATTGACGCCATGATAGCCGCGCTCGCGGCCGATCAGGCGGAAGCGTGAACCATTGCCCTTCACGCGGTGATAGGCGAGCGCCACCTTGAGCGCCGTCTCGACGGATTCGGATCCGGAATTGGTGTAGAGAACGTGGTTCAGGCCTTCCGGCGCGATGTCGACCAGGCGGTTCGCCAGTTCGAAAGCCTTGGGGTGACCGAGCTGGAAGGCCGGGGCGTAATCGAGTTCGCCGGCCTGCTCGCGGATCGCCTCGGTGATCTTCGGGCGGCAGTGGCCGGCATTGACGCACCAGAGGCCGGCGGTGCCGTCCAGCACCTGGCGGCCGTCATGGGTCGTATAATACATGTCCTTGGCGCCGACGAACATACGCGGCTCCTTCTTGAACTGGCGATTTGCCGTGAACGGCATCCAGAAGGCGCGAAGATCGTTCGGTGCGTTGAGGCGATTGGACATGCTGTTCTCCTGGCCGCTGACGGCCCGTTCCCGGGGCTTCACGCCCATATTTTGACTGCCCGGTCAAATTATCAGGGCTTCTTGAAGCGTCAACGGTAAAACGCCCGAGAGCCACTCGGGACAGGAAGGCTTGAGTTTTGAGGGACCGGCAGGTGCGGCAAAAAAGGGCACGACCGGCAAATCGCAGGATTTACCGGTCGTGCCATAAGGTTCACGTGCTGAAATATCGTTGCCGCGCCTCCGGGAACATCTCCTTGCGGCATGGCATCGGCCGACATTCATGTCAGCGCTATCATTAAGCGGCGGATCTGTTCCTGTTCGTCACCAGGTAGATGTCTTCGAGCGTTGCCAGGATCTTCATGACCGGCTCGGAGGTGCTGGAATAATAGATGGTCTGTGCGTCACGGCGCGTCTTGACCAGCTTCTGTGCGCGCAGTTTCGACAGATGCTGGGAGAGTGCCGACTGGCTGAGGCCGACCTGCGTTGCAAGCACGCCGACGGCCACTTCGCCCTTCACCAGGCTGCACAGGATCAGCAATCTCTTGGGATTTGCCATGGCCGACAATAAAGCTGCCGCCACATTGGTGTGATCGGCCAAATCAGTGGTTTCCATATTGTTATCTTCCTAATGCGAAACGTACATCATGCTTGTTGGCGCTGGCCGTCAGTCGGATTTTGACCGACGCCCAAAAACTAGCAATTGGGGTCGAAGATTGTATATACCTAAATTTAAGGTATCGAGTATGCTATTTTAGATATGTTTGAACAAATGTGATCGGCATCCCCAGCGAGGGTTTCGAATTCATATCGCAGCAGAAAATCGCCGGAAATCATATCAAAACCTGAGAGATCGATACCACAAATGCGCCAGGAAGCCGATTCCGGTGCCTTCAGCCTGGCAGCAAGGGCCTCGGCCACATCGGGGTGGCGTTCTACTAAATCTCGCACTGTTTCTGCCGCGCCGGCGGCAATCTCCTCATTCGCAGCCGACTGGATAATGAGGTCGTTCCCATCGAGCTGGTAGGCGCGGCCGAAGCCGCCATTGAGGCTGGCCTGCTCCGGTTTAAGGCGGAAGAAGAGGAAATCGGGAAAGTCGATATAAAGCTTTGCCTTGGCGTGGCGCGCGAGAAAACGCGTGCGGATACGTTCGTGGAAGGCGTCGCCGCGCTCGACGGGTTGCGCCAGGCATTGGGTCGTCAGGCGAGGGTGGGCGAGCGGATCGCCCTTGCCGGGCTCGCCTGTCAGCAGTGAGGCGCGCGCGTCCCTGGCGAGTGCTTTGGTATGGGCAGAGAGCTTCGAAACGAGAATGACGGGGGCGCCGTCTATATCGGTGGCGACGAGCACGCGGCTGGCGAAGGGAAAGCCGGTCTCGGGGTCGAGAACGGCAATCGCCGCGTGCCGCGCGGAGCGCAGAAGCACGCGGGCGAGTTTGCGGGCGTCATCGTCGGTTTCGCGTATGGGCGAGGGCTGATCTTTCATATCCGCTTTGTGGCAAAGCGGCTTGAAAACATCAAGCGTCCTGCTTGCGGCGATGGCGGGTAAGGCCGGCGACGATATCCTGGGCCGAGATGGTGCCAACGATCGTGCCGTTCTCGACGATGCCGATACTGCCCGGCTGTCGGGCAAGGGCATCGAGGATATCGACGAGCGGGGTCGCGGCGCGGGCCGTGGCGCTGACACTCATGCCGGCGGCAGTCTGGCCGAGGCCGGACTGCATCACGTCGGCCGCCGTCAGCATGCTGATCGGATTGAGATGCTGCACGAAATCGGCGACATACTGGTCGGCGGGGTTCTTGACGATGTCATGCGGCGTTCCGCACTGGATGATGCGGCCGCCCTCCATGATGGCGATGCGGTTGCCGATGCGGAAGGCCTCGTCGAGATCGTGGCTGACGAAGAGGATTGTCTTCTTCAGCCGCCGCTGGAACTCTAGAAGTTCGTCCTGCAGGCGGGTGCGGATCAACGGATCGAGCGCCGAGAACGGCTCGTCCATCAGCAGGATCGGCGCGCCGGTGGCAAAGGCGCGGGCAAGTCCGACGCGCTGCTGCATGCCGCCCGAGAGTTCGTTGACTTTGCGGTCGGCCCATTTCGTCAGGTTGACGAGTTCGAGCTGCTCGCCGACGCGCTGTTTGCGTTCGGCCTCCGGCATGCCCGCGAGTTCGAGGCCGAAGCCGACATTCTCGGCGACCGAGCGCCAGGGCAGAAGAGCGAATTGCTGGAACACCATGGAGACGGTGTGGGTACGCAGCTCCCGCAGGGCCTTGGCATTGCACTTGTAGGGGTTGACGGAGCCGGTGGCGGTGGAGACCGCGACATCGCCGCGCACCACCGGGGCGAGCCCGTTGACGGCGCGCAGCAGCGTCGACTTGCCCGAGCCGGAAAGGCCCATTAGCACCAGGATCTCGCCTTCCTCGATCGTCAGCGAGGCATTGGCGACGCCGAGCACCAGGCCGGTGGCGGCGCCGATTTCGTCACGTGTCTTGCCCTGACCGGCCATGGCAAGCGCTGTTTCCGGCCGGCCGCCGAAGATGATGCTGACATCCTTGAAGCTTACCGCGGTCATGCTCCGTCTCCTTCACCTGCCGCGCGGAACATGCGGTCGAGAATAATCGCGAGGATGACAATGCAGAGACCGGCTTCAAAGCCTTTCGCAACATTGACGGTGTTCAGCGCCCGCACGACAGGCACGCCGAGACCATCGGCGCCGACGAGGGCGGCGATGACCACCATCGACAAGGACAGCATGATGGTCTGGGTGAGGCCCGCCATGATCTGCGGCGCGGCGAAGGGAAGCTCGACCTTGCGCAGCACCTGCATCGGCCGCGCGCCGAAGGCGACGGCGGCTTCTACAAGCGAAGGCGGCGTCGAGATGATGCCGAGGCGCGTCAGCCGGATAGGGGCCGGGATCGCGAAGATGACGGTGGCGATCAGCCCCGGCACCATGCCGAGGCCGAACAGGATGAGCGCCGGAATGAGATAGACGAATGTCGGAATGGTCTGCATGAGATCGAGCGCCGGGCGCATGGCGGCATAGATCCAGGCGCGGCGGGCCGCTGCAATCCCGAGCGGAATGCCAATCACCATGCTGACGAAAGTGGAGGCCAGCACAAGAGCGAGCGTCTCCGTCGTTTCCTTCCAGTAGCCCTGGTTCATGATCAGCAACAGACCAAGACAGGTGAAGAGGGTCACGGCAATCGATCGGCGCAGCCAGAAGGCAATGGCGGCGATGACGGCAATGACGATCAGCGGGTGAGGCTTCTGCAGCACGAAAAGCAGCCCGTCGATAACGTGCGACAGCACGGAGGCGAGCTGGTCGAAGAACCATGCGCCGTTCGAGGTGAGCCAGTCCACAAAGGATTTTGCCCAGGGGCCGATGGGAATCTTAAAGTCGGTGATCCAATTCAAGAGCGCGCGCCTATCCAGAAAAAATCAACAATGAACAAAATGAAACGGGGCGGCTCGCCGCCCCGTTCATAGCATCAAAGGCCGAGACCGGTCTTGGCGGCCGCCAGCGCGTCGCCCTTGCCGTCGCGGGTCTTGACCCCTGCGAGCCAGGGCTCGAGCGCAGAAGGATTCGCCTTCAACCATTCGGAAGCGGCAGCTTCCGGCTCCTTGCCGTCGTCGAGGATCTTGCCCATGATCTTGTTCTCCATGTCGAGGGAGAACTTCAGGTTCTTCAGCATCGTGCCGACATTCGGGCATTCGTCGAGATAGCTGGCGCGGACATTGGTATAGACCTTGGCACCGCCGAAGTCTGGACCGAAGACGTCGTCACCGCCGGTGAGGTAGGTCAGCTTGAAGTTGGTGTTCATCGGATGGGGCTCCCAGCCGAGGAAGACGACGGGCTTGCCTGCTTTCTCGGCACGGGCGACCTGAGCGAGCATGCCCTGTTCCGAGGATTCGACGACTTCCATCTCCTTCATGCCGAAGGTATTCTTTTCGATCAGATCCATGACCAGGCGGTTGCCGTCATTGCCGGGCTCGATGCCGTAGATCTTGCCGTCGAGTTCGTCCTTGTGGGCGGCGATGTCCTTGAAATCCTTGATGCCGAGTTCGGCGCCCTTGGCGTTGGTGGCGAGTGTGTACTTGGCGCCGACGAGGTTGGGGCCGAAGGATTCGACCGACTTGTCATCGAGATAAGGGCGGACGTCCTTTTCCTGCGTCGGCATCCAGTTGCCGAGGAAGATGTCGATGTCCTTGTTCTTCAGCGAGGTGTAGGTGACCGGCACCGAGAGAACCTTCACGTCGGTCTGATAGCCGATGCTCTTCAGGACGACGGATGCGGTGGCGGTGGTGGCGGTAATATCAGTCCAGCCGACATCCGAGAAGTGGACGGTGGAGCAGCTGTCGGGATCGGCGGCGAAGGCGGCGGTCGCAACGGAGAGGGCGGCGACGGCAGTTGCAGTAACCAGTTTGAACGTGCTTGTTGTTTTCATTTTAGACTCCCAGTCTTTAAGTTCCCAAGCCAACCACCAATAGCCGAGTTTGACAAGCGACCTCAGTGCGTTTGCGTCGTATCGACCCATGCGATTGCGACGTCGGCGGATTTTTCGCGGCACCTCGTTTTCAGGCCGCCGGGCGATTTGCGGGCCGGGATTCCTGTGATTATCGCCCCAGGGGGCTTTTCTTTGCCATTGTGAGCTTCAATAAACCGATCAAGGAGAGATCGGATGGCAAAACTCTATTTCAATTACTCGACGATGAACGCCGGCAAATCGACGATGCTGCTGCAAGCCTCCTACAATTACCAGGAGCGCGGCATGCGCACGGTGCAGCTGATCGCCGCTTTCGACGAGCGCACCGGCCGGGGCGTCATCGGCTCGCGGATCGGGCTGGAGGCGAGCGCCATCCCCTTCGAGCCGCATGAGGACCTGTTCCGGCTGATTGCGACGCTAAGCGGAGAGGGGGCCCCGATTGCCTGCGTCTTCGTCGACGAGGCGCATTTCATGACGCCTATCCACGTCTGGCAGCTTGCCCGCGTCGTCGACAGGCTCGGCATTCCTGTGATGGTCTATGGCCTCCGAACCGACTTCCAGGGCAAATTGTTTCCGGCCTCGCAGGAACTCTTGGCGATCGCCGACGAAATGCGCGAGGTGCGGACGATCTGCCATTGCGGGCGCAAGGCGACGATGGTGGTGCGGCTCGACGCGGAGGGAAAAGTGCTGCATGAAGGCGCGCAGATCGATGTGGGCGGCAATGAGAAATATGTCTCGCTCTGCCGCAGGCATTGGGACGAAGCGATGAATGGGGCCTGGACCGCCGATCCGGTCTGAAGACGCGGCTGCCGCCTGTTTCTTTGGCGCCGCAAGCGACCTGCTTTTCCATTTTACGCAATTGCGGGCGGAAAACCGCTTCACACTTTTCGGCATCATGCTCTAGCTTGGGCAAGACGAGATTCCCTGGAGAGGCCCGTGCGCAAACCTCCGCCATTCCAAAGCCAATACGAAGCTGCCGGCAGCCTTGCCGAGAAGGTTGCGGCCGATGGAGCCTATTGTGTGGCCGCGATCAGTGCGTTCAGCGGCGATGAAGCACGGTCGGCCGACGAGGTTTTCCTCGAGCAGAATGCTCGCTTCCAGGCCCATATCGCCGATGCTGAAGCACTCGACGCCCTGCAGGCCGAGCTGGTGTTTTCCCTCGACCGATTGACGGCCGAGGTTTCCGCCGATCTCGACAGCTTCCGGGGGCTGACGCTGCGGGAGAAGATGGCCGGCTGGACGTCGCGCCAGCGGATGTGGCGCATGTATACCGAACGCGTGCGCGAGGCCCCGGTCATCGAACGGCTGCTCGAGCTTCTGACGAAATCGGATGCGCTCGCCAGGCTGATCGCCGGCCAGCGCGCTACGATCATCGAACGGCATAGGGCCGCCGAACGCGGTCTCGTCGACATCGTCGAGCAACGGCGCCGGCTGGTCGATTCCATCGATATCGCCCGTCTCAAGATGAAGGAGCTCAATGCCAAGGCGCTGACGACGCAGGGCCGCATCGGCGTCTACGGCAACAGGGCGCATTGGGAGCAGATGGAGACGGAGCGGCGGGCGCTGAAGGCGGAGGCCGAGCAGATTTCCGCCAGGGAGCATGAAATGCGCGACGACAGTCAGCGGCGTGAGCGTTTCATCGGTCTGTTCCAGACCTTTGTCGATTCGGCGAACGGGCGGATCGCCGCCTGCAACGTGCTGCTGCGCAAACTGATGATCGACGTCGAGGAGCGGTTGATCATCTACCAGGCGCAGGTCGATACCGACAGGCCGGGCATGAAGATGCGGATCAAGCCGGAACTCTTTCCCGATATAGCCGCGCCGATCGGGCTGTTCGAGAAGGGCATGCTGGTCGCCCAGGATCTGGAGCGGCGCAAGAGCCGCGCCGACCTGGAATTCGCCGGCAGGTTTCCGGCCTATGCCGAACCGCTGCCGGAGACACCGGGAGCGCCGCTGATCGACACGGCGCGCCGGCGCCTCCGTTTCAGCCTGTCTTTCCTGCGGTCCTGAGCCGCAGGGTCCGGTTCGCGCCCCTTTCGGGAATGCCTTCAATCCGAAAAATCGAAGGGCTCGTGTTGTGCTCGGCCCGTCGAGCGCATATGTGGATGTGGCAACTATGCAGTAATTGAAAGTGTTACAGCGTCCTTAGCGCGTCTGAATTGACGCGCGGCGCTGTGGTGTTCGCCTCGCCTGACAGGAGACGACGATGCTTGACCGGATAGCCGGTTTTTTCAGGCTGATCGGCCAGACGATCGGTCGCTGGGCCCGCCTGTTTTCCGCCTGGGCCTTCTGGCCCTTTCTCGCCGCGCATGGCTGGTATCAGCGCCGGAGCTGGATGATCCGGCTGCCGGTTATCGCGTTCGTGGCGCTCTTCGTCGTGCTCTACGGCTATTTCTTCTGGCAGACGCAGGTCTGGTCGAATTTCAATACTGCCTTTGTCGACCAATACCGGCTTTCCGAACGCAAGGTTGCTGCCGGGCAGGACGTACCGGTCGCGGAAGGGAGCAACAGCTCTGCCGCCAAGACCTGCCAGCGTTCGGCCATCGTCGACGTGACGGCCGACCTGACCGACTTCAACGTCAACCAGAACGCATGGATCTCCTCGATGCTGCTCTATAAAATGGGCTTTTTCGGCATCGACTGGGATCACACGCCTTTCCTCGACAACAAGGCGTCGTTCCAGCGCGGCATCAATCAGGCGGTCCGGCGGACGTCGGCGGAGCTTGTCGATACGCTGGGGCGGGTGCGCGGCACGTCGGGCATCAACAACGATCTGCAGAGCGCCCGCGGTAACCTGCAGTTCGACGAATACAGCTGGTATTTCGGGCTCAATCCTTTCGGGCCGAAGACACCGACGCCCTCTTATTACCGCTCGGCGATCGGCAGCCTGCGCAAGTTCAACACCGATCTTTCCGCCTGCAGCGTCATTTTCGACGGCCGCGCCGACAACCTTATGCAGTTCATCGACCGCATCGCCAACGATCTCGGCGGTACGTCCGACATGCTCGCCGAGCGTTCGGAAAATCACAATCGCGGCTGGTTCGATACGCGCGCTGACGACCGGTTCTGGTTTGCCTACGGCCAGCTCTACGCCTACTACGCCATCCTTGCCGCCGCGCAGGCGGATTTCTCGCAGGTGGTGCAGGAGCGCAATCTCGGAGCGGTCTGGGGCAGCACGATGCGGCAGTTCCAGGCGGCGCTGCGTATTCAGCCGGCGATCATCTCGAACGGGCGCGAAGACGGCTGGATCATGCCGAGCCATCTCGCCACCATGGGCTTCTATATTCTGAGGGTGCGCTCGAACCTCGTCGAGATCCGCTCGGTACTCGACCGCTAGAACAGGATGATTTTAGGCCGGGTCGGCCTAAAATCATCCTGTTCTACATTAAAGAGTTAGAGCATGATGTCTTGAGAAAACCGCTCACACTTTTCGGCATCATGCTCTAAAATTTCCGGGGGTCAGCGCGGTCTCGTATCGTCCTCGAAGCCGACGACGCGCAGCCTCTCGACGAACTCATAGGTGACGCCGACTATGCCGCCACCGCTTTGACCGTCCCGGAAACGGCCGACGCTGCGCACCAGCTTGTGGCCGCCAAGCCGATTGCAGACGCGGTAGACGAAATGGAACCCGACGCCGTGAAGGCTCGCCTCTTCGAAGGTCTGGGCGATCAGGCTGCGGTCGTCCTCATGGATGCGCGACATCAGCTCGGCCAGATTGACGGGGCCCTCGCTGTAGGGGAGGTCGAATATCGCGTGCACGTCCTCGCTTGCAAAGAAATGTCCGGTCTCGATGTCGATCCGCCAGAAGCCGAAAAGGCGATAGGCAGCAAACATCTGGACGATTTCCGCATCGGTGATGCCGATGTGGGCGCGGGATTGCTCAGTCTTGTCGATGACGGGCTGTTCGAAGCGAAGAGACACGATTCCCCCAGATCACGGGACGACGGGCCGACTCTCTTCCGATTCCTCAGTTGATCAGCTTCAATCGAATTGCCTTAGCTACCAACTGGGTGCGGTTGACGCAATCGAGTTTTTTGATCGCGTTGGTCATGTAGGCGTTCACCGTATGATCCGAGAGCGCCAGGATCTGGCCGATTTCGATCGAGGTCTTGCCCTGGGCCGTCCAGCGCACAACTTCCAGTTCTCTGGTCGACAGCGCGTTATGCGCGCATTCCTCATTCCGCTTGACTGCATTATATGCATCGAGTGCATGCAGAATGATCATTGCCAGCTCGTTGACCTCGCTCTGGCCGAGTGCGGCGCGCTCGCCGCAGAACCAGAAAACCAGGCGCTGGCCATTGGCAGCAATAGTCGGCATGGCAACGCCCGCCGGTATGGCATGGCGCAGCATCAGGGCGCGCAGTTCGGCGGGAAAGGCCTGACCATTGGCGGCGTCGTTCAGATGCCAGGCCGGGGGGACGGCGGATTCCCTCAGCCGTAAGCCGAAAGGACAACCACGCATCATGTGGGCGCGGTCGAACTCCTTGATATAGGCGGCCGGCAGCGAGCTTTCGATCAGCAGGGGTTTCAGCAGAAGGTCTTCCGGGGAGGGCGCGTGCATCAGGGTCGCATGCGACAGTCCGAAGGCGGCGGAGACCCTGCCGAGCGCTTGCGCAAACAGGCTACGCGTTCGTGCGGTGGCAAGCTCTGCAGAAAGCGATGACTGTCTTTCAGAGGTAGTCATATAAGACATCTGTACGCCCCCGGCTGCCCCAATGTTAACGCTATCAAACACAGAAAGCCGGTCAGATGCTAGTCCCAATTGACTTAGCGCAAGCTGATTTACTCGAATTGTGTAAAATTATTGAGGGGCGATCGCGCTTTAGTTGAGTTTTGACTTGCGGATATACCGTTGCGGTATCTTTGATCTCCTTCACGCCGCACAGCCACGCGTCTTGCGCAGTGATGCACGGAGAGAATCACTTGGGGGAGGCGGCGGCAACAGGTGCCGAAAACCGGCTTGCTGGCGATCAAGGCAATTGCTAAGCGTCTACTATGTATAATTGAGGCAATTTAATCGTGCGCTCTGCGATTTCTTTTTTCGTGAAGTCCCTGCTTTCCCCGATACTACTTGTTTTATTATTTCTGACGCTGCCGATCGGAGCTGCAACCTCGCAGGCTGCCGGAGAGAAGCAGCAGGCAGGGCAGCCGCCGATGCGCTTCATCCTTGTGCACCATCCCCTCTGCATAGAAGACTGCCCGGGATGGGTATCGGCGGAGGGTCGTATAACCTCTGATACACCGGCCCAGCTCCGAAAAATTCTGAAGAAGATCGGCGGGCGGAAACTGCCGATTGTGTTCCGGTCGGAGGGCGGGGATGTCGAGGCCGCTTATGCGATGGGCCGGATGATCCGCAAAGCCGGTCTTGAAACGGCGGTCGGCGGCACACGGCTGAAGGATTGCCCGGCCGACGATCTGCGTTGCGATGCCGCTATCACAAAGGATGGGACCGCGCTTGGCAACGCCTATTCGGAAGGCGCATATTGTTTTTCCGCCTGTCCGCTGGCATTGGCCGGCGGCACGTCGCGTGTCGCATCGCAATGGGCTTTGATCGGCGTTCACCAGATCACGACTGTCTATAACAAGGTGCGTGTCTCCTACCGCATCGAATACAAGATCGTGAACGGCAAGAAGAGGGAAATCTCCCGCAAGGAGGTTGGACGCAAATCAGCAGGGCAGAGCAGTTCCACCAAGCTCGGCAAGAAGGCCGGTGCCGCGTTGACAGCCTATTTGAAGGAAATGGGTGTCAGCCAGGATGTGATCGGCCTGATGATGAGCGCCACGCCTGACAATATCAACATCGTACTGCCCGCGGAGGCACTTCGGACGGGTCTCATCACCGATATGCTCTCCTACAATGAGTGGCCCGGCATGCCGCTCTGCGCGCCGGATGCAGCGGCCGAGACTGTCTGTCACGGCCACCCGGTCGCCCAAGCGCCCGTCGCGGCTGCGACGCCTGTATCCAAGGCGCCGGCGCAGGATGTGGCCGCGGTCACAAGCGAGACTCCACCGGAAAACCGGCCGATGGATTTTTTGCTGATGTATAACGGCAATTGCCAGGACGAGTGCAACCAATGGATTTCTGCCGAAGGAGAAATCACCCCGGAGACACCGGCTCGGCTGCAGGCGATCTTGAAAACGCTCGGTGAACGAAAACTGCCGGTCGTCCTTCAGTCCTATGGTGGAGACATGGACGCGGCGTTTGCGATAGGGCGCACGATCCGGGCTGCCGGCCTAGAGACTTCGATTGGCAGGACGCGGTTGCCCCGCTGCCCGACGCTGGATCCGCGTTGCAAGGCGAGCATGGCCAAAAGCGGGGCGACCATGGGCGAGGTCTCTGCCGGCGGTGCATACTGCCTTTCGAGCTGTACTCTCGTCCTGATAAGCGGAACACCGCGGCTTGTCGGATATTCCGATATCGGCCTCGTCCGGCCCACGACTGCTGAATACACGAAATTCTTCACCTATTTCGACGAGATGGGCGTCAGTTCCGAGACATATGAGACGATGATGTTTGCGACATCGATCGAGCGAGACAAGATACTGCGTTCGCAGGCATTCGATCTCGGCATCATCAATGGTATCATTCCTTATGGTGAAGAGCCCGGCCTGCATTTCTGTGGGCCAGACGCGAAGGAAAGCCTCCGATGCCCCGGAAATCAGAAGGCCGGGATCGTTCCTGCCACAGCCTTGGCAAATTGATATCGGACTGCGGAAGAACATTTCTTGATGGCTCATCGCTGTTGCCGTGGGCGACAGCTTGTTGGCCGGTCTGAAATTGTCTTCCTCCCGCCGGCTACCCCTTATCTTTCAAATCATTCTTCGACGTCACGCTCATCAGCTTTTCCAGGAAGCCGAGCATGACGGCGGAGGCGACGAAGGCGAGATGCATGAAAGTCAGCCACATGATCTTGCCGTCGGCATATTTGTCGGCATTGAGGAAGACCTGCAGCAGGTGGATGGAGGAGATGGCGACGATCGAGGAGGCGACCTTGATCTTCAGGCTACCTGAATCAAGCTTGCCGAGAAAGGAGACTTCGTTGTCGGCTTCGCTCGCTTCATCGAAGCGGCTGACGAAATTTTCATAACCCGAGATCATCACCATGACGATCAGGCTTGCGACGAGAGCCGCATCGATCAGACTGAGCATGGCAAGGATCATCTCCGCCTCGTCGAGGGCAAAGACGCCGGAGGCAATCTTCAGGAGCTTGTAGCCGAAGGAAACGGCATAGACGGCGAGTGCCGCAACCAGGCCGATATAGAAGGCGACGAGGATCCAGCGGCTCGACAGGATGATGCGCTCGATGATCAATTCCAGTGCTTTCATGTCTTCATCCTATAAAACCGCGATCATTGACCGCACATAAACATCCGGCGTGGCCGCCGCAAGGCGCAGCGCTATTCACACCTCGCCGATATTTCGCTATCCCGATGAAGAGGGAACAACGCCTCCGCGCCCCGCGGCAGGCCGGACGGGGAACATCCATGCCATCAATCAAATCCGATATCGAAATCGCGCGCGCTGCGGCCAAGAAGCCGATCTTCGAAATCGGCGCGAAGCTCGGCATTCCGGTCGAACAACTCGTTCCCTACGGTCACGACAAGGCAAAGGTCAGTGCCGAATTCATCGCCGGGCAAGCGGGCAAGAAGGACGGCAAGCTGATCCTCGTCACCGCGATCAATCCGACACCGGCGGGCGAGGGCAAGACGACGACGACCGTGGGCCTCGGTGACGGGCTGAACCGGATCGGCAAGAAGGCTATCGTCTGCATCCGCGAGGCTTCGCTCGGCCCCTGCTTCGGCGTCAAGGGCGGCGCAGCCGGCGGCGGTTATGCGCAGGTCGTGCCGATGGAAGACATCAACCTGCATTTCACCGGCGATTTCCATGCGATTACCTCGGCGCACAATCTGCTGGCGGCGATGATCGACAATCACATTTACTGGGGCAACGAAGAGAATATCGATATCCGCCGCATCACCTGGCGGCGGGTGATGGATATGAACGACCGGGCGCTCAGAAGCATGGTCTCCTCGCTCGGCGGCGTTGCCAACGGCTTCCCGCGCCAGGGCGGGTTCGACATCACCGTTGCCTCCGAAGTGATGGCGATCCTCTGCCTCGCCACCGACCTCACGGATCTCGAGCGGCGGCTCGGCGACATCATCATCGGCTATCGCTTCGACAGGACGCCGGTGCATGCGCGCGACCTGAAAGCCGACGGCGCCATGGCGGTATTGCTGAAAGATGCGATGCAGCCGAACCTCGTGCAGACGCTCGAGAACAATCCGGCCTTTGTGCATGGCGGGCCGTTTGCCAACATCGCCCATGGCTGCAATTCGGTGACGGCGACGAAGACGGCGCTGAAGCTCGGCGACTATGTGGTGACGGAAGCGGGCTTCGGGGCCGATCTCGGCGCCGAGAAGTTTTTCGACATCAAATGCCGTAAGGCCGGGCTGAAGCCGGATGCGGCGGTCATCGTCGCGACCGTCAGAGCGCTGAAGATGAATGGCGGGGTGAAGAAGGAGGAGCTCGGCACGGAGGATGTCGCGGCGCTGAAAAAGGGCTGCGCCAATCTTGGCCGCCACGTCGCCAATGTCCGCCGGTTCGGTGTGCCGGTGGTCGTGGCGATCAACCATTTCATCTCCGATACCGACGCCGAAATCGCGGCGGTGAAGGAATTTGTTTCGAGGCTCGGCGCCGAGGCGATCCTTTGCCGCCACTGGGCGCTGGGTTCGGCCGGCATCGAGGAGCTGGCGCACAAGGTGGTGGAGCTTGCCGAATCCGGCCAGGCGAAATTCCAGCCGCTCTATGGCGACGATATTTCGCTGTTCGAGAAGATCGAGATCGTCGCCTCGAAGATCTACCATGCCGGCGAGGTGACGGCCGACAAGGCGGTGCGCGACCAGTTGCAGACATGGGAGGAGCAGGGCTACGGCAAGCTGCCGGTCTGCATGGCCAAGACGCAATATTCCTTCTCCACCGATCCCAGCCTGCGCGGCGCGCCGGAAGGCCACATCGTTACCGTGCGGGAGGTGCGGCTTTCGGCGGGGGCCGGCTTCGTCGTCGCCATCACCGGCGAGATCATGACCATGCCCGGGCTGCCGAAGTCACCGTCGGCGGAGCGGATTTTCCTGAATGAGCAGGGTTATATCGAGGGGCTGTTCTGATTGGTGCACGTGACATCTTTCTCACTAGATCTGCGAGACCTGCCCCTCATCCGCCTGCCGGCACCTTCTCCCCGTAAACGGGGCGAAGGGGGTGTGCCGCAACCTCTCCGTCCCTCGCCCACGCCTCGCAGGGCACGTCCCCTCTCCCCGTTTTACGGGGAGAGGGTTAGGGTGAGGGGCAGCGCTCTGTTGGCTGGCCAACCCGATTCACGGCCATTGAATGATCAGTGGCAGTAGCGATAGCCGCCTTTCCTTTCGATCACGTCGAGGTGGAAATGGGTTTCGTGGGCGGCGTCGCTTTCGGGGTCGAGGACGGTGGTGAAATAGAGGCAGCCGGCGGCGCTGACGGTGCGTTGGAAGGCGCCGGTCGACGTCGGGTCCTCGCGGCGGGAGCGGACGGCGACATCTTCGCCTTTCTCGAAATGGAAGCTTGCGATGTCGATGGCATTGCCACGGGCATGTTCGGAGATCTTGCCCGTGCCGGCGCTGTTGCGCAGGCGGCACATATAGGAGGTTGCCTGGTTGACGGTCGTGAGGCGGCCCTGCTCCGGCAGAGCGGCAGAGGCTGCCGGAATAACGCTCTCCTTCATCCAGCGGGCAAGGGCGAGTGCGGCCGGGCAGCGGACCGTCGCCTCCGGCTTCAGCGTGATGCCAGGCAAGGCTTCGGAAACGATGATCGGCTTGTCGATACCGCAGCCGTTGCCGTCGTCGATACGCGGGACATCCTTGAAGACGACGCCCAAAGCCTTGAGCGCAGCGGTGCATTCGGCGTGCTCGGCATCGCTTTCCGGTTCGATCGTCAGATGCTGCTCTTCGAGGGTCTGCTCGGCAGGTGGCTTGTTATCTTCCTCCGGCGTCTGCTGGCCTTGGCCCGGCGGGAGCGGCGGGCCCTGCATCGGTTCCGCCGGCGAGGGCTTTGCCGGCTCGGGTTTGGCCGATTCGGGTTTTTTCGGTTCGGTGGGCGGCGCCGATGGCTGGTCTGGTGCCGGCGTCTCCGGCTCCTTCACATCAGGTTTTGGCTGAGGTGCCGGCACATCATCCGGTGCCGGCGGTTCAGCCTTATCGGGGAGCGGATTAGGGCTGGTCGTAGCGGCAGCGTCCGGTCGAGGTTGGGGCAGGGGTCCGTGCGGAGGCAGGCGGGCACCGGCAAGAAAGGTGGCTGCGGCGAGAAGGATCGCCAGTCTCGAAAGTTTTCTCAACGCATCCGTTTCCGTCATGTCGATTGCGTAGGGGTAACGCATTATCGCGGTTTTCGTTGCAATTGCGCAACGTCAGGAAAGATCGTTAAAACTTGATAGATTTATTCAACATAATTCGCCCGTTTATGTTGACAAAACTTCTCATGTTTTTTATGCGGCAAAAAGAAGGCGGAATTCTGCATCGCCTTCATCCGCAAAAGCCCAGCCAGCCCCTCGAGCGTTCGACGCGCCACGACCAGCCAGCCCGGTAATCATCATTTAGAGGGTAGGTTATGATCGTCCGGTATTGGCGCTCGATTCTATTGGTCTGCACGGCAGCCGCAGTTGTTCTTCCTGTTTCACAGTCTTTCGCGCAAAGCGCTGCGACAACCACGCCGCAAGCGACGACGGACGACAGCACCGTCCTGCAGAAGATCGTTGTCAAGGGCAAACGCGTGGCGCCGGGCAGCGTCGCCGATACGCCGCTTGCGACGGAAATCACCCAGAAGCAACTGGAAGAGAAGCAGGTCACCAATTACGACGATATCGGCCGTAGCGTCGATGCGGGCGTGAACTATTCGCGTGGCGATGCAGGCTTCAACCTGCGCGGCCTTTCCGGTGCTCGCATCCTGACCGCCATCGACGGAATTCCGATCCCTTATATTTCGAACAGCTCGCGCCAGGGCGCTTTTGCGCCTGCCAACGCCAATGGCGGCGGCGATACCTTCGATTTCGATTCGCTATCTTCACTCGATATCGTGCGCGGCGCGGATTCGAGCAAGGGCGGTTCAGGCATGCTCGGCGGCGCCATCGTTCTCAATACGTTGGAGCCTGAGGATCTCATTCCTGAAGGCCGCGACTGGGGTGCAATCGTCAAGTCAACCTATGACAGCGAAGACAGGAGTCTTTCCGGCTCAGCCGCCGCTGCCAAGAAGATCGGCGGCACCTCGATCCTGTTCCAGGGCGGCTACCGCAAAGGCCATGAACGCGACAATATGGGCGACAACGACAGCTACGGTGCTCTTCGCACCGAGGCGAATCCGGCTGACTTCGATCAGAACAACCTGCTCTTCAAACTGCGCCAGGAGTTGGAAGGCGGCCATCGCATCGGCTTGACAGCGGAACGGTTCCGCCGCGATCTCAAGACCGACCTGCGCGAGCTCCAGGGCGCTGCCCCCCGTACCTTCCTGACCGACAATTATAATGGTCGCGAACTGCGCGACCGCGACCGTGTGTCTCTCGATTACGACTACGAAGCGCAGTCTTCAGACGCGTTCTTCACCAGCGCCCGGGCTGTTCTCTATTGGCAGGATCTGAAGAAGGAGTCGGGCAGTAGGGGACGCACATCGGCGAATGTCGCCTACGGCCGCAACAACGAGATCGAAAATAAGACCTGGGGCTTCAACGGCACGGTTACCAAGGACTTCGAATATTCGAATGTCCGCCATTCGGTAAAGGCAACGCTCGAAGCGACGACGTCAGGCTGGAACCAGTACAGCTCGGCGCTTTGCCCGACGCCGACGACGTGCCCTTCGCTCAACAACCAGTCGGAAGTGCCAGACGTCGACAGCAAGACGATCGGCCTGTCGATCGAAGACAAAATCGAGTTCGGCGATACGAATTTTGCGCTGACGCCGGGCATCCGTTTCGACTGGTTCAGCTATGATCCGTCGACCGGCGGCGGTTTCGCCAGCAACCCCGCGCTTGCAAAATTCGGTGCGCTGTCTGACCGCAGCGATCAGCATGCTTCGCCGAAGGCGCTCGCCACCTACGAACTGACACCCGATGTGCAGCTCTACACCCAGCTGTCGTCGGCCTTCCGCGCCCCGACTGTCGACGAACTCTATAGCCGCTTCTACAATGCGGGCGGCAATTATGCCCAGCTCGGCAATCCCGACCTGAAGCCCGAGACCGGCTACGGTGTCGAAATGGGCGCCAATTTCGACACAGGCGATTTCAACGGTCGCCTGGCGATGTTCCACAACCGGTATCACAACTTCATCGAAACTGTGACAAGCGTCAACGCCTCCACCGGCATCATGGAGTTCAACTATACCAACGTCAGCAGTGTGACGATCTCGGGTGTCGAAGCCAGCGCCGACAAGACGTTCAATAACGGCATCAACCTGCACGCCGCACTTGCCTATGCCTACGGCAGGAACGAGGAAACCGCCCAGCGCCTGCGCTCGGTGGCGCCCTTCAAGGCGATCGTCGGCGGCGGCTGGAGCAACGAGACTTTCGGCTTCGACCTTTCCTCGACGCTTGCCGCGGGCATGCTCACCGACCATCTCAACACCGTCGGCTCGACCGCCGATACGACCTTCGATGCGCCCGGCTATGCGATCGTCGACTTGACCGGCTGGTGGACGCCGGAACAGGTGCCGGGCTTGCGCGTGCAGGCCGGCATTTACAACATCTTCGACCAGGAATATTTCAATGCGCTCGCCGTGCGCGATGTCAATCTTGTCTCGACGGCATCGCAGCCGCGCGATTGGTATTCCGAGCCTGGCCGTACCTTCAAGGTCTCGCTCACCAAGACCTTCTGATTACTGATCACGCCTTCAAGGCTGGGGCAGGGGCGGCTTTCGGGCCGCCCCTTTCATTCGCGCAATCACCTCTTGCGCGGCGGCTGATCTCAGGCTAACAATTTTTCCATGACCAAGTCCTTGAACATTGCTGTTTGGTGGTGGGCTCGCTGAGGCGGCCTCGACCAATCGTGTCCAAAGACGACGACGAGTGAGCCGCCCGAAACTTCGAGGCGGCTTTTTTATTTATCGCCGCCTGTCGTCCGGGCCCCGATAACGGAGTGGAACTATGGTAACGATCCTGCGGGATGATGGTGCGGAAATCTACGAGACCAAGGGCGGGATATCGGTCACGCGGCAGCGGCGTGCGATCCCCTACGGCGACGCGGTCTCTTCCTATATCGACAAGCTCGATGAGCGCCGCGGCGCGGTGTTTTCGTCGAACTACGAATATCCGGGCCGCTATACGCGCTGGGATACCGCGGTCGTCGATCCGCCGCTCGGCATCTCCTCCTTCGGGCGCAACGTCTGGATCGAGGCCTATAACGAACGCGGCGAGGTGCTTCTCGGCTTCGTGACCGAGCGGCTGAAAACGGTGTCCGACCTCGTGCTCGGGGCTTCGTCCGCCCGCCGACTCGACCTCTCGGTCAAAGCGCCGGATCGGGTGTTCACCGAGGAAGAGCGCTCGAAGATGCCGACGGTCTTTACCGTGCTGCGTGCCGTCACCGACCTCTTCTATTCGCAGGCGGATGCGAGCATCGGGCTTTACGGCGCCTTCGGCTATGACATCGCCTTCCAGTTCGATGCAATCGATCTGAAGCTGACGCGACCCTTCGACCAGCGCGACATGGTGCTCTACCTGCCGGACGAAATCCTCGTCGTCGACAACTATGCCGCCAAGGCCTGGATCGACCGTTACGATTTCGAAAAGGGTGGCGTGACGACCGAGGGCAAGGCGCAAGACATCGCGCCGGAGCCTTTCAAGCACACGGATGCCATTCCGCCGAAGAGCGATCACCGGCCGGGCGAATATGCCGATCTCGTCGTCAAGGCGAAGGAAAGTTTCCGCAAGGGTGATCTCTTCGAAGTCGTGCCCGGGCAGAAATTCATGGAGCGCTGCGAAAGCAAGCCTTCCGACATTTCCAAGCGGCTGAAGGCGATCAATCCGTCGCCCTATTCCTTCTTCATCAATCTCGGCCATCAGGAATATCTGGTCGGTGCCTCGCCCGAGATGTTCGTGCGCGTTTCCGGCCGCCGGATCGAGACCTGCCCGATCTCGGGCACGATCAAGCGCGGTGACGACCCGATCGCCGACAGCGAGCAGATCCTGAAGCTCTTGAATTCCAAGAAGGACGAATCCGAGCTGACCATGTGCTCCGACGTCGACCGCAACGACAAGAGCCGCGTCTGCGAGCCTGGCTCGGTCAAGGTGATCGGCCGCCGGCAGATCGAGATGTATTCGCGCCTCATCCACACGGTCGACCATATCGAGGGCCGGCTGCGCGACGATATGGACGCCTTCGACGGGTTCTTGAGCCATGCCTGGGCCGTGACCGTCACCGGTGCCCCGAAGCTCTGGGCGATGCGCTTTATCGAGAGCCGTGAAAAGAGCCCGCGCGCATGGTATGGTGGAGCGATCGGCATGGTCGGCTTCAACGGCGACATGAACACCGGCCTGACGCTGCGCACCGTGCGCATCAAGGACGGTATCGCCGAGGTGCGCGCCGGGGCGACGCTGCTCAACGATTCCATTCCTGAAGAAGAAGAAGCCGAAACCGAATTGAAGGCCTCTGCCATGCTTTCCGCCATCCGCGACGCCAAGACCGGCAATTCCGGCAAGACCCAGCGCGATGTCGCAAGCGTCGGCAAGGGCGTTAACATCCTGCTCGTCGACCATGAGGACAGCTTCGTCCACACGCTTGCCAATTATTTCCGCCAGACGGGGGCGAGCGTTTCGACCGTGCGCACGCCGGTGCCGGAGGAAATCTTCGACCGGCTGAACCCGGACCTCGTCGTGCTGTCGCCCGGGCCTGGAACGCCCAAGGATTTCGACTGCAAGGCGACGATTAAGAAAGCGCGGGCGCGCAACCTGCCGATCTTCGGCGTCTGCCTCGGCCTGCAGGCGCTCGCCGAGGCCTATGGCGGGGAACTGCGCCATCTGGCGCTGCCGATGCACGGCAAACCCTCGCGCATCCGCGTGCTGGAGCCGGGCATCGTCTTCTCCGGCCTGTCGAAGGAGGTGACGGTCGGCCGCTACCACTCGATCTTCGCCGATCCCTCGACGCTGCCGCGCGACTTCATCATCACCGCGGAAAGCGAAGACGGCACGATCATGGGCATCGAGCACGCCAAGGAGCCGATCGCCGCGGTGCAGTTCCACCCGGAATCGATCATGACGCTCGGCGGCGATGCTGGCATGCGGATGATCGAAAATGTCGTGGCGCATCTGGCCCGCAAGGCGAAGACCAAGGCTGCCTGAGCGCAACTCGGCCTTGCCCTTCCTGCTTGCGGGAAGGGCGGGCGAGGTGTGCATTCCGACGTGGATACGACGAGCAGCGAAGGAACGCGGGCAAGCATGGCAGAGCCGGGTTGACTTTATCAATCAAATCAGAACATTTCAGGAACGATCAATCGGAGCCCGCCGCCGTGGCCAATGCTGAAAAGTTCATCGTTCTCCCTTACCGCAAGAACCGCGGCAATCTCGTGCCCGGTGAAATGCGCCAGGCATCCAACTCCGTCAGCGCGGAAAAGATCGCCTCGGCGATGGCTGAGCGCTTCGTCGGCGTGGCGGCCTATGCGGTGATCGTCGACGAGGAAACCGGCGACATGTCCTCGCCGCGATTGCTGGCGCGCTATGGTGAGATTGCCGATCTCAACGCCGCCTGAGGTCCAGGTTTCAGCATGGAGACGTCGCTTTATCTGCCGGTCAAAGCCTTCCTGGAAGCGGCCGGTTATGTCGTCAAGGGTGAGGTCGGAAAATGCGATCTCGTCGGCTTGAGCGATGGCGAGCCGCCGGTCGTAGTCGTCTGTGAACTGAAACTCTCCTTCAACCTTGAGCTCCTTCTCCAGGCGGTCGACCGTGCGGCGATGAGCGATGAAGTCTGGATCGCGGCGCGCGTTTCGGCCAAGGGACGCGGGCGGGAGGCCGACAGGCGCTACCGCGATCTCTGCCGGCGGCTCGGTATCGGCATGCTGGGCGTCTCCGACGCCGGCGAGGTCAGCATCATCGTCAGTTCGATCTCGCCGATGCCGCGCACGAACCCGAAGCGGCGCTCGCGCCTCGTCAGCGAGCACCAGAGGCGCCGTGGCGATCCTGCGGTCGGCGGCGGTTCGCGCGCGCCGATCATGACCGCTTATCGCCAGCAGGCGTTGCTCTGCGCCTCGGCTCTCGAGCAGGGGCTCAAGCGGCCGCGGGAGATGAAGGCGCTTGCGGCCAATGCCGGCCCGATCCTGCGCGACAACGTCTACGGATGGTTCGAGCGCATCGAAAAGGGCATCTACGCACTGACGCCGGCGGGGCAGGCCGCGCTTTTGCGCTGGCCGCAGCCTGTGACTTCAGACACGCCTGCCTGAGCCGCCCGACCGGCCTCTGCGGACTCCGTTGGCGGGTTCGCGATCGAGGATGGCAACGCCTGTGAACGGAGTGTCATTCCCCTTTGACAATTCCTCCTTCATCGCCCATATCACCCTTAACTGAACCGCCTTCGCGATAGTCGCGTGGGCGGTTTTGCATTTCAATGGCTTGGACCCTGCAATTCATTCGCAACCGCAGGAGGACGATATGAGTGACAACGGCGATCTTACGGTTCGCACGCTGGCGATGTGGGGCATTCCGCTGTCGCTCGGCGTCATGGGCCTGAAGATGGTGGCCTGGTGGGTCACCGGGTCGGTGGCGCTGCTGTCGGACGGGCTCGAATCGACGGTCAACGTCGTTGCCGCCTTCATCGCCTTTTTCGTCATTCGCTATGCGCAGAAGCCGGCCGACCACGACCATCCCTTCGGCCATCACAAAGCGGAATATCTGTCTGCGGTGACCGAGGGCGTACTGATCGTCGTCGCCGCACTCCTGATCGTCAACGAGGCGATCGGTTACCTCGCCGCGCCGCGCATGCTCGATGCGCCGGTGCTCGGCCTTGCAATCAATTTCGCGGCTGGTGTCATCAATGCGGTCTGGGCGCGGCTGCTGATCCGGACCGGTCGCAAACATCGCTCGGCGGCACTTGCCGCGGACGGGCAGCATATCCTGTCGGATGTGGTGACCTCCGTCGGCGTGCTCGCCGGCCTGCTGCTGGCGCTCGCGACCGGCTATGCGATCTTCGATCCGGTGCTTGCCATTCTGGTCGCCGTCAACATCATCTACCAAGGCTGGAAGGTGATCTCGCAATCGATCGGCGGACTGATGGACCAGGCCGTCGAGCCGCGCGAGGAGGAAGCGATCAAGCAGGCGATCGCCACCCATGCGGCAGGCTCGATCGGCGTGCACGACCTGAAGACCAGGCGGGCCGGCGCCGTCACCTTCATCGATTTTCACATGGTGGTGCCCGGCACTATGTCGGTACGGCAGGCGCATGATATATGCGACCGCCTTGAGGATGCCATCAGTGCGGTGCACAAGGGCGCCAAAATAGCCATTCACGTGGAGCCGGAGGGCGAAAAGGCCCATGGCATTCGCGTCAAAGTCGTCAAGGAGGCATGATGCCGAATACCGATGTTTCCAGCCTGTCGATGCTGGGCCAGCAAACCCAAACCGCGCAGTCGCCGGAGCAGGCTGTGCTTGAAAAAGTGCCGTCCAACCATGCCGGCACCGACTACGTCGTGCGCTTCACCGCGCCGGAATTCACCTCGCTCTGCCCGATGACTGGACAGCCGGATTTCGCCCATATCGTCATCGATTACATTCCGGGCGAATGGCTGGTGGAATCGAAGTCGCTGAAGCTCTTCCTGCATTCCTTCCGCAACCATGGCGCTTTCCACGAGGATTGCTCGATCTACATCGCCAAGCGCATCGTCGAGCTGCTCGATCCCAAGTGGTTGAGGATCGGCGCTTACTGGTATCCGCGCGGCGGCATTCCGATCGACGTGTTCTGGCAGACCGGCAAACCGCCGGAAGGTGTATGGCTGCCGGAGCAGGGCGTCGCCACCTACCGCGGACGTGGGTGAGCCACGGTGCCGCCAAAGGCGGCAGCAATCGATCCGGTGGATCGATTGCAGTGGCGAACGCCCGGAGCCAAGCGAAGGGCCGGGCAACGGTGCGGCAACCGCTGCCCTTCTCTAACCGTTAAACCTCACACATCCGTCACATCACCCCCGGACGAGTCATCGGTGTAATCGTCGTCGTAATCGGCCTGCTGCACGTCGGCGTCATCATTGTCGTTATTATCAGCCGCATTGTCGGACGCCTGGCTGGTGTCGTCATTGCCATAATAATTGTTGATGACGGTTTCCTCGGTGGGGGCGCTGGCATTGCCGAAGGGGTTGGCGCCGAAGGGCGAGCCCCAACCGAGCGAGGACATGTGATTGCCGAAGATGCCGCTCAGCGAATTGGCAAGCAACATGCCGCCGGCAACGCCGGCGGCCGTGCCGAGCGCGCCGCGCAGGAAGCTGCCGCCGGCTGATGGCGCATAGGCCTGCTGGCTCCAGGGGCCGGTCGGCTGTTGCTGCTGCGGCTGGCGGCCATCGCCGCGGGAATCGTCATAGGCGCGGGACTGCTGACCCCAGGGACCGGGATTGGAAGGGACGGGTGCCGGCTGCTGCGTCTGGGTGTTGCCGAAGATCGAGCTCAGGAAGCCGCCGCCCTGTTCGGCCTGGCGGTGCTCGCTGGCGCCGGCTTCCAGCTGGCGGACATGCTCTTCGAGTTCCTTGATATGGTTGGCGGCCGCTTCCAGCCCCTTTTCCTGAACGATGACGGCCTGGGCGAGATAATAGGTGGCGGAGGGCTGTTCGCGCGTTGCCTGGTCGATCAGGACCTCGGCGTCGCGGTCGCGCGGCTGGGCCGCTGCGGTGCGCACGCGGTCGAAGAGGGCGGTCAGCAATTGGCGTTCTTCGGGTGACATGTTCTGCCTCCTGTTGGTCCGGAGCGCTCTCGTATCCGACCGGACGCGTAAAGCGCTCCATGGTTTTTCGGTGCAGCTATCGCTGCGTGAGGTTGAGGTAGGAACCGATTCAGGCTTTTCAAAGCCTTTCACCGTTACATTTCAGTAAGGCTTGCAGAACGGCGCGCGGCTTCTTAAGGATATCTCCATCGCTTCGGTGCCTTGTGTTTTTCCCGCATTGTTTTAGGCATTGAGTCGCACTATGTGCGGGGAAGCCGAATTCATCTCCAAGAGGTTCGAATGAACGACGAAGACCAGGACGACAAGACGAAGGAACTGCCGCTCGGCAAGGAAACGGAGGCGAATCTTTTCAAGTCGCGTTCGATCTTCATCTACGGACCGATCAATCAGGAATTGGCGCAGAAGGTCTGCTCGCAGCTCGTGGCGCTTGCCGCGGCCAGCGACGAAGACATCCGCATCTATGTGAATTCGCCCGGCGGCCACGTCGAATCCGGCGATTCCATTCATGACATGATCAAGTTCATCAAACCGAAGGTCTGGATGATCGGGACGGGCTGGGTCGCCTCCGCCGGTGCGCTGATCTATGTCGCCGCTCCGAAAGAGCAGCGCCTGTGCCTGCCGAACACCCGCTTCCTGCTGCACCAACCCTCGGGCGGCACGCGCGGCATGGCATCCGACATCGAGATCCAGGCACGCGAGATCATCAAGATGAACGAGCGCCTGAACAAGATCATGGCGGCAGCCACCGGCCAGCCGCTCGACAAGATCGCCAAGGACACCGATCGCGACTATTGGCTGTCGGCCGAAGAGGCGAAGGACTATGGTCTTGTCTCGCGGATCGTGACGTCACAGGCCGATATCTGAGTTTTCTCATGTAATGCACTTGAACGCCCTCGTCTGCAGCATCAGGCGAGGGCGTTTTGTTTCTGCCGGAAGACGCGGCTGCTGAACGGAAAGAGCTGAATTCGGACTTGCGCGGGCGGCAGCCGTCATGCTCCATGCGCCATTCCAGCAGCTCGAGTTCCGCCATGCTCAAAGATTTTTCCGTCCAGGCCTTGTTCATGGGGCTGCTGACCGCCTTCGTCGGCTCCGCCAGCTCGTTTGCCGTCGTGCTGCACGGGCTCGAGGCGGTCGGCGCAACGGATGCGCAGGCGGCTTCGGGGCTGATGGCATTGTCGATCTCCATGGGCATCTGCGCGATCGTGCTCAGTGCGGTGACGCGATTGCCGATCAGCATCGCCTGGTCGACGCCGGGTGCCGCGCTGCTGGCAAGCACCGGACCGATCGAGGGCGGCTTCAATGCGGCGGTCGGAGCATTCCTGATCTGTGGCGCGCTGATCGTCATCGCCGGGCTGTTCAAGCCGCTCGGCCGGGCGGTCGCCGCCATTCCGGCGCCGCTTGCCAATGCGATGCTCTCCGGCGTGCTGATTGGCCTCTGCTTCGCGCCGGTGAAGGCGATCGGCTTCAATCCCGCCCTCGGCCTGCCGATCGTCGTCGCCTGGATCGCCGTTGGCGCCTTCAAACGGCTCTGGGCGGTGCCGGCGGCACTCGCGGCCTTCGTGCTGGTGCTCACCTTCGGCGTCGATATTCCGGATGGCGCGCTCAGTTCGCTCGAACGATCGCTAGTGCCGGCGGCTGAAATCGTCCGGCCGGTGTTCAGCCTCGCCGGCCTTGTCTCGATCGCGCTGCCGCTGTTCATCGTCACCATGGCCTCGCAGAACATTCCGGGCATCGCCGTCTTGAAGGTCAACCACTACGATCCGAAGCCCGGTCCGCTCTTTGCCGTCACCGGCTTCTTCTCGCTGCTGTCGGCGCCGTTCGGCGGCCACGCCGTCAATCTGGCGGCGATCACCGCGGCGATGTGCGCCGGACAGGATGCCCACACGGATCCGAAGCGGCGTTATTGGGCGTCACTGACCGCCGGCGTCGGGTATGTCATCCTCGGGCTGCTTGCCGGCGCGGTGACGGCTTTCGTCGCGCTTGCGCCTCCGATCCTGATCGAGGCGGTTGCCGGGCTGGCGCTGGTCGGGGCTTTTTCCTCCTCGGCGATGTCGGCCTTCCAGGCGCCGGAGTCGCGCGAGGCGGCGGCGATCACCTTCCTCGTCACCGCCTCCGGCGTTTCCTTCGGCGGCATTTCCGGCGCCTTCTGGGGGCTGATCGCCGGCGGGTTGATGCTGGCGCTGTCGCGGCTGGTGGGCGTTTGGAAGGACCGAAGCCAGCAGCGCTAATGCCCGTCGCCCGGAAGTGTGCAGCGGTTCCGGGATAACGACATGCATAAAAACAAAGAGCTTTAGCGGAACGGCGTTGCGCCTTCGGCGGCCAAAAGCCCGAGCAAGGGCTTGCCAGTTTCACGGCCCAAGGCTATAAGCGCGGCCATGAAGACCACTGGCGCCAGAATTTCAGACACGATTGCACGCGGCCGCATCGCCCTGCGTGACAATACGCGCGCCCTGACCTCGCTTCTTCTCCTCGGCCTTACGCGCGGTTGCCGGGTCCTTTGAGGAGCGCCCGGCGGCCGAAAGCCCGCCCGGCGATTGCTCCTCGCGACTCATTTTCAAAATTGACCTAACGACCGACAAAGGTCCGCATTTGTATATCGCCAAGCCTGAGATGATCGGCTAAGAGCGGGGCAAATGCCGGGACGAGGAGACGATACGATGAACGCAAAGACGCAATTCTCCGAGGGAAAAACGGCCTCCGCAAAAGGCATGCCTGACGCTGCGGTGAAATACCGGGCCTATCCGCAGGTAAACATTCCCGACCGCACCTGGCCGACGAAGACCATCACCAAGGCGCCGGTCTGGTGCTCGGTCGACCTGCGCGACGGCAACCAGGCGCTGGTCGACCCGATGGGCCACGACCGCAAGGCGCGGATGTTCCAGCTGCTGCTGGAGATGGGCTTCAAGGAAATCGAGATTGGTTTCCCCTCAGCTTCGCAGACCGATTTCGATTTCGCCCGCTGGTGCGTGGAAGAGGGCAACGTGCCCGCCGACGTCTCCCTGCAGGTGCTGGTGCAATGCCGCCCGGAACTCATCACCCGCACCTTCGAAGCACTGGAAGGCGCAAACCGGCCGATCGTGCATTTTTACAACTCGACCAGCGAGCTGCAGCGCCGCGTCGTCTTCGCCAAGGATGTGCAGGGGATCAAGCAGATCGCCGTCGATGCCGCCAAAATGATTACCGACATGGCCGTCAAGGCAGGCGGCGGCTACCGTTTCGAATATTCGCCCGAGAGTTTTACCGGCACGGAACTCGAAGTGGCGCTGGAAATCTGCAATGGCGTCATCGAGGTGGTCAAGCCGACGCCCGACAACAAGCTGATCATCAACCTGCCGTCCACCGTCGAGATGGCGACGCCGAACGTCTATGCCGACCAGATCGAGTGGATGTGCCGCAATCTCGACAATCGCGAGAACCTGATCATCTCCCTGCACCCGCATAACGACCGCGGTACCGGCATCGCCGCTGCCGAATTGGCGCTGCTGGCAGGCGCCGATCGTGTCGAAGGCACGCTCTTCGGCAATGGCGAGCGCACCGGCAATGTCGACATGGTGACGATGGCGCTGAACATGTTCACGCAAGGGGTCGATCCCGAGATCGACTGCTCGAACATCGAGCGCATCAAGGAAGTGTTCGAATATTCCAACCAGATGGCGATCGGCGAGCGTCATCCCTACGTCGGCGAGTTGGTCTACACGGCCTTCTCCGGCTCGCATCAGGATGCGATCAACAAGGGTATGAAGGCGGCCCAGGTCGCCAACCACCCCGTCTGGGAAGTGCCGTACCTGCCGATTGATCCGCGCGATGTCGGCCGTTCCTATGAGGCGATCATCCGCATCAATTCGCAGTCCGGCAAGGGCGGAATCGCCTATATCCTGCAGCAGGATTACGGGCTGAACCTGCCGCGTAATCTGCAGGTGGAATTCCGCGAGGATATCCAGCGCATTACCGACGTCGAGGGCAAGGAGCTTCCATCGCGGCGCATTTACGACCGTTTCATCGAGCGCTACGTGACGCAGCCCGATGCGCGCCTGAGGTTCGTCGATCATCACACCTATCCCGACACCGAGCACAAGGGCCAGCGGATCGTGGCGGCCGAGATTACCGACAATGGCGAGATCAAGCGCATCGAAGGCCGCGGCAACGGCCCGATCGACGGCTTCATCAATGCGCTGTCGCACTATCTCGGCATCGAGATGTCGGTCGAGGATTATTCCGAGCATTCTCTGCAGCACGGCTCGAACGCGGCGGCGATCTCCTACGTCGAGACCTCCTATCCCGGCGGCAAGCTCTTCGGCGCCGGCATCAATACCAACATCGTCGCGGCATCGCTGGAAGCGATCGTCTCGGCGGCCAACCGCGTGCTCGATGTGAAGGCCGGCAAGGCCTGATTCCAAAACGTTTCAGGCCGCGATCGTCTTGGTACGACGCGGTCTGGCGATTAGGTTGACTTCGTTGCGTCTGCGCTGAGCGCACGCGAAAGCAATGAAAGACGTGCCGAGCGGCCCCCTCATCCGCCTGCCGGCACCTTCTCCCCGCTGGGGAGAAGAGATATGCCGCAACGTCTCGCTTCCTCTCATCCGCAAGGGGGTGCCGAACGGCGGTAGGCCACCACTTGCTCCCTCTTCTCCCCAGCGGGGAGAAGGTGGCCCGCAGGGTCGGATGAGGGGGCGGCCGGCGCTGATAGTCGATTTTGCCATGGTGCCGCCTCAGCCGCTGGCGGCCATCAAATCGCTGTGGCGATTTTCATGGCGAGCTGGCCGAGCGCCGCTTCGGCGGAAGGGCCGGCAAGCACGTAGGACGTGCCGGCATTGTGCCATGTCACGAGACCGATCTCGTCCTTGATGGTTTCCTTGAAGTCGTCGGTCTCCGGTGGCTGCGCGTCCTTGCGGAAGCAGATGGAGATGACGTCGCCGTCGGCGTTGGAATAGACGAGCTGGCCGACAGGGCGGCTGTCGCCGAGGATGACGCGCGCGCCCTGGAAGGTCCAGGCTTCGGCGCTGAGATCAGGCACGCGGAAGGGCACGCCGATCGCGGTCGTCAGCCAGCTGGAGATTTCCTCGGCCTGAGAGGCAGGCACTTCGACGAGATGACGGGGCTGGCGGATCAGCAGGCGCTGATAGGCGGTGACGTCGCCCAGCCAGTCGCTGGTATTGGCCGGCGCCGTCGCGGAGGTCGTTGTGGCGATTTCGTCGGCATCCGGGCTGGTGCCGACGAAATAGCCGATACCGCAACCGACGGCGAAGAGAATAAGCGCGGCGGCCAGCGCCTGCGGGCCGCTGGGCGCCAGTTTCACCGGCGGGCGCGTGGCGCGCTGGGCGATCGGCGTCTTCGGCGGCTGCGTGCTCTTGATCGAGCGGACGAGGGCGAGCGGCACCGGCTCCTTCAGGATGTCGTCGAGACGGCGGCGGCCGAAATCGGCGCCATGGCGCAGCTTCTCGTGCAGCCGTCGCGCATTCTCGTCGGTTGCCAGGCGCTGTTCCAGTTCGTGGCGCTGTTCGGGCGAGACCTCGCCATCGAGAAGGGCGGTAAGTTGGGCTTCGAGCGGCAATTTCCTAAGATCGAGCAATTCAGTACCTGTGGATCGGGTGGGTGCCGGCAAGCCCGGCAAAATGCAGCCTTGCGGTCGCGAGCTGCGAGACGACATTTGCCACCGGCGTGCCCATGATGTCGGCCGCCTGCTGGTAGCTGTGGCCTTCGACGTCGACGAGCAGGAACATGCTGCAAAGGCCGTCCGGCATATCGGCGATCATGCGATGAATGGCGTCGGGATCGACTGCGGCCGAGCGTTCGCGCGCGGCGTCGCGAATATCCGTGACGTTGCCGCGGACGGACGCCTTCGGCTTGCGCTTGCGGCTGTCGTCGCTCCATTGCTGGCGGGCGAGCGTGTAGATCCAGCTTTCCAGGCGGCCTTCGCCGCTCCATTGATGGCCCTTGGCGATGGCGCGCTGGCAGACCGCCTGGACGAGTTCGTCGGCCACGGCAGCCTCACCCGCGAGCGTGATCGCGAAGCGGCGAAGGCGGGGCAGAAGGCCGACGAGATCACGCCGGAGATCGATGGTCGTTGCGGGTTGACGCATTGTCTATCCAAGAAGCATTCACAATGGTTTCGCGGACGAAGGGTTCGCCGTCGGGCGCGAAGCCGGCCTTATCGACGCCGCATGTGCTTTATGAAGCAAGTCTCCTGCACTTCGCAAGCATCCGGCTGTCTTCATCCCCTTTTCTCAAGGGATTTTCGTATTGTGGCCCACAAAACTTGCGTCAATATGTCTTGTAGCCGTTCAAGCTTTGCAGCAGAGCGCGATAGGCCCATGTGCCTTCGCCGCCGCGATCGCGGATTTCGACGAGCTGGACGCGGGCGCCCTCGATGTCTCCCTGTTCCACCAGCGCCATGCCCATGTAGGAGCGGGCAAGGATGTAGTTCTCATCCGCCTGCAGCGCCTTGCGGTAGTAGGACATGCCGAGTTCCATGCGGCCGGCCTTGCGGTTGGCGTAGCCGAGATAGTTCAGGATGCGCGGGTCGTTCTGGTTGCGGGCGAGATTGAGCACGGTGATGGCATTGTCATACTGGCCGGCATAGGCGAACTCGCGGGCGAACTTGTAGAGATCGTCGTCGTTGAAGCTGCTCTTCTTCGGGTTGACGCATTCCTTCTTGGCCTTGTCCCAGACCTTGCCGCCGGTGCAGGTCTTGGTCGTCTGGGTCTTCGGCGGCGGATTGGTGTCATCGTTGTTGTCGCCGACCGCGAAGGCAGCTGTGGCGATGCCGAAGGCAAAGCCGGCGGCGAGCGAAAGTCTGGACAGGTGACGGAAAGAAGAAGTCATTGGCGGGCTCCGTTTTGAGGCGATGCGTTGGCCGGATTGTACGCTTACCGCTAAAAATACCAAGAGGGTAAGCGGCCGCCATGGCAATTGTTGCGGCAATGGCCGGGCCTCCTCTCATATCGGTTCAAGTGCTGGAGGAAAGGAGTCCGGAGCTGGCGCTAACGCGCGAAAATATCAGCGCTTTCCGACATCACGGCATCGCCGGACCGGTTGACGCTGAAGCGTTCGCCGCTGAGTTCCCAGGCGCCGGGAGAGCCGTCGATGGAGAAGAGGTTGTAGGCCGCCGGCGGCTTGATGCTGCCCGGTCCTTGCGAGGCGGAGGCGATGCCGACGACGGGCACCGGCTGCACCTGGCCGCGCAGCCAGTGGAGCGTGTTCAGGTGCGTATGCCCGTGCAGCACGAGTTCGGCACCGCCGGTCGAAATCACCGCAGCGAAACGACGGATGCCGATCATGCGCTTGTAGAAGGTGGTGGCGCCGCGGATCGGCGGATGATGGATCATCACGACCCGGAAGAGACCGGCTTCGCCCGCCGCGCGCAGCATGTTGACGGTATCGCGGGCCTGGCGGGCGCCGAAAAAGCCGGAGGCGGCAAAGGGAGGGGTGGCGACCGCCGTCGAGCAGCCGACGATCGCAACCTTGTCGCGGATGCGCAGATAGGGAAAAATATGACGGTCTTCCTGCCATTGCGGCGGGGAGAGATCGCCGCGGACATACTCGTACCAGGCGCGCATCGACTTCTCATAGGCGCCGGGCACATAGGCATCGTGATTGCCGGGAACGACCGAGGTGTCGGCGGGATCGCCGAGCGCGCGCAGCCAGGCGGCCGCGGCGCGGATCTCGATACCACTCGCCAGATTGACGAGGTCGCCGGTGACGGCCAGATGATCCGCCTGATGAGCGCGGATGTCGTCGAGCAACAGATCCAGCGTGCTGCCGAAAAGGTGCTTGCGTCGATTTCGATGCCAGTTCACAAAGCCCGTTATGCGTTTTGAAAACAGCTCCTGGATGGAAAGACGGGGTAACGGCCCGAGGTGGACGTCGGAAATATGCGCGAGCTTGAACATGCTACGAGACATAGACCAGCTTATTGACAAATCAAACACATCCGGCGCGATGAAGGGCTGAAACGGAACGATGGTGGATAAAGAAAAGCGGCCCCTGCATATCAGAACGGCCCTGCGCCTTCTGCATGTCTATTTCTCCTTCGCCCGCGGCATGACGATGGGCGTCAGGGCCGCCTGCTTCGATGCGGAGGGGCGGATTTTTCTGGTGCGCCACAGCTATATCGGCGGCTGGCACATGCCGGGCGGCGGGCTCGAGCGCAACGAGACGGTCGAAGAAGCGCTGGCCAAGGAATTGCGCGAAGAGGGCAACCTCAGGATCATCGGCAAACCGCAACTGGTCCAGGTCTATTTCAACACCACGAATACTCGCCGCGACCATGTCGTGTTCTACCGGGCGAATGTCGAGCAGACGGCGCCGCGCCCGCCCGACTGGGAGATCTCCGACAGCGGCTTCTTCCCGCTCGACAGCCTGCCCGAGGGTACGACCAAGGCGACGCATCGCCGCCTCGCCGAGCTTCGAGGCGAGGAGGAGCCCGACCACCGTTGGTGAGGGCTTCACATTTCTTAAAGCGCGTCGCGTCAAATCTGATTGACGCGACGCGCTTTAATCCTTTGTTTTCATGCATGTCGTTGTCCCGAAACCGCTGCACACTTCCCGGCGACATGCATTAGGCCGCGGCAAGCTTCGCACGTCCATGCGGGCTGTCGAGATCGAGCGCCGGGCCGACGGGAACGATGCCGGTCGGATTGATGGTCTTGTGGCTGCGGTAATAGTGCTGCTTGATATGCGTCAGGTTCACCGTCTCGACAATGCCTGGCGTCTGATAGAGATCTCTTAAGTAACCGGGCAGGTTGCGGTAATCGGCAATGCGGCGGATGTTGCATTTGAAATGGCCGACATAGACCGGGTCGAAGCGCACCAGCGTGGTGAACAGGCGCCAGTCGGCCTCCGTCTGACGGTGGTCTAGGAGATAGCGGCCTTTGCCGAGACGTTCATCGAGCATGTCGAGCGTTTCGAACAGCTTGCCGACATTTTCCTCATAGGCTTCCTGGGTGGTGGCAAAGCCTGCCTTGTAGACGCCGTTGTTGACGGTGTCGTAGACGGTTTCGTTCAGCGCGTCGATTTCGGCGCGGAGATCCTCGGGATAAAAATCGGTCTTTACGCCGGTCAGCCCGTCGAAGGCGCTGTTGAACATGCGGATGATCTCGGCGGATTCGTTGCTGACGATCGTGCCGGTCTTTTTGTCCCACAGGACGGGAACGGTGACCCGGCCGGAATAATGCGGATCGGCCTTGACATAGATCTGCCAGAGCGTGGCTGAGCCGAAGAGCTGGTCGCCGGTGGCGCCGTCGCCGACCTTGAATTCCCAGCCATTGTCGAGCATCAGCGGGTCGACGACCGAGACCGAGATCAGCTCCTCCAGCTTCTTGAGCTTGCGGAAGATCAGCGTGCGGTGCGCCCAGGGGCAGGCAAGCGAGACATAGAGATGATAACGCCCGGCCTCGGCCTTAAAGCCACTGCTGCCGGAAGGGCCGGCCTCACCGCCCGACGTCACCCAGTTGCGGAACTGCGAGGGCTGCCGCTTGAACTGGCCCTTGCTCTCCTTCGTGTCGTACCAGACATCATGCCAGACGCCGTCCACCAGCATTCCCATGATCTTCATTTCCTTTGGTTGCGTGTCGGGACCGAAGTTAGCTGAGATAGTGGGGCTTTGCAGGCGGTAAAGGTTGAACAGTGTGTCACACCGTTCTGCCGCTGCATAATTTCCAGTGCTGTCGTGTGCATTTTGCGTTGGACGGCGGAAATTTTTCCTGCTATCGGCCTTTCACGATTTTAGGATCCCTGCGTGATGTTCATTTCCAGAAACCCGCGACGACGCTGATGCTCCCGAACGCCCAAGGCGTGTTCGAGACCCATCAATCTGTCCATCCGGTTTCTGTCATCATGTACAAGCACGATCTCGTCTACCTCACCGAAGACGCGTCTCATGACGCGGCCATCGAACATATCAACGAAGAAGCTTTCGGTCCGGGCCGCTTCACGCGGGCGGCGGCGCGCATTCGCGAGCAGGGGCCGCATGATCTGTCGCTCTCCTTCATCTGCACCGATAATGGCGAGACGATCGCTTCCGTGCGCATGACGCCGGTGCTGGCCGGCACGGTGAAGGGCCACCTTCTCGGCCCGCTCGCCGTCCGTCCCTCCCACAAGAACCAGGGCATCGGCCGCGAACTGGTGCGGATCGCGGTGGAGGCGGCAAGGCGCAAGGGCTCGGAAGCGGTGATCCTCGTCGGCGATCCGCCCTATTACGGCCCGCTCGGCTTTAAGAAGGTCGCCTACAACGCGCTTTCCTTTCCAGGCCCCGTCGATCCCGGCCGCGTGCTCGTCGTGCCGATCGCCGAGGATGCACACGAGCGGCTGAAGGGCATCATCGCCTGGCACGGATGATTTAGAGAGTTTTGCGGAGGAAGCTGCGCGTGCGGCCTTCCGGGAAATCCTCAAGCTCGCCGAAGACTTCATAGCCCTGGCGCAGATAGGCACTGAGAGCCTGCGGGCTGAAGGTGTCGATCCAGGCGCCGTGGCACCCCCGAGCTTTCGCCTCTTCTTCGGCTTTTGCGAGGAGCTTGCCGGCGAGACCGGTGCCGCGCAACGTGTCGGGAATATAGAGCATCTGGGTGAAGAGCCAGCCCCAGGCGGTAAAGCCCGACAGTCCACCGGTCACCTTGCTGTCGGTATCGCGGATGAGAACGGCAAGCGGCCGGCGATCGGAGGGGCCGACATCACCGGCGTTGAAGGCGGAGAGCGCATCGGTGATCGCCGCCAGTTCCTCCGGCGAGGGCGAGGCGGTCAGCTCGAATTCCGGCATGCGATTATCGTCCTTCCCGCCACCACATGGTTCCGAAGGCCAGTAGCAGGATGCCGACGCCGGCAAAACCGGCAAAGAGCGGCAGCGTGTTGATGCCTTTCAAAACAGTCTCGCTGGTCATGCGGATCATCATGCGATCGTCGTCGGCGACGCGGACCTGGCCGCGCACCGGCAGGATCGGCGGCACGCTGATCCTGCCACTCTCGTTGGCGACGCGGGTGACGAGACCCTTGCTTCTCTCGGCGACCGGCTTCAGCACATCGGTCGTCGAGATCATCGCCTTGAATTCCGGTGCGTCGACGGCGCCGATATGGACGAGCGTCGACAGCTTGCCGTTGCGGATTTCGAAGAGGCCGATTTCGTCCATCCGCTTCTCGGTCTTGTAGAGCCCCGGTTCGGCTTGGGTGAGCGGCAGGGTTTCGGTCTTGCCGGAGGGGTAACGCACGGTGGCGTTGCCGGGATTGTCGCCGATCGTCTGGCGCGTGACTTCAAGCGTCCGGCCGGAGGCGCGCGCCGTCAGTGCTTCTTCCTCGAGCGCCGGCTCCTTCATCAGCCAATGGGCGATACGGCGATAGAGCGAAACGTTGGGGCCGCCGCCTTCGAAGCCGCGCGCCCAGAGCCAGCCCTGATCGGAAAGCAGCATGGCGACGCGGCCCTGGCCGGCGCGGTTCAGCACCAGCAGCGGGTGGTTGTCGGCGCCGAGCATGATCGTTTCGCCCTGCGGCCGATCGACATCGACGCTGCGGAACCAGCGGCCCCAATGCGGCGGATCCTCGCCCGAGCCGTCCAGGCCGCGGGTGACGGGATGTTTGCGACCTTCCTCGGAGAGGCGCGGATAGAAAGCCTTTTCGATCATCTCGCCGGTGGGCGTTGCCGGCAGGACCGAGGAAAGCGGTGTCAGTGCGATGGAGTCGGGGCCGGCATGCTCGGGACCGGCGGCGATCAGCAGCGCGCCGCCATTGTCGACATATTGGGCGATGTAATCGTAATAGAGCAGCGGCAGCACGCCGCGGTGCTGGTAGCGGTCGAAGATGATCAGGTCGAAATCCTTGATCTTGTCGACGAAGAGCTCGCGCGTCGGGAAGGCGATCAGCGACAGCTCGTTGATCGGCGTGCCGTCCTGCTTTTCCGGCGGCCGCAGGATGGTGAAATGGACAAGGTCGACCGAGGCGTCGGATTTCAGCAGGTTGCGCCAGGCGCGTTCGCCGGCATGCGGCTCGCCGGAGACGAGAAGGACGCGGAGATTCTGGCGGATGCCGTCGATGACGTGAACGGCGCGGTTGTTGGCGGTGGTGACCTCGCCCGGAAGTGCGGCGACGGAAAATTCGAGCACGTTGCTGCCACCGGCCGGCACCTTGAAGGAGAAGGGTGTATCCTGGCCGGGCGTCGCCTGCAGGGTGGCGATTTCGTCGCCGTTCAGCTTCACCGTGACATTGGCCGTGCCGCCGGGGCTCGGGCCGTCGTCGAAGACGCGCAGAACGACCTGCTGCTCCTCATTGACGATGCCGAAGCGCGGTCCCTTGATGACTTCGATGCGGCGATCGAATTCGTTGGCTTTGCCGGTGATGAGGCCATGGATCGGCGCATCGAAACCGAGCGCCTGATTGGCGGCCGGAACATCGTGAACTTCACCATCGGTCAGCATGATGGCGCCGCCGATGCGGGCCGGCGGGACATCGGCGATGTTGGCAGACAGCGCGTCGAACAGGCGCGTCGACGGCACGTCGGAGTTGACGTCGCCTTCGACATCGACGAAGCGGGGTTCGATCTGGGGGAAGCGGGCGAGCTGCCCCTTCAACGCCGCCAGCGCATCATCGGTCATCTTGACGCGATCGGGCGTCTGCTGGCTCTGGCTTCGGTCGACGAGAACCGGGACGATCGTCGACAGCTGATCCCGGTCCTCCTGCAGCAGCACCGGATTGGCAAGGGCGGTCAGCATGGCGAGCGCCGCCAGCGTTCTGATCCAGGCGCCGCGAATGCCGCGCCAGATCGCGAAGGCGGCGATGATGACGCTGACGGCGGCCAGTGCGGCCAGAACCGGCCAAGGCAGGAAGGGCGAAAAGTCGAAGGTCATTTCACTGTCCTAACCGTTCGAGAAGGTCGGGAACATGGACCTGGTCGGTCTTGTAGTTGCCGGTCAGCATGTACATCATGATGTTGACGCCGGCACGGTAGGCATATTCGCGCTGCGCTTCATCGGACGGCACGGTCGGCAGCATCGGCACGCCGTTGTCGTCGACTGCCCAGGCGCCGGCGAAATCATTGCCGGTAATCAGGATCGGCGAAACGCCGTCGGCCGTCGCAGCCGATTTTTCGGTCGCCTCGCGGCCGCCCTGCCGGGCCTCGATCCAAAGCGGGCTGCCGGTGTAGCGGCCGGGAAAGCTCGACAGGAGATAGAAGGATTTCGTCAGCACGTGATCTGACGGCACCGGTTCCAGCGGCGGAATGTCGAGATTGGCGAGAATTTCCTGCAGCCTCTGGCCGTTGGCGCTGATATTGCCGCCATTGTCCAGGGCGCTGATCTGATCGCGCGTATCGAAAAGCACGGTGCCGCCATTGCGCATATAGGCGTCGATACGGCTGATCGCCGCTGACGGCGGCATCGGCGCCGTTGCCGAAACCGGCCAGTAGATGATCGGATAGAAGGCGAGCTCGTCTTTGGTGAGGTCGATGCCGACGGGCGGCGCCGGCTCCAGCGTCGTGCGGAATGTCAGGAACTGGGTAAGGCCCTCGAGTCCGCGCTCGGATATGTCGTCCACGTCCCGTTCGCCGGTGACGACATAGGCGAGATGCGTGTTGTCGAGCCTCTGCAAGATGAGGTCGTCGCCGGGCTGGGAGTCGTCGGCGTGAAGCATGCCGGGTTGCATGAGAAAGCCGGCACTGAGCGCAATGGCGATCATGGCCGCTGTGCGGGCAGCCGGGCGCAATCGTGAGAACGCGCCGTTCATGAAGAGGACGACCAGGCTGTCGGCCAGCAGCAGCAGAAAGGCTGCGAGAAAAAGCGCGGGCTTTGCCGACCAGCTTTCGCCGCCGATCAGGCCTTCGCGCACGGCATTGGTCCCGGCTGTGTCGAGTGGCGTCAGTTCGGCGTCCTCAGGCAATACGTTCAGGGAGGTGAAACCGTCTTCCGAACCGTAGAGCCCGGGCGGGTTGTCGAAATTCGCCGTCGGTTCGGCTCCGGCCTGCGGAATGAGGGGCCGCGCCGCCCCCGTCTCGGAGACGAGCGTGCCCTTGGCCGTCAGCATCCGGAATGGCGGCAGGGTTTCGGAGACACGCGCATTGCCGCGCGCCTCCGACGTGACGCCGCCCGAGCGCGATATTTGCAGGAGGTGGCGCAGCATGTCGACGAAAGTGCCCGAGATCGGCAGATCGGACCAGGTCGCTTCCGCGGTGACATGAAACAGGACGATCTGCCCGGATGCGAGTTGCTTCATCGTCACCAGCGGCGTGCCGTCAGCCAGGCTCGCCCAGGTGCGTTCGGCAAGATCGGGCGTCGGTTCGGCAAGCACCTGCCGCTTGATGACGACATCGGCGGGACGCGCTATGCCGGCGAAAGGCCCGAAACTTGGAAATTCGGCGAGCGACTGCGGTTCGCTCCAGGACAATGTGCCGCCCAGCGCCCGTTCTCCCTGGCGCAGGATGACGGGGATCAGCGGATCGTCCGCAGGGGCTGCGGCCATGCGCGGACCGGCGAAACGCAGCAGCATGCCGCCATTCGATATCCAGCGCGTCAGCGGTTCGTAGGTGTCTTCAGGCAGGCGACCGATATCGGCCATGATGATGATGGAGGGATTGCTGGCGAGAAGTTTCGGTATGGCGACCGAAAGATCGGAATCGCTCGGCTGGATCAGATCCGCATAGGGCTGCAGCGCCCGCTGGATATAATAGAGGGGTGAGAGTAGCGGCTGAAACTCATCTCCTCCTTCACCTGATAGCAAGACGACGCGGCGGCGCTTGAATGCGTCGTCGAGAAGGTGGACGGCGCCGGCCGTTGCGCCGTTATCGACGCTGACGCGGGCGAAATCGTTGCGCATTTCGAACGGGGCGGTGATCGAACTCGTCGCCACGCTCTGGCCGGGGCGGAAATCCACCCTGCCGTTGGCAATCGAGCGCCCCTGGGTATCGACCGCGTTCAGCGCCACGGATGCGGCGCGCGAACTGTTGAGCCGTGTGACCTTGACGGTCATGGCATCGGCCGCATTGTTGGCCGCGGTGATGGCGACCGTCCGTTCGGCATCGCCCTCGATCAGGCGGAGATCGGCGGGCTGGAGTTCAGCCAGCCTTTGCACCGTCGCGTCGTCGGCCTTGGCGGCGGCCCCGTCGGTCAGGAAGGCGAGGGTGCCGGGCTTGACGCCGTTCAACGCGGCGCGCAGCGCCTGGAAGGCGCGCTCGCGGTCCGGCACCAGCGGTCGCGGCTCGGCCGCGCGCAGCTTGTCGCGGGCGGCCGCGGCGGTGCCTGGAACGGCGTTGTTGGTCGGATCGGCGGTGAAGGCGATCGACACGGGTGTGCCGGCGGATTCGGCGTCGTCTATCAACGCGTCTGCCGTCTGGATGCGGCGCTCCCAGTCTGGGGCTGCCGCCCAGCTGTTGTCGACTAAGAGGACAAGCGGGCCGCCGGATGCAAGCGAACTGGTGCGCGGATTGAAGACCGGATCGGCGATCGCAAGAATGACGGTGGCGGCAAGCAGCATGCGCAGCAGCGTCAGCCACCAGGGACTTTGCGCCGGCGTCTCCTCGCGCTTCAAGACGGAGGCGAGGATTTTCAGCGGTGGGAAGACCTCGGTCTTCGGGCGCGGCGGCGTCAGCCGCAGCAGCCACCAGATGACCGGCAGGGCGACGAGCGCGCCCAGAATGGCGGGATAGGCGAAAGCGAAGGGAAGGGCGTTCACAGCTGCCCTCCATGCGTTGCCTTGGCCGGCATGCCGGACAGGTACATGTGCACCGCGACCAGCGCCTCCGAGGCGAGATGATCGGTGCGGTGTGTCGCAAAGGTCCAGCCGAGATGGCGCAGCGACTGGCCGAGGCTGTCCCTGCGGGCGAGGTAGGCGTTGCGATAGGCCTCGCGGATGTGTTCGGCGCGTCCGGAGATAAGCTTGGCGCCGCTCTCCGGATCGGTGAATTCGGTGCGGCCGCTATAGGGGAATATTTCCTCGGCGGGATCTGATATCTCGACCACGTGGCCGCGCAGGCCGCGGCGGGCAAGTGGGCCAAGGCGTTCCATGATCGCCGGCGCATCATCGAGGAAATCGCCGATGAGGACGAGGTCGCTCCAGCCGCGGATCATCGCCGTTTCCGGCAGACCGCCGGTCAGCGGCGTGTGCATGAGCGCGGCCGCAAGGCGCTCGGCGGCATTGCGGGTGGAGGCGGGATCCATGATGCCCGGGCAGCCGATGCGCTCGCCGGAGCGGGCGAGGATCTCGGCCAGCGCCAGCATGATGACCAGCGCGCGGCTTTCCTTGGAGACGCTGCCGTAGCTCGACTTGTACATCATCGAGGGCGACATGTCGCACCAGAGCCAGATCGTATGGGCCGCCTCCCATTCGCGCTCGCGCACATAGGTATGGTCGTCGCGGGCGGAGCGGCGCCAATCGATGCGCGACAGGCTTTCGCCCTCGGCATAGGGACGGAACTGCCAGAAATTTTCGCCGATGCCGCGCTTGCGGCGGCCATGCCAGCCGGCGATCACCGTGTTGGCGATGCGCTTGGCTTCCACCAGGCAATCCGGCACCAGGGCGGCCCGCTGCCTGGCGCGGGAAAGGGCATCGCTGCCTGACGTCGGATTGACGATCTGTCCGATAGATGCCACGCGTCCGGCTTCCTTATCCCTTTGCCTGCTTGACCAGTCCGGCGATGACGTCGCGCACCGACATGCCTTCGGCGCGGGCGGCAAATGTCAGCGCCATACGGTGCTGGAGAATGGGTTCGGCCAGCGCAAAAATATCGTCGAGCGAGGGCGCCAGGCGGCCTTCATAGAGCGCCCTGGCACGTGCGCAGAGCATCATCGCTTGGCCGGCGCGGGGCCCCGGACCCCAGGCGACGTTCTTGTCGGTCGAGGCATTGCCTTGGCCGGGGCGGGCGGACCGCACCAGCGCCAGGATGGCGTCGACGACCGTGTCGCTCACCGGCATCTGACGCACCAGCGTCTGGATCTCGATCAGCCGCTGGGCGTCGATGACGGCTGCCGGCCGGGTTTCCCCCAGACCTGTCGTCTCGAGCAGGATCTGGCGTTCGGCGGCGAGCTCGGGATAGTTGACGTCGACCTGCAGCAGAAAACGGTCGAGCTGGGCTTCGGGCAGGGGATAGGTGCCTTCCTGCTCGAGCGGGTTCTGGGTGGCGAGCACATGGAAGGGCGCCGGCAGGTCATAACGCTGGCCGGCGATGGTGATGTGATATTCCTGCATGGCTTGCAGAAGCGCCGACTGGGTCCGCGGTGAGGCGCGGTTGATCTCGTCGGCCATCAGCAGCTGGGCGAAGACAGGACCCTTGACGAAGCGGAAAGACCGGCGTCCACTGTCGTCCTGATCCATCACCTCGGAGCCGAGAATATCCGAGGGCATCAGGTCGGGCGTGAACTGGATGCGGTTGGCGGCGAGGCCGAGGACTTCGCCGAGCGTCGTCACCAGTCTGGTCTTGGCAAGGCCGGGAACGCCGACAAGCAGGGCATGACCGCCTGAGAGCACGGCAAGAATGGTGTTCTCGACGACGCTTTCTTGACCGAAGATCACCTTCGAGACCTCTCCGCGGATGGCGGCGATATCGGAGAGCGCCTTTTCGGCGGCGGCGACGATCGCCTTTTCATCGAGGCTGGCTTCGGTCTTCATCATACCCATGAGCATCTCCAACGGCTGAAATCATTCGGCAGCGAATCGGCGGACTTATACATGTGCCTCATACCCGATAGAGTTATGGAGATGTGACGGGCTGACAAGTTCGTTGCGAATGACTATCTCGTGACATCACTTCGTTAAGGACAAACCGGGACGGAAGAATGGCAGCCGAGGAAATCAGCGGACAGGCGGATGCGGCAGGACTTGCCGCCATGATTTCGCGCGCGTCTGAGGAAAGCGGCGGAAAAAAACGCGGCTTACCGCCGGTCGAGCGGTGGAATCCGCCTTTCTGCGGCGATATCGATATGGAGATCAGGGCCGACGGCACCTGGTTCTATATGGGCACGCCGATCGGCCGGCCGGCGCTGGTGCGGCTGTTTTCGACGGTTTTGCGCAAGGACGAGGATGAGAAGACCTATCTTGTAACTCCTGTGGAAAAGGTCGGGATCAGGGTCGCCGACGCTCCGTTCATTGCCGTGGAGATGAGTGTGACGGAGGGGCAAGGTAAACAGGTGCTGACATTGCGTACCAATGTCGGCGATGTCGTGGAGGTGGGAGGAGAGCATCGGCTGCGCTTTGCCATTGCGGACGGCAATGCCGAACTGAAACCCTATCTGCATGTGCGCGGGCGGCTGGAGGCGCTGGTGTCGCGTGCGGTGATGTATGAACTGGTCGCGCTTGGCGAGATCCTCGAGGTGCAGGGACGGGCGATGTTTGCGATCCGCTCCGCCGGCGAGGTTTTTCCTGTCATGCCGGCCGACGAACTGGATGCTCTTTGCCGATGAATGATGCGATCACCCACCGTTATCCGCTGTTCTCCGCAGCCGAATTCCGCCGCCGCGCGCTCAACCAGAATGGCGGGCCGGTCGACCATGCCTGGCGCGATCACGGCGACCATGTCCTCAATCCCGATATCGTCGCCGAGGTCGAGACCTTCAAGCTGCGCGACGCCGCCGTGCTCGTGCCCGTCGTCGATGCCGGCGACGAAGCGCATGTGATCTTTACCAAGCGCACGGCGACGCTGCGCAAACATTCCGGGCAGATCGCCTTTCCCGGCGGCTCGATCGATCCCGCCGATATTTCACCGGAGATGGCGGCGATCCGCGAGACGGAGGAGGAGATCGGTCTTTCCGGCTCCTTCGTCGAGACCGTCGGGCGGCTGCCGAATTACCTTGCCTCGACCGGCTTCCGCATCACGCCGGTGCTCGGCGTCGTCTCGCCGGGCTTCGCGCTGACGCTGAACCCGGCCGAGGTGGCCGACGTGTTCGAGGTGCCGCTTTCCTTCCTGATGAACCCTGCCAATCACGCCCGCGACAGGCGCGTCATCGACGGCATCGACCGGCATTTCTACCGGATGCCCTATGAAACCAGAATGATCTGGGGCATCACCGCCGGCATCGTCCGCACGCTTTACGAAAGGCTTTATGCATGACCGGTCTTGCCGACCAAGCATGGTTCCGCGACCCGGCGCTCGGCCGGATCCTGGAACTTCTGAATGCCGATGGCGGGGCCGATGGTGGCGGGGAGGCGCGGGTGGTCGGCGGCGCGGTGCGCAACAGCCTGATGGACCTGCCGGTCAGCGATATCGACATCGCTACCACGCTCAGGCCGGAGGCGGTGATGGAGAAGGCGGCTGCGGCCGGCATCAAGGCGGTGCCGACAGGCCTGCAGCACGGCACGGTGACGCTTGTCATCGATGGCAAGCCTTTCGAAGTGACGACGCTTCGCACCGATGTCGAGACCGACGGCCGCCATGCCAAGGTTGCCTTCAGCACTGATTGGAAGGCGGATGCCGAGCGGCGGGATCTGACCATGAATGCGCTTTATGCGGATGCCAATGGCGAGGTGGTGGATCTGGTCGGCGGGCTTGCCGATATCGAGAGGCGCAACATCCGCTTCATCGGTGATGCGGCCAAGCGTATTGCCGAAGATCATTTGCGCATCCTGCGCTTTTTCCGCTTCTTTGCCTATTACGGCTCCGGACGGCCGGATGCCGAGGGGCTGAAGGCGTGTTCGGCGGCACGTGCGAAATTGAAGACGCTGTCGGCGGAGCGTGTCTGGTCGGAGCTGCGCAAGCTGCTGAGTGCTGCCGATCCCGGCCGGGCGCTGCTCTGGATGCGGCAGGTGGCGGTGCTGACGGAAATCCTGCCGGAATCGGAACGATGGGGGATCGATGCGATCCCTTCGCTGGTTGCCACCGAAAAGGCGCTCGGCTGGGCGCCCGATCCGCTGCTGCGGCTTGCGGCGATCGTGCCGCCCGATGCGGCGCGGCTGGAGGCGCTGGCAGCCCGACTCAAGCTTGCGAACGCGGAAGCGGCTTTCCTCAAGGCCTGGGCAATGGCAGCCCCCGTCAATGACGACATGTCGTCGGCCGCCTTCGAACGGCTGCTTTACCGCAACGGCGCCGATGGCATCACGACGCGGCTGAAGCTGGCGCTCGGCGTTGCGCGTGGCAAGGCTGAAGGGGATTTCGACGAAATGGCGCGGTCGGCCCGGCTTACCAAGCTCCTGGATCAGGCCGCGAACTGGGAGAAACCGCAATTTCCGCTGAACGGCGGCGACGTGATGTCTATGGGAATTCCGTCCGGCCCGCGTGTCGGCGAGCTGCTAGCCGGCCTGGAAAACCAGTGGGTGGAGGAAAATTTCGTTTCCGACCGGGCGGCGCTGCTCGCCCGGCTGCAGGAACGGGTGCAATGATCAGGCTGCGTTGACCTCGTCTCGGATGCGAGACTTGATATTATCCACCATGTTCTCGCGAATCGTGGTTTCGCCGTGAGCGTTTTTCAGGTGCTCGACGGCGCGGCGAACCACCTCGGCGTCGCTATCCGCCCGTGTATGCCAGGCGCAGCCTGGGACGAGAGTGCCGCATTCGAAAAGTCGCATGGTCTTCTCCTCTGTTTAAAACACAAAGACGATCGCGATCTGACGCGATTTATGAATGTGCGGGGGGAGGGAAGGTTCCGGCCGGCATCGGTATGCCGGCCAGTAAAGGCCGTTTCAGTCGGGCATCGCCCAGGCTTTGTAGGTATCTGAGAGATGGCCGGGCATGTTGCTGTTGGCGGCCGCTGCTTCGTTCTGCAGCTGTTCCGGCGACTTTCCGCCGGCCAGTTGCAGCTTGACCTGCTCGATGAAGCAGGACAGCGGCAGATCCGAGCCGCTCTTGGCCCGCAGTTTCTCAGCGATGCGTGTCAGAAACTCGGATGTGTCGATTGTGCGGGATGTTTCCTGGACATCCGTGGACGCAGGCGAACCACTTTGTATCGTCATGACAATCCTCCTCCGATTGTTACGCACATACATATAAAGTTAGGACGCGCTTAATTTTCGTGAAGGTCAATCAACTCGAATTTATCGACGAGTTATCACAGTCTCATGGCCAGCGGACGACAGGGGGCAGGGACGAAAGAATGGATTCAACGTTGCCGCCGGTCTTCAGGCCGAAGATCGTACCGCGATCATACAGCAAATTGAATTCGACGTAGCGGCCTCGGCGGATCAATTGTTCGTCGCGATCGGCCTCTGTCCACAACTTATTGAAGTTGGATCGGACGATTTTCGGATAGACCATGGAAAAGGCCCGGCCGACATCGCGAGTGAAGGCGAAATCGGCGTCCCAGCCGCCGGCATCCTCGTTCGAATGCAGCCAGTCATAGAAAATGCCGCCAATGCCGCGGGCCTCGTTGCGGTGCTTCAGGAAGAAATAGTCGTCGCACCAGGCTTTGTAGGCATCGTAATCGGCGACGGCATGATTGCGGCAGGCGATCTCCATCGCCTTGTGGAAGAGCTGGCTGTCCTCGTCCTCCTGGGTGCGGCGGCGCGACAGCACCGGCGTCAGGTCGGCGCCACCGCCGAACCAGCGGCTTGATGTGACCACCATGCGGGTGTTCATGTGCACAGCGGGGACGTTGGGGTTGACGGGATGGGCGATCAGCGAAATGCCCGAGGCCCAGAAGCGCGGATCGTCCTTGGCGCCGGGTATCTGCGCCCGGAAGTCCGGGGAGAATTCGCCATGGACGGTGGAGGTGTGGACGCCGACCTTCTCGAAGACCCGGCCTTCCATCATCGACATGCGGCCACCGCCGCCGGCGCCGTTTTCGCGCGACCAGTCCTTGGCGACGAAACGGCCGGGCTCCTGATCGGAGAGCGGGCCCTCCAACTCGTCTTCGAGGGCTTCAAAGGAGGCGCAGATCGTATCGCGCAGTCCTTCGAACCAGCTGCGGGCGGCGGCCTTCTTCTCTTCGATGTCCTCAGGCAAGCCGATCGGCAGTTCCGGTCTTTCCATGTCGCGCCTCCGGCGGTCGGCATCATCATAGGAAGCGACTCGCTCATTCTCGATTATCCGCCCCGTTTAGCAGGTGGCGCCGCATCTCGCCAAGCCGAGGCAGCACGCCCAAGCCTTCCAAGATTCGACTCGCAAATCCCGAATTTCGATACTACCTTTTTGGAAGAGGTAGGTTTGATGAAAAAAGTTCCAGGGCCTCCGTCTTTCGACGGCCTGAAGCGCAGGATAGCAAGACATCGGGCGGAAACGTCCTCCCGCCGGAAAGACCATTTCGTGCGTGAGACATATTGCCTCGGCCTGATCGACGCACGCGCCAAGGCGCGCGAATGGTTCGACGAATATCCGAAAGCCGCCTACTGGACAGAGGTGGAGAGCTGGCGTCAGCTCGACGGCGACCAGATCGAATTCACCATGCGCCGCCTGCCTTCGGCCGATTGACCGTCACTCCGCCGCGGGTCGCACGCGGCTTTCGATCAGTAGGCCGCTCTCGTCCATGATCGGATGCGCCACCGAGACGATATGGGCATTGATGCGCTTCAGGTCGCGCAGCATGTCGAGATGCAGCGAACTCGTCTGCAGGCTGTCGGCGCGGCCGTCGCGCAGGCGTTCGAGATGGCGCTCGGCCGACTGCTTCTCCATCCGCCGCACTTCGACCTTTACCTCCATCATCTGCCGCGCCAGATTGAAATCGCGGGTGACGAAGATCGTCTGGGCGACGCGCAGATTGTCGATCGTCAGATCGAATAGCTTTCGCAGTTCCTGATGGCCGTCGTCGGAAAATTTCAGACCGAGCGAGATCTTCTTCGCCACCTCTTCCCGCAAGCCTTTCTCGATGATGTCGCCCATATGTTCGAGATTGATCGCATAGTCGATGACGACGATCGAGCGACGGGCGTTTTCGTCGCTGAGCCCCTCGCGGCCGAGCTTCGAGAGATAGATCTTCACCGCCTGCTGCAGTCGGTCGACGCGCTCTTCGAGCGCCGGGATTTCGGCAAGTTTGCCGGCATCATTCTTTTCGAAGGCTTCCGAGACCCTGACCAGCATGCGCTCGATGAGGTCGCCGACGCCGAGCACTTCGCGGGTGGCGCTCGTCAGGGCGATGACGGGCGTCGAAAGCTCCTGCGCATCGAGATATTTCGGGGCGTTGTCAGGCTCCGGCTGATCCGGCACCAGCCGAGCCATCAGGGTGGCGAGCGGCCGGGAAAAAGGCCAGGCGAGGGCTGCGAGCAGAAGATTGAAAGCGAGATGCGCGTCGACCGGCAGCTTGGCCGGGCCGAAGGGCAGCATCTGGATGAGTTCGGCGCCATAGCCCGCCAGCGGCAGAGCGATGAAGCAGCCGAGCGCGCGCACCGCGAGATTGCCGAGGGTGACGCGCCGCGCCGACACCGGGCCGGACAATGTCGCGATAACCGGCGGGATCGCACCGCCGAGGTTGGCGCCGAGCACGAGCACGATGACGAGTTCAGCCGAGACGAGGCCTGCTGAGGCGAGCGACAGGATCAGCACCACCACTGCCAAGCTCGACGAGGAGAGGAAGGCAAGGGCCGCTGAGAAGAGCAGCGCCACGGGCAGCGCGCCGTTCAGCAGGCCGATGAAGGCGGCGAGAGCGGGGGAGGCGCGCATCGGTTCCGTCGCAAGACCGAGCAGATGCAGCGACAGCAGCATCAGCCCGATGCCGATCAGCGCTGCGCCGCCGCCCTGGCGGGCGCTGGAGCGGCCGCGGTAAAGCACGATGCCGGCGAGGATCAGGAGGGGAGAGAGCCATTCGATGCCGGTAGCGACGATCCAGGCGGTGATCGCAGTGCCGACATTGGCGCCGAGCAGGACGATCTGCGCCATGCGCGGCCTGATCAGCTCGCGTTCGACGAAGGACGCGGTCATCAGCGCAGTCGCCGTGGAGCTCTGCAGTGCAATGGTCGCGACGAGACCGGACAGGAAGGAACGGAAACTGCCACGCGTGCCGGTCGCCAACCCTGTTCTCAGCCGTGCGCCAAAGGCCCTGGACACACCGTCCTTCACCTGCGCTAGGCCGAACAGCAGCAAGGCCACGGCACCGAACAGGTTGATCATGATAATTGTGGAATCCATTTTCTTGTTTTTATTCTTCCTTCCAAAGAGGCGAAGCTAACGAGATCTGGACTGTTCCAAGCGATTGGAATCGTAGGAGCAATGCGATCTTTTTGATTGCCCGGCTAATAAATATACGCCGCTTTGGCGGATTGGCAACGTCGTTTTGCGACATATTCGGGAGCCGATAGTGGTGGCGTCGAGCCGATATCGATTATGCCCAGACCGTCTGGCGCATCGCTTCGCCGACGATCATGGCAGCCGAGACGGCGACGTTGATCGAACGCTGGCCGTCGACCATCGGGATCAGGATGCGGGCATCGGCTCTCTCGTGTACATGATCCGGCACACCGGCGCTTTCGCGCCCGAAAAGCAGAATATCGTCCGAACGGAAGACCAGATCGGTATAGCGATCGGCCGCCTTGGTCGAGGCCAGGATCAGGCGGCGGCCGGTCGTGGCGCGCCACGCCTCGAAACGGTCCCAGTTGACATGGCGGGTCAGCGCGGCGGCGGCGATATAATCCATGCCGGATCGTTTCAGGTTGCGATCGGAAACGTCGAAGCCGGCGGGCTCGATCAGATCGACCGCAAAGCCGAGGCAGGCGGCAAGACGCAGGATCGTGCCGGTATTGCCCGGAATATCCGGCTGGTAGAGTGCCAATCTGAGGTCGGTCATCACACGCCGCTTATTTCGCTGAACGGACAAGACCTAAAGCAACTGCCATTTCGCCGCAACAGGGCGCGTTTTGGCCGAGAAACGTTCAATTTACGCCATTATAGGGCTGGAAATTTCGCGATTTTCGCGTTATCCCTGCACATCTTCAATCGCCAGCAGGGAGGGCCGTCATGAATATTTTGCTCGATATGCGCTTTCCCGCCGTGATGCCGATTAGGGCGACATGGCGCCGCTAGAGCGCTTTTCTTCTTGAATCCCCTTTTTGATCCATTGTGCGGCTGCTTCAGCCTCGCCCCTTGAACGTTCGGTTCCCATATGTGCTTGCGTGGCGCTGGGATGGCGCGAAGCCGGGAGCCGAAACGCTGACGTTTCGGAGCAATTTCATGTTTGGCTGGTTCGAACAGCGACTCAATCCCTTTCCGAGCGAGGAGCCCGTTGCTCCGCCGAAGGGTCTCTTTGCCTTTTGCTGGCACTACAGCAAGCCGGCAGCGCCCTGGCTCTGCCTGATGGCCGTGCTGACGGCGCTGATCGCCGTCGGCGAAGTGGCGCTCTTCCAGTTCCTCGGCGATATCGTCGACTGGCTGACCAATGCCGACCGCGCCACCTTCCTGCAGACGGAAGGCCACAAGCTTTTCTGGATGGCGGCGCTGGTGCTGATCGGCCTGCCTCTGACGGCGGGCCTCGATTCCCTCATCATGCACCAGATGCTGCTCGGCAATTATCCGATGAGCGCCCGCTGGCAGATGCATCGCTTCCTGCTGCGCCACAGCATGACCTTCTTCGCCAATGAGTTTGCCGGGCGTGTGGCGACCAAGGTGATGCAGACCTCGCTCGCGGTGCGTGAGACGGTGATGAAGATACTCGACGTCTTCGTCTATGTCGTGACGTACTTCCTGACGATGATCATCGTTATCGCGGCTGCCGATTGGCGGCTGATGATCCCGATCCTCGTCTGGCTCTCCGTCTATATCGGCATCGTCTCCTATTTCGTGCCCCGGCTTCGCAAGATCGCTGCGGCGCAGGCTGATGCACGCTCGATGATGACGGGGCGCGTGGTCGACAGCTATACGAATATCGCCACCGTCAAGCTGTTTTCACATGCCGGCCGCGAGGAGGTCTATGCCAAGGAAGGCATGGACGAGTTCCTGCAGACAGTGCACAAGCAGATGCGCAAGGTGACGCTCTTCCACATCAGCGTCTACCTGAACAACTGCGTTGCGCTGTTCGTGGTCTCGGGCATGTCGATCTGGTTCTGGCTGAACGGGGCGATCTCGGTCGGCGCGATCGCCATCGCCATCGGCCTTGCAATGCGCGTAAACGGCATGTCGCAATGGATCATGTGGGAAGTCTCGGCGCTGTTCGAGAATATCGGCACGGTCTATGACGGCATGGAGATGATGAGCAAACAGCACGATATCGTCGACAAGCCGGACGCCCCCTCGATGACGGCGAAGAAGGGCGCGATCCACTACGACCGCATCCGCTTCCACTATGGCAAGAGCAAGGGTGTGATCGACAACCTGTCGCTCGACATCAAGGCGGGCGAGAAGGTCGGCCTCGTCGGCCGCTCCGGCGCCGGCAAGACGACGCTGATGAACCTGCTGCTGCGCTTCTACGACCTGGAAGGCGGCCGCATCACCATCGACGGGCAGGACATCGCCGGCGTCTCGCAGGAAAGCCTGCGCTCGCTGATCGGCGTGGTGACGCAGGACACGTCGCTGCTGCATCGCTCGATCCGCGACAACATCGCCTATGGCCGTCCCGACGCCTCGGATGCCGACATCATCGAGGCTGCCAAGCGTGCGAATGCCTGGGAATTTGTCGAAGGGTTGGTCGACATGCAGGGTCGCCAAGGGCTCGATGCGCAGGTCGGCGAACGCGGCGTCAAGCTCTCCGGCGGTCAGCGGCAGCGCATCGCGATCGCCCGCGTCTTCCTGAAGGACGCGCCGATCCTGGTGCTCGACGAGGCAACCTCGGCGCTCGATTCGGAGGTCGAGGCGGCGATCCAGGAAAACCTCTTCGCCCTGATGGAGGGCAAGACGGTGATCGCGATCGCCCACCGGCTGTCGACGCTGACGGAGATGGACCGACTGATCGTGCTCGACAAGGGCCGGATCATCGAGGCCGGCTCGCACAGCGAACTGATCGGGAGCGGCGGCATCTACGCCGACCTCTGGAACCGCCAGTCCGGCGGCTTCCTCTCCGATCACGCCGAGGAAGCGGAAGTGGCGGCGGAATGATAAAAGGCCCTCCCGGCGGAAGCGGGGAGGGCCTTTATTCCTATCCTGGCTTTACATTGTGCCTGCCAGCGGTGCTGAGGACTGCTGGCGGCCGCGCCTATTTATTCAGAGACTGTCGGCCCAGTCGATCACGCGATCATGTTCGACGAGGATGATGGTGTTGGCGGCGGCGAGTGTGCGCAGCGTGGCGATGCGGCGGCGCTCCTCCTGGTCGAGCCAGGCGGTAACGGCCTCAGTGACGATTTCGTCGCGCGGCAATGCCAGGTCGAGAGCCAGGGCATCCAGCCTTTCCGCGAGCGGAAGCGGAATATGCGCATCGAGCATTTTCGTTTCCATGGGCCTTCTCTCCGGTGAAGCGCGATCGTATCGTCAGATTGTGACCGGTTCGGGGGTAATCAATGGCGATGCCGCCGATGTTATCGATCATTACCAAAATATAAGGTTGAGTCCGCTTTTCATTCCCTTTGCCGCTCCTCCCAATCCGCCTATATCGCTTCCATGTTCCTGCGCCCCATCCTTCGCCTGTTCGAAACCTGGATCGATCCGTTCCGTCCGCGCGCCAATCTTCAGCCGCCGGGCTCGACGCTCGGATTCATCCGGTTCTATGTCGGCCAGGCGAAGATGCCCTTCGTCGCCATGCTCGTTCTCGGCGGCACATCGGCGGCAATCGAGGCGGCACTTTTCTGGTTCGTCGGCCGGCTGGTCGATATCCTCGGCAGTATCACGCCCGGCGCCGGCTGGAGCGGTCTTCTGGCGGCCCATGGCGGCGAACTGTTCGGCATGCTCGCTCTCATCGGGCTCGTGCGTTTCGTCGTCGCCTTCCTGATCGCGCTCGTCGATCAGCAGGTGATCACGCCGGGCTTCTATAATCTAGCACGTTGGCAATCCTATCTCCATGTCTCGAGGCAGTCTTTATCGTTCTTCCAGAGCGATTTCTCCGGGCGCATCGTTACCAAGGTCTGGTCGGCCGGGCAGGCGACCGGGGATCTCGTCACCTCGCTGATGGAAAGCGTCTGGTTCGTCGGCATTTATGCGGTGACGACGCTCGTGCTTGTTGCCCGGCTGGACTTTTCCCTTGCCGCAGTCGTGTTGTTCTGGCTTGGCGCCTTCAGCCTGCTTGCCCGCCACTTCGTTCCAAGGATCCGCCAGCATTCCCGCGAAACGGCGGAGGCCGGATCGATGCTGAACGGGCGGATGGTCGATTCCTACAGCAATATGCAGACGCTGAAACTGTTTGCCCGCGACGAGGAAAGCGACCGCTATATGCGGCAGGGCTTCGATATCTATCAGGATACGGTGCTGCGCTTCACCCGCTTCATCACCGGCGTCAGGGCCTCCATGGCGTTGCTCTCCGGCCTGATGATCGTGACGATGGCGGGGCTGAGCGTCGATCTCTGGCTGCGCGGCATGGTGAGCTCCGGAGCCGTGGCCTTCTCGCTGGCGCTGGTGCTCAGGCTGAATTTCCTGCTCGGGCGGCTGATGACGCAGTTCAACGGCATCATGCGCAATCTCGGCACCATCCAGAACGCCGCCGAGCTGATCTCTCAACCGCTGGGGCTGGTCGATCGGCCGGATGCGAAGAGCCTGGTGATCCGCCAGCCCGGCATCCGCTTCGACAATGTTTCCTTCCGCTACGGCAAGGGTCACCTGCCGGTCGTCGAGAATTTCTCCCTGACAATCCACCCCGGCGAAAAGGTCGGGATCGTCGGCCGTTCGGGCGCGGGGAAATCGACGCTGATGAACCTGCTGCTGCGCCTCTACGACATTCAGGATGGCCGCATTCTCATCGACGGCCAGGATATTGCAGCCGTGACGCAGGAATCGCTCAGGATGCAGATCGGCGTCGTCAGCCAGGACACCTCGCTGCTGCATCGTTCGGTGCGCGATAATATCCTGTTCGGACGGCCGGATGCCGGTGAGGAGCGGTTGGTCGAGGCAGCCAGGCGCGCCGAAGCCATCGACTTCATCGAGCGCCTGCAGGATCAGCAGGGGCGCAGAGGTTTCGATGCGCATGTCGGCGAACGCGGCGTTAAACTGTCAGGCGGGCAGCGGCAGCGCATCGCCATTGCCCGCGTCATGCTGAAGGACGCGCCGATTCTCGTCCTCGACGAAGCGACGTCGGCGCTCGATTCGGAAGTGGAGGAAGCGATCCAGTCCAATCTCCACCGGATCATGGAGGGCAAGACCGTGCTTGCGATCGCCCATCGGCTGTCGACGATTGCAGCACTCGACCGGCTGATCGTCGTCGATCTCGGCCGCATCATCGAGGAGGGCAGCCACGATCAATTGCTTCGTCGCGGCGGGCTCTATGCCGAGCTCTGGGCGCGCCAGTCCGGCGGCTTCCTCGCGGCGGACGAGGATGCGGTCTCAAGGGTCGACGGCGAATTCCGCCATGAGGCCAAAATGATTTGAACCGAAGCTGTTCTCGATCCGGCGGACCGACTTCAGCCGTAGAGGCGCCCGGCTGAAGACGTGATCGATCGGAATGCCGAAGGCGCCTGCCGCGATCGGCCATGTCGCCGGCTCCAGTGAGACCGTCCCCAGACCTTGGCTGCGCATCAGATACTGCACGTCGGGCGCCAGAATCGACGTGTTGAAATCGCCGGCAAGGACGAGCGGTCCCGGCAAGGACGGAATAATATCCGCGAGGTCTTCGATTTCCAAGCCGTGGAATTCGTCGTAATAGGGCTTGGTCAGGTGCGCGGCGAGGAAATTGACCTTCTGACCGTCGAAATCGATCGTCGAGATCGTCAGCCGGTTGCGCCAGAGCAGCCCGAGGTTGCGGATGCGGGGTTCGATGAGCGGTCGCTTCGACAGCACCAGCGTGTCGCATTCCTGCATGCCGACACCGCAGCCGATGTAATAGGGGTAAGTCTTCAACAGCCGAGGCAATTCCGACAGCAGCGGCTCGGCCTCCAGGATGCTGACGACGTCGGCGCCTGAGGCGATCACCATGCCGGCGATATCGGCGCCGTTGGCGAAATTATCATTCTCGATATTGAAGGACATCAGCTTGAAGAGGGCCGGACGGCTTTGATCGACAGCCGGCTCGACGAACTCGCGCATCATCACGACGCCGTGGACGGCAAGGACCACGGATACGCCGAGCGTCAGCAGCGCATACCAGTGCCGTTTGACGAGAAGGGCTGCGACGGAGGCGGCCGCTGCAGCTGCCGCCAGATGGACCTGGAAGCTGTAGAAGAAGGAAAGCAGATAGAAATCTTTGACGTAACGCAATGAGATGATGGTGAGAACAAGGGTCGTGAGGACGCTGAATACGCAAAAAATCGTGTCTCTCATCCGCTCCGGTCCAGCTCGATGGCGTCGTTGCGACTGCGCCTATCACGGCGGCTTTTTTGTTGCAATGCAACATGGGGGCAAGCTTGTGTTTGCCTTAAAAAATTCATCGGAAATTCCCGCGACATTGTGCCCTCGTCCCCTTGCCAAGGCTGGACATAATTTGCGATCAAGCTTAGAACGCGCCGGATTGCCGGGGAATCTATGGCCGAATTGTGTCCAGATCGATTCGCCGGCAGAGGGGGCAGGGCGGAATTCCGCAATAATTGCGCAGAGGATGGTTAGGCCGTGAGCGAACACGTAACGACAAGCGAGGCTTCGACAGAGCCTACTCGCCGTGATTTCCTTTATCTCACCACTGGTATGGCGGGCGCTGTCGGCGCCGTCGCGGTTGCCTGGCCGTTCGTCGACCAGATGCGGCCGGATGCGTCGACGCTGGCACTGGCCTCCATCGAAGTCGATGTTGCGAGCCTCGAGCCCGGCATGTCACTGACGGTCAAGTGGCGCGGCAAGCCGATCTTCATTCGTAACCGTACGCCTGAAGAAGTGAAGGCCGCCGCCGATGTTCCGCTGGCGGATCTCAAGGATCCGGTCGCCCGCAATGCCAACCTGCCGCCGGAGGCTCAGGCAACGGGCGTTGACCGTTCAGGCGGCAAGGACAAAGAAAACTGGATCGTCATGGTCGGCACCTGCACTCATCTCGGCTGCGTTCCGCTCGGCCAGGCCGGCGAATATAATGGTTGGTTCTGTCCCTGCCATGGCTCGGTCTACGATACGGCCGGCCGCATCCGTAAGGGTCCTGCGCCGCAGAATCTGGCGATTCCGACCTTTTCATTTATATCCGATACCAAGATCAAGATCGGTTGAGGGGAGACTGATTAATGAGTGGCCATTCCAGCTACGAGCCATCAACCGGCCTTGAGAAATGGGTCGATGCGCGCCTGCCTTTGCCGCGCATGGTCTATGACAGCTTCATTGCATATCCGGTTCCGAGAAACCTGAACTATGCCTATACCTTCGGCGCCATGCTCGCCGTCATGCTGATCGTACAGATCCTGACAGGCGTTACGCTCGCCATGCATTATGCCGCCGACACGTCGCTGGCCTTCAACTCTGTTGAAAAGATCATGCGTGACGTCAACCACGGCTGGCTGCTGCGCTATATGCATGCCAACGGCGCTTCCTTCTTCTTCGTTGCCGTTTACCTGCACATTGCCCGCGGCCTCTATTACGGTTCCTACAAGGCGCCGCGCGAAATCCTCTGGATCCTCGGTGTCGTCATCTACCTCCTGATGATGGCGACCGGCTTCATGGGCTATGTTCTGCCCTGGGGCCAGATGTCCTTCTGGGGCGCGACCGTCATTACCGGCTTCTTCTCGGCCTTTCCGCTGGTCGGCGAATGGATCCAGCAGTTCCTGCTTGGCGGCTTCGCCGTCGATCAGCCGACGCTGAACCGCTTCTTCTCGCTGCACTACCTGCTGCCCTTCATGATCGCCGGCGTCGTCGTTCTGCACATCTGGGCGCTGCACGTCACCGGCCAGACGAACCCGACCGGCATCGAGGTCAAGACAAAGACGGACACGGTGCGTTTCACGCCTTATGCGACGATGAAGGATGCGCTCGGCGTCTCCGTCTTCCTGCTGGTCTATGCCTATTTCGTCTTCTACCTGCCGAACTTCCTCGGCCATGCCGACAACTACATCCCGGCAGACCCGTTGAAGACGCCGGCCCACATCGTTCCGGAATGGTACTTCCTGCCGTTCTACGCAATGCTGCGCTCGATCACCTTCAACGTCGGCCCGATCGACTCCAAGCTCGGCGGCGTGCTCGTCATGTTCGGCGCGATCATCGTGCTGTTCTTCCTGCCCTGGCTCGACACCTCCAAGGTCCGCTCGGCCGTCTACCGTCCCTGGTACAAGCTGTTCTTCTGGCTGTTCGTGATCAATGCGATCATCCTCGGCTGGCTCGGCTCGCAACCGGCGGAAGGCCTGTTCACCACGATTTCACAGATCTGCACGCTTCTCTACTTTGCTTTCTTCCTGGTCGCGATGCCAGTTCTCGGCTTGGTGGAAACACCGCGCCGCATCCCGAACTCGATCACCGAAGCGGTGCTCGAAAAGCGCAACAAGACAGTTGCTGCCAATGCAGCGGCCAATGCGTAAGCGAGCGGCGGAAGGAAACAGAAATATGAAAACGCTTGTTGCAAGCATTCTTTCGCTCGCAGTCGCTGCCGTTCTCGGCAGTGCAGCCTTGGCCCAGGAAGCGACGCCCGCCAATGGAGCAGCACCCGCCCATCACGAGGAAGGTGCGACGCCGCACTATCCGCTGAAGGAGCCGAAGGAGGAGGAATGGACTTTCGCCGGTCCGTTCGGCCATTACGACAAGGCCCAGCTTCAGCGCGGCCTCAAGGTCTACACCGAAGTCTGTTCCGCCTGCCATTCGATGAACCTCGTGCCTTTCCGCATGCTCGACGAGCTCGGCTATAACGAGGCGCAGGTGAAGGCTTTCGCCGCGAATTACGAAGTCCAGGACGGGCCGAATGCGGCGGGCGAGATGTTTACCCGCAAGGCGGTCCCTTCCGACCACTTCCCGGCGCCTTTCGCCAATGCGGAGGCGGCTGCTGCTTCCAACAACGGCGCGGCTCCGCCTGACTTTTCGCTGATCGCCAAGGCCCGCGAAGTCGAGCGCGGCTTCCCGCAATTCGTCTTCGACATCTTCACGCAGTATCAGGAGAACGGCCCGGATTATATCCACGCGCTGCTGACCGGCTATGAAGAGCCGCCGGCCGGCTTCCAGGTGCCGCAGGGCGGACATTACAACCCGTATTTCCATGCCGCCGCCGTCCTCGCCATGCCGAAGCCGCTATCGGACGGCCAGGTGACCTATGACGACGGCGCGCCGCAGACCGTCGACCAGTATTCCAAGGACGTCTCCTCCTTCCTGATGTGGGCTGCCGAGCCGCATCTCGAGGAGCGCAAGCGCACCGGTTTCATGGTCATGGTCTTCCTGGCGATCTTCACGGTGCTGATCTACCTGACGAAGCGCTCGGTCTACGCCAACAAGGAGCATTGAGCGCTCCTTGCCTGAATTTTGAAAGGCGGCTTGAGGGCCGCCTTTTTTGTTGGTTCCGCCCCTGGCAATTGATAGGGTGCCGCCATCCTGTTCCAAACTAATGGTTCGAGCATGATGTCGTCCGAAAACCGCTCGCACTTTTCGGCATCATGCTCTGGTTTCATGCGCTTGTAGATACGGACTTTCCATGGACAAGAATACGACTTCGGAACTCGCAGCCAGCATCCGCTCCATTCCAGACTATCCCAAGCCCGGCATCATCTTCCGCGACATCACCACGTTGCTCGGCAACCCCCGGGCGTTCCGCCGGGCCGTCGATGAGCTCGTGCAGCCCTATGCGGGTACGAAGATCGACAAGATCGCCGGCATGGAGGCACGCGGCTTCATTCTCGGCGGTGCGGTGGCGCACCAGCTTTCCTCCGGCTTCGTGCCGATCCGCAAGAAGGGCAAGCTGCCGCATGAGACCGTGCGCATCGCCTACAGCCTGGAATATGGCGTCGACGAGATGGAGATGCATCGCGATGCGGTGCAGCCCGGCGAGAAGGTGATCCTTGTCGATGACCTGATCGCCACCGGCGGTACGGCCGTGGGCGCTACCAAGCTGCTGCGACAGATCGGCGCTGAGGTGGTCGGTGCCTGCTTCGTCATCGATCTGCCGGATCTCGGCGGTCGCAAGAAGCTGGAAGAGCTCGGCGTCGTCGTGCACACACTGGTCGAATTCTCCGGGCACTAAGCCCATATCGGATGCCGGCGGCCTCAGTCGAATTCGAGCACGCCGCTTTCGAAGCGCATGACGGCTTCGCCGTTCTGATTGACGCCCTCGCAGAGAATGGTGTTGAGGTGCCAGCCCGGCCGCGATGCGAGCGGCCGGCTGGAGAGCAGGGCAACGGAGTAGGTCACGACGTCGCCCGGGAAGATCGGCCGCAGCCATTGCAGTTTCTGGAAGCCCGGCGAAGGGCCGAGGTTCGGCGCCTTCAGGCCCCTTTGCGAAAGCGCGACGCTCTGGCTTTTCCAGAAGGCGAGGAAGGTTCGCATCCAGGCGGCGGTGGTGTGCCAGCCCGAAGCGCAAAGGCCGCCGAAGAGGGTATCCTTGGCTGCTGCCTTGTCGACGTGAAAACGCTGCGGATCGTAGCGCTCGGCGAAGCGGATGATGTTTTCCTCGGTGAAGGTGTAGCTGCCGATTTCGGCCTTTTCACCGATGGGGTAAAGTTCGGACATTCTCATGCTGCAATCTCCGGGCGCATGCGGATCATGACCGAATTTTCCGAGAGGCAGACGAGTTCGCCACGCTGGTTTTCCACCTCGTGGCGGAACTTGGCGATGCCCATGCCGGGGCGCGAGCGCATCGGGCGGGCTTCAAGCACGGTCGAGTGACCCTGCAGCGTGTCCCCTGAAAGCACCGGCTTTCGCCATTCCATCAGGTCGATGCCCGGCGCGCCCTCACAGAGCGCGTTCAGGATATAGCTGTCGGCCATCATGCGCATCAGCATCGAGGAGGTATGCCAGCCGGAGGCGGCGAGACCGCCGAGGATGCTGGCGCGGCCGGCAGCCTCATCGAGATGCATCGGCTGCGGATCGAATTCCTGTGCGAATTCGATGATCTCTTCGGCGAGCACCAGCTTCGGGCCGAGGGCGAAGCGTCGACCGGGCTGGAAGTCCTCGAAGGTAAGCTTTTCTGCCGACATTTTCTCCTCCGCCATATGCAGCGCACAATGCTTACAATAGCATCTGCGCGGGCTCAATGATTCCGGGGAGATAACCGGCATGACGGAACTGAGGTCGATACTCGACGAGGCGGCGCGCCAGGGGCTGATTTCGCCGGAGGCAGGCGGACAGCTTCTGCCCTTCCTGACCGAGCGCGGCGTGGCCGTCGTCGGGCCTCAGCCTATAATCGCCGCCGAGGGAGAGGCATGGTCAGACACGGAGACGCCGCGTTTCGTGCGAGGGTTTCACGACGTGCTGATCACCATCGGCGTCGTCGTGGCGCTCATCGGTCTCTGGGGCCTTGCGCCGCTTTATGCCGTGCCGGCTGCTATCATCGTGCTTTCGGAAATCCTGGTGCGCCGCCAGCGGCTCGCTTTGCCGGCCGTCAGCCTGACGATCGCCCTGTTCTGCTGGACATTCTTGCTGATGTCCCGCGTCTTCACACCGTGGACCTCGGAAATCGGAGCAGAGTTGACGCAGTTCGTCGCCGGTTTCCCGATCCTTCTCGCCGTCTACTATGCCCGCTATCGCGTGCCCTTGTCGCTGGCGCTGGCCATCATGTCGACGCTTGCCCTGGCGCTCACCTTGCTTTTGCGCTTGGTGCAATGGCTAAGTGGCAATCCGGCATTTTTCGTCGATCATCTCGCCCTGCTGGCTGCGATCTCCCTTCTTTGCGCGCTCGGCCTCTTCGCGACGGCGCTCTATTTCGATTTCGGCGACCGGCTGCGCCGGACAACGCGCTCGGATATTGCATTCTGGCTGCATCTCGGCGCAGCGCCGGCGCTGCTCTACAGCACCGTTTCCCTCATGTCTTTCGGAGAAGGTGGTCGTATCTTCGACCTGGCAAACATGTCGGCCCGGACGCCCGTGGTCGTTGCGACGGTGGCGGCGCTGATGTTGATCGGTCTCATCATCGACCGGCGCGCCTTCGTGACCTCGGGGCTGCTGTCGCTCGGCGTTGCGATCTTCAGCGTCTTCAGGCAGGGAAGCGCCACGGTCGACACCTACATCTTCACGACGCTGATCGTCGTCGGCGCGATCGTATTGATCATCGGCACCGGTTGGATGCCGCTTCGGCGACTGGTGCTGCGCGCCCTGCCGCCGGCAATTGCAAACAGGCTGCCGCCGGGTTGAGGCGGCAGCCTGTTCGCATCAGGTATTGAAACGGAAGTGGATAACGTCGCCGTCCTGGACGACGTATTCCTTGCCTTCGTCACGCGCCTTGCCGGCATCCTTGGCGCCGACTTCGCCGTTGTACTTGATGTAATCGTCATAGGCGATGGTGTTGGCGCGGATGAAGCCGCGCTCGAAATCCGAATGGATGACGCCGGCGGCCTGCGGCGCCTTGGTACCGCGCTCGATCGTCCAGGCACGCGTTTCCTTCGGGCCGACGGTGAAATAGGTGATGAGGTGGAGCAGCTTGTATCCGGCGCGGATCAGCCGGTCGAGGCCTGCTTCGTCAAGGTCGAGGGCGGAGAGGAATTCCTTGGCCTCATCCTCGGGAAGCTGAGCGACCTCGGCCTCGATCGCCGCCGAGATGACGACGGTTTCGGCACCCTGTTCCCGAGCCATGACGGCGACGGCCTCGGTGAATTCGTTGCCGGTCGAAGCCTCGGCCTCGGCGACGTTGCAGACATAGAGCACCGGGTGCGAGGTCAGGAGATTGAGACCCTTGAGGATGGCGATTTCCTCGGCATCCAGCGTCGACAGCAGCGTGCGCACCGGCTTGCCTTCGTTGAGCAATTTCAGCGACGCTTCCATGATCGGCAGCATCGCCATCGATTCCTTGTCCTTGCTGGTCGCGCGCTTGCGCGTCTGCTCGGTGCGGCGCTCGAGGCTTTCGAGGTCGGCGAGCATCAGCTCGGTCTCGATGGTCTCGGCATCGGCGACGGGATTGATGCGGCCCTCGACATGGGTGATGTCGCTGTCTTCAAAGCAACGCAGCACATGCACGATGGCGTCGACTTCACGGATATTGGCAAGGAACTGGTTGCCGAGGCCTTCACCCTTCGAGGCGCCACGCACCAGGCCGGCGATGTCGACGAAGGAGATGCGGGTCGGGATCAGTTCTTTCGACTTGGCGATGTCGGCAAGCTTGCGCATGCGCGGATCGGGCACGGCGACTTCACCGGTGTTCGGCTCGATGGTGCAGAAGGGATAGTTCGCCGCCTGTGCGGCCGCCGTCTTGGTGAGCGCGTTGAAGAGGGTCGATTTGCCGACGTTCGGCAGACCGACGATGCCGCATTTGAAGCCCATGGCTAAAACCTGCTGTTCTTGAATTTCTTGCTGGTGCCTATGGGATAAAGGAGCAATGTGGTCAAGTCTTAGCGAGCTTTTAGCGTTGCTCACTTGCTCACGGAACGGTGGCGGCCTATTTTGGAGGGCGATTTCGGTTTCGATGCATTGCGGATTTTGTCAGATTGCTCTTGCCTGGCCGCAATAGCCGTGCCGGTCTCAAGCCAGCGGGCTTTTCCTCCTGATTGGTGGAGGCAGCGACCGTGGACCGTCGAAAATTCGTCATCGACAATGATTAGTTGTTTTGAAGATTCCTGACCATGTCATCGACGGGTGGATTTTCCGATGAGTGACAATGACGTTGCCCTGAAACCGAAGACCAAGGTGAAGCCGAAGCTGGACAAGCCGAAGCTCTACAAGGTCATCCTCGTCAATGACGACTATACCCCGCGTGAGTTCGTCATCGTGATCCTGAAGGCCGTCTTCCGCATGAGCGAGGAGACCGGCTATCGGGTGATGATGACCGCCCACAAGCTCGGCTCCTGCGTGGTCGTGGTCTGCGCCAGGGACATCGCCGAGACCAAGGCCAAGGAGGGCATCGATCTCGCCAAGGAGATGGGCTTTCCGCTGATGTTCACGACAGAGCCGGAGGAATAAGTTTTGCTTCAGAGCATGATGCCGAAAAGTGTGAGCGGTTTTCTCATGACATCCTGTTCTAGGGCCGGCGGATCTGAAAACCGGTCTTATCCCGCACGAAACCACAATTTTCGTAGAAGCGCAGCGTCGCCGGGTTCTTCGAGCCGGTGAGCAGCATCACCTTGTAACAGCCGGCCTTCCAAGCCTCAGTCACTGCGTGACTGATGACCGCGCCGGCATAACCGCGCTGGCGGTGATCGGCGTGGGTGACGACGTTTTCAATTAACGCATAGGAGGCGCCGTTGCGCGTCAGGTTCGGCACGACGATCAAGGTGGCAGTCGCGGCGGGGATATCGCCGGCAAAGCCAATGAATACGATCATGCCGGGCTGGGCGAGGACGGTGGAGAACAGCTCTTCGGCCACGGGCTTGTCGAGAACCGGATCGGCCGGGTTCAAATGCTGGTAGAGGGTGGTCAGCCCGGGAAGGTCGCCGGCGGCGGCCGGCCGGATGGCGAAGTTCTGATCCGGCACCGGCGTCATTCCCCCTTGTTGCCGAACATCTTCTTCAGAATATCGGCCATTGGGCCGGTGGCCAGCACCTTCGGCTGATTGTGATTGCGCGCCTGGTGTATATGCGACTGGCCGGCCGGCTTCTTTTCGGTCGTCTTGTTGTCCTTCCGCGGCTTCTCCTCCTCGGCCTTGCCGCCAAGTGCCAGCGCGATCTTGTTCATCAGCTGCGAATCCTCGTTTCGCACCAGCATGTCGGCATTGTCGGCGAGGGTATCGAGAAGCGGCTCCAGCCAAGCCTTGTCAGCCTTGGCGAAATCGCCGAGCACGTGGTTCTGCACCATTTCCTTGATGCCGGGGTGCCCGATGCCGAGGCGCAGCCGCCGGTACTCCTTGCCGCAATGGGCGTCCAGTGACTTGATGCCGTTATGGCCGCCATGGCCGCCGCCGGTCTTCAGCCGTGCCTTGCCCGCGGGAAGGTCGAGTTCGTCATAGATCGCGACAAGATCGGCGGGCTGGAGCTTGTAGAAGCGCATCGCTTCGCCGACGGCCTCGCCGGAGAGGTTCATGAAGGTCTGCGGCTTGATCAGCAGCACCTTCTCGCCGCCGAGCTCGCCTTCGGCAATCTCGGCCCTGAACTTTTTCGACCAGGGTGAAAAGCTGTGGCGCCGATGAATGGCGTCGACGGCCATAAAGCCGATATTGTGGCGGTTGCCGGCGTATTTGCCGCCGGGATTGCCGAGACCCGCGATGATCAGCATGGCCTGTCGTCCTCGCTTAACTTTTGCCCACGTTCACCACCCGGAAACGAGAGCAAAGTCAAGCGGAAAGGGCAAGCCCGCCGGCCGCGTCACTCCGAGAGGTTCATGCCGTATTTCTGGAAGATCTGCTTCTGGTCGCCATCGGCGATCAGCTTGTCGAGGGCCGCCTGCATTCTGGCGCGCAGATCGTCCGGAAAGCTCTTCTCGCAGGCAATGCTCATCGGTTGGGCGGAGAGCACGGTCACCATTTCCACCGGCTGGTCGGCCTTCAGCTTTTCGAAATAAAGTTCTGAGATCGGCATCATGTCGATGCGCCCGCCGAGCAGCTTGCGCAGCGTTGCGTTGAAATCGCTGGCGACATCGAGCTTGGTGAAGCCCTTCTCCTTCAGGATCGTCTCGGTATAATCTTCGCGCTGCGTGCCGATCGTATATTTCTTCGCCTCGTCCAGATTGCTGACGGTGACGCCCGAGCCTTTGCGGGTTATCAGGATGTTGCGGTCGATCAGCAGCGGCTCCACCCATTTGAACATGGGGTCGCGTGCGCTGTTGTGAGCGGTCGCGAAGACGCAGGTCATCGGTGCGGTGCGGGCGAGGCTGAAGGCGCGTGCCCAGGGCATGATCTCGATCGTGTAGTCGACGCCGATCGCGGCCATCACCTTTTCGACCTGGTCGACGGTCGCGCCTTTGATCTCCTTGCCGTCGCGATAATTGAAGGGGGCGTAATCCTCAGTGGTGAAAGTCACCGTTTGCGCATGGGCGGCGCAGGGCAGCGCCAGGCATGCGAGAAGCAGGAGCTTTTTCATCATCTCATCTCCTTGTTCATGAGGCGCGTGCGACGGCCGCTTCCGAGGCCATCAGTTCCTCGATGAGTACGGCTGCGTGTTTCGGACGATGGAAGAGGTAACCCTGGCCATAATCAAGCCCCATCTGGTGGAGCGTGCGGCATTCCTCTTCGGTCTCGATACCCTCGGCGATGACGGTGCAGTTCATCTTGTGAGAGAGCGTGGTAATGCCTTCGATCAGCATGCGGCTCTTCTGGCGCACGTCATCGTCGCCATCGTTGATCGCGCGGGTGAAGGACTGGTCGATCTTGATGATGTCGACAGGAAAGCGGTTGAGGTAGCTCAGTGACGAATAGCCGGTGCCGAAATCATCGAGCGCGATACGGCAACCGAAGCGGCGAAGCTCGGTGACGATCATGCGGATCTGCGGATTGTCGTGCATCAGCACGGCTTCGGTGATCTCGACAACAATGCGCTCTGGATGGATGCCATGGCGACCGACGATGGCGGCAAGCCGGGCCGGCAGCGCCGGCTCGAACTGCAGGGGCGAGAAGTTGATGGCGAGATAGCTATCCTGCATGCCGGATATGCGGGAGATCTTCGCGAGATTGGCGATCGCCTTATCCATGATGACATTGCCGACGCGGACGATTTTTCCTGTCTCCTCGGCAACGCTGATGATCTCGGCCGGCGGCATCAAGCCTTTCTGCGGATGGTTGAGGCGCATCAGGGCTTCGAAACCGGCAATACCGCGGCCGTTCAGATTGACGATCGGCTGCAGGAAGGCCTCGAACCAGTTGTCGACGAGGCCGGATTCGATATTGGCCTCGATCTCGGCGCGGCTGCGGGCACGGTCGAGCATGGCGTTGTCGAAAAGCTGCGCGCCATTCTTGCCGTCGCGTTTCTTGGCATACATTGCCAGATCCGATTTTTGCAGCAGTTCGGCGGCGGTTGCGGCATGATGCGGATAAATGGCGATGCCGACGGAAGCACTCAGATGCATGTCGGGGGCAAACGGCGTTTCGAAGATCGAGGCGATCTGCTCGCACATCATCCTGGCGCGTTTTTCGGCATCCTTCGCCGGCAGCAGGATGGCAAATTCGTCGCCGCCGAGACGGGCCGCCTCATCGGAGGGAGCGAGATAGGTCTTCAGGCGCTCGACGAGCTCGATCAGCGCCATGTCGCCGGCGGCATGGCCCATATTGTCGTTGATCCACTTGAAGCGATCCAGATCGACGAAGAGGCAGGCGAGCTCCTGGCCGGCCGCGTCGGCGGCGGCGATCTTGTTGTCGAGGACGGCTTCGAAGCCCTGGCGATTGAGCAACCCGGTCAGGTGATCGGTGATCGCCTGGCGGTGGTTGCGGTCCTCAGATGCCTTGAGTTCGGTCACATCGGTCATGACCGACAGCGAGAGGCGGTCGTGAGCGCCGGCTTCCGCCTCCGACTCCATGATGAGGACGTCCATGGTGCGGCCGTCCAGGCAGACGAACTTGACGGTGACAGCAATGCCGCTTTCCGCCTGGCGGCGCTTGAACTTGTCGCGGGTGGTCGATGTCACGAGATCCGCGAAGTTGCGGCCGATGACGGCGGCGCGGTTATAACCGGTGGCAAGCAGCCAGTAATCGCTGACGGCGGTGATACGGTCTTCCTCGTCGAGCGAAAAAAGCATGGCGGGCGTCAGATTATAGATGTCCGTGGCGCGGCGATGGGCGAACTTCAGCTCCTTCTCCTCGCTTTCGAGCTTTGTCTGCATCTCGTTGAAGCTGCGGGCAAGCCGTCCCATCTCGTCGTTCGACTGCCAGTCGACATGGTGGCGGGAGCCGAGCTGCCGGGTGGCCTCGATCGCTGCCGTCAGCCGCATCAGCGGCTGGATGACGAAGAACCGGTTGCCGATCAGCGCGGTGCCGAAAACCGCCAGAACCGCGAAGATGAAGATCGAGATGAATACGACCTCTTCTTGCTTCAGACCGGAAAACAAACCGAGCGCGGGATAGTAGACGCTGATGCTGCCGAGGTTCTTCGGACCGTCGACGGTGTTGTAGATGATGGCGCGCGACACCTGCACGAGCTTGCCGTCGAAGGAGCGCGGAATGGTGGACTGACTGATGTCGAGCTGGCCCGACTGATCACGCACCTCGACCTTGACGATGGCCCCTTGCGAAACGACCGTCGCGCTGATCTGGGTGACACTCTCCTCATCGAGGTCCCAGAGTGGCTTTGCCAGCGCCTGGGCATTGGCGACAAGGAGAACGGAAATGTGATCGCGTATTTCCTTGTCGGCCCGTTCCGAGGAAAGAAAAAGGAAGAGAACAAAGAGGGGAGCGACAAAAACGAGCAGCGCTCCGCAAACAATTCCAAAAAATCTGTTCTCAACGGAATTGTTCATGGTTCCGTCTACTCCCCCAGGCCCACCCTTATCTGCTGTCGCGCGCTAAGGCGGGCTTCTTTGCAGCTGACGAAGCATGCTTTCATGAATACGTTAAATGTTGCTGAAACAGGGGCTTGCCGGGCAACGAAAAGCCCGCCTTCCCAGTTCACGGGAAAGCGGGCCGTATGCTTTACAAATGTCGAAGCGATCAGGCTTCGGCTTCGCCTTCCGCGGCGCTCTCATCGATGCCGGCAGCCGGAGCGATGATGGTCGCGATCGTGAAGTCGCGGTCGATCACGGTGGTGACGCCCTTCGGAAGAGTGACTTCCGAAATATGGATGCTGTCGCCGATCTTCTTGCCGCTGAGGTCAACGTTGAAGAATTCCGGGATCGCATCGGCCGGGCAATGAACTTCGACTTCATGGCGAACGATGTTCAGAACGCCGCCGACCTTGAGGCCCTGGGACTTCTCTTCGTTGATGAAGTGAACCGGGATTTCGACGGTCACCTGGGTATTGGCGGAGACGCGCAGAAAATCGACATGCATCGTGAAGTCACGGACCGGATCGAGCTGGTAGTCCTTCGGCAGAACCTTGTATTTCTTGCCGTCGACTTCGATCGTCGCCACGGTGGTCATGAAACCACCGGCATGAATGCGCTTCGTCACCTCATTGGTGTTGAGAGCGATGGAAATGGGGGCCTGCTTGTCACCATAGATGACAGCGGGAATCAAACCGTTGCGGCGAAGTTCACGGGCGGACCCCTTACCAACCCGTTCGCGCGCCTCGGCCTTGAGCTCGTAAGTTTCCTGGCTCATGGCTATTCCTTTCGAGGTTATTTGGAGAGTTCGGCGGCGGGCAAAAGCCTTGTTCCGTCGAACCGGAGGCGGGTTTCCCCATCCTCATCCGCGTTGCCTCCAAGGGTGTCTACACGGACCGGTGGCCTATATTATAAGTCGCTCGGAAACGCAAGTTGCGGATCAGGCTTGTTTCTGGCAAGCCGAATGCCGCGTTCGGGAAGGCGATGTTTGCGCCTGCTGCGAATTTCGCAGCCCCGCAAAGCGGCGAAATCAGCAGTCCCGCTATAGCTGAGGTTGACATCGGCGCGCTTCCCCTCTTTGGATGCCGCAATCAAAAAAGCGGCTGAGGAGAAATCGGACTATGCGTCTTAAACTTGTCACGGCAACGAGCTTGCTGGCACTTTGCCTTGTCACCACCGCCCAGGGTGTCGAGATCAACCAGAACGGCGCCGATGCGCTCAAGGGCAACCTGACGAAGCTGCTTCCCGAGGATCTGGCAAAGAGCGGCCTGATCACCGTCAATCCGACGGGCACACGCTACGAAATCATCTACGATCTGGCAAAGCTGCTTTCCAAAGCTGACCCTTCTAAATTCACCATCAACGGATTGACGCCGTTCTCGACCTTTGCCACACCGCTCGACAGCGGCCTCTGGAACATCGAAGGCGACAATAAGTTCGATGTCTCCGGTCATTTCAAAGGACCCGACGAAAAGCCGACGGATTTCTCCTATTCCATCGCTTCGCTTGTCTATGCCGGAGTCTTCGATCCGGCGATCAGCTATCTGCGCTCCAGCACCGCCACGGCCAAGGACATCAAGCTCACCAGCAAGTCCGAGACCGAAGAAGTCAGCGCCAGCATCGCCAGCATGGATCAGAAGCTGAGTTCGACCGACAGTGCCGGCGGCAACGGGCGTATTGATATCGTCGGCAGCGGCTCGGCGTCGACTTTCGTCGAGCAGGTTTCCGGCGCGCAAATGCCGCCCGTTGAAATCCGTGCCGACTCGATTGATGTCGAAGCCAAGATAAACGCTCTGCCGGCCAAGCAGATCCGCGAGATGGTCTTCTTCATTCTCGATCATGCCGACGAGAAGGAGCTGAGCCCCGAAAACAGCGCCAAGGTGAAGGGGATACTCAAGGAATCTTTCCCGCTTCTTGCCTCGTTCAGCGAGACGATCGGTGTCAACAACCTGACCGTCAGCACTCAGATGGGCAATGGCGGCGTCAAGCAGTTCGGCTATAACGTGGCCATGGACGGGCCGAGCGACGCGATGCGTTTCGGCTTCGGCATGAATGCGCATGACATCAGCCTCGACAGTCCGCTGATGCCGCCAAGCTATTCGACATTCATGCCGACCAGCTTCGATCTGCAGCTTGCCGTGCCGAATCTGGACTTTGCCAGCTTTGGCGATGCCTTGATGGCGATGGATTTCAAGGAAAATGCGCCGGAGGCGAGCGGCGAGGAGATGGGCAAGAAGCTCTTCCGCGACGGCCGGGTCACGGTCGAGTTTCCGAAGATCAGCGCCAAGTCGAATGTCTACGACATCGACGTGACCGGCAAGATCGAGGGACGGGTCGACACCGAGAAGGACTATTCGATGGAGGCGACCATCCTTGCCCGCGATCTCGACAAAACGATCGCCGCGGTTCAGGAGCTTGCCAAAACGGATCCTGATCTCAACCAGGTTTCCTTCGGCATCATGATGGTGAAGGGCTTCGCAAAGACCGATACCGATGGCCGCTCGCGCTGGGATATCAGCATCAGCCGCGACGGCGCGATCTCCGTCAACGGACAGGTGGTCAAGGAAGCGGACGGCCCGGATCAAGATCAGGGGCTGGTGCCAGACCCGGAGCAGGAACCGGATCAGGGTGAGGACGCGGTACCTGCGCCGCCGCAGCAGCCTTGAGCGTTATCAATCGGGATAAGAAATAAAAGAGGCCGGCCTTGTGTCGGCTTCAGCTTGTTGACCAACTCCGTTCTTTACCCGGCGTCATCCTCGGCCTTGTGCCACTGCTGTCGGGTTCGCGCCGACGGCTGCCATCGCCCTAGCCCGACCGGGGATCGAGCCGCTGGTCTCGACCCGTCCTTCTGACCCCCGTAAAACGGGGAGGCCAAACGCAGCGTCGAGGGTACGGAAAGCCGGTTCGGCAATATCCCTTCGCCCCGCGTGCGGGGAGAAGGTGGCGGCAGCCGGATGAGGGGCAGGCGGCGACCTCTTAGGGCGACAATTTTCTACTGATTTGTGCCCATCTGATGCGAGAGCCGGTCGAATGCCGGCTCCTTTTAATCGAAGAGGCTGGAGACGGACTCTTCCTGGGCCGTTCGGCTGATGGCTTCGCCGATCAGCGGCGCCGTCGTCACGATGCGGATATTATGTGCCGAGAGCACCGCCGTGGTCGGCTGGATCGAATCCGTGATGACGAGTTCGCGAAGCTTGGAGGAGGTGACGCGGGTGACCGCGCCGCCGGATAGGACGCCGTGGGTGATATAGGCGGTGACGCTGGCTGCGCCCTTGGCCAGCATCGCGTCGGCGGCGTTGCAGAGCGTGCCGCCGGAATCGACGATGTCGTCGATCAGCAGGCAGTCCTTGCCGGTGATGTCGCCGATGATGTTCATCACTTCGGATTCACCTGGCCGATCGCGACGCTTGTCGACGATGGCCAGAAGACAGTCCAGCCGCTTGGCAAGCGCGCGGGCACGCACCACGCCGCCGACATCCGGCGAGACGACCATGACGTTGCTGAGGTCGTAATGGCTCTTGATGTCGCGCGTCAGCACAGGCAGGGCGAAGAGATTGTCTGTGGGTATATCGAAGAAGCCCTGGATCTGCCCGGCATGGAGATCGAGCGTCATGACGCGGTCTGCGCCGGCTTCGGTAATGAGGTTTGCGACCAGCTTGGCGGAGATCGGTGTGCGGCCCGAGGCGCGACGGTCCTGACGCGCATAGCCGAAATAGGGAAGCACGGCCGTGATGCGACGGGCTGAAGAACGACGCATCGCGTCGATCATGATCAGCAGTTCCATCAGGTGGTCGTTGGCAGGGAAGGCGGTGGGCTGCACGAGGAAAACGTCCTCGCCGCGCACATTTTCCTGGATTTCCACGAAGATTTCCTGATCGGCAAACCTTCGAACACTGGCTCTCCCCAAGGGAACGTTGAGATAGGTGCAGATCGCTTCGGCGAGTTGCCGGTTCGAATTGCCTGCGAAAACCTTCATTTTGGTCCGCCTGTTATGCGCTGATAGCCGCGCTTTTTAGCCAGCTTCCCCGTGAATGCAAGGGCAAAGGCGCCACAGGCTTTGATATTTGCAAAAAGTTTGTGACTAACCGCCCCGCGTCTGCCGCCAGGAGGAGAATTCCGCGATGGTTTTCGAGGCGATCTGCTGCATCACCGAGGCAGGAACGCCGGCCCAGGGATCGGCCGCTGCCGTCGGCACGCTTTCCTGCCCCTGGATGCGGTGCAGGCGGCCGCCGGCGCTGTCGAGAATGTCCCAGACATAGACGACTGTGACCTTGCCGTCGTCGCTGAAGGCGGAGAGGTAACCTTTGAGAATGTAATCGCTGCTCGCATCGGTCGAGCTCTTGATGGAAAGGCCGTGCGCGCGCGCCTCGGCGCCGAGCTGACGCGACAGCGGGGTCACCGCCTGAACCGGCGCGCCGATGATCGGCAGGAAGCGCACGGTGTTGCCGCGCGCAGAGGAGGCGCCGGTGTTGAGGGCGGCGGTCTGCTGCGGCTGTTCTCCGGCGGGCGGCTGAGCCGGTTGTGCGGGAAACTCACCGCTGGAAGCCGGCGGCGGCAGCGATTGTTCCTCGATCGGGGCGGAGGCGGCCGGCGAGGAACTGCTCCTCGACAGGGCGTCTGCCTGCTCCTGCATCGTCGTCGGCGGCGCGCCGGTGCCCGGCCGATAGGCCTGCTGCGACTGATCGTAAGCTGGATGGTAGCCGTTCGGCTGGGAGCTTTGGGCGAAGACCCGCTGGCGGGAACCCGCCATACGCTCTGCCTCGCTCTGCGTCACCGGGCTCGACGACGCGCGCGCGGAGGAATCGCCGATATCGACCTGCGGCGTCAGCGCATCGGTGGTGTTGCAGGCGGTCAGCAGGGCCGCGAAGACCAGGAGCGTGGGCACAATCGCAGCTCGCGTCATCCCTTGATCCGTCCTTCCCACATTCGCATCAGCCCCGCCCGAATTTATGCGGGCGGCGGCTGATGTCTGTCAATTCCGGATTCTCATCGGTCAAAGACCGATGAAATCGAGCGGATGGCGGGAGAGCGCGCGCGGCGCATCCGCCGTCGTCAGATAGGTCTGGCCGAGCGTCATCGCCGTGCCCGTGTCGGAATCGGCGATGATCATGTGCACGAAGAGCGACATGTTCGGCTCGATCGGCTGCGGATTGCCGACATGGAACATCTGATGCTCCATCCAGGAGGGCGAGAAGCGGGCGCCGAGCGAATAACCGCAGGCGTTCAGCCGGTGGCGGGCAAGGCCGCGTTCGTCCATGATCCTGGCATGCATGTCGAAGACGTCGCCGAAGCTGTTGCCCGGCTTCAGCACCGTCTCGATCGCCTCGATGGTTTCGCGGCAGGCATTATAGAGTTCGCGGTGGCGTTGCATCGGCTCGCCGATGACGATCGTGCGCATCATGGCGGCGTGGTAATGCGCGTAAGCGCCGGCCCATTCGAGCGTCAGCTGGTCGCTGGCGTCGAGCTTGCGGCGGCCGGCCTTGTAACGGCAAAGCAGGGCATCGGCGCCGGAGCCGATGATGAACTCGTTGGCAGGATAGTCGCCGCCGCCGGAAAAGATCGCGCCCTGCATGGCGGCGAGGATATCGGCCTCGTCGGCGCCGGGCTTCGTCAGCCGGATCGCGGCGTCGAGCGCATCGTCGGCGAGAACGGCGGCGCGCTCGACATAGGCGACCTCGGTCGGGCTTTTGACAAGGCGCAGGCGACTGACGAGGTAGGAAGCGTCGGTGATCTGGCCGAAGGTGGTCAGCTGCGCGTCGAGCAGGCGCGAGATACGGCCGGTCATGCCGTGCGTGTCATATTCGACGCCGATGCGGGCGCCGAGCAGATCCATCTCGACCAGCAGGTTCTTCAGGTCAAGCGTCGGATCGGCATTGACCCGGTCGACCCAGATATGGATGTCCTCGAGGATCGAGGTGTGCCTGGCCTGGCGAAGATCGGCCGAGCGGGTCAGCAGCGCCATGGTGCCGTCGCTCTTGACGACCAGCGTCTGGAAAAAGCAGTAGCCGAAGGTGTCGTAGCCGGTCAGCCAGTACATGCTCTCCTGGGCGAAGAGCAGCAGGGCGTCGAGCTTTTCCTCCTTCATCTTCTCGGTGAGGCGCGCAAGCCGGCTTGCGAATTCGGCCTTTTCGAAGTGCAGTGCCATTCTGCTCACGTCTCCCTGATTGATATCGCGGAAATCTGCCGGCCGTAGTCCGGCTCCTTGCGATGTGTCGTCCTGCGGTAGGAAAAGAAGCGCTCGCTGTCCGGATAGGTGCAGAGGCCGAGGCTTTCGGCCCGCACGCCGGCTTTCGTCAGCCGGTCGACGGTCAGCGCCGGCAGGTCGAACATGGCGTGGCCGGAGGTTGCGGAAGGCACGAAAAAACGCGCATCTTCCGGGTTCCCGACGACGAAACGCTCGACGAACTCAGGCCCGACCTCATAGCTTGCCTGGCTGATCGAGGGGCCGAGGCAGGCGACAATGCGCCCGCGGTCCGCCCCCAACGCTTCCATGGCAGCGATGGTATTTTCGAGCACGCCCGTCAGCGCGCCCTTCCAGCCGGCGTGGGCGGCGCCGACGACGCGATTGTCCGGGTCGGCGAACAGGATCGGGCCGCAATCAGCGGCAAGCACGCCAAGCACGATGCCGGGGGTGCGGGTTACCATCGCATCCGCCTCGGGGCGGGCGCCGTCGTAATCGGCATCGATGGTCACGACATCAGGGGAATGGACCTGATGCACAGTCGCCAGCCGCTCGACCGGCAGGTCGAACCAGGCGGCGACGCGGCGGCGGTTTTCCAGGACCTTGTCGCGTTCGTCGTGGGAGCCGAGGCCGACATTGAGGCCGCGATACAGCCCTTCGGACACGCCGCCGGCGCGGGTGAAATAACCGTGGCGGATAGTGCCGCCTGCTGCTTCGTTCAGCAGCGCGCTTTCGATTGGTGCGGGAGAGGCCGCGTCCTGCATCTGTGATTCCGGGGTTTTTTTAAGGGGTTTGTTATTATCCCAAGCGCATCGCACAGGCGGCGCGCTTCAAGTTCTTGTTCGCGCGGATGTTGAACCAGCCGCGTGCGCCCTGTCAATCCACCGGGCGAAAGGGCATGAGGTCGACCGCGGGATGAGAGACCGCCATCACCTTGAAGAGTTCGCCCATCCGGCCTTCACCGGCGCCGGCGAGCCTGTCGACTGCCGCCTGGATGACCTGCTGGGTTTGCGGCTCGCGGTCGTGGCCGAGGGCGGCGGCACGTTCGAGGATGCCGAGGCCGGCCAGAAAATCACCCTGATGCAGGGCGCCGTTCAGATGGACGCCGGCCGCAAGTGCGGTTTCGGCGAGCTGCTGGAAGTCAACGTGGCTCGTCAGATCGGCTTCACCGGGATGAGCGAGCGGCGGATCGAATTCATGCATGCGCACGGCCTGCAGCGTATCGCCGAAACCGGTGACGAGATGGCCGTAATCGATTGCGAGCGCCGTGCCGCCGAAGGCGCGCAGCCGCTCGCAAATCGCGATCATGACAGCCTGGCGGGCAGGCGAGATCTCGAAGAGCGTGCCGAGCGGCAGGTTCTGCACCGGTTCGGGCAGAAGTGCCGGATCGAGGCCGGCGACGCCGGCGGCGAAGGTCAGTTCGCCATCAGCATCAATGCCGATCATGCGCTCGCGAAAACCCGTCGGCATGCGGACGAACTGGCGGATCGGGATGGCGTCGAACAATTCGTTGGCGGCGATCAGCGTGAAGCCTGGCGGGACTTCATCGAAGCCGTCGTGCCAGGCGATCTTTTCGCCATAAGCTTCGAGCGTCTGGCTCTGGACATCACGCAGGCGCTCGCTGGTTTCGACGAGATGCACGGTCATGGCATCAAGCAGCGGCGGGGCGATGCGGGAGATAACGCGCAGCATGTCGGCCATCATGGTGCCGCGGCCGGGGCCGATCTCGACGAGACGGACGCCCGCCGGCGTGCCGTGGCGCTGCCAGGCATGGACGATGAAGACGCCGATCATTTCGCCGAAGATCTGGCTGACCTCGGGCGCGGTCACGAAATCGCCCGAACGGCCGAAGGGTTCGCGGGTGCGGTAATAGCCGTGTTCGGGATCGGCCAGGCAGAGCGAGAAATAATCGGTGACGCTGATCGGGCCATTGGCCTGGATGATCGCCTTGATCTTTTCGCCTAGAGCGGTGGTCATATCGCGCGTCCTGCCGTTTTCAGAGCTGCAGCGCAGCCTGGCGGCGGGCCCTGAGCATTGCCCAGAGGCCGAGCAGGATCATCGGGGAGGAGAGCACCATGCCCATGGTCAGCCAGTTCGTGCCGAGGAGATAACCGAGCTGGGCATCAGGCTCGCGGAAGAATTCGACGAAGATGCGCGACAGGGCATAACCGCAGACGAAGACGCCGGTGATGAAGCCGGGGCTTTTCAGCGCGCGCATGCCATACACCAGGGCGGCCAGCACCAGCAGAAGGACAATACCTTCGAGGCCGGCTTCGTAAAGCTGGCTCGGGTGGCGGGCGAAAGGGCCGCCGGTCGGGAAAACCACCGCCCAGGGCACGTCGGTCAGCCGGCCCCAGAGCTCGCCGTTGATGAAATTGGCGATGCGGCCGAAGAAGAGGCCGAAGGGAACGACCGTGGCGACGATGTCGAACAGGCTCCAGATCGGAATGCCGTTGCGGCGGGCAAAGATTATCATGGCGATCGTCGTACCGGTCAGGCCGCCATGGAAGGACATGCCGCCGTTCCAGATCTCGAGCGCACGGACAGGACTGCGCAGCACGGCGGGGAGATCATAGAAGAAAATATAGCCGAGACGACCGCCAAGCACGACGCCAAGGGCCGCCCAAACGATGAAATCGTCGAGCTGCGTCCGTGTCATCGGCGAGGCGTTGCCGGGCCAGAGACTTTCATTGGCGGCGAGACGGCGCGCATAGGCCCAGCCGAGCAGGATGCCGGCGACATAAGCGAGACCGTACCAATGAATCGCCAGCGGGCCGATCGAAAAGGCAATCGGATCGATGTCCGGAAAAGGCATGATGGCAAGGAGATTGGCTGCTGTCGGCAAGGTTTTCCCACCTGTTTGGTTGCGCGGAACATGCCGCTGCGATCCCGGACGGTCAAGTCCATTGTTCGTGATGGCTCTTTGGCGGGCCGGTTCCGGCGGGCGTTTCCCATGCAAAGCGCTTGCATCGGGGATGGCGAAGCCCTACCTCAATCCTTGAGGCCCCGAAGGGCTGAATTCACCTCATGCGAAGGGAGAAAAACGCCATGACGACCGGAACGAACCGCATCATGGACGAGTTCGCCAAGCTGATGACCGATGCGGCTGGTGCCGCCCAGGGCGTCCGCAAGGAGATCGAAACCGCCTTTAACGCCCAGGCCGAGCGTTGGCTGAACAGCATGGATATCGTCAAGCGCGAGGAGTTCGAGGCCGTGCGCGAGATGGCGATCAAGGCGCGCGATGAGAATGAGGCGCTTGCCGCCCGCATCGCGGCGCTCGAGGCGAGGCTTGCCGGCGAAGGGCACTGAAGCCCGCCGCGGTCTTTTAGATTCGCTCCTTGCGCTTCAGGTCTTCGGTTTCCCGCATGTCGCGCAAAGCCGCTGAACAGTTTTGCGCGACATGGCTGAAAGTCCCGATATGACGCAGATACGGCGTTGCCTTCATGCCACACGCCGCATCCGTCACAAAAAAATTCAGGTGAGTTTTTCCACCTGTGGACACTGCCAAAAAAGCCAATTCGCAGAGTCGCTTATTCTCCCTTCTGAATTGAATTTCGAAGAGCCTTTCCACAGTGGTCCGGCCTATTTTCCCCTCAGGGGGCTGGCAGGGGGCAAGGCGCATTATACACTGATTTTAAATGATGATTCGAAGCGACTTGGTAAGCTCCGGGCAGGTTATCTGCGTTAAGTCTGGCAGCGGTTCAACGATCATCCGAGTGGTGGTTCCGGTATTTGCGTGTGTCTTTCTTGTGTGCGTACACAAAGTTAGGTCGCATTCGTTCCGGTCAAGAAGGTGCTGCATGAACCTGATGGAATTGGAAGTCGAGCGTCAGTCGAACCCGGTCGATATGATCGAGTACGTTGCCTCCAACAACGACTGGTCGTTCGAACGGTCCGGCGAGGACGAGATCGCGATGACGGTCGAGGGACGCTGGACGGACTACCACGTCTCCTTCTCCTGGATGGAGGAATTCGAGGCGCTGCACCTTGGCTGCGCCTTCGATATCAAAGTTCCCGACATCAGGGTCAACGAGGTGGTCAAGCTGCTCTCGGCGATCAACGGGCAGGTGCTGATGGGGCATTTCGACCTCTGGCGCCAGGAAGATGTCGTCATCTTCCGCCAGTCGCTGTTGCTTGCCGGCGGTGCGGAGCCCACCAACCGCCAGGTGGAAGTGCTGCTCTCCAGCGCGCTCGATACCTGCGAAGCCTATTTCCAGGCATTCCAGTTCGTCGTCTGGTCCGGCATGGAAGCGACGAAGGCGATGGAAGCCGTGTTGTTCGAAACTGTCGGCGAGGCATAAGATGCCCGCGAACGCTTTCTCCTCGACAAATCCCGTCGTCCTGATCGGCGCCGGAAACATGGGCGGGGCAATGCTCTCCGGCTGGCTGAAAAGCGGCGTGCCGGGCTCTGCCGTCCTTGTCGTCGATCCCGGCCCGTCGTCGGCGATGCTGGCGACGATTAGCGAGGCCGGCGCGACCCATGTTGTCGCCGCTCCGGCGGATTTGAAGGCAGGAGTGCTGTTTCTCGCGGTCAAGCCGCAGGTGATGGAGACGGTGCTGCCGGCGGTGAAAACTGCCGTCGGGCCGGAAACGGTCGTCGTCTCTGTGGCTGCCGGCAAGACGCTTGGCTTTCTCGAGAAACATCTGGGCAAAGCCGCCATGGTGCGGGCTATGCCGAACACGCCGGCCATGGTCGGGCGCGGCGTCACCGGCGCCTTTGCCAATTCAGCGGTCAGCACTCAGCAGCGCGAGCGTGTCCATTCTCTTCTCAGCGTCTCGGGTCCTGTGGAATGGGTGCCTGCAGAGGCAGATATCGATGCCGTGACGGCGCTTTCGGGCAGCGGTCCTGCCTATGTGTTCTATCTCGTCGAATGCATGGCGGAGGCAGGCCGTAAACTCGGCCTGCAGGCGGACCTCGCCATGCGTCTTGCGCGGGAAACAGTCGCGGGGGCTGGTGAACTTTTGCACCAGTCCCCCGACGACGCTTCGCGGCTGCGGCAGAATGTGACCTCTCCCGGCGGCACGACGGCGGCCGCACTTGCCGTGCTGATGGCCGAAAACGGCATGCAGCCTCTGTTCGACGCAGCACTGGCGGCGGCGCGCAAGCGGGCCGAAGAACTGGCCGGCTAGAGCGCCGCGCGTCAAAGACGCGCCAAGGACGCTCTAACATTTTGAATGCGCGTCATTCCTTTGCGAAAATCGATCTCGATTTTCGCAAAGGAATGACGCGCTAGCGGAGACGATATGGCCGAGGAGATTGCCTACGCCGATTTCGAGCGCGTCGACATTCGTGTCGGCACGATCATCGAAGCCAGTCCCTTTCCGGAAGCGCGCAAGCCGGCGATCAAGCTGGTCATCGATTTCGGTCCCGAGATCGGCACGAAGAAATCCTCGGCCCAGATTACCGTGCATTACACGCCGGAAAGTCTGATCGGCAGGCAGGTGCTTGGTGTCGTCAACTTTCCGCCGCGCCAGATCGGGCCGTTCCGCTCGGAAGTTCTGACGCTGGGATTCGAGGACGAGAACGGCGCGATCGTGCTTGCTGATGTCGAGCAGCCGGTGCCGAACGGCCGGAAGATGATGTGAGCCCGCGCCGAACGCTCAGCCGGTTCTGATTTCCTGCAAAAATGGATTGCTGCGCCGTTCATCGCCGATGCGGCGGCCGGGGCCATGGCCACAGATGAAGCCGACGTCGTCGCCGAGCGGCAGCACCTTGTCGCGGATCGAATCGAGAAGCTGTTGATGATTGCCGCCCGGCAGGTCGGTGCGGCCGATCGAGCCGTTGAAGAGCACGTCGCCGAGATGGGCGAAATTCTGCGCCCGGTTGAAATAGATGACGTGGCCGGGGGCATGACCGGGCGCATGATAGACCTCGAATTCGTGCTCGCCGAAAGAGATCTTGTCGCCATCCTTCAGCCAGCGGTCGGGTAGGACGTTGCGCAATCCCGATATGCCGTATTTTTCGGCCTGGGTCTCGATCCGCTGCAGCAGCGGCAGGTCGTCCTGATGCGGGCCGACCACGTCTATGTCCAGGGCTTCCTTCAGCTCGCTGGCGCCGCCGGCATGGTCGCGATGGCCGTGCGTCAGCCAGATCTCCTTGATGATCAAGCCGTTTTGCGCGATCGCCTGCAGGATCAGCGGCACGTCGCCGCCGGGATCGACGACGACGCCTTCCTTGGTCTCGGGATCGAAGAAGATCGTGCAGTTCTGCTGGAAGGGTGTCACCGGAATGACGCCGGCCTGGAGCATGCCCATAAGTGCCTCGCTTGGTGTCTCGGATGCTCAGGGTATAGTCCGAAACCGCGTCAAGGACAGCCGGAATTTTCCGTGTCTGCCGCCTTGCCTCACGTCAAAAAGACGGGCTGCAACAAGAATTTATGCCTTACGATGGTGTCGTCACGCGTCGGAAATCCTTGTTTTGTTAAACTTTTTCAATGGTTTGTGAAGAGCCTCCCGCACGCGGTCTTTGACGCTAGCCATTGGATGGGAACATCGTGGAACGCCATGCGTTGTCAGCCCATCGAAACCAAGGAGACGCTCAGATGACCGTGAAGAGAAACATTCTATTGGCCGGAGCCGTGCTCCTGGCGAGCGGCGGTCTGGCGCAGGCGGAGATGATGGCGACGACCGTCAACGATCTCAATGTCCGTGCCGGCCCCGGCCCGCAATATCCGGCGGTCGGCCTTGCCACCCGCGGCTCGACCGCGGTGCTCGACGGCTGCATCGAAGGCAGCCGCTGGTGCCGGGTCGACGTCAACGGCATGCGCGGCTGGGTCTATGCCGATTATCTGCAGGTCGACAATGGCGGCAGCCAGGTCATCGTCGAACAGCACCGCGACGAGATCGGTGTTCCTGTCGTGACCTACGAGTCGACCGCCAGCGTCGTTCCCGTCGACCCGCAGCCGGCCCCGGGCGACGAGTTGCTCGGACCGGTCGGGGCTGTCGAGACCATCACGCCGCCGGAGACGGTCCGCACCTATATAGATACCAATCCCGGCCAGACGGTGCAGCTCGGCGGTGATGTCGTCGTCGGCGCCGAGGTGCCCGCCGATGTTACCTTCCAGTCGATCCCGGATTACGAATACCGCTATACCAGGATCAACGACCGGCCGGTGCTGGTCGATCCCGGTACACGCCGGATCGTCTACGTTTATCAATAATCTAACCTTTAAAAACACAACGAGGCGGCCGGATTGGCCGCCTCGTTTCCGGCCCGTCCGCTTTCTCCCTTGCCTCCCGCATGGGTTGATTTTTTCTTAACGCTTTCCTCCTGAATATGATAAAATACTAATATGCCGAAGGTTCGGCATATCAACGGCGATCGGGGAGATCGCCAGAGGAGGAAAGTCATGGAAGCGCTACTTCCGCTCGTCATACAATTGATTGCCGGTGCCATCGGCGGCAATGCCGCGAGCGCCGCCTTGAAGCAGCAGGCGATCAATGTCGTCGCCCGCACGATCGCAGGCGCGATCGGCGGTGTCGCCGGTGGTATGCTGCTCGGCATGGTCGGTGGGGAAGCGGCGATGACCGGCCTGATCGCCGACGGTATCGGCGGCCTGATCGGCGGCGGCATTCTCTCGACGCTCGCCGGTCTGGTCATGGCACGGGCGCATCGGTAAATGTCCGGCGGGCATTCATCTGGGCGCCGCGCGTCTCTGCAGCCGTGCGGCGCTGTAACGCTTTGAATTGGCAAGCCGATTGCGCAAGACGTCTTATTCGGCGGCGGTCGCCGCCGGATAGACTTCCTTCATGTGGTCAAGTTTCAGGCCCTGGTTAACACCCGTAGGCGCGCTCGCCTTCGAAGACGGCGCTGGCATTATGCAGGCCGTGGGTCAGCACGTAGATCTTGGCGTCCTTCCAGGCGACGAATTCGCCGTTGAACCATATTTCGCCGTCCAGCTGGTCGAAAGGAACTGAAGCCATCCCTGGTCTCCTCCGGCGCTTCAAGCGCCATGCCTGTTGATTGTTGTCCCCATTACGTTTTATCCACAGATGCAAGGGGAAATCGCGTATTGCGTCGGAGTGCCGGGCGGGCCTTGGTTTCCAGGGAACAGTGACGCCAAGATATGTCAACAAAGCTGACATATCTTGGCGAAAGTTTCCCGCGGGGGCGGGAAGAGAAAGGAATGCCGCGTGTCACGACAGACCGGCCCGAAAATAGGCAAGCCAGAGCCGCTGGCTACGCCGATGGAAGATACCGACATCATCGATTTCGAGATCATCGAGCTGTTCTTCTTCGCCTATCGCGATTTCGTTTCCGATCCTGACGCCATCCTCGAAACAAGCGGCTTCGGGCGGGCGCATCACCGCGTCGTGCATTTCGTCAACCGCAACCCCGGCATGACGGTGGCCGATCTTCTCGACACGCTGAAGATCACCAAGCAAAGCCTTGCAAGGGTGCTGAAACAGCTGATCGATTCAGGCTATATTCGCCAGGTGGCGGGGCCTGAGGACCGGCGGCAGCGCAAGCTTTATCCAACGAAATCGGGACGAGAGCTGGCGCTTGCTCTTGCCGAGCCGCAATCGCGCCGCATTGAGCGGGCATTCGAAGGGGCTTCTGCGGAGGTGCGGGAGGGCGTAAAAGCTTTCCTTAGAGGCATGCGGGACAGACAGAAGGCGGATTGAATGGCGGTCAAGACAGGTATTTCCGACGATGCGGCGCATCTTCTGGTGGTCGACGACGACTCGCGTATCCGCGCGCTGCTCAATCGTTATCTTGCCGAGAACGGTTTCCGCGTTACCGTCGCCGCCGACGGCGCCGAGGCGCAGCGCAAGCTCGCGGGTCTCGATTTCGACCTGATCATCATGGATGTGATGATGCCCGGCGAATCCGGCATCGACGTCACCCGCGGGCTTCGCGCCATCAAGAAAGTGCCGATCATCATGCTGACGGCGTTGGCAGAGTCCGGCAACCGCATCGAAGGCCTCGAGGCCGGCGCCGACGACTATCTTTCCAAGCCCTTCGATCCGCGCGAACTGGTGCTGCGCATCAACAACATCCTGCGTCGCAATGCCGGCGGGGAGGGACCGAAGATCGAACAGGTGATGTTCGGCCCCTACACATTCTCGCTGACCCGCAAGGAGCTGAAGAAAGCCAGCGAGGTGATCCGGCTGACCGACCGCGAGCAGGAGATCATGCTGCTCTTTGCACGGCGCGCCGGCGATACGATCCCCCGCCATGAGCTGATCGGCAACGACACCGAGGTCGGCGAGCGGACGATCGACGTGCAGATCAACCGGCTGCGGCGTAAGATCGAGGATGATCCGGCCAATCCCGTCTGGCTGCAGACCGTGCGCGGCATCGGATACAGGCTGAGCATCGACTAAGGCATGTGGCGCAAAACTGTGCAGCGGTTTGCGGCAAAAAATGCGGAAAAACAAAGGCTTAAAGCGCATGGAGAGGATCTGAAAGATCGCGACGCGCTTTTAAGGATAGAGGCCAGGACCGGCGCTGATGGTGACGATCGACAGCTTGCGGCGGGAAGACCGCAATTCCGCGCCAGGCTGGCGCTCGCTCGTCCGCTGGCTGCGCCGGCGGCTGCCGACCGGGCTTTACGCGCGCTCGCTGCTCATCATCATCATTCCGATGGTGCTGCTGCAATCCGTCGTCGCCGCCGTCTTCATGGAGCGCCACTGGCAGATGGTGACGGAGCGGCTGTCGCTTGCCGTCACCCGTGACATCGCCGCGATCATCGAGATCATCGAGACCTACCCGCAGAACTCGGACTATAGCGAGATCGTCCGCATCGCCCGCGATCAGCTCAGCCTGCAGATCTCGATCGAGCCGGATGGCGACCTGCCGCCGCCGCGCGTCAAGCCGTTCTTCTCGATCCTCGACGGCATCCTCAGCGACGAGATCACCGACGAGATCCACCGGCCTTTCTGGATCGACACTGTCGGCAACTCGAACCTCGTCGAGATCCGCATCAAGCTCGACAACAAGATCCTCAGGGTGCTGACCAAGCGCAGCCAGACCTATGCCTCGAACACGCATATCTTCATCGTCTGGATGGTCGGCACCTCGCTGGTGCTGATCGGCATCTCGATCCTCTTCCTGCGTGGGCAAATCCGGCCGATCCTGACCTTGGCGCGCGCCGCCGAAAGCTTCGGCAAGGGGCAGAAACCCGATAATTTCTATCCGCGCGGCGCCGACGAGGTCCGGCGTGCCGGCCTTGCCTTTATCCTGATGCGCGAGCGAATCGAGCGGCAGATCGAGCAGCGCACCGCGATGCTATCCGGCGTCAGCCATGATCTGCGCACTATCCTCACCCGCTTCAAGCTGCAGCTGGCGCTTGCCGGCGACAATCCCGACCTGCATGGGCTGAACGACGACGTCGACGATATGCAGGCCATGCTGGAGGCCTATACGGCCTTCGCACGCGGCGAGGTCGAAGAGGATGTCGGCGAGCTGAAACTCAGCGAGGTCTTCGCAAAGCTGGAATCCGATTTCGCCCTGCACGGCAAGACATTCAGCTATTCGATCGAAGGCGATGACGACATATCCGTCAGGCCGAACGCTTTCATGCGTCTCGTCACCAACCTTGCCTCGAATGCGCGGCGTTATGCCGGCAGGCTCGACATCGAGGCCAAGCACAGTGCCAAATGGTTGACGGTCATCTTCGACGACGACGGGCCGGGCATTCCGGAAAAGAATCGCGAGGACGTGTTCAAGCCGTTCTTCCGGCTGGACGCGGCGCGCAACCTCGACGCCTCGGGCACCGGTCTCGGCCTTGCGATCGCCCGCGACATCGCCCGCAGTCACGGCGGCAACGTCACCCTCGGCGACAGCCCGCTCGGCGGGCTGAGGGCGACGATCCGCATTCCGGCCTAAACGCCTGCCACAGTCAGCCTCACGGCCTTGCGCGCATCGAAATCGCCAAGCCGTTCGACGATCCAGCGCCAAAGCGCTGCGACCTGCATGAGGAGGTCGCGTCCGAGCGGCGTCAACTCATATTCAACGCGCGGCGGCACTTGCGGATAGAGCGTGCGGATGATGAGGCCGTCTCTTTCGAGGGTGCGCAGCGTTTGCGTCAGCACTTTCTGGCTGATGCCCTCGACCCTCTCCATGAGGCGCGAGAAGCGCAAGGGTGCGCCGGCATCGGAGAGCACGTGCAGGATGCGCAACGGCCATTTCGCCGCCGCGCGTTCGATCAGTTCGCGGGCGCGCGCATCCTGTTCGTCGGTCATGGAGCAGCAGAAATCGAACATGTCGCTCAAGTCAGTTACCTCAAGGTGTGTATAGATCGTCCGGGTACCTTCTTTCGATCGGATACAATAGACCATACATGATCCGGGAACCAAAGAAGGAAGGGTTTCCGATGTCCAGGGTCTGGTTGATTACAGGAAGTTCGCGCGGTCTCGGCCGGGCGCTGGCGGAGGCGGTTTTGGCCTCCGGCGACAATCTGGTGGCGACGGCCCGCGATCCCGCCCGGCTTGCCGATCTCTCCGAGCGGTATGGCGGTCAGGTGCTGACGATAGCGCTCGATGTGACCGACGAGACGGCTGCAGCCGCGGCGATCGAGGCTGGTGTGAAGCGGTTCGGGCGCATCGACGTGCTCGTCAACAATGCCGGCTACGGCAATGTCTCCTCGATCGAAGATACCAGCCTTGCCGATTTCCGGGCACAGATCGAGGCCAACCTGTTCGGCACGATCATCATGACCAAGGCGGTCATCGCCTTGATGCGCGGGCAGGGGGCGGGGCACATCATTCAATTCTCATCCGTCGGCGGCCGGATCGGGCCTGCGGGACGCGGCGCCTATTCGGCGGCGAAATTCGGGGTCGAGGGCTTTTCCGAGGTGCTGGCGAAAGAGGTCGCGCCATTCGGCATCAAGGTGACGGTGATCGAGCCCGGCGGCTTCAGAACCGATTTCGCCGGCGCCTCGACGGTGCTTGCCGAGGGGCGGCAGGATTATGCCGAGACGGTCGGCGCCACGGTGCGCTTCCAGCGTGAGTATAATGGTCGCCAGCCCGGAGATCCTGCCAAAGCGGCCGCCGTCGTCATCCATATCGCCGGCCTCGATGCGCCACCGCTCCGGCTGCTGCTTGGCAGCGATGCTGTACGCAATGTCGAGAAGGCCGATGCCGCGCGTATCGAAGCGGATCGAGAATGGCGCGCAGTCAGCGTCTCGACGGATTTCGAGCCGGATGCCGAGGTGGGGCCGATGCCTTGGGAAAAGAAAGCCGGGTGAAGGGTTCCAAAGCGCGTCGCATCAATATCCCTGAACCGCTGCAGACTTCCGGGCGACATGCGTAAAAAACAAAAGCGCCGCTGATGAGCGGCGCTTGGTAACTGGGATTGTTGAGCGATCAGCCGGCGGTGCAGAAGTGGCTGCGGCCGTCATTGCCGATATAGGTGCCGCTGCGCGGATCGAAGGAGCGGTAGCGGTAGGAGCAGTAACGCTCCCATTGCGGCGACCAGGGCTCTACTGCCGCGCGGACCGGCGCATAGTAGCGCGGCTGTTCGACATATTGCGGCTGCTCAACATAGACGCGGCGCGGGGCGCGATAGACCGGAGCCGGCTCGTAATATCCGGGTTCGTAGGGCGGGTCGATGTAGCGAGGCTCGTCGTAAACAGGGCCGTTATTGGCATTGGCGATGGCCGAGCCGACGATCAGGCCGGTGGCAAGGCCGACTGCGCCGCCGACGAGCGCGTCGTTGTTGCTATGATGGCGCCAATGGCGGTCGCGGGCCGATGCCTCGCCGATGGCAGAAAGGGTAAGCGCAGCAGCCGTTGCCGTCAGCAGAAGAGTTTTGGCGAGCCTGTTCATAAGCATAAATCCCAATCCCGGGAACCGAACGCCGGTTCCTTTCTCGATGATCACAGTAGTAGAGATCAGTAGCTGAACGAAGGCTGAACGACAAAACCCGGCATTGCTGCCGGGCTTCAACTCGAAATTCGACAGCCTTGTTAAGGGTTCAGCCCGCAATCTGCAGATTGACGGCCTTTGGGCCCTTGCCGCGGCGATCCGGCTCCGTGTCGAAGCTTACCTTCTGGTTTTCCGTCAGGCCGGCCAGCCCGGAGGCTTGAACGGCAGAAATGTGAACGAAGATATCGGCGCCGCCCCGGTCCGGCTTGATGAAGCCGAAGCCTTTGTCGGTATTGAAGAATTTTACAGTGCCAGTCTCTGCCATGCGTCAGGTCCTTTTCTCTCTGCCCGCCATCCACACGGGCAGCATCATAGCATTGCCTCCTTGCGGGAGGCGTTGGCAGGCAATTCTTGAAATGTGAGAAAAAGGTCCCCTCTACCTCGGCCTGCTCCAGACAGGACTTTCGCCCGCCATAATCGGAACCGGCTGACCGGGATAATTGGCGTTCCCGGCGCGCAAATACTTTAGGACTTCCCATGCTCGCAAAATGCCCGAACGCGCTGAGAGTGCTGCGTTAAACGAATTTTGGCAAGTAAAAGTTTTTTGCCGTGTCGTTCGAGGCACACCTGCCCGGATATCCAATTTGCGCAAAAACGCAAAATTTCCTTCGCCGATAGGGAATGATTAACGTTTTATATCGTCTGCAATATAAGTTTCGAGCAGATTTTCCCAAAAATGCAACGTGAACGCGTCTTGCCGCTCTCGTTAATTTTTTTTCGGATTCGCCAACCGCCCATATTTGGACGCGTGTTCAGACGGCTGGCAAGCGTCGCCGGGCAAATCCCGGCACGAGTTCGACCACAAGCATAGCGATAAACAGGAGCGCGCAACCTGCATAACCGGTCGCCGGCATCGTCTCGCCGAGCAGAAGGGCCGCAAGCGACGAGCCGAAAAGCGCTTCGGAGGAGAGGAAGATCGCGGCCTGCGAGGGCGTTGTGTAACGCTGGGCGATCACCTGCAGCACGAAGGCCAGGCCCGAGGAGAAAATGCCGACATAGAGAATCTGAGGTCCTGCGGCCCATATTGCCGACAGGGTGATCGGTTCAAAGGTTGCGGCAATGGCGAGCGCGCAGATCGCGGTGACGGCGAATTGCGTGGCCGAGAGTGCGAGCGGCCTTCCGGTCGCAGAAACGGTCGTGCCGGCAAGGGTGATCTGGATTGCCCAGAAGACGGCGCAGGCGACTGTCAGGAGATCGCCTGATGTGAGGGCCGAGAGATGACCGCCGGAGAGGAGATAAATGCCGGCGACGGCCATCAGCGCGCCCGGCCAGATGATCCAATGCGGGGCACGGCGCAGGAAGAACACGGCGATCAGCGGCACGAAGACCACATAGAGACCGGTGATGAAGCTGGAATTCGTCACCGTCGTCGTCTGCAGCCCGACCTGCTGTGTGGCTGCGCCGCTGAAAAGGGCAAGGCCGGTCAGGATATAGAGTTTCGCATGGCGAGCGGTTGTCTTCGCCTTGGCTTTGCGCGCTTCCAGAAGGACGAAGGGCAGGACGGCCAATGTGGCCACGGCAAAACGCAGGGCGATGAACCAGAAGGGCCCGATCGCCTTCATCGCCGTCGACTGGGCAACGAAGCCGCCGCCCCAGATGGCGGCTGCGAACAATAGCAGGAGGTTCGCCTGAGCGCGCGTCATGTCGTCCTCGATGGGGAAGGTTGCGCCCGAGCGGTTAGCAGTTGCATTTCCTCCAGGCAAGGGCAAAGACTTCATGCCTATCCGCGGAGATGACAGGATGGGACACGCAGAAAGCCGACAGGCCGGCGATACGGCAGCCACGTCCGGGACGGCTGGCTATTCAGGCAGGCCGCTCGCCAGCAAGCTCGGCCTTGGGCGCGGGCAGGCGGCTGCTCTTCTCGGAGTTCCCGAAACGATTGGCGACATCCATGGCTTCGATGGTTTTGCCTCGGTCACCCTTGCGCTGCCGGAGACGCCTCGGCAGGCGTTCGACTACGTGCATCTGTTTGTGACCGAACGGGCAGCGCTAGAGGCTGTCGCGGTTAAACTCTTCGGCGTTCTCAAGCCGGACGGCATGCTCTGGATCTCCTGGCCGAAAAAGAGTTCGAGGGTGCCGACCGATGTCACCGAGGACGTGCTGCGGGAGATCCTTCTTCCCACAGGTCTTGTCGACGTCAAGGTCTGCGCCGTCGACAAGATCTGGTCCGGGCTGAAATTCGTCATCCGCAAGGAGCGGCGCGGGACCTTGTGATCTTTCAGCCGTTATTGGCCTCAACGCGCGAAACCCGAAGCAGCGCGCCGTTATCCTCATCCGTCACCATCAGCAGTGCGCCGTCGGGCGCGATGATGACATCGCGAATGCGGCCGTATTCTCCCTCGAACAGCCGTTCCTCGGCGACGAAGGCGCCGCTTTCGTCGCGTTGCATGCGGGACAGCAGCTGGAACTTCAGCGCCGCGACGATGAAATTGCCGTCCCATTCCGGAAACATAGCGCCGCGATAGACAGCGAGCGCACCGGGCGCAATCGACGGATCCCAGTAATGCAGCGGCTGTTCCAGTCCTTTCTTCGCTGTGCCTTCTCCGATCTCGGCGCCGGAATAGTCGCGGCCGTAGGTGATGATCGGCCAGCCGTAATTCTTGCCCGCCTCGGGCTGATTGATCTCGTCGCCGCCGCGGGCGCCGTGCTCGACGGTATAAAGCTTGCCGTCCTTGCTATCGAAGGTGATACCCTGCGGGTTGCGGTGGCCTTTCGACCAGATTTCCGGCAGCGCTTTGCCGCCGTCCTTGAACGGATTGTCGGCCGGGATGCTGCCATCGGCATTGATGTGGATGATCGAGCCGGCATCGTCCCGCCAGTCCTGCGAGCGGTCGCGGTCGCCGCGGTCGCCGACGCTGATGAACAGCGAACCGTCACGGGCAATGGCGATGCGCGAGCCGTACTGGATATTGCCCGAGGTGAAGCGCCGCATGGTGAATACAGGCGTCACGGCATTGAGAGCCTTTTCGTCGGCGGAAAGCGTGGCGCTGAAGGCCTCGGTGCCGGAGCCCTGTCCATTGGCGATGGCGGCGGTGAAATAGAGTTTTCTCGACGTCGCAAAGTCCGGAGCCAGCGCCACATCCATCAGGCCGCCCTGGCCACGGGCGCTAACCTTGGGCACGCCGTCGATCGGGCTGGAGACCTTGCCGTCGCGAATGATGCGCATGCGGCCCGGCCGCTCGGTGACGAGGTAGGCGCCATCGGGCAACACCTCGACCGCCCAGGGATGTTCGAGGCCGTCGGCGAGTTTGTCGACACGGACCGCAAGATCCTGCGTATTGACGGTCTCGGCCGCATCGGCGGATGCGGCGCCGTGCAGAACCAGCGCTGCGGCGAAATGAAAGGCGGATATTCTCATCTTGTTTTCCCGTCGTCTCACGCTGAAGGTGGAGCGGGCAGGGGAGAGCTTCAACCCTCATGCGACCTGATATAACGGCTTTGTGTTTGCTGGTTGAACGGATGCGTGGATTCAAAAGACGCTCTACCCGTCGACCAGTTCGGCCTCGAGGATGTAGCGTAGCGGCCCGCGTTCGGTCGCATCGAAGGGCCAGCAGGTGGTCAGCACCAGGCGGCGGCCGTTGGAGGAAGGGTCGATGCCGCTGGCATCCCATGGGGCGATGCGGCCTTCGCCGGCCTTGAAGGTCAATAGTTTGCCGTCACGGCGGGTGACCTCGATCGTATCGCCGGGCTTTACATATTGCAGCCAGCGGAAATGCGTGTCGCGATGAGCGGCGATCACCGAGGTGCCTTTTTCGCCGGGCTGCGGCGTATCGGTAAGCCAGGCCGGGCCGAAGGCGAGGGCTTCGCCGGAGGCGCCGGCGAGCACGATCGCCTCCTTGCCGAGCCGCGGTGCGCGCACTTTGGCCTCCGTGGTGAAATCCGCCCAGGGCCAGGGTTTTGTCTCCTCGCCCTTCAGTTCCGCGGCGAAGGCGCGTTTCAGCAGGATCTGCGAGAGCTCCGCCTTCGCCTTCAGCAGGAAGCCGTCGCCCATCAGCGCCAAGCCATAAAGGGCAAGGCCGGCGATGGCGACGGCGATCGCTTTTTCGATCGAGGAAAGACGCCAGAGGAAGAAACCTCTCCTCTGGCGCACCTTGGGCCTGTCGTGGGCCGTGGCGGCGGCCATGGCGAGTTCCAGATAGGTCGGAAGCGGCTCGAATTCGGCCGCTTCCTCGTTCCGGCTTGCTGAGAGCCTAGAGACCATTTGGCTTGGCTCCCACCGCGATCAACCGCTTGATGCGCCGGCGCCAGACGGCCAGCCCGCTTGCCGCCGTCAGCGCCAGGAGCAGCATGGTCAGCCCGCGGATGATCTGCTCGTCGGCGCGCGTCGCCGTCTGCGGCAGGTTCACGGTCGAGCTCTTCTGCGCGATCAGGGTGGCGGCCTTGGCGGTCGGGGCTGCGGCCATCATGTTGGCGAGCTCAGGCGATGCGGCGAGATCCGGTGTTTCGGCCACGGCCTGATGCGGCGCGGCGTTTCCTGCAGGGGTGGCTACGCCATGACGTTCTCCGCCGCCGGGAGAAACAACGTTTTCGCCGAAGACCTTATCGAAATCCCAACCCTCAGGCAGGTTCAGCGGCAGCTTCGCCGAGCCGAGCGGCTCGTTTGCCGGCCGCGACGGCGTGACGTCGACGGCGACCAGGCTGGTGAGACGGGAGACGAGATGGTGGGCGAGCGCCACCGTCTCGATATCCTTGTCGAGCCCGGCCGGATCCTGACGCTCATAGGCGCGGGCTTCGAAATCATCGATCTTGCGCCGCGCCCAGAGCTTGGAGATGCCGTTGCCGTCGGCGGCATTGGCGATATCCATTTGGACGCGCCAGGGCTGGTCGCCCGTCTTGCCGATGATTTCAAGCTTGCCGGCGGGCTTATCCCCCGGCAGTTCCGCGGTCAGCACGACGGGCTCGCCGCTATAAAGGTCCGGCATCGGATTGGGCGTGATATCCTCGGCAGCGATGCCTTCGAAATTTGCGGCGATATCGGTCATGGCGGGGTTCTGCAGCTTGGCGAAAAGCTCGCCCATGCGGCTTGCCACCTGATCGGTCGAGCCGATCTGGGTGAAGGTGCCACGGCCGATTTCGGCGGCCTTGGTCATGAAATAGGTGTTCGGGGCCGAGCCGATGCCGACGGTGAAAACGCGGGCATCGCCGCGGTTTGCGGTGATTTCCTGGAAGAGCTGCTGTTCGTTGCCGATCGCACCATCAGTCAGGAACACGACCTGCCGCAGCGCGCCGGTTGCAACCGGTCCCTGATTGCGCAGCGCATCCTCGAGCGCGGGCAGCATTTCGGTGCCACCGTCGGCGGTCAGGCCCCTGACATAGGCGATCGCTTTTTCGCGATTATCAGGGGTGGCAGCGACCAGGCCCTTGAAATAGTCGGTCATCGTGTCGTCGAAACGGATGACGTTGAAGCGGTCGTCGGGATTCAGCCTGGAAATGGCAAGCGCCAGGCTCTGCTTTGCCTGCTCGATCGACGGCCCCGACATGGAGCCGGAATTGTCGATGACGAAGACCACTTCACGTTTGGCTGGCGGCGCTGCCGCATCCGGCGCCGTCGGCGGGGTGACGAAGGCGAGCAGGTAGGTCTTACCATCCTTCACTTCGCGGAAGAGGCCGGCGCTCGGCAGCTTGCCGGGCGCGGCCTGCCAGGTGAGCTCGAAATCCTTGTCGGCGGGGACGGCTTCCCCCTTGAGGCTGATCGTTCTCTCCTGGTCGCCGTCCTGGCGGATATCGACCTCGTGAAAGGAGGATTTGACCTCGCCGAGCGGGAAACCGGCCTTAAGGTCGACGGTCAGCGAAACCGGGTTGATCTTGGCATTTTCGCGCGGATCGAGCACCGGGGCTTCGATCTTCTCACGGTTTTCCACCGGATCGCGCGGCGTGGCGAAACCGGCGCCGTTGTTGAACTCGACGGTCTGGACGATTGGCGCCGGATTGTAGCGCGGGGCGACGACCATCGGGAAGCGCAGCGAGAACTCGCCGCCCGACTGGTGGACCGTCTGCTGATATTCGATCTGCACGACGATCTCTTCGCCGGGGCCGATATTGGCGACCTGATTGGTGAAGATGTTCGGCCGCTGCTGTTCGAGCAGCGCCGTCTTCTTGCCCTCCGCCTTGGCCTGCTCGTAGATCTCGCGGGCTTCCTGGCGCGGCTTGATCTGGCCTTCGATGAAGCGTTCGCCGATCTGCATCTTCAGCGCATCGACGGCGGAATTGTCCGGCAGCGGGAAGACGTAGGTGCCCTCGACCCAGCCCTTGCTCGGGTTATGGAAACGCTGCGTCACCTTCACCCTGGCGATCGGGCCGGAGACGTCGATCGCGACGTCGCTCTTCAGCCGCGGCGCTTCGACGTAGAAGCCCGGCTCCTTTGAAGGAAACAGCAGCGAGCCGCTGTTGACGTCGTTCGGCCGCACCAGTGCTGCAAGCTGGTTGGACGCCTGCTGCGTGTCGGCGCGAGCGGCGGAGGCAAGCCCTAGCATTGCCGTGACACAGGCGACAAAGGCGGTGGCGGCGACAAGAAATGAAATGGAAATCCGGCGCGCACGTATGCGCCCCATGGCATATTCGTCTTCCAGAAACATTGGCATACCCTCAATAACCAATTTTGGATGAGGCAATGATGCGGCTTCGATCTCGGCGCGCTCGCGACCGAATTACGGCGCGGCCCGGCATTTGTTGCGGCTTATTCGCGGCGATGACGAAATCCGGCGATCTGTCTGATTTCAAAAGACATAGGTGAGGAAAAAACGCGATCGTCGCTACCGCGAATGTGCCGGATGCTGTCGAGACGTCACCGACCGTCCGCCGCTGTCGTTCGTGACAACAACCCTTGCTGATCGGCATGATGGCGAAGGTCGGGTCGCGGCAGATGCCGGCGATCCTAATCGCCTCGACATGGTGGCGACTGGCTTCGAGGAAACGGAGAGCCCCGATGGTCTCAGATCTTGGTGCAAGAGTTGCGCCGAGCCCTTCAACTGCGCGTAGCAAGACTGTCCGAAGCTGCCGGCAAGCTGGGGCGGCCGGTGCGGCAAAAGGATCAATAAGAATCATTGCCCCATCACGCCTTTGCGCTTGAAATGCCGTCATACATTGGACATAGAGCTAACCGCAGAACTCCGGTCGCGGCTTTTCTGCCCGTTTCAACCATTAGGACCGATATCATGGCCTTCCTTGCCGATGCTCTTTCCCGTGTGAAGCCTTCAGCCACCATCGCCGTTTCCCAGAAAGCGCGCGAGCTGAAAGCAAAAGGACGTGACGTCATTGGCCTCGGTGCGGGTGAGCCGGATTTCGATACGCCCGAAAATATCAAGAAGGCCGCCATCGACGCGATCAACCGCGGCGAGACCAAATACACGCCGGTTTCCGGCATTCCCGAACTGCGCAAGGCGATCGCCGCCAAGTTCAAGCGCGAGAACGGGTTGGAATATTCCTGGGAGCAGACAATCGTCGGCACCGGTGGCAAGCAGATCCTGTTCAACGCCTTCATGGCGACGCTGAACCCCGGCGACGAAGTCGTTGTCCCGGCGCCTTACTGGGTTTCCTATCCCGAGATGGTGGCGCTGTGCGGCGGCACGCCGGTTTTCGTTTCCGCGACCCAGGAGCATAATTTCAAGCTCCAGGCTGCCGATTTGGAAAAGGCGATCACGCCGAAGACCAAGTGGTTCATCTTCAACTCCCCGTCCAACCCGACGGGTGCGGCCTATACGCAGGACGAGCTGAAGGCATTGACGGATGTGCTGATGAGGCATCCGCATGTCTGGGTGCTGACCGACGACATGTACGAGCACCTGACCTATGGCGACTTCAAGTTCGTCACGCCTGTCGAAGTCGAGCCGAAGCTCTACGACCGCACACTGACGATGAACGGCGTCTCCAAGGCCTATGCGATGACCGGCTGGCGTATCGGCTATGCCGCAGGCCCGATCCAGCTCATCAAGGCCATGGACATGATCCAGGGTCAGCAGACCTCGGGCGCGACGTCGATTGCCCAGTGGGCGGCCGTCGAGGCACTGAACGGCACGCAGGACTTCATTCCGGCGAACAAGAAGATCTTCGAAGGCCGCCGCGATCTCGTCGTTTCCATGCTGAACCAGGCCAAGGGCATCGTCTGCCCGGTGCCGGAAGGCGCCTTCTACGTCTATCCCTCCTGCAAGGGCTTGATCGGCAAAACCGCACCCTCCGGCAAGGTCATCGAGACGGATGAGGATTTCGTTTCCGAGCTTCTGGAATCGGAAGGCGTCGCTGTCGTTCACGGCTCGGCCTTCGGCCTCGGCCCGAATTTCCGCATCTCCTATGCGACCTCGGAAGATCTTCTGGAGGAAGCCTGCCGCCGCATTCAGCGTTTCTGCGCCGCCTGCAAGTAAGCGGACTGCGATAGTATCGATCGAAGGCCTGCCGGCGACGGCAGGCCTTTTTGCTTGCGGCGACGTTGACGATGTGGCTGCATGTAGCTACATTTGTGGCATGAAGACCGTTTCGATCCGTGACGCGAAGAACCGCCTGACCGAGCTTGCCCGCGAGGTCGAGGAAGGCGAGACCATTGTCGTGACGCGCAACGGCCGCCCGGTCTTCGATCTTGTACCGCATCAGAAACGCGGCGGTTTGAACCTGGAAGCTGGCGAGGCCTATCTCCGTTCCAAGGGCATCACGAGGACGGAGATGTACATCGCCGACGACTTCGACGATCCTTTGCCGGAAGATTTCCTTTTGAAGCCGCTGCCGTAACCATGCGGGTGCTGCTTGACACGCACATGGTGATCGCCATTGCGCAGAGGAAACTGGCGGAACGTTTTCCGCGTGTCGAGCAACTGCTTTCCGACAATGCCGCTGGTGGCTTCGTCAGCGTCGCCAGTCTCTGGGAAGTTGCCATCAAGACGAGGCTTGGCAAATTGCAGCCGGGATTGCCTCTGGAGACCATTCCCATCTATCTGCGGGAAGTCGGGCTGACGATCCTGTCCGTCGATGTCCCGCACGTCGTCACCGCCGCCGACCCAGAGCCGGAGACGCGCGATCCCTTCGATCGCCTGCTGCTGGCGCAATGCAAGGTCGAGGGCTTGCAGCTCGCGACGGTCGATCGATTGCTCGTCGATCATCCCCTGGCGCTGCGACTCTGAATCAGGCTGACATCCCGATTCAAGATCTTGCGGCATTGATTCCGCTTTGGCTCGCAAGTCGTTGAATTCCGATTCAAATCGTGACGGGGAGCGTCGGTAGCGCGGGTGATCTCAGGTTGCGGGCAGCCTTCAAACCAACTAGATATCCGGCATCAAGTTCAAGTTGCCGCTTTGGGAGGCCGGATTTTGCAGAGTAGTGCCGTCATCGTGTGTTCTGACGTCAACATGCTGCCGGCTGCCTGCTGCACGCTGCTATCCGTCAAGCGCAATCTCGACGGTCCTGGCGTGGAGTTCCTGCTTCTCGGCATCGACCTCAAGCCGAACGAGATCGCCGAGGTGGGCAATTTCGCGAAGCTGCACGACATGGCGATCACTGTGCTGCCCTATAATACCCCGGATACGGCAAAGCAGGCCCGGGGCCGCTGGTCAGGGGCGACACTGGCGCGGCTCTACATAGATCTGCATATTCCCGATCATATCGAGCGCCTGCTTTACCTCGACGCCGACGTGCTCGCGGTAGCGCCCGTCGACGAACTCTTCACCAGAGATCTCCGAGGCAAGGCGCTTGCTGCGGTCGACGATTATGTCATGGCCTTCCCAGAGAAAGCCGGAGCACGGCAGCGCAAGATCGGCATGGGCGAGGGCGGACGCTATTTCAATGCCGGCGTGCTGCTGTTCGACTGGTCGGCCTGCCGGGCGAAGGGGCTTTTCGCCAGAACCCGGGAAATCTTCGAGGAGCGGTCGCATCTTTTCGAAAATAACGACCAGGATGCGCTAAACGTCAGTTTCGACGGCGACTGGCTGGTGCTCGATCCGCGCTGGAACACGCAGACGGGGCTTTTGCCTTTCGTCGATCGGCCGGCGATCTTTCACTTTACCGGCCGCAAGAAACCGTGGCAGGCGACCGTTCCCTGGGTGCATCGGCGGATGGCCAGGCAGTATGTCGAGGATCTCCGGAACACGCCCTGGGCATCCTTCTGCAGGCAGCCGTCGGCTGCGGGCCGGATCGGCGGATTCTTCTCGCATGTGGGAAAGCAGATCGGCGGGCTGGCGCGGCTTGCACGGATGCGCGCCTATTTCAGCAACAGCTAGCAAGGCGCGTCCTTGGAAAGTGCATGTGAGCCGATATGGAATCGACCTCCAGTGATACGCAGAGGCTAGCCGCCGCCGATAGCGGCTTCAATTTCCTGACGCCGGAAGCGTGGAAGGCGCTGCTGTCGCGTTATTCCCACATCGTGCTGGTGGCAAACAGCGAAGCGGTCGATTTCGAGCGGCTGCGAAGCGAGCTGCCGGAGCCGACGCTCTACGTCTTCTTCAACAATGTCTACAAGGTGCTCGACGAACCCTTTGCCGGTCATGCAGTGCTGGTTGCCCGCAGCGGTGTAATGGGCGCCAATATCGTCCACCGGCGCGAGGTGGCGGAAGTTCTACGCTTCTTTGCCGGCGATGATTTTCTGGGTGTCGTCAACATCCGAGTTTCCCCCGAGGAGAACTTCAGCGAGGAGAGCCGCTTCGATGGCACCGGCACCCGCCATCTCGATCTGACGCAAATGATCGGAGATCTCTATCCAACAGGCAAGATTGCAACGAGCGGCTTTGCGATGGCGCTCTGGCTCGCCGACCTGCAGCTGCCGGGCAAGATCCTGCTTGCCGGCTTTTCGGCAAAGAGAAGCGAGAAGTGGAAGGTCTTCGACGTACACGATTGGACGTTCGAGCAAATCTTCCTGCGTCTCTTCGCCAGGATGGGTACGATCTCGATGATGGGCGGCGTCGATGCCAGCCCCTATGCGGCGCTCGCCAAACGCTTTCCCCAGGTGCCGCCGGTCGAAATCGCGATGACGGCGGCCGAAGTCCTGTCCGAGCGGCTTCACAATGCAAACAGCCAGATCGACAGGCTGATGTCCGTTACCAAATCCATCCGCGCCGTCGAAAACTTCTTCCGCCGTTTCAAACCGAAAACCCGTAAAGAGCGCTTCCTGGAAAAATCGAAAGAATGACTGTCGCAGGCTCCCGCCACCGGGCGTGACCTGCCGAGAGAACTCCTTTCGAGATCGAGAGCAGCGCCATCTTCAAAGCCCCAGCGCCGTCAGCATGACGAAAGTGGCAAAGAGGATGAAGTGCGTCATGCCTTCGATGGCGTTGGTCTCGCCGTCATTGAGGTTGATCGCTGCGGCAATCAGCGTGATCGTCACCATCACCGTCTGCACCGGGGTCATCGCCATGATGAAGGGTTGGCCGGTATAGAGCGCGATCGCCTCCATGACCGGCACCGTCAGGATCACGGTCGAGAGCGAGGCGCCCATGGCGATGTTGACGGTCGCCTGCATGCGGTTCTTGAGGGCCGCCTTCAAGGCGGTCAGGATCTCGGGGGCAGCTGAAATCGCCGCGACGACGACGGCGGTGACGGCGATCGGCGCGCCGCTGTCGCGCAGACCCTCGGTCATCAAGGCCGACATGAACTCGGCCAGCAGGCCGATGATGACGACGCCGACGAGAATGGTGGCGATCGATATCGCGGCCGGCTCGTCAGCGCCGTGCGCGTCCGAAGCCCCTTTCTTCCGTTCGGAGCGCGGGTAGCTGTAGCTGAAAAAATAGCTGTGCTGGCCGACCTGCATGCGCAGGAAGAGGCCGTAGAGCGCAATCATCGCAACGATGGTAAAGGCGGAATAATAGTGCCATTTGTCGCCGGGCACGAATTCCGGCACGATCATCGAGATGCCCATGGCAGTGAGGATCATCACGCCGTAGGTCTTGCCCGAATTGTCGTTGTAGGGCTGTTCGCCGTGCTTCAGGCCGCCGAGCAGGGCGGCGAGACCCAGAATGCCGTTGATATCGAGCATCAGGGCCGAATAGATCGTGTCGCGCACCAGTGTCGGCGAACTCTCTCCGCTCATCATGATGGCCAGGATGATGACCTCCACGGCAACAGCCGCCAGCGTCAGGATCATCGTGCCATAGGGGTCGCCGACCTTGACGGCGAGCAGTTCGGCGTGATGGGCAACGCGGATCGAGGCGAGAACGATGGTGCCGACCAGGACGGCGGCGGCGATCAGCGCGACGCCGCGTCCCATCTCGATCACCGTGTGTTCCAAGAGATAGGCGATGGCTGCAACGGCAAGTGCGGCGACGAGAAACTTCTCTCCTTTTAAGCGTGATGCAATCGCCAAGTTTCAGCTCCTGTCCCGATTCATGCGTTTTATCTAAGTCACTGATTTCGCATATCAAGAAAGCCGCGGTCTGGTGCCATTTGCAGTCTTCGGCGTTTAATGGAATACTGAACGTCATCGGGGCCGGAAAGCAGATCGCGGCGTCCTCGAATTCTTGTCAAGCGGCCGCGATGATCCGGATCCTGTCCGGAAGCGTGCGAATGCGCAACAAGAAGATGAGGAGACGGATGCATGATCAAGGTGGTCTACGAAGTCGTGCCGCATGACGGCGGTTGGGCTTACAGGCTCGGAGGCGTCTATTCCGAGGCATTCCCGACTCATGCCGAGGCGCTCGAAGCTGCGCGCATCGTCGCGGCCGAACAGCAGGTCGGCGGCGATTCCGCCGAGATCAGTTGGCAGGACGAGAATGGCAAGTGGCATGAGGAATATGCCGAAGGCGGTGACCGGCCGGAAACCGAGGTGGTAGACGGTCAATGGAAGGACCGCGGGGCCGGGGCCTCGCAAGGCATTTGAAGTCAGCGATCGTCCGCCAATGCCCGCGCGACGATCGCGTTGACGAATTCGCGCTTATGCGCGGTATAGCCGTCGCCATCCATCCTGAATTTGCCCGCCAGCCTGCGTTTGAGCGCGGCATATTCGGCCGCAGCCTCAGGATGCGCAATGAGATGATCCCGGAAAGCCAGCCTGTTTCGATGCGTGCCATTGCCGGCCGGACAAAGGTAGACCCGCTCCCGCGGTACCAAGCCTCTCGATAAAAACGCCCAGACCTCGTCGTCATAACGATTGCCGCGCGGTTCGTAACCTTCGGCCAGAAGCACATCGGTGGCAGCCTCGATATGCCCGAGGCTGGGAAGAACGATGTCGATATCGATCAGCGGCTTGGCAGTCATGCCTGATATGGACGTGCTGCCGATGTGATCGATGGAGAGCGCCTGCGGCAACAAGACGAGCAACCTGTCACGGATACGCCGGAACGCCTGCGGCCATTGCGGATCGTAGGGCACGAGTTCAACCGGATCGTGGCTCATCATTTTCTCCCGCTGCAGCGCCGCGCATCCGACAGGCCAGCTTTCGGATGCTCTCTTGCGTTGAAATTTGCGCATGATTCTCTCCGAAAATCGATTCCCGATTCGAGGTTATGTGCCGGTCGAATATCGGTGATAGTCTTGAAGCCCTTTGACCAGCGCGTCGAAGGTGGCGCGGCAGCGTGGCGAGGTCTTCAGGCTCTCATGCATCGCCACCCATGTGCCGAGCGGGATGTTGAACGCCTCGGGCAGGATATGAATCAGATCGGGGTTTTCCCGCGCAAGCCCGGTCTGGCAGATGCCGATTCCGACGCCGGCGCGGATCGCGGAAAGCTGCGCGAGATTACTGTCGGAACGAAAGACGAAATCGATGTCAGGCATGGAATAGCGGCTGATCATAAGGCGGATATAGGCCGTTTGCCGGTCGAAGCCGATAAGGCGGTGCCTTGCAAGGTCGGCAATGGTCTCCGGCATGCCGTGCCGCTCGATATAGCGACGATGGGCGTGGAAGCCGACCGGAAGATCGCCGATCCGACGCACGATGAGCGCATCCTGCCGAGGCTCGGCCATGCGCACGGCGATATCGGCTTCACGATTCAGAAGGTCCTCGATCGTATCGGACGCCGAGAGTTCGATCTGGAGTTTCGGGTAAGTCTCCTGCAGCGGCCCGAGGATGCGTGGCAAGATCTCGACGCCGACGATCTCGCTGGCACTGACCCTGACGGTGCCCGCCACGCTCTCGGGCTGGCCGGACGCCGTCCGCAAAAGTGCCGCCGTGGTTGCGGCCAGCGTTTCGGCATGGGGCTTCAGTGCCAGTGCGGTGTCGGTCGGCAGGAGGCCGTTCGGCGAGCGGGTGAAGAGCTTGGCGCCAATTGCCTCTTCCAGCGCATCGACATGGCGGCCTACGGTCGGCTGGGTCAATCCGAGTTCGCGGGCGGCGGCCGAAAGCGAACCTTGCTGCAGCACGGTCAGAAAACTCCGGTAGTAATCCCAACTGAGTTCGCTCATATATTTTTGTATATCTGATGCACTTATTTAGTCAATTTTGTTTATCTGATGCAGATGGCATCATGCCTTCAGCCAATCGAAGGAGATGATCATGAGCAGCGAAATAAATAAGACGGCCCTCGTTCTCGGCGCCACCGGCGGTATCGGCGGGGCGGTCGCCCGCAAGCTTCTTGAGAGCGGCTGGCACATCCGGGCGCTTAACCGCAATGCAGCCAAGGCATCCCAAAGCCAGCCGGCATTCGAATGGCTGCAGGGCGATGCCATGAATTCAGGCGATGTGCTGAAGGCCGCAGAGGGCGCCAGCCTGATCGTGCACGCCGTCAACCCGCCCGGCTACCGCGACTGGGAAAAATTGGTGCTGCCAATGCTCGACAATACCATCGCGGCTGCCCGAAGCGTGGGTGCGCGTATCGTGCTGCCCGGCACGGTCTATAATTTCGGTCCCGATGCCCTGCCGACGCCGACGGAGGATAGCCCGCAGCATCCGGTGACCAAGAAAGGGGCGATCCGCGCCGAGATGGAGAAGCGGTTGAAGGCTGCGTCGCAGCCCGGCGCCGGCGTCATCATTGTTCGCGCGGGTGACTTCTTCGGTCCAGGGACGACATCAAACAGCTGGTTCTCATCTGCGCTGGTTACGCCGGGCAAGGCGGTCGCCACGATCAAGAACCCGGCGCGACGCGGCATCGGTCATCAGTGGGCCTATCTGCCCGACGTGGCCGAAACCATAGTTCAGCTGATCGCGCGGGCCGATCAACTGCCGCCCTTCGCCGTCTATCATATGGAGGGATTCTGGGATGCTGACGGCATGCAGATGGCCGAAGCGATCAAGCGTGTGGCCGGCGGCAGGGCGAAGATCGGTGGCTTCCCCTGGTGGATCGTGCCGCTCGCTGCGCCCTTTATGCCGATCATGCGGGAGATCAAGGAGATGCGCTATCTGTGGAAGGTGCCGCTCAGGATGCGGAACAGCAGGTTGACGGCCGAACTCGGCAAGGAACCGCAGACGCCGATCGACGAGGCCGTCAGAGCTTCGCTCGTGGCGCTCGGCTGCCTGCCGGAACCGCATCGCGACATGGCGGCGGCCTTGATCGTACCTTCTCCTGAGAATGCGGGTTAAGCCTCGAGTTCTGCCAGCGCGATCCGGGCGACCGTCAAGGCGGTCTCGGCCTGCTCTATGTTCGGGTCGCCGAGGAACCAGGCGGCGGAAAGGCCGGAATAGGCGGCGATCCATTGTAGCAGCCGCTTCGGCTCGATCCCAGCTTCGGCCGAGACGATGGCGAGCTGGCGGCGGAAACGAGCGGGGTCAGTGTTAACAGGCAGTTCCGCGTTGGCGAAGATGTTGGCGAAATCGAAGCCGCGCTCGCCATGCAGCCGCTTCGGATCGATCGCCAGCCAGCCGCGCGCCTGGAAATCGAGGATATTGCCGTGGTGGATGTCGCCGTGGAGGACGGTGAGGTCACGCGGATCGGCAAGCAGCGCATTGGCAATCGCCGAGCATTCGGCCAGCGTGCCGCCATGTTTGCCTGCCGCCGGCTCGAGATCGCGGAACCAGCGGCTGAGGGGGATGGGATCGGGAAGCGGTTTTTCGCGCGGCGCATGCAGCCGTGCCGCCGTTCGGCAGAGGATGCGGCTTGCCTCGTCGTCCTCGCCGTTCATCGCCATGGCAAGCAGCGAGCGTTCTCCCATCGCCCGTTCCAGGAGCACCGCGTCGCCCTCATGAGCGTAGACATGGGCTGCGCCGTCGCCATCCCACCATTGCATCAGCAGCGCGCCGTATCGTTCGTCGACATCGGCGGCCACTTTCAGCATGGCCGGCTTCTCCTGCCAGAGGACCGGCAGCAGACGGCTTGAATGGGTTATGATGGGCTCGCCGTCTGATATCAGGGACCAGCGATCAAGATGGGCAGCGAACATTGGCATACCCTACAAAGATGCGTGGGAAATGAAAATCCCGCCTTTCGGCGGGATTCGCAATGTGTGTTCGAAAAGTTCAGGCGACCTTTTCGAGAGCGGGATAGTCGACATAACCCTTAGCGGTGCCGCCATAGAAGGTTGACTGGTCGGGCGTGTTGAGCGGCAGGTTCTTCGCCAAGCGTTCGACGAGATCGGGATTGGCGATGAAGGGCTTGCCGAAGGCGACGAGGTCGACGCGGCCGCTTTCGACAGCGTCGATCGCCAGATCGCGGTCATAACCGTTATTGACCATCCAGTCGGCCTTGCCGCCGGCAGTTTCATAAGCCTGGCGCAACGCCTTGTAATCGAAGGAAGGATTGTCGCCCTGCCGGTAGTCGCGATCACCGCCGGTCTGGCCTTCGATCACATGGATATAGGCGAGATCGTATCTGGCCAGCCCCTCGACGACATGGGTGAAAGTCGCCTGCGGATTGGAATCGTAGCTTTCGCCCGACGGTGTGACCGGCGAGATGCGGATCGCGGTGCGGCCTGCGCCGATTTCGCTGACGACGGCATCGACGACATCGAAGGTCAGGCGCGCGCGGTTTTCGATCGAACCGCCATATTGATCGGTGCGGTCGTTGACGCCGTCGCGGATGAACTGGTCGAGCAGGTAGCCGTTGGCGCCATGGATCTCGACACCGTCGAAGCCGGCGTCGATCGCCGCACGCGCGGCCTTGCGGTAATCTTCGATGATACCGGGGATTTCAGCGGTTTCGAGGGCGCGCGGCTCGGAGGTGTCAGCAAAGCTGCCGGTGCCGTCGCCATTGACCAGATAGGTCTTGGCCTTGGCGACCCGGTCGGTCGAGGAGACCGGCTTGCGGCCATTCGGCTGCAGCGTCGTGTGCGAGATGCGGCCGACATGCCACATCTGGACGACGATCTTGCCGCCGGCTGCGTGAACGGCGTCGGTGACGCGCTTCCAGCCGTCGAGAGCCTCTTTGCTGTAGAGGCCGGGCACGTCGGCGTAGCCCTGGCCCTGATGGGTGATCGCGGTCGCTTCGGTAATGATCAGGCCTGCCGTGGCGCGCTGGCGATAATATTCGACATTGAGGTCGTTCGGGATGGCGCCCGGCGAGCGGTTGCGGGTGAGCGGCGCCATGACGATGCGGTTTTTGACTGTAATGTCGCCAACCTTGGTAGGTTCGAAAAGCTTGGCCATGATGGTCCTTTCTTTTGCGGGAGGATCACTCGGCAGGGGCGAGGGCGGCTCGGCCCCTGGCGGAGAGATAGGTGAGCGCCGTCGCGCCGAGGCCGATCAGGGCCATCAAGGCTGCGGCGAGCGGGACGCGGGTAAGATCGAAGCCGGCATCGATGACCAGACCGCCAACCCAGGCGCCGAGCGCATTGCCGGTGTTGAAGCCGCCGATATTGATGGTCGAGACGAGGTTCGGGGCGTCCTTGCCGAAGCCGACGACACCGACCTGAAGCGCCGGCACGGCGGCAAAGCTCGCTAGGGCCCAGAGGAAGAGCGTGATTTCAGCCGGGATGAAGAAACGGCTTGTGTAGCTGAAGGCGATCGACGTGACGGCGATGGCGGCGAAGACGCCGGCAAGCGTCGCGCCAAGCCGCCAGTCCGCCAGTTTGCCGCCGATGAGATTGCCGATGGTCAGCCCGAGGCCGATCAGGAACAGCGTCCAGGTGACGCCTTCCGGCGAAACGCCGGTGACGTCGCGCAGCAGCGGCGCGATATAGGTGAAGAGGGCGAACATCGAGGCGGCGAAGAAGACGGTGGTCGATAGCGCCAGCCACAGGCCGCCATTCCGGAGTGCAGCGATTTCGCGCAGGATACTGCCGTTTTCCTGCTGCCTGTCCCTGGGCAGGATGGCGATCAGGCCTGATATGGTGACGACGCCGATGACGGTGACCACCCCGAAAGTGGCGCGCCAGCCATAGGCCTGGCCGATGGCGGTGCCGATCGGCACGCCAAGAACATTGGCGAGTGTCAGGCCGGTAAACATCAGGGCGACGGCGCGGGCCTTGCGGTCTTCGGCGACCAGGCCGGCGGCGACGACCGAACCGATGCCGAAAAAGGCGCCGTGGCAAAGCGCGGTCACGACACGGGCGATCATCAGTACCCAGTAGTCGCTTGCCAGCGCACAAAGCAGGTTGCCGGCAATGAAGAAGGCCATCAGCGCGATCAGGGCGGTGCGGCGCTTCAGCTTGGCCGTCGAAATAGCCATCACCGGGGCGCCGATCGCGACCGCCAGTGCATAACCGGTTACCAGCCACCCGGCCTGCGGGATCGTCACCGAGAGATCGGCGGCGACCTCGGGCAGAAGACCCATGATGACGAATTCGGTGGTGCCTATCGCAAATGAGCTCAAGGCAAGGACGAGAAGGGCGAGGGGCATTTTAAAGATCCTGCGTCAGCTGCTTGAGGAATGCAGCGATCGTTTCTTCGTTGCGCTTGTAGAAGATCCACTGTCCCACGCGTTTGGTGGTGACGAGGCCGGCGCGATGCAGCGTTCCCAAATGAGCCGAGACCGTCGACTGCGACAGGCCGCAGCGCTCGAACTGGCTGGCACAGACACCCATTTCGAACGGATGCTCCTGCGAGGGGAAATGCTGCTCGGGATTTTTCAGCCAGTTCAGAATGTCCATCCGGGTGGGATGGGCGAGTGCCTTGATAATCTCGTCTTTGTCCATCGTCGCTCGCCGAACTATAAATCGTGTTTGTTCGATATATTGATCGTCAGGCGTCGATATGCAAATCACGGAGGCGTGAGGCCGTGCGTTTTATTGAGTGAGCAAAATTTGGGCAAAAAAAGAGGGCCACCGGAAAACCAGGGCCCTTGTAATTGTGAAGGTCAAAAACCTCCAGAGGGGAACAGCTAATGCGGTGGTACTGGGAGAGAAACCACAAGATGCATCAGCTGAGATAGATATGGTGCTTCCTTGGGCAGGTTTCAATGCTTTTTTGTGCATGCCTGCTATGCGCCGCACAATTTTTTTGCGGCGCAGCATTCTCCGGGCACGTAAGGCAAAAAAAGAGGGCCACTGGAAAACCAGGGCCCTTATAAGTGTGAAGGTCAAAAACCTCCAGAGGGGAACAGCTAATGCGGTGGAACTGGGAGGAAAAGCCACCATGTGCATCGGCTATGTGCGATATGGTGGTTTAATGGGCAAACGGCAACCCTTATTTGTGCATGCCAGTCATGCGTTCAATGCATAGTATGGAAAACATTCCATAAATCTGGCCTAGGTCCGTATGATTTAAGGCCGATCCGGCCCAAAATCATCCGGATCTAATCAGAGCAGGTGAGCATGATGTCGTCCGAAGACCGCTCACACTTTTCGGCACGATGTTCTAGAAATTCCAGTTTCTGGCCTTGCTGACGATGAAGTCACGGAAGGCCTTCAGCTTGGCGGCGTTCTTGATCTCATCGGGATAGCAAAAATAGGTGTCGAAGGAGGGAACGTCGGCATTGATCGCCAGCTGAATAAGGCCAGGATCGCGGCCGACGATGTAGTCCGGCAGGCAGGCGACACCGATACCGAGCAGGGCGGCGCGCTTGATCGAGGTCTGGCTGTTGATCTGCAGATGCGGGATGCGCTTGTTGTCCGACGAGCGGCCGGCGACCTCAAGCCAGTTGACATCGAGCAGGTAGCTCGGCGCCGGCTCGCCGAAGGTGATGATGCGGTGATTGTCGAGATCCTCGATCTTCTGCGGCTCGCCATGGCGGTTGATGTAGGAGGGAGCGGCATAGACGTGCATGTGCACGGTGAAGAGCTTGCGCTGGATGAGGTCGGATTGTTGCGGCTGGCGCAGGCGGATCGCGCAGTCGGCATGGCGCATGTTCACATCCACTTCCTCATTGTCGAGGATCAGCTGGATCTGCACATCGGGATAAAGCTGCAGGAATTCCTGGATCTTGTCGGTCAGCCAGCCCTGTCCGAGGCCGACCGTGGTGGTGACGCGCAGCTTGCCGGACGGTGTTTCGTTGGTTTCCGTCAGCTGCATCTTCACGGTTTCGAGCTTCAGCAGCACGTCATGGGCGGTGCGGTACAGCAGCTCGCCCTGTTCCGTCAGGATCAGGCCGCGCGCATGGCGGTGAAACAGCTTGGTGCCGACGTCCTGCTCCAGCGCGCTCACCTGGCGGCTGATGGCGGACTGGGACAAATGGAGTTTATCCGCCGCATGGGTGAACGAACCCGCTTCGGCAGCTGCGTGAAAAATACGCAGCTTGTCCCAATCCAATGGCATTCCCCCACCCCTCATGCCGATCTTACTCCGCGGCTACGGCGACGGGCATGTGACCCGTCAGATAGCGCTCGGCTTCGAGCGCTGCCATGCATCCAAGACCGGCGGCAGTGATTGCCTGACGGAAGGTGTCGTCGGTCACGTCGCCGGCGGCATAGACCCCTTCCAGGCTGGTCGCGGTCGAATCCGGCGCGGTCCAGAGATAGCCGTTGTCCTTCAGCTTCAGTTTGTCCTTGAAGAGCTCGGTTGCCGGCGCATGGCCGATGGCGACGAAAACGCCATCGATTGCCATCTCGGTGATCGCGCCGGTTTTGACGTCGCGCAGTCGTGCGCCGGAGACGGATTGCGGCATCGGCGGCTTGGCCGGCGTGCCGGTGATTTCGGCCACTTCGGTGTTCCACAATACCTTGACGTTCTCCTTGGAGAACAAGCGTTCCTGCAGGATCTTTTCGGCCCGGAAGAAGTCGCGGCGGTGGACCAATGTCACCGACTTGGCGATGTTGGAGAGGTAGAGCGCTTCCTCGACGGCGCTGTTGCCGCCGCCGACCACGATCACATTCTTGTTGCGATAGAAGAAACCGTCGCAGGTGGCGCAGGCCGAAACGCCGAAGCCCTGGAAATGCTGCTCGCTCTCGATGCCGAGCCACTTGGCCTTGGCGCCGGTGGCGATGATCAGCGTATCGGCAGTCCAGACCTGGCCGCTGTCGGTGCGGGCGACGAAGGGGCGCTGGTTCATGTCGACTTCGGTTACCAGATCGTTGACGATCTCGGCGCCGACATGTTTTGCCTGCTGCAGCATCTGTTCCATCAGCCAGGGGCCCTGGATGGGATCGGCAAAGCCCGGATAATTCTCCACATCGGTGGTGATCATCAACTGGCCGCCCTGTTCGAGACCGGCGATCAAAACCGGCTTCAGCATGGCGCGCGCGGCATAGACCGCGGCGGTATAGCCTGCGGGTCCAGAACCGATGATGAGCACCTTGGTATGGCGGGCGGGCATGTCATTTCCTTTCGACTGGCAGGAGGGCGGCGGCTAAGTGGCGATTGCGGCCGTTTCGCGGTCCCTGCGCCATTTATGAACGTCCAATGCTTTTATTCAAGGGCAGCCTTGCGTTACCAACAAGGCAAATCGGCCGGATGTGCAAGAATCCGTCATCGGCGTGAAACATTCTTGCGTATTCCGCGGCTTTATATAGAAGCTCCCCGCGGAGAATTAAAGAAAGGCCATGATGTGGGTCGCGCCGAACTCGACGTCATCGACATAAAGATCCTCCGGGAATTGCAGGCCGACGGCCGCATGACCAATGTGGAGCTGGCCGACCGCGTCGGCATCTCTGCACCGCCATGCCTGCGCCGGGTGCGCAAGCTCGAGGAAGCGGGCATCATCGAGGGCTACCACGCGATGCTGAACAGCCCGAGGCTCGGCTTCGATCTGGTCGCTTTCTGCATGGTTGGCCTCAAGCACCAGTCGGAAGGCAATCTCAAATCCTTCGCCGCCGCCACCGCCGAGTGGCCGCTGGTGCGCCAGGCCTGGATGGTCTCCGGCGATAGCGATTTCCTGCTGCATTGCGTGGCGGAAAATCTCACCCATTTCCAGGATTTCGTCATCGAGGTGCTGACGGCGAACGAACATGTCGACACCGTGCGCACCATGCTGACGATCCGGCAGGTGAAGAAGCTCGGGCTGGTGGAAGTCTGAAACAGTTTATTTGCGCGCGGAATAGCCGCCGCGGTTGATGCCGTGGCGCTGAAGCTTGTCGTAAAACGTCTTTCTCGGAATGCCGAGCGCCTCGATAGTGCTGCGCACGTCGCCGTCATTGGCCGTGAGCGCGTCGCGGATGATCTCCGCCTCGTAGCGTTCCAGCCGTTCGGGCAGGGTGCCGCCGGTCGGTTGGGCAGGGATGGGTGCTGCTCCGCCGCCTTCGACACCCAGCACCACGCGTTCTGCATAATGCGAGAGCTCGCGGACATTGCCCGGCCATGCATGCGCGGCAAAGTGGCGGCGCACCTCGGGCGAAATCTCCGGCACCTCTCTGCGGAAGCGCTCGGCGGCGCGGGCGGCGAAATGGGAAAACAGCAGCGGAATATCGTCGCGGCGCTCCCTCAGCGGCGGAATAGAGATCGTCACCACATTCAGCCTGTAATAGAGGTCCTCGCGAAAATCGCCGCGCAGGTCGGGATCGCCGAGATCGATTTTGGCGGCTGCAACGACGCGAAGATCGACGGGACGCACCTCATTGGTGCCGAGCGGGGTGATTTCGCGCATCTCCAGCACCCGCAGCATCTTGACCTGGGTAGCGACCGGCATGCTCTCGATCTCGTCGAGGAAAAGCGTGCCGCCGCTTGCATGTTCGATGCGGCCGGTGCGGCGCTTCTGAGCGCCGGTAAAGGCGCCGGCCTCGTGGCCGAACAGCTCGCTTTCGATGACGGTTTCGGGGAGCGCGCCGCAGTTCAGCGCCACGAAATTGCCCTTCCGGCGGTGGCTCCACTGATGCAGGATCTGGGCGACGACTTCCTTGCCGCTGCCCGTCTCGCCGGCAACAAGCACGTCGACATCGGTATCGGCGATATGGCGAAGGATCTTCCGCAGATTTTCCATGACCGGCGTCTGGCCGATCAGCGGCGAATTCTCCTGCGCGTCTTCGGCCGCCTTGCGCAGCATACGGTTTTCCAGGATAAGCCGCCGCTTCTCGCCGGCGCGACGAACGCTCTGGACCAGCCGGTCGGCAGCAAACGGCTTGGCGATGAAATCATAGGCGCCGTCCTGGATCGCCTGAACGGCCATCGGAATATCGCCATGACCGGTCATCAGGATCACCGGCAGGTCGGCGTCAATGCCCTTCAGCATGCCGAACAACTGTAGCCCGTCGATCTCAGGCATGCGGATATCGGTGACGACCGGGCCGGCAAAATCCGCGGACAGGTCGGCCAGTGCGGCCTTCGCTCCCTCATAGGCCGAGACGGAAAATCCGGCGAGTTCCAGCGTCTGCGCGGTGGCGCGGCGCAGGTCCTTGTCATCGTCGATCAGCGCAACGGGCATCGGTGTGGCCATGATCTCAAGCCTTCCTCAGATGAACGACGAACCGGGTCCCGCCGCCGTCGCTGTCAACCTCCATCCGCCCGCCGTAATCGCCGACGATATCCTTGGAGATGACCAGCCCGAGGCCGAGGCCGCTTTCCTTCGAGGTGTTGAACGGCGTGAACAAGCCCTTGCGGATTTCAGGTGAAATGCCGGGGCCGTTATCGGCGACCGTCAACGTCACCATGTCCCCTTCGCTTGACGTCCTGACCTCGACATGCGCCTCGTCGGCCTTCGGCGCCACCGCCTCCAGCGCGTTCTGCAGCAGGTTGATCAGCACCTGTTCGAGGCGGATCCTGTTGCCCATAACTTGCAGGTCAGGCGGCGGCAGGTCGATGTCGAGCGTGTCCATGCGGCCGGCAAAGCGGCTGCGCAACAGCATCACCGCCCCTTCGATCACATCCTTCAAGCCTGTCGGCTCAGCGCTGCCGCGACCCTTGCGGGCAAAGCTTTTCAGCTCCTCGGTGATCGAGCCGATGCGCTCTGTCAGCGCCGCGATGCTTTCGAGATTTTCACCGGCCGGCGCCGTCTGGCCGCGGTCGAGAAAGGTGCGGGCATTATCGGCATAGGCGCGGATAGTCGCCACCGGCTGGTTGATCTCATGGGCGACGCCGGCGGCCACCTGGCCGAGGATTGCCAGCCGGTTGGCCTGCACCAGATCCTGCTGCACCGCCTGCAATTTCTGCTCGGTGCTCCTGTGGCCGACGATTTCGGCCTGCAGCCGATCCCGCGCCTGGCTGAGATCCTGTGTCCGTTCGGCGACACGCCGTTCCAGTTCCTCCCGCGCCTGCTGTTCGCTCAATATCCTGAGAGTGACAGCCTGGCGGCGGCGCAGCAGGAAGGCGGCGCCGGCCAACAGCGGCGAGAGCGTCAGCAGCGCCAGCATGCGGGCCTCGCGAATGCCGGCATCGACGGACGGACCCAGCGCCACGAGATGCTGCAAATGCCAGGCGGTCGCGGGAACCGGCATGCCGACATCGAGAAAGCTGGTTTTCCCGGCGCCGCCCGGCATGACGATTTCGACGACGCCGAGGTTCTCGCCCAGACTTCGCCCGGTATCGAGCGGCAGCGGCTGCAGCGGCGCGTCGCCGAATTGCAGGCTTTCGCGGATCGCCGTCAACTTGTCGTCGGCAATCCGCCCGATCGTCATAAATCGCCAGGAGGGAATGCTGGTGATGAGGACGATACCGCGGTCGTCGATCACATAGGAGGGGGCGTCCGTGGCGCTCCAATCCGCCTCGACGTCGTCGAACTCGACCTTAACCACGACGACCCCGAGCAGCCCGCTGCTGCCTGATATCCGCTCGGAGATATAAAGGCCGGGTTTTTTGCTGACGGTGCCGAGCGCGAAGTGCTCGGCCTGTCCTTCAGCGACCGCTCCCTGAAAATATTCCCGAAAACGATAGTCGTTGCCGACAAAGCTCGTCGGTTCGCGCCAGTTGCTGGCCGCAACCGCCATGCCGTCCTTGTCGATGACGTAGATGACCGCCGCCTTGGTGCCCGCCGCCAGCATCTCCAGCTTCTGGCTGAGCCGCTCGAAGGTGCCGGCATCGTTTCCCGCAAGCGCTGCGGCGAGTGCCGTATCCTGCGACAGCACGAAGGGTAGCGCCCGGTATTTTTCGAGAACCGTGCGCAGCAATGCCGCATTCAGCCTGGCATCGGTGCGGGCCTGTTCTTCGAGGGCCGCCTCTGCATGGCGCCGGCCGATCTCGCCGCTTGCCCACAGGCCGAGGGCGGCGGCAACAAGCGCGATCACCGCATAAGCCCACCACATCCGGCGGATGCGGTGCCGCAGGGGCAGGGAAGGCCACAGCGATGACAGGGACAGGGACAGGGACATGGCGGATTTGTGCATTTTTCTGCACTGGTTGCAAATGGATTTGTGCGGATTTCCGCATTTATTAATGGGTTGTCAGCGGCCTTAAAAATTTTTATTGAATAAAATCAATATTTTGGATGCGGACGCCAAAACTGGCACGGTGATTGCGAAGGAGATGGCAACAACGGCTGAGCTGTTGGATTGAAGCGAACGGCTCGGGAGGCCGGAGTTCGTTCCGGGCGAGCCTTAAGGAGGACATCATGATCGCAGCACCATTCGATGCAGTCGCAGACAGCAAGGGCAAGAAGCCCTTCTATTCCCATCTCTACGTTCAGGTTCTCGCCGCCATCGCCGCGGGTATCCTTCTCGGCCATTTCTATCCCGAGCTCGGCGCGCAGCTGAAGCCGCTCGGCGATGCCTTCATCAAGCTCGTCAAGATGATCATCGCTCCGGTGATCTTCCTGACGGTGGCGACCGGCATTGCCGGCATGAGCGACCTGAAGAAGGTCGGCCGCGTCGCCGGCAAGGCGATGCTGTACTTCCTGACCTTCTCGACCTTGGCGCTGGTCATTGGTATGATCGTCGCCAATGTCGTCCAGCCCGGCGCGGGCATGAATATCGATCCGGCGTCGCTCGATCCCACCGCCGTCGCCACCTACGCCTCGAAGGCGCATGAGCAGAGCATCGTCGGCTTCCTGACCAATATCATTCCGACGACGATCGTCGGCGCCTTTGCCGATGGCGACATTCTGCAGGTACTGTTCTTCTCGGTGCTCTTCGGCATCGCGCTTGCCATGGTCGGCGAAAAGGGTGAGCAGGTCGTCAATTTCCTCAACGCCCTGACGGCTCCGGTCTTCAAGCTCGTCGCCATCCTGATGAAGGCTGCCCCGATCGGCGCTTTCGGCGCCATGGCCTTCACCATCGGCAAGTACGGCATCGGATCGATCGCCAATCTCGCCATGCTGATCGGCACTTTCTACCTCACCTCGCTGCTCTTCGTTCTCGTGGTTCTCGGCGCCGTCGCCCGCTATAACGGCTTCTCGATCCTGGCGCTGCTGCGCTACATCAAGGAAGAGCTGCTGCTGGTTCTCGGCACCTCGTCGTCGGAGGCGGCACTTCCGGGCCTGATGAACAAGATGGAAAAGGCCGGTTGCAAGCGCTCGGTCGTCGGCCTCGTCATCCCGACAGGCTATTCCTTCAATCTCGACGGCACCAACATCTACATGACGCTGGCAGCGCTGTTCATTGCCCAGGCAACCGGCATCAACCTCTCCTGGGGTGACCAGATCCTGCTGCTCCTGGTCGCGATGCTGAGCTCGAAGGGTGCCGCCGGCATCACCGGCGCTGGCTTCATCACCCTTGCCGCCACGCTCTCCGTCGTGCCCTCCGTGCCGGTCGCCGGCATGGCGCTCATCCTCGGCATCGACCGCTTCATGTCGGAATGCCGGGCGCTGACCAACCTCGTCGGCAATGCCGTGGCGACGATCGTCGTGGCACGCTGGGAAAACGAACTGGATACCGCGCAGCTCGCCAGAGCCTTGGGCGGCCAGGCCGAGGAAGGCGCTCCGGCTGCCGGACTTCAGCCGGCGGAATAATCAGCGATTGTTGGCAATCTTTGCAGCGGCCCGTTATCCGACGGGCCGTTTGCCTGTTGGTAAACTTCGTTCTCTACTCGTCGTTTTCTGCCGTTTCCCGCTGGTCGCGAAACGCGCAGGAGCTCAATATCCACGCGACATTTCGGCCTAGGAGATCGGTGAGGGCTGCCCCTCATCCGGCTGCCGCCACCTTCTCCCCGCCTGCGGGGCGAAGGAGACAAGCCGCGACCTTCGGTCTCTCACCAACGCCTCGTGGGGCACGTCCCCTCTCCCCGTCAGAACGGGGAGAGGGTTAGGGTGAGGGGCAGTTTTTGCCTTTAGCCGCGGTTGTCGCCGAGAAGGCTGGTGTAAACAGCGCCGATGGCGTTTGCTTCCTTCTCCAGCGCAAAATTCGCTCTGACATGGCGCAGCGCATTCTCGCCATGCGCGATCGCCAGACCGGGATCGGCGATATAGGGGGCGATGGCCCGTGTCAGCGCTTCACTGTTGCCGGCAGCCACCACCGAGCCGGTCTCACCTTCGGCGATGAGTTCGGCATAGGCCCCGGCGTCGGATGCCACCACCGCCGTTCGAGACGCCATGGCTTCGAGCGGGGTCAGGCCGAAGCCCTCGTTGCGGGAGGGGGCGACATAAAGCGTCAGGCGGCGATACCAGACCTTGATATCGGGCACTTCGCCGAGAAAGAGGATGCGTTCGCTGAGGCCGGCGGCGGCGACATCCGCCTTGAGCTTGTCTGCGAAGGCGGTGTGCTCGGCCGTCACCCGGCCGGAAACAACAGCCGTCCATTCCGGGTGCTGCGGCAGGAGTTCGATCATTGCCCGGACGAAAAGATCGGTGCCCTTCTGATGGCGCACGCGGCCGAAACAGCCGACCAGATGGCGGCCGGGCAGGCCGGTGGCGGCAATGCCGTCTTCTGCCGTTTCCGGCGGATGGAACAGCGAAAGGTCGACGCCGTGCTGGATGACCGTGTGCGGCACTTCGAGGAACGAGCCGGAGCGGTCGCTGGTCGCGATCACCGCGTCCATGCGGCGGATCAGCCATTTTGTATAGGCGGTATGGCGGCGCTGCGCGGCCGAAGTGAAGAGCAGCTTCAGCGGCATGCGCAGGAGATAGCGAAGCAGGATGCCGACGGCCATCTCGTTGTTGCGGCGGGCGTGCCAGACACGCCGCCGCCGGCGCGCCGGCGGGCGCCAGAGGCCAAGGAGCTGCGACCATCTCAGCTTCGCCAAGCCTTCCGGCAGGCCGGGGCCGAGCGTTGCGATCCTCATGCCGAGCCGGATCTGGCAGGGGATGAGCTGGACGATGGTCGACGTGACGCCGGAGAGCCGGCGCTTGAAATTGGGCGCGATGATCTCGACGTCACGCATATCAGGCAAGGGAGGGGTCTCGTCTGTGGCGGGCGATCAGCCCCAGGAAACCTGGAGGATTTCGTAGGCCTTGGAGCCGCCAGGCGCATTGACCTCGATGGAATCGCCGACTTCCTTGCCGATCAGCGCGCGGGCGATCGGTGAGGAGATGGAGATGCGGCCGGCTTTGACATCGGCTTCCTGGTCGCCGACGATCTGGTAGGTCTTTTCTTCCTCGGTGTCCTCGTCCACGAGCTTCACCTTGGCGCCGAATTTGATCTTGTCGCCGGACATCTTCGTCAGGTCGATGACCTCGGCGCGCGCCGTCAGGTCTTCCAACTCGCTGATGCGGCCTTCATTGTGGCTCTGGGCTTCCTTGGCGGCGTGATATTCGGCGTTTTCGGAAAGGTCGCCATGGGCACGGGCTTCGGCGATCGCCTCGATGATTCGAGGGCGCTCCTCCTGCTGACGCCAGCGCAGTTCTTCCTGCAGCTTGACGAAACCACCCGGTGTCATTGGTACCTTTTCAACCATTTTTCTGTCCTTCACGCCTTGTATCCACGCAGTAGGCGCGAACACAAAAGAAAACAGGTCCCGAAGGGGAGCTTCGGAACCGTGCCACAATCCTAGTTAAGTGCTTATAGCAGATCGCCAAGGCCGATTTCCAGAAAATTCGCATAGAGGAAAAAGCGAGCCACTGCCACGGCGGGTCATCAGGCGCAATAACGCGGTTAAGCCAGGATCGCCGCGATTGACTTTGTCCGTAAGAACATATAGTGAACATACTAATGAAGAAGTCGCTAACAGAACGCTTGGCTATCCTTTCTGATGCTGCCAAATATGATGCTTCCTGCGCCTCCAGCGGCACGGTGAAACGCGATTCGGCGGCAAGCGGCGGGCTCGGCTCGACCGAGGGGTCCGGCATCTGTCATGCCTATGCCCCGGATGGGCGATGCATTTCGCTTCTGAAAATACTGCTGACCAATTTCTGCATCTACGACTGCGCCTATTGCATCAATCGCTCGTCGAGCAATGTCGAACGGGCGCGCTTCACGCCCGAGGAAGTGATCTGGCTGACGCTGGAATTCTACCGCCGCAACTATATTGAAGGCCTGTTCCTTTCCTCAGGCATTATACGCTCGTCCGACTACACGATGGAAGAGATGGTCCGCATCGTACGCGAACTGCGCGTGACGCATAATTTTCGCGGTTATATCCATCTGAAATCGATCCCGGAGGCGTCGCCGCGCCTGATCGAGGAGGCAGGGCTTTTTGCCGACAGGCTGTCGCTCAATATCGAGTTGCCGACGGATAACGGCATCAGCCGCTTTGCGCCGGAAAAGAAGCCCGCCAATATCCGCCGATCGATGGGCGATCTGAGGCTGAAGATCGAGGCCGCCGGCGAGCCGACGCTGCGCACGAAGAAGCGTCAGCGCTTCGTGCCGGCCGGCCAGAGCACGCAGATGATCGTCGGTGCCGACGGCGCGAATGATGCGACGATCCTTGCGACCAGCGGCCGGCTTTACAGCAGCTACGGCCTGAAGCGTGTCTATTATTCCGCCTTCAGCCCGATCCCGGATTCATCGAAAAACCTGCCGCTGATCAAGCCGCCGCTGATGCGCGAACACCGGCTCTATCAGGCAGACTGGCTCTATCGGTTCTATGGGTTCGGCATCGACGAAATTACTGCCAGCCAGACCGGCGGCATGCTCGACCTCAACCTCGACCCGAAGCTTGCCTGGGCGCTGGCGAACCGGGCCGAATTTCCCGTCGATATCAACAAGGCCGAACGTGAACGCCTACTGCGCGTTCCCGGTCTCGGCACGAAGACGGTCAAATCAATCGTTTCGGCTCGACGCTTTCGCCGGCTGCGGCTCGACGATCTGTCGCGGCTCGGCATCTCGATCAAGAAGGTTCAGTCCTTCATCTCGGCGGAAGGCTGGTCGCCGCGCCGGCTGATCGACCGCCCGGACCTTCGCGCCATGTTCGAGCCGAAACCTGAACAATTGTCGCTGCTATGATGCGCCGGGTCGTTCTTGCAGGACGGGGCGATCTCGCCGAATGGCGCGACGCCGCGCGCGCCTTCGCGGCCGCCGGCATTTTGCCTGAGGAGATCGACTGGCGGGAAAAAAGCGCAGAGGCGGATCTTGCCTTTCAACGCGACGCCATGCCGCCGGCGCCGGTGACACGCAAGCCGATGACGGTGCCGCCCGCCTTTATCGAGCTTGCCGAGACGGTTCTCTGCCACTCCGACCCGGCGCGCTTCTCCTTGCTTTACCGCCTGCTCTGGCGGCTGCAGCTGGACCGGCAACTGCTCGAAGTGGCCTCCGACGAGGATGTCGTGCGGGCTCGCCTGATGGCAAAAAATGTCCGGCGCGACGCCCACAAGATGACGGCTTTCGTCCGTTTCAAAGAGGTTGGTGCGGCAGCGGCGGGCCGTCGAAAATTCATCGCCTGGTTCGAGCCGGACCATCATATCGTCAGGCGCACGGCGCCATTTTTCCAACGGCGCTTCACCGATATGGACTGGCTGATCGCCACGCCCAAGGGGTCGGCGGCCTGGGACGGTGCGCGGCTGACGCTCAGCGACGCGCCCTGCGAGAAGCCCAATCTCACCGATGCCACCGATGATCTCTGGCGCACCTACTATGTCAGCATCTTCAACCCGGCGCGGCTGAAGCTGAAGGCGATGCAGGCGGAAATGCCGAAAAAATACTGGAAGAACCTGCCGGAAGCCGATCTTATCCCCGGGCTGATCGCCTCCGCCGAGAGCCAGGTGCGGGCCATGGCCGCGCGCGAGGCAACGCAATCGCTGCCCTTTCACGACCGGCTTCAGGAGGCTGCCCGCAACCTTCCCATAGAACCCGAAGCGCCGGCCGGCACGCTCGAAGCGCTGAGCGCCGAAGCTGGCGCCTGCACCCGCTGTCCGCTTCATGCCAAGGCGACACAGACCGTCTTCGGGGAGGGGCCGCGCGATGCGGAGGTGATGTTCGTCGGCGAGCAGCCGGGCGATCAGGAGGATATCGCCGGGCGCCCCTTCGTCGGCCCGGCCGGCAAGCTGCTCGACCAGGTGATCGCGGATGTCGGCATCGACCGCTCGGCGCTCTATGTCACCAATGCAGTCAAGCACTTCAAATATGAGCCGCGCGGCAAACGCCGTATCCATCAGAAGCCGAATATGGGCGAGGTGAAGCATTGCCGCTGGTGGCTGGATCTGGAACTGGCGCTCGTCAAGCCGAAGCTGATCGTCGCGATGGGGGCGACCGCGCTTGCGGCGCTGACAGACGTAAAGGAGCGTCTGCAGGACGTCAGGGGAAAGGCGATGGCGATCGAAGGAGGACGCACGCTCTTCGTGACGGTGCATCCCTCCTATCTGCTGCGCATTCCCGACGAGCGGCTGAAAGCGGAGGAGATGGTGCGATTTCGCAACGATATGCTGGAGATTCAGCGGCTTATGGCGTCCGCCGGATAAAGTGATTCCGGTGAAGCGGCGCCACCGCTCACCGAGCGATGGCGCCGCTGGAATTGCTCTATCTCAGGCGAAGTAGCTCTGCAGCGGCCGCACTTCAAGATTGCCCGCCTTCAGCGCCTTGATCGCCTGGGCCGCGGCTTCGGCGCCTGCCATGGTGGTGTAATAAGGCACCTTCTGCATCAGCGTCGCGCGGCGCAGCGACTTCGAGTCCGAGATCGCCTTGTTGCCGTCGGTGGTGTTGATGACCAGCTGGACCTGACGGTTGCGGATGGCGTCCTCGATATGCGGACGGCCTTCCAGCACCTTGTTGATCTTGGTGGCGGTGATGCCGTTTTCGCCGAGGAAGCGGGCCGTGCCGCCGGTCGCCAGCACCTTGAAGCCCTGTTCGACGAGGATGCGGATCGCCGGCAGCACGCGCGGCTTGTCCTCGTCGCGCACCGAGACGAACACCGTTCCGTCACGCGGCAGCTCGACGCCGGCGCCGAGCTGCGACTTGGCGAAGGCCAGCGCAAAATCGGTGTCGAGGCCGATGACTTCGCCGGTCGAGCGCATTTCCGGGCCGAGCAGCGTGTCGACGCCGGGGAAGCGGGCGAAGGGGAAGACCGCTTCCTTGACGGCGATATGCGTGAGCTTGCGCGGATCGGGCTTTTCGCCATAGGCGGCGAAGGTCGCGTCGAGTTTTTCGCCGGCCATGACGCGGGCGGCGATCTTGGCGATCGGTGCGCCGATGGTCTTGGCGACGAAGGGTACGGTGCGCGAGGCGCGTGGATTGACTTCGAGAACGTAGACGGTGCCATCCTTGATTGCGAACTGGACATTCATCAGGCCGCCGACATTGAGCGCCTTGGCCATCGCCTTTGCCTGGCGCTCGAGTTCGTCGAGCAGTTCGACGGGTAGCGAGCGCGGCGGCAGCGAGCAGGCGCTATCGCCGGAATGGATGCCGGCTTCCTCGATATGCTCCATGATGCCGGCGACATAGACGTCGGTTCCATCGCAGAGGCAGTCGACGTCGACTTCGATGGCGTGGCTGAGGTAGCTGTCGAAGAGCAGCGGGTTCTTGCCGAGCAGAGTGTTGATCTGGCCGGTCTTGTCGTTGGGATAACGCTGCTTGATGTCTTCGGGCACCAGTTCCGGAACCGTGTCGAGCAGGTATGTCTGCAGCTGGCCTTCCGAATGCAGGATCTGCATGGCGCGGCCGCCGAGCACGTAGGACGGGCGCACGACCAGCGGGAAGCCGATTTCGGCGGCGACCAGGCGGGCCTGCTCGACCGAGTAGGCGATGCCGTTGTTCGGCTGGTTGAGATCGAGCTTCATCAGAAGCTTCTGGAAACGGTCGCGGTCCTCGGCAAGATCGATCATGTCGGGTGCCGTGCCGAGGATCGGGATGCCGTTCTTCTCGAGCGCCTCGGCAAGCTTCAGCGGCGTCTGGCCGCCGAACTGGACGATGACGCCGACGACTTCGCCCTTTTCCTGCTCGGCCCGCAGGATCTCGATCACGTCCTCGGCCGTCAGCGGCTCGAAATACAGGCGATCGGACGTGTCGTAGTCGGTCGAGACGGTTTCCGGGTTGCAGTTGATCATGATCGCTTCATAACCCGCATCCTTCAGCGCGAAGGCGGCATGGCAGCAGCAATAATCGAACTCGATGCCCTGGCCGATGCGGTTCGGGCCGCCGCCGAGGATGACGACCTTCTTGCGGTCGGAAACCTCAGCTTCGGAGCGGGCGACGCCGACGAAGGGCGTCTCGTACGTCGAATACATATAGGCGGTCGGCGAAGCGAATTCGGCGGCACAGGTATCGATACGCTTGAAGACCGGGCGGACGTTGAGGCTGTTGCGAAGTTCGGCGACCTGCTTGGGGCGCTTGCCGGTCAGCGTCGCCAGACGCGCGTCGGAAAAGCCCATGGCCTTCAGCATGCGCAGGTTCGCGGCATCCTCGGGCAGGCCGTGCTCGCGGATGCGCGCTTCCGTGTCGATGATATTCTTGAGCTCGGCGATGAACCAGGGGTCGATCTTGCAGCCCTCGTGCACCTCTTCGATGCTGAGGCCCATGCGCAGCGCCTGGGCGACCATGCGCAGGCGATCCGGCGTCGGCGTGCCGATGGCGGCGCGGATGGCGTTGTGGCTGGATTCGCCTTCCTCGGAATCGGGGATCTCGATCTCGTCGAGGCCGGTCAGGCCGGTTTCGAGGCCGCGCAGCGCTTTCTGCAGCGATTCGGCGAAGGTGCGGCCGATCGCCATGACTTCACCGACAGACTTCATCGCGGTCGTCAGCACCGGCGAGGCGCCGGGGAATTTCTCGAAAGCGAAACGCGGGATCTTGGTGACGACATAGTCGATCGACGGTTCGAAGGAGGCAGGCGTTGCGCCGCCGGTGATGTCGTTGTCCAGCTCGTCGAGCGTATAACCGATGGCGAGCTTGGCGGCGACCTTGGCGATCGGAAAGCCGGTGGCCTTGGAGGCGAGCGCCGAGGAGCGCGAGACGCGCGGGTTCATTTCGATGACGACCAGGCGGCCGTCCTTCGGATTGACGGCGAACTGGACGTTCGAGCCGCCGGTTTCGACGCCGATCTCGCGCAATACCGCGATCGAGGCGTTGCGCATGATCTGGAATTCCTTATCGGTCAGCGTCAGCGCTGGCGCGACGGTGATCGAATCGCCGGTGTGGACGCCCATTGGATCGATGTTTTCGATCGAGCAGATGATGATGCAATTGTCCGCCTTGTCGCGGACGACTTCCATTTCATATTCCTTCCAGCCGAGCACCGATTCCTCGACCAGCACTTCGGTGGTCGGCGAGGCGTCGAGGCCACCGCCGACGATCTCGAAGAATTCCGAGCGGTTGTAGGCGATGCCGCCGCCGGTGCCGCCCATGGTGAAGGAGGGGCGGATGATGGCGGGCAGGCCGACGTGGTCGATCGCCTGGGCGGCAATCGCCATGGCGTGGCTGATGTAACGCTGCTTGCGATCGCTCTCGCCGAGGTTCCACTGGTTTTCCAGTTCGTCCAGTGCCTTGTCGAGATCGGATCCGGAGAGGCTGTCGCGCAGTTTGTTGCGCTCGGCCTCGTGCGTCTTGCGGTCGAGGTCCTTGATGTCGGTGGCGTTCGCCAGCATCGAGCGCGGCGTTTCAAGCCCGATACGGGCCATCGCCTCGCGAAACAGCGCCCGGTCCTCGGCCATGTCGATGGCGGCGGGCTTGGCGCCGATCATCTCGACATTGTAGCGGTCGAGCACGCCCATGCGCTTTAGCGAAAGCGCGGTATTCAGCGCCGTCTGGCCGCCCATGGTCGGCAGCAGCGCATCCGGGCGCTCCTTGGCAATGATCTTGGCGACGACCTCGGGGGTGATCGGCTCGACGTAAGTTGCATCAGCAAGGCCCGGATCGGTCATGATCGTCGCCGGGTTGGAGTTGACGAGGATGACGCGGTAGCCTTCCTCCCGCAGCGCCTTGCAGGCCTGGGTGCCAGAATAGTCGAACTCGCAAGCCTGGCCAATGACGATCGGTCCCGCGCCGATGATGAGGATCGATTTGATGTCTTGGCGCTTCGGCATGGGCGATATCCATTGTCTGGCTGCGCAAAAAACCGGCCAGGGTGGGAGATCACCGGGTCGGGTCGCGCATTGAAGGTCTTTTCAGGCTAGAAGCGGCTTATAGGCAAATGTATTTGCAAACGGAACCCCATAAATCGCGGAATCGACAGGAATCCAACACGGCGTGACAGCCTATGTCCGCCGGCGCACGGCGAGCACCCGGATTTCGCCGACGTGCGCCGGACCGGCGATGGCGACGACCGCCTCCCGGCGCTCGATCCGCCTCTATATCGGCGGCTCGACCTTGCGCTCGTGGTTGGCGGCGCTGCGGCGGTCCACGGCCCTCTCGCAGGCCGGGCCTCTCCTGCTACATGAAGCCGCTGGAATTCCAGCCGTCGACGGATATATAGATTCGTTAAGTGCAAGCACAGGCATTGCCGGGGAGAGCGAAGATGGAATGGAGAGGCCGGCGTCAGTCCGACAATATCGAGGATCGCCGCGGCGATCCGGGCAGCGGCGGTTTCGGCCGCGGCGGTGGCTTCAACTTTCCCTCCGGCGGCGGCGTTCGCCGCGCCGGCGGCGGCTTGAGCATCGGCACGATCATCTTCCTCGTCGTCATCTATTTCATCTTCAAGATGATGGGTGTCGACCTGCTGCAAGTGCTCGAAGGCGGCGGCATGACGAGCGGCCCCGGCTACGAACAGAGCCAGTCGGAAGGCACGCGGACGCCCGCCAATGATGAGATGACCGCCTTCATGCGGACCGTTCTTGCCGAAACCGAGGACACCTGGACGGGCATCTTCCAGGCGCAAGGCCAGACTTACGAGGAGCCGCGCCTCGTGCTGTTTTCGGGCTCGACGGCATCGGCCTGCGGCTCCGCATCGGCGGCAACCGGACCGTTCTACTGCCCCGGTGACCACAAGCTTTATCTCGACACGGATTTCTTCCAGGAGCTTTCCAACCGGTTCGGCGCGTCCGGCGATTTCGCCGAGGCCTATGTCGTCGCTCACGAGGTCGGCCATCACGTGCAGAACCTGCTCGGCATCCTGCCGAAGTTCAACCAGGCCCGCCAGCGCATGAGCGAGGAAGAGGCCAACAAGATGTCGGTGCGCGTCGAGCTGCAGGCCGATTGCTTCGCCGGCATCTGGGGCAAATATACTCAGCAGAAGGGCTTGCTGGAGTCCGGTGACCTCGAGGAGGCGCTCAACGCCGCCCAGCAGATCGGCGACGATACGCTGCAGAAACGGTCCCAGGGTTACGTCGTGCCCGAGAGTTTCAACCACGGCACTTCGGCGCAGCGCGTCAGATGGTTCAAGCGCGGCTTCGATAGCGGGCAGTTGTCGGCTTGCGATACGTTTTCGGGGCCGGTTTGAGGTTGCTTACCCAAGGTTTTCGCGTGTCGCCCCCTCATCCGCCTGCCGGCACCTTCTCCCCGCTGGGGCGAAGGGAGTCGCCGCAGCGTCTCGACTCCCTCTTCTCCCCTCGGGGAGAAGGTGCCCGTAGGGCGGATGAGGGGGCTGCGCGACAGGACGTTTCAGTACCTTTGACCTAACCTTATTTCTCACTATCCATATGCTGCAGCATATGCTCCGGATAACGCCCGCCGGCAGCCGCATCCTTCGGGACGGCGCGTTCGATCGCGGCGAAATCTTCTGCCGACAGATCCACCGCGCGTGAGCCGAGAGCCTCGGTCAGCCGGTCGCGGCGGCGGGCGCCGATGATCGGGACGATATCCTTGCCCTTGGCGGCGACCCAGGCGATGGCGATCTGGGCGACCGAGACGCTTTTTGCCTCCGCGATCTCCCGCAGTTTTTCCACCAATGCGAGGTTCTGCTCGATATTGCCCGCCTGGAAGCGTGGGCTATGGGTGCGGAAGTCTCCGGCTGCGGCCTGGCCCTTTTGCCAATGGCCGCTGATCAGGCCGCGCGAGAGCACGCCGTAAGCGGTGATCGAGATGCCGAGTTCGCGTGTCGTCGGCAGGATCTTCTCTTCGATGCCGCGCGAGATTAGCGAATATTCGATTTGCAGGTCGACGATCGGGGCAATAGCGGCGGCGCGGCGGATGGTGTCGGCGCCGACTTCAGACAGGCCGATATGCCTGACATAACCCGCTTTGACCATGTCGGCGGTGGCGCCGACCGTATCTTCGATCGGCACGTTGGGATCGAGGCGGGCGGGGCGGTAGATGTCGATATAGTCGACGCCGAGACGCTGCAGCGTGTAAGCGAGGAAGTTCTTCACCGCGCCCGGGCGGGCGTCGATGCCGCTCCAGCCGCTGGCGGGATCGCGGAGCGCGCCGAATTTGACGCTGATGACGGCATCCTCACGCCTGCGACCCTTCAACGCCTCGCCAATCAGCATTTCGTTATGGCCCATGCCGTAGAAATCGCCGGTGTCGAGCAGATTGACGCCGGCATCGAGCGCCGCATGGATCGTCGCGATACTTTCGGCGCGGTCGGCAGGGCCGTACATGCCCGACATGCCCATGCAGCCGAGGCCGATGGCCGAAACATCGGGTCCGGTCTTTCCCAAACGATAGGTCTGCATTGTCTTCTCCCTGATCCGCGCCCGAGCGGCGCTGCCGGATGCCGTTCTTACAGCCTTCGCCCCAGCGCGATAATCCGGATGGTCTCGAACGGGCCGTGCGGAGGGGCGCACAATGAATGTTCATTCCCCGAATGATCTGGACGTCGTCAATGCGATTGCAAGGGAGCCAACGATCACGTTGCCGCGCCCAACGGTTGAGGCGGTTCACAAATTTCCCGGTCAGAATTATCAAAAACTTTGAAATGTTCACGGATTGTTTCGGTTTCTTTTCTGGGCTATGTCAGTTTCTCGGCGACGAAATCGTCTTTTCAGAAGCAACCGCTGTAGAGATGCCTCATGCTTGACCCCAAATTCGTCCGTCGCGGCCTTTTCCTGGTCTTCATCATCCTCTTCCTCGACATTATCGGCATCGCCATCATCATGCCGGTGCTGCCCGCCTATCTGGAGCAGTTGACCGGCGGCGGCGTGAGCGATGCGGCGATCGACGGCGGCTGGCTGATGCTCGTCTATGCCGGCATGCAATTCCTGTTCGCGCCGCTGCTCGGAAACCTGTCCGACCGGTTCGGCCGCCGGCCGATCCTTCTGCTGTCGGTGTTGACCTTTGCGATCGACAATTTCATCTGCGGCATCGCCACCAGCTTCTGGATGCTGTTCGTCGGCCGCGTGCTTGCCGGCATCAGCGGCGGCAGCTTTGCCACGTGCTCGGCCTATATCGCCGATATCAGCACCGAGGAGAACCGGGCGAAGAATTTCGGGCTGATCGGCATCGCCTTCGGCGTCGGCTTCACGATCGGCCCCGTTATCGGCGGTGTCCTCGGCGAATTCGGCCCGCGTGTGCCGTTTCTCGGTGCGGCCGCACTCTCGTTCGTCAATTTCATCGCCGCCTGCTTCCTGCTACCGGAAACGCTGGAGGCCAGGAATCGCCGCCGCTTCGAGTGGAAACGCGCCAATCCGCTCGGCGCGCTGCGGCAGATGCGTCACTACCCGGGCATCGGTTGGGTCAGCCTCGTCATGTTCCTGTTTTTCCTCGCGCATGCCGTCTATCCGTCGGTCTGGTCCTTCGTCTCGACTTATCGCTACGGCTGGAGCGAGGGACAGATCGGCCTGTCGCTCGGGATCTACGGCATCGGCGCGGCACTGGTGATGGGATTGGTATTGCCGCGCGTCGTATCTCTGCTCGGCGAATGGAAGACGGCGCTTCTCGGCCTCTGTTTTTCGGCTGCGGGGCTGACCGGCTATGCCTTCGCCTGGGAGGGCTGGGTGGTCTATGTGGTGATCGTTGCGACCGTCATGGAAAACGTCGCCGATCCGCCGTTGCGCAGCATCGCCGCCGGCAAGGTGCCGCCCTCGGCGCAGGGCGAGCTGCAGGGCGCGCTGACCAGTCTCAGCAGCATCACCACCATCGTCGGGCCGCTGATCTTCACCCAGTTGTTCAGCTATTTCACCCGGCCAGAGGCGCCCGTCACCTTTGCCGGGGCGCCCTATCTGACTGCTGCCCTGTTCATCCTGGTGGCCGCCGGCGTGTTCCTCGTGCGGGTTCGGGTCCGTCAGCCGGCCGAAGCGCTGGAGGCGGCGGGTTGATCGATCAGAAACGGTGATACGATGATGAATTTTTCATCATCTGCCTGTTTAGGGTGGTTCTTTGCTGGGGTTTGATCTAAATCCCGATGATATTTCTCCGCAGATTGCGCGGCGACCGATATTTCAATCACAGGACTAGGTGTCATGGACACGCCGATCGACGCGCGCAGGCTTGCGCCGACAACCGATAATCGTTGGGGCGCACATTTCCGTGCAACGCTGGCGCTCGGCATTCCGCTGATCGGCGCGCAGCTCGCCCAGCTCGGCATCAACACCACCGATGTGATGATCGTCGGCCGCCTCGGCGCCGAGCATCTGGCGGCGATGGTGCTGTCCGCCCAGTTCCTGTTCACGATCCTGATCTTCGGCTCGGGCTTTGCCATTGCGGTCATCCCGATGGTGGCGCAGGCCTATGGCCGCGGCGACGTCGTCTCGGTGCGCCGGGCGCTGCGTATGGGTCTCTGGGTGGTGATCGCATATTGGGTCATCATGCAGCCCGCCTTCTTCAATTCGGAGCAGATCCTTCTCTTTGCGCAGCAAAAGCCCGAAGTGGCCAAGCTCGCCCATGGCTACATCATGATCGGCCAGTTCGGCGTGCTGCCGGCGCTGCTCTTCAACGTGATGCGGGCGCTGGTCAGCGCCATCGGCAAGGCGGGCATCATCCTCAACGTCACCATCGCCACGCTGGTGCTGAACGCGATCTTCGCCTATGCCCTGGTGCTCGGCCATTTCGGCTTTCCGGCAATGGGGCTCGAAGGCGCTGCGATCGTTTCGGTCGTCGTACAGACGGCAGGCTTCCTCTTTATCCTGGCCTTCGTGCAGCGGCGGGAGGAGACACGGCGCTACGAGATCTTCGTGCGGTTCTGGAGGCCCGACTGGCATGCGCTGCTGGAGGTCCTCCGGCTCGGTTTTCCGATCAGCGTCACCGTGCTTGCCGAGGTCAGCCTGTTTACGGTGGCCTCGCTGCTGATGGGCTATATCGGCACCATCGAGCTCGCCGCGCACGGCATCGCCCTGCAATGGGCCTCGATCGCCTTCATGATCCCGCTCGGCCTCAGCCAGGCGGCGACGGTGCGCGTCGGGGTCGCCCACGGGCAGGGTGATTACCGCGGGCTGGTGCGGGCTTCGATCATGGTGCTCATCCTTGCCTGCGCCATTTCGGCGGTGGGCTCGGTGCTGTTTGCCACCATGCCGCAATTCCTCGGCAGCTGGTTCCTCGACGTCAATTCGCCGGAGGCGCCCGCCGTGCTTGCTTATGCCGGGCCGCTGATCGTCGTCGCCGGGCTTTTCCAGCTGGTCGACGGATTGCAGGTGATCGCCAACGGATTGCTGCGCGGCCTGAAAGACGCGCGGGTGCCTATGATCATGGCACTGATTGCCTATTGGCCGATCGGCTTCTTCCTCGCCTGGGCCTTTGCCTTCCCGCTGGGCTTCGGCGGCATCGGCATCTGGTTCGGCTTCCTCGTCGGGCTGGCGGCTGCCGCCGTCATGCTCTGCTGGCGGTTCTATCTTCTGCTTCGCCGGGAAGGAGCGATGGCCGGCGCCTGAGCCGGCCATCCTTATCCTCAAGCCGCGACAGGCTTGTAGCTCGCCATGTCGGCGCGAATGCCGAGACGCGCAAACATTTCCTGCGGGTCGAAATTCGCGGCCTTGTGGGCGGCTGCGACGGCTGCCCGCACACGCTCGACGACATCGGCGCTTTCCCATTGGGCAATGGTCACGAAGTTGAACTCGCCGGGACCGGCGACCTGTTCCAGCACCTTGTGATCGATGAAGCCGTCCTGTGCCTCCAGCAGCTTGTGGGTCATCATCACATTGACGAGAAATTCCTCGCGCGCCGCGGCCGGCACGACGAACTTATCGACTCGAAAGAAAGCTCCGCTCATCCATTTTCTCCTGCATCAAATATCTGCAGGCAATTCTGTAATTCCTCAACTTAAATTGAGGTCAATATGCGGAGCAAAGAAAAAGGCCCGGTCGACGGGCCTTTCCTGAAATCGATGTTGGCTAAGATCAGCGTTCGGCGAGCGCCGGTTCGCCCTTCTTCTCGCGCACCATGTTGATGAAGCGGCGGAAGAGATAGTGGCTGTCCTGCGGGCCGGGAGAGGCTTCCGGATGGTGCTGGACGGAGAAGACCTGCTTGCCGAGCACGCGCAGGCCGCAATTGGTGCCGTCGAAAAGCGAAATATGAGTCTCTTCAACGCCATCGGGCAGCGACTTCGAGTCGACTGCGAAGCCATGATTCATCGAGACGATCTCGACCTTGCCGGTCGTATGATCCTTGACGGGGTGGTTGGCGCCGTGATGGCCCTGGTGCATCTTCTCGGTCTTGGCGCCGAGGGCAAGGCCGAGCATCTGATGGCCGAGGCAGATGCCGAAGACGGGGATATCGGTTTTAACCAGAGTCTTGATCACGGGCACGGCATATTCGCCGGTCGCCGCCGGATCGCCCGGGCCGTTCGACAGGAAGATGCCGTCCGGCTGCATGGCGAGCACGTCTTCGGCGCTCGTTGCCGCCGGCACGACGGTCACCTTGCAGTCGAGACCGGCGAACAGACGCAGGATGTTGCGCTTGACGCCGTAATCGAGGCAGACGACGTGGTATTTCGCGTCCGCTGCGGCGAGTTCGCCATACCCTTCATTCCAGACCCACGGCGTCTCGGTCCATTGCGAGGATTGGCCCGACGAGGCGATCTTGGCAAGGTCGAGACCTTCGAGGCCGCTCCAGGCCTTGGCTTCGGTCTTCAGCGCCTCGATATCGAAGACGCCGTTCGGATCGTGAGCGATCACCGCGTTCGGGGCGCCATTCTCGCGGATCCAGGCGGTCAGCGCGCGCGTGTCGATGCCGCAGAGACCGATGACGCCGCGCGCCTTCAGCCATTGGTCGAGATGTTTGGCGGCGCGGTAGTTCGAAGGGTCGGTGATGTCGGCCTTGAAGATGACGCCGACGGCGCCGTGGCGGGCAGCAGGCGTCAGATCCTCGATGTCTTCATCATTGGTGCCGATATTGCCGATATGCGGAAAGGTGAAGGTGACGATCTGGCCGAGATAGGAGGGGTCCGTCAGGATCTCCTCGTAGCCGGTCAGCGCCGTGTTGAAAACCACTTCGGCCTGGACCTTGCCGGTGGCGCCGATGCCCTTGCCTTCGATGACCGTGCCGTCGGCAAGAACGAGGAGGGCGGTCGGCTTTTCGATTGTCCAGGGTGCTGTCGCGGTCATCTTCATCCCGTTTCCGGCGGCCGGCGCGCGTTGCCGCGCTCGTCGCCATTTGATCTCGCAGGCGTGTGGACACGACAATGCCGCGCGCTTCAGGCCTGATCACGAATTTTGGTGCAGGTGGCGGTAAATAGCCACGCAATCGCGTAGCGTCAATCTTTGTAACGGAGATTGCCGCCGTTTTCCTGCGCTTTATCGCGGCGACCGCGCAATTTATTTGATCCGCCGCATCAGCGTGGTTTATGAAGCGGCATCAAAACAGGAGTGAAGACCATGCTGCGCGATCAACTCGCCACCCAGCTGAAAGAGGCGATGAAGGCCAAGAATGCGGAGCGGCTTTCCACCGTCCGGCTGATTCAGGCCGCGGTCAAAGATCGCGATATCGCCAATCGCGGCACCGGCAAGGAGCAGGCGAGCGACGACGAGATCCTGCAGATTCTGGCCAAGATGGTGAAACAGCGCGACGAATCGGCAAAGATCTACGAGGAGAATTCCCGGCCGGAGCTTGCCGCCAAGGAGCGCGCCGAAATCACCGTCATCCAGGATTTCATGCCGAAGCAGCTTTCGGACAGCGAAGTGCGCGCCAATGTGTCGGCGATCATCGCCGAGACCGGCGCTGCCGGCGCCAAAGACATGGGCAAGGTGATGGCCGCGCTCAAGGAGCGTTATGCCGGCCAAATGGATTTCGCCAAGGCGTCGGCGACCGTCAAAGAACTTCTGAGTTAATGCATGCCGCCCGGAAGTGTGCAGCGGTTCCGGACAACGACATGCATCAAAATAAAGGGCTAAAGCGCAAGGAGCGAATCTGAAAATCGCGACGCGCTTTAAGCCGGCTCAGACCATTCGTCTTGCCTGCGGTTCATCAAGGACCGCAGGCCCGAGCACCGCTTCAGCCGCGGCATCGATGATGGCGAATTTCGCCGCCTGATAATTCCAGTATTCGAGAATGAAGCGGCGCGACAGCCAGAAGTCGCCCTTGCGGGAGGGTTCTGTCCAGCCGACGCTTTCCATGGTTGCGGCTTGCGTCAGAAGCCGCTTCAAGTGGGTGTTTGAGATCATGAACTGTTCGCGGATTTCTCTCAGCGACAGAGGGCCGACCACGACACGTTCGGCCGTGCGGGGAAATTCCGGAAGGCGCGAGATCAGGTAGTCCATCACCAGCCCGCCGGTATTTGCCCAGTTGAAGAGGTTGAAGGTGGGGCCGGGATTGCGCACCGCTTCGCTCCCGATGATCGCCCTGGCGATGCGCGGCTGGATCGCTGCCATCATCGCCGAGGGGTCGGCGCTGACCTTGCCGGCGCGTTCACCGCCGTCGAGGCTGTCGAGGATCATCAGATGGGCGACGAGCCATCGGGTGAAATGCTGCTCGGCGGTTTCCGTGGGCTCCAGGTAACGTGTGCGCTTGTCCGGGCCGGGAACCGGACGCAGGAAACGATAGGCCAGCATTTCCTGCATGAAGGCCGCGGCCGTATTGCGGCTGGCGATGTCGTTCCTGACCGCGAAATCGATGAAGCGGCCGGAATAGAGACCGCTCTTGCCGTCGTCGGGATGGCCGTAATGAAGCGCAAAGCCGGCATGGGCCATCAGCCAGCGCTGCTGTGCGGCGAAAATCGAGGCGATGCGCGGGCTCTCACGATAGATCGTGAGCATCTGATCGGCGCAATGCAGGATCGCAGCGAGAAAACGATCGTCTGCTGCAAGAGTTTCAGCGGTAGAGGCCATATGGAAGGGTCCAGGGAATTCGGCGCATACTTCTTTCACGCAAGCGCCGCCTGTCAACGGTTTTGTCAATAATCGGTTAATTTCAAAAGGGAATTTGTATCAGGGGAAGTCAAAATTTAAGAAGGCAGGAGCTGGGGGCGCTCCTGCCTTCTTGCTCTTTGCTTCCGCCGGCAAACGCAGGGCCGAGGCCCAAGCCGGAGGGTATTTGCAAAGGCACCCTTGCGAAGCGGCGCCGGGGGTAGGGATGGTGCTTCGCTCGGGGATCGCTTTGTTGAGATCGAACCTATTGCGGGGCGGCGGTTTATTCAAATTACAAAAAAATAATGATTGCCGAAAACGTCGTTTTTGGCGGCTTCGAAGCGAAGGCTTACGGGGCGGCGCCGAGATAAGGCTGCGCGATCGATACAGGTAATAAGCGCCTGTTTTAAAACGGTTTAATTCGGCATCATCTGAGATCGGCACTCTTGCCGAGACGTTCGCGATCGTGGAATTGCAGCGCCCGAAAGACAATAATGTCGCACCCTGTCGCAGGGGGCGATAACGCGTTTTTGATTGGATAACTGACGCCATCGAGGACGGCTGCACTTGCCTGTGAATAGCGGGTTTTCATGACAAGTTTCGTGGCATGACGCGGCAAAGCAGCTTATATGGAGGCTGGCCAAGAGGTATAAATGCGCTTTTCCAACACTTTTCTCGATGATATTCGCGACCGCGTTCCGATTTCGAACGTGATTGCGCGCCGTGTCAGCTGGGATAAGCGCAAGACCAATGTGTCGCGCGGCGACTACTGGGCCTGCTGCCCGTTCCACGGTGAGAAATCCCCGAGCTTCCACTGCGAGGACCAGAAGGGCCGCTATCATTGCTTCGGCTGCGGCGTCACCGGCGACCATTTCCGCTTCCTCACCGAGCTGGAGGGCTTAAGCTTTCCCGAGGCGGTGCAGCAGATCGCCGATATGGCCGGCGTTCCGATGCCGCTTGCCGACCCTGTGATGGAGAAGCGCGAAAAGGAGCGCGGCTCGCTGATCGACGTTATGGAAATGGCGACGCAATTTTTCCAGGATCAGTTGCAGACGGCGAATGGGGCGAGGGCGCGCGCCTATCTGCGCGACCGCGGGCTGACCGGGCGCACCATCGAGACCTTCCGTCTCGGCTATGCGCCTGACAGCCGCAATGCGCTGAAGGAATTTCTCGCCGGCAAGGGCGTCACCAAAGAGCAGATCGAGGCCTGCGGCCTGGTCGTTCATGAAAACGTGCCGGTGTCCTACGATCGCTTCCGCGACCGCATCATGTTCCCGATCCTCTCGTCGCGGGAAAAGGTGATCGCCTTCGGCGGCCGCGCCATGTCATCAGATGCGCCGGCGAAATATCTGAACTCCAACGAGACGGAGCTCTTCCACAAGGGCAATGTCCTTTATAATTTCGCCCGCGCGCGCCGCGCCATCCAGGGGCCGGGCCGCAGCGATGCCCAGGACGACAATGCGAGCGGCACCATCATCGCCGTCGAAGGCTATATGGACGTGATCGCGCTCTATCAGGCGGGCATCGAGAATGCCGTCGCGCCGCTCGGCACGGCGCTGACCGAAAACCAGCTCGAACTGCTCTGGAAAATGGTGCCGCAGCCGGTGCTTTGCTTCGACGGCGACGGCGCCGGCATTCGCGCCGCCAATCGTGCCGCCGAACTGGCGCTGCCGCATCTGAAGCCCGGCCGTTCCGTCCGCTTCGCGCTTCTGCCTGATGGCAAGGACCCCGACGATCTCGTTCGCGACGATGGCCGCGCCCCCTTCGACAAGGTGATGAGCCAGGCAAAGCCGCTGTCGGAGATGCTGTGGAGCCGGGAGGTCAATACCGGCAAGTTCGACACGCCCGAGGCGCGCGCCGAACTCGAGGCGCGGCTGAAGCAGCTGGTCGCGGTCATTGCCGACGAGAATGTGCGCCGTCACTACCAGCAGGATATTCGCGACCGGTTGAACGCCTTCTTCCAGCCGCAGTTTCAGAACCGCAACAATGGCGAGCGCCGCGGTTTCAGCGGCAATTCCCGCACCGGCCGCGACAACGCTGTTAAGGCCGGGCCGAAAAGCCCCAGCCTCATTTCCGACCGGCTCGCCCGCTCGGGCCCGGTGCGCGGCCACCGGGACAATACGGCGCTGCGCGAAAGCGTGCTGGCGCTCACCATCGTCAATCATCCATCGCTGATGATCGACGATTATGACGAGATCGCCGCGATCGATTATGACAGCCGCGAGTTGAAGCAGCTCTGGTCGGCTGTGCTTGGGGCAGCGGCTGCCGTCGCCGGCCCGCATCTGACGCGCGAATATCTGACCGAGAGGCTGGAATTCGAAGGCTTCGGCCCGCTGATCAAGAGCCTCGACCAGCAGGTGCGCAATGCCAGACTCTGGACGGCGACCGAGGAGGCGGCGATGGAGGATGCGCGTGAGGGGTATCGCCAGGCGCTCGCCTTCCACAAACGGGCAAAGGCGCTGCGCCGGCAGAAAATGGAACTCGAACGCGAGATTGCGCTGGCGACCGAAGCCGGCGACGGCGAGGCGATCGTTCAACTGATGCGGGCGCAACAGGAAGTGCATTTCGAAGGTGTGCGGCTTGAGAACCAGGAGGCGATCATCGACGGCTTCGGCGTGCTCTCCGGCCGCGTCAAAGGGGCGGCGAACCACTGATGCCGCAGACCGAACGGAACGAACCAGGCTTTTCCGCCTCCGATGCGCTGTTTTCCGCCGGCCGCGCGCCGCTCGATATTCTCAAGCAGGTCTATGGCTATTCCTCCTTCCGCGGCAAGCAGCAGCTGGTGGTCGACCATGTGGTATCAGGCGGCGATGCCGTGGTGCTCTTCCCGACAGGCGCGGGCAAATCGCTGTGCTTCCAGATCCCGGCGCTCTGCCGCGATGGCGTCGGCATTGTCGTTTCGCCGCTGATTGCGCTGATGCGCGATCAGGTCGAGGCGATGAAGCAGCTCGGCATCCGCGCCGCCGCGCTCAATTCGTCGCTGTCGCGCGAGGAGTTCGTCGAGGTCCGCCGCGCGCTTTCGGCGGGAAAGCTCGACCTTCTCTACGTTACACCCGAGCGCATTCTGACCGATGGTTTCCGTGAGCTGATTGCCAATGAAAAGATCGCGCTGTTTGCCATCGACGAGGCGCATTGCGTCTCGCAATGGGGTCATGATTTCCGCCCGGAATATCGCGCGCTCGGCCAGCTTGGCGAGCAATATCCCGGCGTGCCGAGGGTGGCGCTGACGGCGACGGCCGATCCGCATACGCGGGACGATATTATCGAGCGGCTGGGGCTCGACGCTGCCGAGATCTTCACCACCAGCTTCGACCGGCCGAACATCGCTTACGAAATCGTCGAGCGCGACCAGCCGCGCCAGCAGCTGTTGCGCTTCCTGTCCGGCCACAAGGGAAACAGCGGCATCGTCTATTGCCTGTCGCGCGCCAAGGTCGAGGATACGGCCGAGTGGTTGAACGGGCAGGGCGTGCGCGCGCTTGCCTATCATGCCGGCATGGACAGGGCGGTTCGCGACGCCAATCAGGATGCCTTCCTGAAAGAGGAAAACCTCTGCCTGGTCGCCACCGTCGCCTTCGGCATGGGCATCGACAAGCCGAACGTGCGGTATGTCGCCCATCTCGACCTGCCGGGCTCGGTCGAGGCCTATTATCAGGAGACGGGGCGCGCCGGCCGTGACGGCCTGCCGTCGGAGGTCTGGATGGCCTATGGCATGGCCGACGTCATCCAGCGCGGCCGGATGATCGACGAGGGCAGCGCTGCTGCGGAGATCAAGCGGGTCGAGCGCGCCAAGCTCAATGCATTGCTGGCGATTTGCGAGACCGCCTCCTGCCGCCGCCAGGCGATCCTTGCACATTTCGGCGAGGCGCATGCCGGACAATGCGGCAATTGCGACACCTGCCTGAAGCCGGTCGAGACCTGGGAGGGCACTGAAGCGGCGATCAAGGCGCTGGCCGCGATCTACCGCACCGGCGAACGTTTCGGCGCCGGCCACGTCATCGATGTGCTTGTCGGCAACGTCAACGAAAAGACCGAGCGTTTCGGCCATGTCGATATGCCTGTTTTTGGCGCCGGCAAGGATATTCCATCGCGCACCTGGCAATCCGTCTACCGCCAACTGCTCGCCATGGGGCTGATCCGTGTCGATCACGAAGCCTATGGCGCGCTGAAGCTGGAGCCGGAGGCGCGCGCCGTCTTCAAGCAAGAGCGGCAGGTGTTCTTCCGCAAGGACCGCCCAGCCTCGGAACGGCGCACGAAGAAGGCTGAACGCAGCGAGCGCAAATCGGGATTGTCAGGCGCCGACGGCACCCTCTTCGACGCGCTGCGGGCCGAGCGCATGGCGATCGCCAAATCACTCGGCGTGCCGCCCTATGTGGTCTTTCCCGATACGACGCTGATCGCCTTTGCCACGGAACGGCCGAGGAGCCGCAAGGAACTTCTTGCCATATCGGGTGTCGGCCAGGCGAAGCTCGAGCGCTATGGCGATGCGTTCCTGGAAATCATCCTGGCGCAGGACGGTTGAACGGGCCGGCGGATGTTCCTGCTGATCTCGGCCCAGCGGTGAAGAAGACAAGCCGGCGGCGATATGCTAACCCGAGTGCTATAAAAAACATCAGGAAGGGCCGCCCATGACCTCGCCATTTCTCTCCCATCTCAGGGCCGAAATTTCGGCGCTGAAGGATGCCGGCCTCTATAAATCCGAGCGGGTGATCAGCTCCAAACAGGCGGGCGAGATTGCGATTTCGACCGGCGAGCGGGTGCTGAATTTCTGCGCCAACAACTATCTCGGCCTTGCCGACAATGAGGAGCTGGCCGTGGCCGGCAAGCAGGCGCTCGACCGCTACGGCTACGGCATGGCCTCGGTGCGCTTCATCTGCGGCACGCAGGAGGAGCATAAGCAGCTCGAAGCGCGCATTTCCGCCTTTCTCGGCATGGAAGACACGATCCTTTACTCCTCCTGCTTCGATGCCAATGGCGGTCTGTTCGAAACGTTGCTCTCCGAGGAAGACGCGATCATTTCGGATGCGCTGAACCACGCCTCGATCATCGACGGCGTCAGGCTGTCGAAAGCCAAGCGCTTCCGCTATGCCAACAACGATATGGCAGCCCTCGAAGAGGAGCTGAAGAAGGCCGAAGGCAGCCGCTTCAAGCTGATCGCCACCGACGGCGTCTTCTCGATGGATGGCATCATCGCCAATCTCAGTGGGGTCTGCGATCTCGCCGAGAAATATGGCGCCATGGTCATGGTCGATGACAGCCATGCGGTCGGCTTCGTCGGCAAAAACGGCCGCGGCTCGCCCGAATATTGCGGCGTCGAAGGCCGGATCGACATCATCACCGGCACGCTCGGCAAGGCGCTCGGCGGCGCCTCGGGCGGGTATACCTCGGCAAAGGCAGAGGTCGTCGAATGGCTGCGGCAGCGCTCGCGGCCCTATCTGTTTTCGAACACGCTGGCACCAGTCATCGCCGCCGCCTCATTGAAAGTGTTCGACCTCATCGAAAACGGCGATGCCTTGCGCCAGCGCCTGTCCGACAATGCCGATCTCTTCCGCACCGAGATGACCAAGCTCGGATTCACGCTCGCCGGCGAAGGCCATCCGATCATCCCGGTCATGCTCGGCGACGCCAAGCTTGCACAGGATATGGCGGGGCTGATGCTGAAGAAGGGCATTTACGTGATCGGCTTCTCCTTCCCCGTCGTGCCGAAGGGCCAGGCCCGCATCCGCACGCAAATGTCGGCTGCGCATTCCAGGGCGGATGTGGAGCGGGCGATTGCGGCCTTTGCGGAAGCGGGGCGGGAACTGGGTGTGATTTGAGAATGAGGCTGCCCCTCACCCTAACCCTCTCCCCGTAAACGGGGCACGTGCCCTGCGAGATGATGGTGGGGACGGAGAGGTCGCCGCTTGTCTCCTTCGCCCCGCCTGCGGGGAGAAGGTGCCGGCAGGCGGATGAGGGGCCGAAACAGGCACTGACCAAGGGATACAGATATGTCGAACATGATGAAGGCGCTGGTCAAGTCGAAGCCGGAAGTCGGGCTCTGGATGGAGAATGTGCCGGTGCCCGAGGTTGGGCCGAACGATGTGCTGATCCGGGTTAGGAAGTCGGCGATCTGCGGCACCGACGTCCATATCTGGAACTGGGATCAGTGGGCGCAGAAGACCATTCCGGTGCCGATGGTCGTCGGCCATGAATTCTCCGGCGAGATCGCCGAGATCGGTTCGGCGGTCACCCGCTATCATGTCGGCGAGCGGGTTTCCGGCGAGGGCCATATCGTCTGCGGCAAGTGCCGCAACTGCCGGGCGGGCAGGGGGCATCTCTGCCGCAACACGCTCGGCGTCGGCGTCAACCGGCCGGGTTCGTTCGGGGAGTTCGTCTGCATTCCCGAAAGCAATGTCGTGGCGATCCCGGAGGATATTTCCGATGAGATCGCCGCGATCTTCGATCCGTTCGGTAATGCCGTGCACACCGCACTCTCCTTCGATCTCGTCGGCGAGGACGTTCTCGTGACCGGCGCCGGCCCGATCGGCATCATGGGGGCGCTCGTCGCCAAACGGTCCGGCGCCCGCAAGGTCGTCATCACCGATATCAATCCGCACCGGCTGGCGTTGGCGCGCAAGCTTGGCATCGACCACGTCGTCGACGCTTCGAGCGAAAACCTGGCCGACGTGATGAAGTCGATCGGCATGACGGAGGGTTTCGACGTCGGGCTCGAAATGTCCGGGGCCGCACCCGCCTTCCGCGACATGATCGACAAGATGAACAATGGCGGCAAGATCGCCATTCTCGGCATCGCGCCGGCGGGTTTCGAGATCGACTGGAACAAGGTGATTTTCAAGATGCTCAATCTGAAGGGCATCTATGGCCGCGAGATGTTTGAGACCTGGTACAAGATGATCGCCTTCGTCCAGGGCGGCCTTGACCTTGCGCCGATCATCACCCACCGCATAGGGATCGATGAGTTTCGCGACGGCTTCGAGGCGATGCGGTCGGGCAATTCCGGCAAGGTCGTAATGGATTGGATGTGAGGAGAAAGACATGCTTTATGAGGGAAGCTGCCATTGCGGCAAGGTCGCATTCGAGGTCGAAGGCGAATTTACCGAGGCGCTGGATTGCAACTGTTCGCTCTGCCGCCGGCGAGGCGGGCTTCTCGCCTTCGTGCCGCGCGACAAGCTGGTGCTGAAGACACCCGAAGACGATCTCTCCACTTATACTTTCAACAGGCATGTCATCCGGCATCACTTCTGCGCCAACTGCGGCATCGCGCCGTTCGGCGAAGGGGTGGGCCCGAATGGTGCAGCCATGGCCTCGGTCAATCTGCGCTGCATTCCCGCAGTCGATCTCGGCGCGCTGAAGGTGACGGCCTATGATGGCGAGGCAAAGTAGCCAATATTCGTCCGGACAGAGGCGAATAGACCAACCATAGGACCGCAAAAATGCCGCGAACAACTGGCATGGCGGCCAATATCCATGCTGCCCTTGTCTTTTGTTCGCCGCATCTTAAATAAGGGTTCGCAATCGCTGCCGCGGTTCAAAGCCTGTGGATAAGGCTTTTTCCGATCTTTCGTGAGCTTTTTTTGTAGAAAAGCTTGACGAGAACAAAAAATGTGGGAATCACCGTTCGACTTGTTGAAACGGTGAACTGGGTCAAGGCGGATCGCGCAACCATGGCCGGAAATCCAAAAGCAAAAAAGCTTTGCTGTCCGGTGCCGGCGATCGTGGTTAATCAGGCTTTAAATGTCATCCCGTTAGGTGGGCAAAGGTGATTCTAGGGCGGCGCGAGCGACGTGTCAGGCCCTGAGACGGCCCATTCACCGTAGCGAGATTGGATAGCGTCAGGAAGGCGACGATATAAATGGCAACCAAGGTCAAAGAGAACGAAGACGCGGAAGTCGAACGCGACGGCGCAAGCGACGGCCCTCTTCTCGATCTTTCCGACGACGCGGTCAAGAAGATGATCAAGGCCGCCAAGAAGCGCGGCTATGTGACGATGGACGAGCTCAACGCGGTCCTACCGTCTGAAGAAGTGACGTCCGAGCAGATCGAAGACACGATGTCGATGCTGTCGGATATGGGCATCAACGTCATCGAAGATGAAGAAGCTGAGGAAGCCGGTGCTTCCGGCGGCGGCGATGACGACGATGCCGGTTCCGACGAGGAGAGCGAAGGCGGCGAACTCGCACCTTCGAGCGGCACCGCGCTTGCGACCGCCAAAAAGAAAGAACCGACCGACCGTACCGATGACCCGGTGCGCATGTATCTGCGCGAGATGGGCTCGGTGGAGCTGCTTTCCCGCGAGGGCGAAATCGCCATCGCCAAGCGCATCGAGGCCGGCCGCGAGACGATGATCGCAGGTCTCTGCGAGAGCCCGCTGACCTTCCAGGCGATCATCATCTGGCGCGACGAACTTAACGAAGGCACGACGCTGCTGCGCGAGATCATCGATCTCGAAACCACCTATTCCGGTCCTGAAGCCAAGGCTGCACCGCAGTTCCAGAGCCCCGAGAAGATCGAGGCCGACCGCAAGGCCGCCGAGGAAAAGGAAAAGACCCGCCGCGCCCGCTCCGGCGACGACGACATCACCGATGTCGGCGGCGAGGGCCTGCCTCCCGAGGAGGAGGAAGAGGACGAGGACGAATCCAACCTCTCGCTGGCGGCGATGGAAGCCGAGCTTCGCCCGCAGGTGATGGAGACGCTGGATACGATCGCAGAGACCTACAAGAAACTGCGCAAGCTGCAGGACCAGCAGGTCGAGCAGCGCCTGTCGGCGTCGGGTACGCTGTCTTCAGCCCAGGAGCGCCGCTACAAGGAGCTCAAGGACGAGCTCATCAAGGCCGTCAAGTCTCTGTCGTTGAACCAGAACCGCATCGACGCCCTGGTCGAACAGCTTTACGACATCAACAAGCGCCTCGTTTCCAACGAGGGCCGCCTGCTGCGTCTGGCCGAATCCTACGGCGTCAAGCGCGATAGCTTCCTGGAACAGTACCAGGGCGCCGAGCTCGATCCGAATTGGATGAAGTCGATCGGCAATCTGGCCGCCCGCGGCTGGAAGGAATTCGCCCGCGGCGAAAACACGACGATCCGGGATATCCGTCAGGAGATCCAGAATCTCGCGACCGAGACCGGCATTTCGATTTCGGAATTCCGCCGCATCGTGCACATGGTGCAGAAGGGCGAGCGTGAAGCGCGCATCGCCAAGAAGGAAATGGTCGAAGCGAACCTTCGCCTCGTCATCTCCATCGCCAAGAAATACACGAACCGCGGCCTGCAGTTCCTCGACCTCATTCAGGAAGGCAATATCGGCCTGATGAAGGCGGTCGACAAGTTCGAATACCGCCGCGGCTACAAGTTCTCGACCTATGCGACTTGGTGGATCCGCCAGGCGATCACCCGTTCGATCGCCGACCAGGCCCGCACGATCCGCATTCCGGTGCACATGATCGAGACGATCAATAAGATCGTCCGCACCTCGCGCCAGATGCTGCACGAAATCGGCCGTGAACCGACGCCGGAAGAACTGGCCGAAAAGCTCGCCATGCCGCTCGAAAAGGTCCGCAAGGTCCTGAAGATCGCCAAGGAGCCGATCTCGCTCGAAACGCCGGTCGGCGACGAAGAGGATTCGCATCTCGGCGATTTCATCGAGGACAAGAACGCGCTGCTGCCGATCGACGCCGCCATCCAGGCGAACCTGCGGGAAACGACGACCCGCGTTCTCGCCTCGCTGACGCCGCGCGAGGAACGCGTGCTCCGCATGCGCTTCGGCATCGGCATGAACACCGACCATACGCTCGAAGAAGTGGGCCAGCAGTTCTCGGTCACCCGCGAACGTATCCGCCAGATCGAGGCGAAGGCGCTGCGCAAGCTGAAGCATCCGAGCCGCTCCAGGAAGCTGCGCTCCTTCCTCGACAGCTGAGGCTTCGATCCTGTACTGAATTGGGAAAGCCGGGCCCTGCGCCCGGCTTTTGCTTTTGTGATTAACACCAATGAGTGCGGTAACTTTCTTGTCCCCTCATGGTGACAGGACTATAATCCGGCCACGGGGGAAGGGACCGATCGCGACGCGCGAGAGAGGTCGATATAGCCTTGCGTAGGCGGATCCTCCGGTAGGAGGTGCGACATGACCACTTACATTCTTTTGATCGACTGGACGGATCAGGGCATCCGCAATGTTCGCGACTCGGCCAAGAGGCTGGACGCGGCGAAGAAATTGCTTGCCGGCGTCGGCGGCTCCTTTAACCAGTTCTTCCTGACGATGGGCGGGCATGACATGGTCGCCGTCTGCGAAGCGCCGGATGACGCGGTGATGGCGCATTTCACGCTGTCGCTGGCCATGGGCGGCAATGTCCGGACCGAGACGCTGAAAGCCTTTCCGGAGGCTGCCTATCGGGATCTCATCGGTTCGCTCGGCTGAGTACAATTATAGATTGTTCATTTTGTGTGTTGCAGAGCTTCGGCTGTGCTGGCACTGTCGCGCCGTGCTTCAATTTCCGCGGCAGGGCTCGCGGCCCAATTTTTCCGGCAAGTCCATGATGAAAGCGCGCCTCAGTTTCATGATCTCCGCCGATCGTCCGACAGCGGCTTGCTGACCGATGGAACTGGCGGCGGGCAAATGGGATGACGGGATCCAGTGGGGCGCGGCGGCGTCCTTCGCCTTGCATGCCGCGGCGATCCTGGCTCTTCTGCTGTTGTTGCCGAAGGCCGAACCGCCTCTGCCATTGCCCGATGACGGTCTCTCGGTGGAGATCGTTCCGCAGCCCACGGTACCACCGACACCGCCCGAGCCGAACAAGGCGCCTTCGCCGGAACCGGCAAAGCCAGAAGCCGTAGCGCCCCAAGCCGAAAGGCCTGCGCCAGCTGCCGATAATGCGGCTGCTGCGGCAATGCCGTCTGTGATGCCGATCGCTCCACTGGTGCCAAAGCCGGCCGAATTCACCGCGGCAAGCCGGCTGTTTTCCGACAAGGTGTTGGCCGATCCGCGCAGCCGGGGCGCCCGCGAAGCGCTGCGCGGCCTTGCCGGCAGCGAGCGCCATCTGCAGCTTTGCGACCTCGAGGCGCTGGAGCAGGTTCGCCGCGCACGCCCGGATATGCGGCCCGATACGCTCGCCCCCTATGCGATGACGCCGGAGAAGGTCGGCGGTAACAGCGTCGAGGTGAGGGGCGGCGCCTTCCGCAGCAAAGGCAAGTGGTACAACATCCAATTCAAATGCGGGCTCGATGCCGGATCCGGCAAGGTGGCGTCCTTCGCCTTCCTCGTCGGAGATGCCATTCCGCAGGGTGAATGGCAGGCGCATGATCTGGTGGCCGATGACGGGGCGGCCGACCAATGACGCCAATCGCTGTTGCGATCACGCGGTTTTTTTCTTTTGTGGCTTGATGCTGCCGGTTTTAAAGGCCACATCGCTGCTGTGACGGAAGAAGACGTGGCACCAGCGGAAACGCAGCACGAAACGGGAAAACAGCGGCCTGAAATCCGCTGGGGTGTTGTCGTGTCCGTGCTTCTGCATGTCCCCCTAGTCGCGCTTCTGATCTTTGGGCTGCCGAAGATCGAGCCGAAGCCTGCCGAAGACGAGAGCGTCAAGGTCGAACTCGTTCCGCCGCCGGAAGAGAAGAAGCCGGAGCCAAAGCCCGAGGAAAAACCACCGGAGCCGAAGCCGCCGGAACAGGAGAAGAAGCAGCCACCGCCGCCACCGCCACCGCCACCGCCGGGGGCGGCTAAGAAAGCTCCCGCGCAAGCGAAGCCGATGCCGACCCTGCGCCCGGTCATCGAGTTTGGTGATAAGAATAGCGGCCCCGAAAAGTCGCTGACGGGAAATTCTTCGCAAGGTGAAGCCAAGCCTGCGGCAACCCCGCGGCAGCAGGATTCCGAAACGGCGCAGGCAAAGGCTGCGGCCGACAAACCTAAAACTGAGGAGCCTCCATCAAAACCCCTGCCAGACGATGTGAAGCTTCCTGAGGTTGCGACGACGGACGTTTCGCCGGAGCGTGATGGGCCGCCGACAGACATGTCTGGCGAAACCAATACGACGATCGAGCAGGCCAAACCGCCTGAAGAAAAGACCGCTGAGACGCCTCAAGCGATTGCTAAAAACAGCGATCTACCCAAGGCAAAAACGCTGTTTTCACAGACGGACGATGGCAGTTCATTTGCGCAAACTGCGATCAATGGCCTTCCACGTAAAAATCGAGTGGCCACGCTTTGCACCACCGAGCTTCAGGCCCAACTTGTTCACGGTTCGCCGCCCTATTTCCCCATCTCATTGCCGAGTTTTGGGTTGCGAGCCGGCAGCATTCTCAACGTGGGCGATGCGGCCTTTGGAACAGCCAAAGGCTGGTACCACGTTCGTTTCAGGTGCGAGTTGGATGAGGGAGCGACGAAAGTCGTGTCGTTTGCCCACGAAGTCGGCGGGTTGATCCCCCGCAGTCAGTATGCGAAGTACGATATTCGTGACTAGTCCTCGCGATGGGATTTCGTCTCATCGGCAACAAGCCACACGCAAGGAACCGCATCTAGCCTCTCCTCATGGCCGTGATGATACGGTGAGAGAGGACAATGATATGTCGAACGAGATCGAGCATTTTCTTGAGCGTCAGGACGAAGCCGTGAGCGCGCTGTTCCTGGAACACAAGGGCGACGAGCTGACCGATATTCTGGTTGCGGCCCTGGAAGAAGCGTTCGAAATCCTGCTCGAGGCCGCGCCCGCCGAAACCGTTCATTGACTTAGCGACGCGCGGTCCGCTGCATAATTTTCCTGCAGTCGGAATGCGATTTCCCGCCCGTCGGAACGAGGCGCCCAGATGTCCCAACAGGATCAACCGCCGCCGGCGGGTGCGCTCGATGCACGTCTTGCCGGTTACCGGTTCGAACGCGATGCGCTCGGCCGTTCCGCGGCGAGCATCTTCCGGCTGGAAGCGGGCGGATTGCCGACGCTTTATCTGAAGGTTGAAGAGGCCGGCGCCTTCGGCGAGGTCGCCGATGAAGCAGCAAGGCTTGAGTGGCTCAAGGCTTCCGGTCTGCCCTGTCCCGCGGTCATTGCGAGGGAAAGCGGCGGCGGGCGCAACCGGCTGCTGATCAGCACCCTGCCAGGTGCTGATCTCGCCAGCGCGTCGGCGCTGACGCCGCTTGTGCGGGTCGAATTGCTGGCTGCGGCGCTTCTTGACCTGCATCGACTGCCCATCGCATCCTGCCCCTTCGATCACCGGCTGGAGAAGCGCATGGCGGTCGCCAAAGCGCGGATGCAGGCCGGCATCATCGACGAGACCGATTTCGACGAGACGCGGCTTGGCAAAAGTGCCGAGGCGCTGTTTGCCGAACTCGAAAGCAGAAGGCCGGGCCGCGAGGATCTCGTGGTCACCCATGGCGATGCCTGCCTGCCGAATTTCATCGCCTGCGAAGACGGGTTCTCCGGCTATATCGATTGCAGCCGGCTCGGCGTCGCCGACCGCTATCAGGATATCGCGCTCGCCTGCCGCAGCATCACCTATAATTTCGGCGAGGCGCTGGTGCAGCCCTTCCTCGATCGTTACGGGCTGACGGCTCTGGATCCGGCAAAGCTCGATTATTTCCAGCTGCTCGACGAATTCTTCTAGCCGTTGCGCCATCTCCATCCGGCTGGCAGAGTGGCCGCAATCGAACCTGCGGACGGACGATGGCGAAGAACCAGTTCAGGATGCTGCGCTCAGCGTTGGCCGGCGTCGAAGCGGTGGAAGCGGAAACGCATCACAGCTTTTCCAGGCACACGCATGAGCAGTTCGGCATCGGCCTCGTCTCATCAGGGGCGCAGAAATCGCTGAGCGGCCGCGGCATGGTGGAGGCCGGGACCGGCGATATCATCACGGTCAATCCGAACGAGGTGCATGACGGCGCGCCGATTGGCGATGGGCGATCGTGGCGCATCCTCTATTTCGATCCCGAGATCGTCGCCGGCCTGTCGCGGGAGATCGGCGAGGGTGGGGCAGGGCGGCAGGAAATCCCCCATCCCGTCATCCGCAACAGGGCGGTCGCCGCCCGCTTCGAAACATTGTTTGGCGCGGTGACCGAGGCCAAGACGGCGGACGGGATGCTCCGCGAGCAATTGCTGCTGCAGCTTGTGGCCGATGTCATGCGCGAACGCGGCGGCAGCGACGAGCGGCCACCGGTGCCGGCCGCCATCCGCGCGGCCCGGGATCTGATCGACGACGATCCGCTTGCCGCCGTCTCGCTCGCCGATCTCGCCGGGGAAAGCGGGCTCAGCCGCTTCCAGGTGCTGCGCGGTTTTGCCAAGGCGACGGGCCTGACACCGCATGCCTATCTCGTCCAGGCCCGCATCCATATCGCACGGCGGCTGATCGCTCAGGGCATGCCGCTTGCCGAAGCCGCCTTCGCCAGCGGCTTTGCCGACCAGAGCCACATGACGCGGGTCTTCGTGCGCAAATACGGCCTGTCGCCGCGGCTCTATGCCGGTGCCTTTCTCTAAAGACCCGGCGCCTGCAATTTCGTTCAAGACCGCGAGACGCCCCTGTTGTTTCCTCGGCGTTCCAACAGGAGGCGTTGAATGTCGAGGCAGGTTCAAGGGTATGTCTATCTGGCGCTGGCTATGCTGACGGTCGGAAGCACCGTCATCGCAAGCAAGCTCATCGCATCGGGCCTGCCGCCATTTACCGCAACCGCCCTGCGCTTCGCGCTGGCTTTTCCGGTCTTGCTGGTGCTGATGCGGGCAAGCGGCGTCCGGCTGCCGAAGCTCTCCGGGCATGATCGGCTGATCCTCGTCATTCAGGCAGGCGCCGGCAGCGTCGGTTATACGACGCTGCTGATCTCCGGCCTCAGCCTCACCTCGGCTGCCGATGCCGGCGTGGTGATCGGCACGCTGCCGGTGGTCTCGGCTGGTATTTCCATCCTGCTGCTGCGCGAAAGGCCTGGGCGCGCCCTGCTCCTTGCCGTGGCGCTGGCGACGGTGGGCGTGCTCTCGATCGCCGTCACGCCGGGTACGGCCGGAGGGTCGCTCGTCGGCAATCTGCTGATCTTCTGCGCCGTCGTCTGCGAGGGGCTGTTCATCCTGTTGAACAAAAGGCTGAAGGCTGACATTCCGCCGCTTGCCCAGTCAACGCTGATGGCCGGCATCGGCTTCGTCGTCGCCGTCATCCCGGCGGTTTTCGAGGCGCCTTTCGCGCGGGATATACCCGCAAGCGCCATCATTGCCGTCGTCTATTATGCGCTGGTGCCGACGGTCGGCGGCTTCCTGCTCTGGTATGCGGGAGCGGCCAGGGTGAGCGGCACGGAAGCGGCGCTCTTCACCGCAGTTGCTCCGGTCTCCGCCGTCATGCTGGCTTTCCTGGTCCTCGGTGAACCGATCGGGCTCAACCAGATCGTCGGCATTTTCTGTGTATTGGCGGCCATGCTCGGCCTTGCCTTTGCCGGCAGCCGGGTGGCGCTGAATATATCCGGAGGGAGATAGGCCATGCAGTTCCGTCATTCCGATGCGATATGGCAGGCGTTTCCGGAGCTTCGCGCCGGCGCGCTCCATGTGGACGCCATTCATGCGGATGCCGATGTCGAGACGGCGATTGTGGGCTTCAGCGCGATTGCCGAGGCCCGGCTGTCCCTAGCGCAGGAGGGCGAATTTCCCGAAATCCAAGCGTGGCGGCGCGGTTTTTCCCGCATGGGGCTGAAGCCGACGCAATATCGCTCCGCTTCCGAGGCGCTGTTGCGCCGCGTCCGCCAGGAGCATGGCCTGCCGCGCCTGCATCCGCTCGTCGATCTCTGCAATGCGATTTCGCTCGCCTTCGCCATTCCAATCGCCGCCTTCGACACCGAACAGATTGCCGGAGAGCTCGAGGTTCGGCGGGCCGGCGGCCACGAGACCTATCTGACCTTCGGCGGCGAAACCGAGCATCCGGACGTAAACGAGGTGATCTTCGCAGACGGTGCGGAGCGGGCGCATGCGCGGCGCTGGACAAACCGGCAGAGCGGGCTTTCGGCGGTGCGGCAGCAGACGCGCTCGGTGCTGATCGTCGCCGAGGCGCTGCACGCCTCTGCCGGCGAGGATATCGGCAGGCTGGTCGCAACGCTTTCGGAGGCGCTGGCGCGTCACTGGGCGGTTCAGCCGAAAGCCGCCATGCTGAGCCTGGCATCGCCGCGTTTCGAATTCTAATGCATGTCGTCCGAAAGGCCTTGGGCCGGCGGCATGCCCGACCTATCTCAGTGGGATCGATATCTCATGGAGACGAACCTCATGTCAGACAAATCGATCAAGATCCCGGGCCCCGATCATCCGATTACCGTCGAGCACAATCCCTGCCGTGTCGTCGTCACGCTTGCCGGCAAGGTGATTGCCGACAGCCGCGATGCGCTGACGCTGCGCGAGGCCTCCTATCCGCCGGTGCAATATATTCCGCGCAGGGATGTCGACATGTCGCTGCTGCAGCGCACCGATCATACCAGCCATTGCCCCTATAAGGGCGATGCCGCCTATTACAGCATCATTGCGGGCGGCGAGCGCTCTAGGAATGCCGTCTGGACTTACGAGGCGCCGAATGCCGCCGTCAGCAACATCAAGAACCATCTCGCCTTCTATCCCGACCGTGTCGACGGCATCGAGGAAATGGCCTCTCCTGAGGCCGGCACCTTCTGACCAAGGCAGATAGGACATATCTGCGGCCGGGAACATGTTGCCTGCGGGATCGTTAGACTGATCTAGCGGGGGATGTGTCGTGCCGAAATTCTACTTTCAGCTCCTCGACCGTGATGGCGTCGGGGCGACCGAGACGGGATATGAATTCGCCTCCGTCGACGCCGCGAAAGCGGAGGCCCGGCGCGTGCTGGCGGAGATGGCCGCCGAAGGTCTGCCGGCGGAACCTCTGAACATGCTGTCGGTGGAGCTCTTCGACGAAAGCCGGCAGCCGCTTGCGGAAATCCGGCTGATCCTCGAGGAAATCCCCAAATAGCCGCAGCCGGCAAGCCGCCTACGATGTTGCTCCAAGCAATGGCGAGTATGTCAAATTTAATTGCCGGCTATGAAGGCGGGTCTTAATGCATAGCGCCCGGAAGCGTGCAGCGGTTCCGGGATGACGACATGCATAAAAAGAGCTTAAGCGTCGCGGCGACCGAGTCGGATTCATACGGCAGAGACCGGCGGCAAACCTTGAACGGCGGCCTATCGGAAAACGTCGAGCCATTCATTGTTGAAGACGAGGCTGGCAACCGTAATCGGGTCGCCGCTTTCGTCGCGAACGGTGACGGCGATGATGGTGCGATCCCCCGCCGGCAGTTCGTCACGGGCCACATCCAGCAGGATGCGGGTCACCTCTTTCGGAATGTCCGCGCGCGATCTGAGCTCGGTGCCGTGCTCATCGCGTGTGGGACCTTCGCCGTTATGCAGATCGAAAAAGTAGCGAGCCATGTTTTTTCCTGTGCGTCACAGGGGGAAATTACAGATGAAGACAATTGTTCCCGAGGCTAGGCATTGATTCTTATAGAAAATACAGGTCGCATCGTCATGATCTCCTCTTGCGCTATCGGCGGAAAAGCCCGTGATTGAAGCTCTGCTGCTCAATCTTGGAAGCCGCGATGTGCTTTCGGCTGAAGAGGAGAACCTTCTCAGGTCGATCCTGGTCAAGGACAGGCATTTTGTTGCCGGAGAGGATATCGTCCTCGAAGGCAGCCGCCCGCCCTACAGCACCCTGCTGCTCGATGGTTTTGCGGCGCGCTACAAGGTGATGGCCGATGGCAGCCGGCAGATCACCGCGCTGCATGTCGCCGGCGATTTCGTCGATCTGCATGCCTTTCCCGTCAAGAAGATGGATCACGGCATCGTTGCGCTATCGACCTGTCATGTCGCCTTCGCCGATCATGCCGATCTCAGGGCGATCACCGAGCGCATGCCGCATCTGACCCGGCTGCTCTGGCTCGATACGCTGGTCGATGGCGCCATTCACCGCGAGTGGATCGTCGCCATGGGCCGGCGCTCCAAACGCGCCCATATCGCCCACCTCGTCTGCGAGCTCTTCGTGCGGCTGCAGGTCGTCAAACGGACGCGCGGCGCCAGCTTCCAGTTTCCGTTGACGCAGATCGAGATGGCCGATGTGCTCGGCGTTTCCGTCGTCCATCTGAACAAGACGCTGCAGGCGCTGAGGCGCGAGGGCGTTTTCACTTGGGAGAACCGGACGATCACCATCGTCGACTGGGAGCGCCTCCAGGAAATCGCCGAATTCGACCCCGCCTATCTGAACATCTTCAAGGAGCCGCGCTAACGCTTCTGCGGCCTGACGTCACCGGCTTCTCGGCATGCTTGCCATCAATAGGGGCGGGTGCCTATCATCCGCGCCATGAATAATCTCTCCTCGATCGACCTCAACCTTCTCGTCGCCTTCGATGCGATCATGGCAGAGCGCAGCGTCACAAGGGCTGGCGCCCGCATCGGCCGCACCCAGCCGGCGATGAGTGCGGCGCTCGCCCGGTTGCGGCAGCTTTTCCAGGATGAACTCTTCGTGCGCAGCCCAAGCGGGCTGGAGCCGACGCCGCGGGCACTCGATCTCGCCGAGCCGATCGGGAAATCTTTGCGGCATGCGCAGGAGGCGCTGGCCTTCAGCGGCGTCTTCGACCCGTATTCGTCAACGGCTTCGTTTCGCCTCGGTCTCTCCGAACATCCGGCCTTTGTGCTGCTGCCGAAACTGCTCTCGGCAATCCGGCAGGTCGCGCCGAATGTTAGCGTCGACGTTAGGGGTTTCAGCGCGCGCGAACGGGCGGTGGAGATGCTCGATGCCGGCGAGGTCGATGCGGCAATCGGCGTGCCGGTCTCCTCGTCGCCGCGGATCCTTTCGCGGCTGCTTTTCGAGGAAAGCTTCGTTTCGATCGTCCGCGCTGGTCACCCCGCGGCAAAGCGCCTCGACCTCGAAACCTTCGTCAGTCTCGACCATCTGCTCGTATCGCCGGAAGGTGATCGTTACGGCCATGTCGACCGGAGGCTTTCGGAACTCGGGCTGCGGCGCAGGCTGGGCCTGACGCTGCCGCAAATGTATGCAGCGCCGGCGATCGTTGCCGAGACCGATCTCGTCGCCACGCTGATGCAGGGCATCGTCGACGTCTCGGATCATCGCGCCAGGCTGTCCGTCCACAGGCCGCCGATCGAGCTGCCGCCGGTTTCTTTTGCGCTGTCATGGCATCGCCGCAACGATTCTCATGTCGGACAGCAGTGGTTCCGCGCGCGGATCGGTTCCGTTGCGGCGGCGAAGCAGGATCGGTGAGGAGATCCGGCTGATCCTGCTTCTGCGGTTGCCTATGGCATCAGCAGCGTCTTGCCCGGAGAACCGCCCTTCGAAAGAACTTGCAGCGCTTCAGCCGTATCGTCAAAAGCAAATTCTCGGCCAATGACGCTCTGCAGGTGACCATCGGCAACGAGCGCTGCCACCGCGGCGAGGCGGCCTGCATCGCTCTGGTGAAACAGGAACTGCGCATCGATGCCGCGCGCTTTCGCCCCTTCAGTGTCGAAGGGTGCCGACAGGCCGACGAGCTTGCCGCCCGGGCGGATGATGCCGAACGAGCGCTCCAATGTTTCACCGCCGACCGTATCGATCACCAGGTCGACGGACGTCAGCAGGGCGGCGAAGTCCTGGCTGCGGTAATCGATCACCGCCTCGGCGCCGAGCGAGCGAACGAGGTCGAGATTGGCCGCAGATGCCGTTGCCGTCACATGCGCTCCGGCACGCGTTGCGAGCTGGACGGCAAAGCTGCCGACACCGCCGGCGCCGGCATGGACCAGCACCGATTGACCGGGCTGGACGGTTGCGGCTTCGAACAAGGCCTGCCAGGCGCTGGCCGCAGCGGTCGGCAGACCGGCGAGGCTTTTGAGCGGCAGCGCCGGCGAAACCGGCACGACCAAGCGCGCGGGCACGGCCGCCAGTTCGGCAAAAGCGCCGTCGGCGGCCGGCTCGGTGCGCGCGATCACCCTGTCGCCGGACTTGACGGTCGCGACCATCCGGCCCGTTGCAACGACCGTGCCGGTGAGATCGGTCCCCAGCACATGAGGGAAGGCGAGAGGAAAGAAATCCTTCAGGTGGCCGGCGATCAGCTTGTTATCCATCGGATTGGCTGCTGCCGCCTCGACACGGATGAGGACGTCGTCGAGACCCACCACCGGCTCGGGAACATCATCGATGCGGATGTCGTCGATCGCGCCGTAGGCATGGATGCGGGCGGCCTTCATCAGGCGTGCTCCTGCAGCAGCGGCATCGTCTTCGGCGGCCAGGCGCCAAGCTGATGCAGCATGCCGAACCAGTCTTCGAGATGCCAGGTATGGGAAATCCTGTCGCCTTCGAAACGATGGAATTCATGAAGCGCGATTTCGATTCGGCGGTTCGTCGGGGGAATGCCGAAGACCGCGCCGCGCTGCGTGCCGACAATGCGGGCGCGAACGCCGGCGCGGTCGTTGAAGCCGATGACTTCGTCGACCAGGATCTCGACATCAGGCAGCGAATCGATGAAGCCGAGAATGATTGGCTTCAGTCCTGCCGGTCCGGGCCCCTGGCCCGGCGCCAGTGGAATGTCCTGCCAGCCGGGCGTGACGGCTTCGTCGAGAAGATCGGGATTTTTGCGGGTGAATGCGCCGTAGAAAGTTTGAAGCGTTGCGTGCTGCCCTGCGGTCAGTGCGCTTGCCGTCGTGTCGATTGTCATGGAAAGCCTCTTGCTTGGGTGACGACCGGAAGGCTACGGCGCGGGTCTTCATATTGGAAATCGATATCAATTATGATCAATCATTCACCGCATGGATGTTCCAGCTCCACAATCCCACAATCCGGTGAGAGCCGTTCATTGCGATTGACAATTGGTCCGTTCGGGCAGAACACCGTTTTGACCTTCCCAAACTCCTGCAAAGGCTGGCGCAGCCGCGCCGGCCGGTGACATCGCAAATGGACATATCCCAAGGCCCGCGGAGCGTTCTTCGCCACCCCGGCTATCTGAACTTCGCTGCCTCCCGCGTCTTTTCCTCGCTTGCCTTCCAGTCCATCGGCATCGCCATGGGCTGGATGATCTATGATCAGACGCACAGCGCCTTTGCGCTCGGCCTCGTCGGCCTCTGCCAGTTCCTGCCGATGGCGGTGCTGACCTTTGTCGTCGGCCATGTCGCCGACCGGTTCGACCGGCGGCGTATCGGCCTCATCTGCCAGCTGATCGAGGCGGTGACGGCGCTGGTGCTGGCGGTTGCCACCTGGCAGCAATGGCTGACGCCTTCAGGCATCCTTGTCGCCGTCACGGTGCTCGGCGCCGTCGTCGCCTTCGAGCGGCCGACCATGGCGGCGCTGCTGCCGAACATCGTGCCGGCTTCGATGCTGCAGAAGGCGGTCGCCACCTCCACCTCGCTGATGCAGACGGCGCTGATCATCGGCCCTTCGCTCGGCGGCTTGCTCTACGGTCTCAATCCTGTGGCGCCCTTCGCCGTGTCGGCGCTGCTCTTTGCCGTTGCAAGCTTCAACGTCATCTCGATCCGCATGCAGTGGGCGCCTTCCAAACGCGAGCCGGTGACGCTTGCCTCGGTCTTTGCCGGCGTCTCCTTCATCCGCAGCCGGCCGGTGATGCTCGGCACGATCTCGCTCGATCTCTTCGCGGTGCTGCTCGGCGGCGCCACGGCACTGTTGCCGATGTTTGCCCGCGATATCCTGCATGCCGGTCCCTGGGAGCTCGGCCTTTTGCGCGCCGCACCGGCGATCGGCGCGCTTGCCATGTCGATCGTGCTGGCCCGCCGGCCGCTCGAGAGCAATGTCGGGCGCAAGATGCTTGCCGCCGTCGCCGTGTTCGGTCTCGCCACCATCGTCTTCTCGCTGTCCACCAACATCACGCTCTCCGTCGCCGCCCTGCTTGTCGTCGGCGCCTCCGATACGGTCAGCGTCGTCGTGCGCAGTTCGCTGGTGCAGCTTCTGACGCCGGATGAGATGCGGGGGCGTGTCAGTGCGGTCAACTCGCTGTTCATCGGCACCTCCAACCAGCTCGGCGAATTCGAATCCGGCATGATGGCGGCAGCCCTCGGGCCGGTCGCCACCGGCATCGTCGGCGGGCTCGGCACTGTTATCGTCGTGCTTCTGTGGATGCGGCTCTTCCCCGATCTTGCCAAGGTCAAGACGCTGCAGGGCTGAAACATGCATGGCGCGTTGAAAGCGGCAGCGGCTGCCGCTAGGGTCCGCGCCAACCATCATTCGGCGGGGTCCGCGCGTGACGAAAACTTTTCTATCCTATGTCCTGGCGGCGATTTTTGCCTTGTCGCCAGCCGCTGCACTGGCCGAATGGCAGGCCGTGGAAGAAGTGCGGCCCTATTCGATATCCGGCAAGACCGGCGCCGAACTCTACGAATCGATCGGGGCGCGGGGGCCTGAAGTCGGCAATGGCCGGGTGATCGCGCATACGACCTTCAAGCTGACCTGGACCCGGAAATACGAAGCGCAAGGCGGCGCCTGCGTCATCACCACCAACAGGCCGAAACTGATCATCACCTATACGCTGCCGAAACCCTCGACAGCGCTGCCGCCGGCCGTCCAGAGAAGTTGGGAGAGCTTCATCGCAGGCGTGCAGGCGCATGAGCGGGTGCATGGCGTGACCATCAAGGAGATGGTTAGGGAAATCGAGACGATGAGCATCGGCCTGACCGTTGCCGACGATCCCGATTGCAAGAAGATCCGCATCGAACTGACCCGACGCCTCGGCGAGATCTCGGCAAAACAGCGTCAGCGTGGCCGCGACTTCGACAAGATCGAAATGGGCGACGGCGGCAATATCCAGCAGCTCATCCTCAAGCTGGTGAATGGGCCGTGATCGTCAGGAATTCAGTGGGCGATTATTGATTCTCAGTGACCGGTTTGACCGCGTGGGCTCTGTCATAGTCCATTATTTGCACGGCCACCGGAAATGGCATCTCGCCTGCGCCTTGATCATAGCGGCTGATTGTCTTGATAAATTGCCCTGAAGTCTTGGATATCCAGATGTCTATTGCCGCGCTCCATTTGTAACGCCGCCAGTGCGCGGAGTAGTGAAAAGCTGGCTCTCCTTCGGTGTGCGAATCCTCGAGTTCTTTGCAGGATGTGAAGATTGGCAGCCCTGAATTTGCATCGAGAGGAGTACGGATGGGGAAACGCCTATCCTCATTCCAAACGCCATTTTCGATTCTGGAATAGAAGATACCGTCTCTCGCCCGCGCCTCCATGTAAGGGATGGGATGACCATCCGCTCTCAACTCAGATATGGTAAAGCTGTAGCGCCCGCTATTGTGCATGTTTTCGTATGCACGGTTGACAGCATAGCAGGACTTATCCTCTCCATCGAGCGCTCGCAAATGCGAAGAGCGACTATCTTCCGCCCCGTGAACGGTTACGGTTTGTATCAGAGTTACACAAAAGACAGATGCAGCAATAACACGCATGAAAAACCGCTAAATGAAATGACGGATGGGACCTGAAGATTGCCACTTATACGTTGTCTTCAGGTTGGCGCAATTTCTTACTTCGCGATTTCGTACGATCCGCCGCGAAAATCCGTGGCCGCCTCATCCCTGGACCTGCCCGGCGGCGCTCCTATTTCTCCCCCCAACGCGAGAATGTGAAGGAGGCGTGTTATGTCCTATGTCGACGGTTTCATCGTGGCGGTGCCGAAGGAGAATATCGAGGCCTATAAGAAATTCTCGACCTTCGCCGGCACGATCTGGAAGGAATATGGGGCGCTCGAATATGTCGAATGTATCGGCGACGACGTGCCCTATGGCGAGCTGACCTCGTTTCCCCGCGCCGTGCAGGCCAAGGAGGACGAGGTGGTGGTGTTTGCCTGGATCGTCTACCGGTCGCGGCAGCAGCGCGACGACGTCAACGCCAAGGTGATGGCCGATCCGAGGCTCAAGGGCGACCAATGGCAGATGCCCATCGATGGCAAGCGGATGATCTATGGCGGCTTCGAGACGCTGATCAAACTCTGAACTCATCAGGCATTGACTTGGCCGTCATGGAGCGCCACCTCGCGGCGATAACATTCCGAGACGGGAGAGCGCCTTGCCCCAGACGATCCTGAGCCTATCCACACGCGGACAGGGCCTTTACGAATTCACCGATCAGGCGGATGCCTTCGTCAGAGCTTCGGGGCGGGAGGAGGGGCTTCTCACCGTCTTCGTGCGCCACACCTCCTGCTCGCTGCTGATCCAGGAAAATGCCGATCCCGACGTGCAAACCGACCTGCTTTCCTTCTTCCGCCGCCTCGTGCCGCCGGCCTCCGATCCGTCGATGGGCTGGGTCGTGCATCGCGCCGAGGGGCCGGACGACATGCCGGCGCATATCAAGGCAGCGCTGACGCAGGTCTCGATCGGCATTCCCGTCGCCCGCGGCCGGCTGATGCTCGGCACCTGGCAGGGCCTCTATCTCTTCGAGCATCGCGACCGGCCGCACCGGCGGGAAATCGTCCTGCATCTCGGATACTGAAAGGATTAATCCTTCTGAATGAAAACTGAATGGCTGGTTCGAACACCATTCAGTTTGCAGCGTTTACTGTCGGGACAATCCCTGAAGGGAGAGCCAGGCATGCCGCGCAACAACGGCATGCATAAAAATAAGACCAATCGACGGAGACGCCCCATGACACATTTTCTCGCCAAGGCCTCGCTTGCCGCATTGCTCGCCCTCTGCGCCGTCCCGGCCACTGTCACCACCGCGGCAGCTGCAGGGCCGCAGACGAATTTCGTCGTCGAGGCGCAATATCATCGCCCGATCCGCGCCTGCTCGCCGATGCATGCCGTGCGCAAGGCACGTGATTTCGGCCTGCGCGATGCCCGCATCACCCGCATGTCGCCGCGCGTCGTCGTCGTTGCTGGCCGCGACCGCCGCGGCTGGGACAGGATTACCTTCGCGAATGTCCGCGGCTGCCCGCTGATCCGGCGCTGAGGACTGCGCCGGCAAGCGCCAACTCGGCGCTTGCCGGCCGCTTTTGCCTTGACTGCGACACTTTCAGCCGTTTCTTCTCTAACCCGTATGAGTGATTCCCGCATGACGCTTCGGCGGAGGGCGGAGTAACAAGGCAGGCGGCTCGGCCGCACCGACTTTGAAACGAAAGGTTTTTCGATGATGCAGTTTTTGGCAAAGGCGGGTCTTGCCGTCATGCTGACCGCCGGCACCCTTGCCGGCACGGTGGCGCCCGCCGCCGCGCAGTTGAATATCATTATCGGCGATCAGGACCGTGACGCGCCGCGGGATTACCGCCGTCCGGCTCCCGGCTACGACCGTCCGGGCTACGATCGCCGGCCGCGCGGCTGCGATCCGCGTCTGGCTGAAGATATGGCCCGCGATTACGGCTTCCGCCGCGCCCGCGTCGTCGACATCACGCCCCGCCGCGTCATCGTCCAGGGCTGGACACGCCGCGGCCCCGGCGAAATGAGCTTCGGCAATGTCCGCGGCTGCCCGGCTCTGCGCCGCTGATAAACTAGAATACCGCCCCGTCTCCCCGATGCGGCGGCCAGAACCGCCTTTGCCAGTCTCCCCGGATCGGCAAGGGCGGTTTTCTTTTTGTAGGATTTTCTGCGCTCGGCAGACCCCTCCCCAACCCCTCCCCACAAGGGACTCTTGTGGGGAGGGGTTTTAGCTGCCGCCGGCGTGATTTTACTGCTCAATCGCAAAAGTCACGGTGACGCTGACACTGTAATTGTTCTCGCCGCTCTGGACGGGAACGGCCGCATCGGCCTCCTTCATCATCGTGGCGCGATAGGCCGGCTGTGGCATCGGGCGAGGCGCATTCTCGTTGATCTCGATGATGCGGCCAAGCTTGACGCCGGCGGCTTCGCTCAGCGTCTTCGCCTTCTTCACCGCCTCGGCGACGGCATTTTTGCGCGCCTCTTCAAGGGCAGCTTGCGGCTTGTCGTTGGTGAACTGGATGTCGCCGCCCTGGTTGATGCCGAGGGTGACGGACTGGTCGATCACCTGGCCGAGCTTGGCGAGATCGCGCAGCCTGATGGTGATGGAATTAATCGTCTGGTAGCCGATCAGCTGCGGCTGCTGCTGCTGACCATCGACCGGCTGCGGGTAGTTGTATTGCGGCTGGATTGAGAAGCCGGAGGTCTGCAGATCGCGCTCGGCAATGCCGCCGTCCTTCAGCGCCTTCAGCACCTCGTTCATCGCCTTGTTGTTCTCATCGAGCGCTTCGCGGGCGGTCTTTGCCTGCTTGACGACGGCAAGATTGACGACGGCCATATCGGGCGCGACGGCCGATTCACCATCCCCCGTCACCGAAATCACCGCCTCACGCGGCTTTGCCTCCTGCGCCAACACCGGCGCTGCGCTGCCGAGCGGCAGGGTGAGAAGGGCAGTCATCAGAAGAGTCTTGGAGAGAATCGGCGCCATGTTTCATTCCCTAGTTGTCGTTTCCCGGATGAACTTTCTGTCGGTTGATTGTGAAGCTATTGCGGCGGAAGAGAAGGGCGAGTGCGTCCGGAGAGAAAAATGTGAAGGTGCGGGTGTGGAACTCGAATCCGGCTCGACGGTGAGTAGCGGAGAGGCTGTGCCGTGGTCGGCCCCCTCTGCCCTGCCGGGCATCTCCCCCACAGGTGGGGAGATTGGCTGGGCGCGCGGGCTTGCCCAAACAATTGACGTCACAGCACGACGAACCGCTAGACGGACGCGAAGGTTTGGCCACTTGCGATCTCCCCACCCGTGGGGGAGATGCCCGGCAGGGCAGAGGGGGGCTGCCACGGCACAGCCCCTCCGTTCCTGCCTCTTCCGACCCACCACCTTCCCAAATCCCCCAAACCTGATAGCAAAGACAGCGGGTTAAGAAACAGGGGCGGGCACGCTGTGCCCGGCAAGGGGGCAGTATGCGCTTCATAACAGTTCTTTCGATCAGCCTCGCCATCGGCCTGGCGGGCTGCTCCCAGGTGGCGGAAAAGGCTGAAAATGCCGCCAACCGCTCCTACACCAGCTATGCGCTGGGCAAACCCTATACGGAGATCGCCAACCTCGGCCAGTCGCCGATGGCGCAGCTTTCCGGCTCCAACGCAAGCTATGGGCCGATGATCGGCTCTACGCCGTTGAAGAACGGCATGACGATTTACCGGCATATGACGCCCGCCGCCAAGACCGAGACCGGCACGAATTTCGTCGGCCTGGTCGGCAGCTCCACGGTGTCGCAGAACAACCGGCTGTCCTATTTCCTGGTGGGCGCCGACGGGATCGTCAAGGATTGGGCGACGGGCTCGGTGCAGGGCAGCGCCAGCGACTGCGTGCAATATATCGGCGGCATCATCAACCGCTGCAACGACATGCGGCAGCTTCAGGCGTCGCTCGCGCTCTATGATGTGAGGGTGGCAACCAAGGCCGGTCAACCCATATCGAGCTGGGGCGAACCGGCAGCGCCCGCAGTGAACTGAGGGCGCGCGCCAGCCAGGATAAGGTCGTTTGCCTTACCTGCGGCCAGCGGACACATTGCAGATTTAAGCGCCGAAATCATCCATGAAAGACGGATGGATCGCCGGCTTGCGCTCTTCGCGTGCGTCGCGAAAACGCTGGGGAACCGCGCCGAGACCGGTTACGAAACGGGTCAGGAGATTGCGGTTGAAAAGTCTATGCAGGGCACTCATGGCAGTTCACTCATTCTTTTTTTTGTTAGCCGGCAGCATATATTTTGCCCAAGCTGCCATCGCAATGGGCAATTTTACATGACAGTTATGCGACAGTGCATGGCTTGGGAGATCACATTGGCGTTATGAGGGCCACCGAAGGGCACTCTCACACCATAAATCCTCGCGAACATACGGGATCGCGTGGTAAATTCTCCGTTCAGGGCCAAGCCAAGGCCCTCCGAAGGAGAAGCTCAGATGAACCGATTTTTCGCATTTATCGCGACCGGAACGCTGATCAGCCTTGCCACGATCACTTCGGCCTGCACGTCATCCGGAAATCTCGATCAGACCTCGTCGATCGGCGGCGGTTATTATCGGGAAGAGCTGCCGCTCAACCCGGCCTGCGGCGGCGGGTTCAGACCCAGCGACGGTCGCTCCTGCAGCTATTAAAGGCCGGCTCGAGCATTGGCAGAAAACAACCAAGCCCGGAACCGAGATAGTCGGTTTTCCGGCTTGGGCCGTGCCGCAATGAACATCACCGCTTTGGACTCCTGCCTGGCGTCCAAGCGTATCACTCAGTGAAGCCCTTGCAGTCTGTTCCGTCGCTCTGCCAGCAGTTCATTTTGAACCAAATTCCTGGCATTGTCCGAAAGACCATTCGGCCCCAGCAGACCAAGTTCGGTAAACCGCGCTTCGATTTCCTTCGGAATGCTATCCGCTTCGTGTTGGCAAAGGCGCACAAGCCACTTCCATTCGTCGCTAGTCATATCCCTGTGCACGACCATGAATTGCTACCCCTCCCGACAACAACGACATCCACTAAAAAGTACCACAACTTCTATCGAAACGCAGGTGGTTTGACGATTGGGCCGATCATTCGCGTATCAATCGGCTCTGAGGGCCTCTCTGAAACTGTTGGGCTATCCGGCGATTCCCGAAGTCAGCTGATCGTTGAGAAAGCGCGCTTGAAATTGTACCTTTGTGGTTCTTGCACGGCTGTGTCGACCTGTAGCTGTGCTATTTGATCTTCTCTCGGCAGCACGATGTAGCGGACTGCGGCCTTACCTTGAAGACCATTTAAGTAATTCATTGCATCGTTCGAAAGATGCAGGGGCGTGGAGAGCGTGCTGCCGCATGCCCCTGTTTGAGCGTTCGCATCGGTGTGCAAATACAGGATGTGACGTGGCGAAATAGGCAGAAATGCATCGCTATCGCGCGCTGAGACCATGAACGCTGCATGTACATTCGTCGCCATCTCAAAATATGAATGCGTTACTATCGGGCTGTCGCCAATGACCGCCGAATCGTCGGGCGCCAGCGCCAAAGCCAGGTGCGCGCGCTCGAGGACATTGGATAAGCTCTCAGCACTGATGAGAAATCCCATCAAGGCCAAATCACGTGACTGATCCGGCTTGTTGGGCGTGCCATACACTCTGAGGTTTCTTGCCGGCTCCGCCGTTTCGAAGGTTCTAGACATTGCTGACCGCATGTCGAACACTCGCCCGGGCACACGGACCCACTGGAGCGCGACAAAGCGAATGATGAGTCGGCGTTCTTCAGGGGTAAGTCCAATCAAACTTGAATTACTGACCACTCTTTCGAAAAGCGGGGCTACAGGATCCTCGAAATTCTCGTTTATAAGCGTTTCTACTTTCGGCAAATTGTCGTCTGCGAATTCTGTTCGCATATCCAGTGAAAATGTGTGGCAGTCCTCAATCCCAAAATCTTTGACTGCGGGGTGAAATATCTTTCCGGAGATTTTGTCCAAGACACTGAGGTTGCGGCCTTGGGTATGTTCCACGAAGCGGCGTAGGAGGCTTTGCGGGATGTAGTGATCTGTTGCCATCAGTTTCGATCCAAAATCTTCAATCACATACGCGGCTGATCGACGAAGACCCATGGTGTCGCGCGCATTTTGTCATCAAGAAGAGTTTTGATTCCTCATGAGTTCACGACTCGGCCTCCAAGCATTCTAAGAGGCATTCATAATGCAGCTTCAGGCTGGATTTAAAAGGCCTTCAAAATTCCGGAACCCAGTGTCAAAATTCCGGTTTTCCGCGTCGGACTACAGTGATTTGCTTGGTTAACCCGTTGAGGTGAATAAAAAGCTGGTGGGCCCGGAGGGACTCGAACCCCCAACCAAGCGGTTATGAGCCGCCGGCTCTAACCATTGAGCTACAGGCCCTTGACGCCGATGGTGGGCGTCTTGGCGCCGGAGACCGGCACCGTGATGCCGGGGCAATGGTTCCCGCAGCATCGGTTCGCTCTAACGCAAATTGCAGGGAGCCACAAGCGCAGAGCGCAAGCATCTGTGGACGATGCATATTTCATCGGTTCCGGCACTGGAACCTTCTCGCGCGGGCGACAATTACAGAGATTGGATTCGATAAAGAGGGCGATCGCAGATGGTGGCGTTGAACAGTGCCGTGGTGCTTATCGTCGAGGATGAGCCGCTGATCCGGTTCAATGTTCTCGATGTGCTTGAAGAGGTCGGCCATGTGGCGCTGGAGGCGGCGAATGCCGACGAGGCGATGGTGGTGCTGAAGGGCAGGCAGGATGTCGATATCCTGTTCACCGACGTCAATATGGCGGGTACGATGGACGGGATCCAGCTTGCCACGCGGGTGAGGGCGATGCGGCCGAATATCGGCATCATCATCACCTCGGGCATGGTGCGGCTCGACCCCATGGCGCTGCCCGCCAACACCGCCTTCCTGCCGAAACCCTATATGCACGACGCGCTGATCTCGACGATCGATTCCCTGATGACGTGACGGCAATCCCCTGATGACATGAAGGGGCGCGCAGCCGCAAAACGGGGACAGGTTTTGCGGCTGCGCGCGAGGCGCCGGGAGACATGCTCGTCTTCAGGCGTGCGGAGGGGGTCGCGCCCTCAGCTGAAGCTGCTCTTCAGCGCCTCGTTCTCGTGGTGAGCCTTCTTCTCGTAGATCGTGAACAGCGCCATCGAGAGGAGATAGGAGAGGAAGGGATCCCCGATCTGCGTGGCGATGTCGCGGGAGGCGAGCACGTGGCGCTCCAAGGCGCCGATATCTTTCTGTATTGCGGTTTCAGCGAGGCGGTTCATGCTGCCATCTCCAGGAATTGCGTCACGACCGAGCGGGCCGGAACATGTCTGATATAAAGGGGTAGGGTCAGGCCGAGGGCGGTGCGCATCTTGCGCAGCACGCGGTCAGACACTTCGAAGGCGCCGCAGCAGACGGGGTGCTTGCCATAGCCGTCTGCGCGGCCGAGTTCTTCCACTTCGGCGCCTGCGCGCTTGTAGACGCGCTTGAGATAGGGCTCGTAGTTGGAAATCATTGTATGGATGCCGTGATCGAGCGCGCATTCGCAAAGCGCAAGCAACATCATCGAAAAGGCGCGGCCGGCGTCGATCTGGGGGAGATCCCTGGCGATCGCCTCTTCGTCGATGCACATGCGCGTGCCCTCCCAGATGCCCGGCGCGATGAGATTGGCGGCATCCGGAAACGTCTCGCGGAAAACGTCGTAGAGAAGGGTCGGGCCGGTCGTCGGCATCAGGCGCATGCCGCCGTAAAGGCGCGTGCGGCTGTCGTTGCACCAGACGAGATAGGCGGGAGCCAGCGCATCGTAGCTGTCGCGTTCGTAAGGGCCGATGACGGGGACGTCCCAGCCGAGCGTATCGGCGAACACCTTCTTGCGCAGGCGAAACATCTGATCGAGTACGGCAGCGTATTTCTGATACTCATGTGCCTGAATGATAACGAACATTTTGCCCTCCAGCGTTTACAAGTTCGTGGAGAGCAGAATGGTTCAGGCGGGCCGGATCGGAAATTCCCTCAGATGGGCCCCCTCAGATGAGGGGATTAGCCCAAAAGTATGACGACCGACGTCACGAGATGCGCCGGCCGAAGACTATGGATTGATGATGCGCAATTGCACGGCCCGCGAGGCGGCGGCCGAGATCGTGGCGCAGCCGAGCTTGAAGCGGGCGGTCTTCAGGTAATCGCGCGTGGTGTGCTCTGATATGCCGAGGATGACCGAGATATCCTTGTAATCCTTGCCGAGTGCCGTCCAGTGCAGGCATTCGATCTCGCGCGGCGACAGGGCCGGCACAGGGTCGTTCTCGCCGTGCAGCTCGTAGACGGCCTTGCGATGGATCAGATGGGCGATCTCGATCCATTCGTTGCGGCAGCGGCGGACAAGCTCGGTCCATTCCTCGGCCGGGATGCGGGCATTCACCGACAGCAGCGCGCGGCGCTGCGCCTTGTCGGCGACGGGAATGGAGTAGCCGTTGCCGCCGATGCCGTGCTTCTGGGCGTCGACCAGCATGGCATAGGCCTCGGGCGTCGGCTCGACCTCGCTCCAGTCGAAAGGCAGCTGGCGCTCGAATCCCTGTTTGACGATCGGATCGACCTTCACATAGCTGTTCAGCAGGTAGCGGGAGACCCAGGCATCCGGATAGGTGGTGCGCACGAAGGGCGAATCGATCTTGCTGGCGATCGTCTGGGCGAGATGGTAGGTGACGAAATCGAGGCCATATTCCGCCTGGAGAATGCGGATGGCAGCATCCACATTGGCCGCCGCCTTGATCTGTTCGAAGGCGGACTCGAACTTATCGCTATAGGTATTCTCGATCATTTCCACTGCCCCAATTCCCTCAATCCTACCGTGAGGACCGTCACAAATACAAGGCACCCCCACATATGCGGGGAATGACAATCCCGGCTCCGCCTGCTAGCGCCTTTCCACGAGGAGACCTCATATGGACAGCAAGCGACCCTTCGAGATTGCCGAATGCCAACAGGCCGCCAAGGGCCTGAAATCCAGCTGGCAGGACATGGCAGGCTCCGAAGCGCTGATCCGCGCACTCGTTGCCGAACGCAACGGCGACACCCCGCTGGCGCTGTTCTGGACCGAGGTCCACAGGGCGCTTAGCGTGGATAATAACGTTTTCTGACACGGCCCGCCCCGGCGGGGCTTTCAGGCTTTTGCCGATATTATAGCACCGACCGGGACATCGGGATCGGCCACGATGAGATGAAATCCGTGTCCCGTTTTCATTCTCAACCGTTTCCGATTTTGCGAAGAAAGTGTCGAGCGGCAATGCTGCGGGGAGGCAAACGGAAAGCCACTACTCCCTGGATTTGTGCCATTATGCTTGATGAATAGTTTCCAATGGCGGCGCTGGTGTCTCGGGAAACGGCTAGACTGTGCCATTGTTGGCGCGCCTCTTCTCTCCACCTCATCCTGAGGTGCCCCGTAGGGGCCTCGAAGGACGAGGTGCCCACCGCTATCTCCTCCGGCAATGGGGGTGGCGCCCATCACCCGCCCCCGTCCTTCGAGGCTCCGGCCTTTGGCCTACGCACCTCAGGATGAGGGCTGATCGTAGTGCCGTGTGGCTGGTGGCTGATCGTTGTGTCGTATAAATCGGGAGCGATTGGTGTGCCGGGCGGCTGGTGGGAGATCGGGTGCCGTGGCATGCTGAACGGCTGAGTGGCACCGCTGAGTCTGGCCGTTGGCTACCGCTCCGCTCTCCGGTGCCACAAGCCGCACCCTCTATCCGACCTCATCCTGAGGTGCCCCGCAGGGGCCTCGAAGGACGGGGTCGGCCACCCGCGATCACTCCACCTCGATCGGCCCGCGCTTCGACAACTCCGGTAAGGCCTCGTAGTCCAGGGCAATCAACGCCTCCTTCTTGCGGCCTGACCAACCCTTGATCTGGCGCTCGCGGGCGATGGCGTCGATGATGCGGTCGTAGGTTTCGGTGAAGACGAGTTCGACGGGAAGGCGCTTGGCGGTGTAGCCGTCATAGGTGCCGGCATTGTGCTCCCAGACACGCGCCTCGATCTCCTGCTTGGTCAGCCCGGTATAATAAGAGCCGTCGCTGCAGCGGAGGATGTAGACGGTGACTTCCATGGCAGGAGGCTAGCATGGGGAGCGAGCGGGCGGCAATTGTGCAGCGCTGGAGCGTTCCAGCCACCCGCCCTCGTGGTTCGAGACGGCCCTGCAAGCCTCCTCACCATGAGGGCTAGTTGTTGTGCCGCGTGGCTGGTGGGCTGAGCGGTGGGCCGTGTTTTGCAATTGGGCTCCGACGTGCCGTTCCACTCTGTGATGAGGCAAGCCGCGCCTTCTCTCCGCCATGAGGGCTAGTTGTTGAGCCCAGCGGCTAGGTTATCGGCGTCACGGCACTCCGCTCTCTGCTGAGCCACAAGCCGCAACCTCCCTCCGCCCTCATCCTGAGGTGCCCCGCAGGGGCCTCGAAGGACGAGGCCGGCCACCCGAGATTGGGATTACCCAACCTTCGTCGAAGGGTTGAGCCAATCCTGGAGCGGCAGTTCCGGCCGCGGCTGTTTCGGGCGAAATTTCACCAGCACCTCGCGGCCGTCGACAGAGGCTTGCGTGCGTTCCAGGGCGTTGCGCTCGGCCACTGCCTGGCGCCAGTGTTCGTCACCGCGCCCGTCGGGGCGACCCTGTTCTTCCCAGATCGCGTAAGCTCTTTTGCTGATCCATTCGTTGCGTCTGTCGCTCATCTATCTATTCCATTCGTGAAAGGTATTATTCGGCAATCCTGTCCTGCGGAACCGGCCCGTCGTTCCGAACCGGCAGGCGCCGCTTGGCAGCCATCAGCAGGTCGAGTTCGATCGAGGAAGGCCCAAAACGGGTGAAAAGGCTTTCGGCCTGCTCGCCGCCGAGGCCATATTTGGAAGCGAATTCATCAAGGCTATACGGGCGGCCGCGCAGGATTCTGCTTCGGCGCTCCGGTTCATGGATTTGCGTCATTGGTGATTACCCCAGACTGTTTTTCGAAGTGTGAGAACAAAACAAATTACAGCGGCAAAAGTTCCGTGAATTTGCAGGGTTTTTTCGCTCCGTCGTGCCATTGCGGGGCGATTTGCAGTCGCTGGCATGGATTTTCAGGAAGGGGCGTGGATGAGAAAATTTCCACTAAAACACGCAAGAAAATCAGCGCGTTATGGAATTGGCTTCCGCAAGGGTGCATAATTGGGCTTTACCCCGGCGCGTTACTCTATAGAATCAATAGTGTTATTCGGTTCGCAGGGGCAGCAAAACCTGCCATTCCCCGCGTTGGCGCGACCGAGACCGGAGGACTTTGGCCTCAACCCATCAAGAGGAGACAGACATGATGAATGCCCTGCCGCCACTTCATGACGGCCACGCGCCGTTTACCCTCCAGCAGCTGTTTCGCGAAGCACTTTACGCCTTCGAGGAATGGGACAGCGAATTGACCGAACCGATCGTTACATACGAAGGACGGGTCATCCCTATCGGCTTCGTTTTCGAAGCCATGCGCGAATGCACCGACATCGTGCCGATGAACATCGTCGGCGCCGTCACTGAGCGGCTGACCAAGCCGTGGGAGGGCGAAGGCCCGCTCGACCAGATGACCTTTTCGACGGCGGCGCGCGTCATGCGCGTGCTGGTGCGCAAGCGCCTGCTTCCCAACGGCACGGTCGATCTCGTCGCCGTTTCGGCCCACGCGGCCGAAGATCAGAACCGCGACTGACAGGATGAGGATCGCGGCCATGGCTGCGATCCTTTTCCGCTTCCTGGCGGAACCTCGCCCATTGCCAGCCGTTTACTGGCATGCCCGCCGCCAGTGCGGGTGAGGAATAAGCACCATGCTGAAATCCATCGTTCATGAAATCATCGGCACGCCGAGGCGTGAGCCGGAACTTCCCCAGTCGCTCGAGCAGTTTCGCGACAGGAAGCGGGTACTGATCATCTTTGCCGATGCCCAGGACGACCGCGCCGTCATCCAGGACGAATGGCTGCGTAACGCGCATATGCGTCTCATCGAGGAAGACGTCGAGGTTTTCATCATCGCCGGCGGCGGCGCTTTCTCGCTGTTCGACGATGGCTCCGACCTCGATGCCGACGATGTCAGAGAGCGGCTGCAGGGCCCGCCATCCGGCGAGTTCGGGCTGATCCTGATTGGGCGCGACGGCACGGTCAAGCTGCGCTCGAATGAGCCGAGGACTGCGGAGGATATCTTCGCGGCCTTCGAGATGCTGCCGAAGCAGACGCCTTGGTAGGGCTTCGGACTGCGCGTGACGCGCGACGGGGCGTGGCGAGGCCGCGCTCCGGCGTCTTCGTATGCCGACGCCTAAAGGGCGTTCCTAAAGCTCGAAGGCTTCCTTGAGGCCGAGGCTCTTGCGTTCGCGCAGGTCGAGATCGGTCTCGATATGGGTGATGTGGTGCAACATCAGTTGGCAGGCGCGGTCGAGCTCGTTATTTTCGATCGCCGTGATGATCTCGCCATGTTCGGAATGGCCGCAGCTCGATGCGGTGGACTGGCCGTAAAGGGCAATGACCAGCGACGAGCGGGCGACCAGTTCTTCCATGAAGCGCTGCATGATCGCATTTCCGGAGATCTCCGCCAGCCTCAGATGAAAATCGCCCGACGCCTTGATTTCGGCGCGCCGCGCCGTCTGGCCGCGCTCACTCATCAGGCGGCCTTCCTCCAGCAGAAGCTGTTTCAGCTGGCTGATGTCACCAGGCGTGATCCGCACTGCTGCCTCCCGCAATATGCCGGGCTCGACCAGGCGGCGGGCGGCAAAGATCTGCCGGGCCTCGTCGGGCGAGGGGTAGGCGACAAAGGCGCCGCGATTCTTCTCGACGCTGACGAGGCCTTCATAGGAGAGTGCCTGCAGGGCCGCGCGGGCAAGCGTGCGGCTGACGCTGAAGAGATTGCCGACATCTTTTTCGGAGAGCTTGGTGCCGGGCGAAAGCCTGCGCTCGACGATTGCTTCGCGAATAGAATCACGGATCAGTTGTGTGCTTGTTTCGGCGGAGTCTTCGGCCTGCATGGCCTTGGCAGCGGATTTCATGAAAATCGATTTCCTGATGATGGGCAAACCATATCCGGCTTCCCGCCAAAAGTTAAACGGAATTTGTGCTCGAAGCGTCGAGCAAATTGTATACGATCATCTGCATAAATTGAGGACGATAGCCTAAATCCTGTGCAGGTGTCGTTTTGCTCATAATTTATCTCGATCGGATGGCTGGCAGTGAAAACCCATGATTCACAATGGGTTGAGAAGTCTTCAGCGAATTGGCACGGCAAGTGCATCGTCTTTTCCAAACAGAGGAAGGCATGATGTCGAAAGCGGCAGAGATCGATATAGTATCCGTTTCGAAGGTCTATGGGGCGACGACCGCGGTACAGGCGATCAGCCTGAAGATTCCGGCCGGCTCCTATTGCTGCTTCCTCGGCCCGTCGGGCTGCGGCAAGACCTCGACGTTGCGCATGATCGCCGGCCATGAGAGCATCTCGTCGGGCGATATCCGGCTCGGGAATACAGTCGTCACCGATTTTCCGCCGGCTCGGCGCGGTACTGCGATGATGTTCCAGTCCTATGCGCTGTTTCCGCATCTCGACCTCATCGACAATGTCGCCTTCAGCCTGAAGATGAAGGGCGTCGACAAGGCGGAGCGGCGGGCCAAGGCGCTCGACATGCTGAAGCTGATGCAGATGGAGCCCTATGCTATCAGGCGCCCGGCCCAGCTTTCCGGTGGCCAGCAGCAGCGCGTGGCGCTGGCGCGCGCGCTGATCACCGATCCGGAGGCGCTGCTGCTCGACGAGCCGCTGTCGGCGCTCGATCCGTTCCTGAAGATCCGCATGCGCGCCGAACTCAAGAAGTTGCAGAAGTCGCTCGGCATCACCTTCGTGCATGTCACCCACAGCCAGGAAGAGGCGATGGCGCTTGCCGATATCATGGTCATCATGAATGACGGCCGGATCGAGCAGGCGGCCGCGCCCCGCGAAGTATTCGAAAAGCCGGCGACCGCTTTCGTCGCCCGCTTCATGGGCGACCACAACGTGCTCACCGGCCGGGTGACCTCAAGCGAAAATGGCGTGATCGTCATGACCGTGCCGGAGGGACAGAGCTTTTCCGTGCGCGGGGCGGGCAGGGAGGTCGGCCAACCGGTCGATATCGGCATCCGCACCGACCGCGTGCGCCTGCAGGTGGCGTCCGAATGGACGCTCGGCTTCAACGCCATCGTCTCCAATGTCGAATATCGCGGCTCTTCGGTGAAGATCACCGTACACGGGGCCGGCAGCGACGACTTCACCGTCATATCAGACGATAGCGATTATTTCGCCGGGCCGGTCGCCGTCGGCGACGCCGTCTCGCTCAGCTGGACGCTCGACGACGCCGTGCTCCTCGGCCGCTCATCCGCATGAATCATTGCCAACCATCCTTCCGCATCAACAAAAAGGGGAACTGACATGACGACTGAAACGACATCGACCAAGGCTGCGAAGGGTCTTTCCCGCCGCACGCTGCTGAAGACGGGTGCTGCCGCCGTCGGCGCCATCGCCGGCTCCGGCGCCATTACCGGCTTTCCCACCATCTGGGCGCAGACCAACATCACGCTTCGCCAGTTCGGCACCGGGGTTTCCAACATCAATGCCATCGCCGAGAAGTGCAAAGCCGATCTCGGCATCACACTGGAGATGACCGCGACCGATTCCGACGCTGCAGCCCAGCGCGCCGTCACTCAGCCCGACAGCTACGACATTGCCGATATCGAATACTGGATCGCTAAGAAGGTGTTCCCGACGGGCGTTCTGCAGCCGATGGACGTCAAGAAGCTGAAATATTACGACAAGATCGTGCCGCTGTTCATCAACGGCAAGCTGAAGGCAGACAGCGTCATCGCCCAGGGCACGGCGCCGCACACCGTCGGCTTCGTCGAGGCGCAAGGCTCCAAGAAGTTCGCCAAGGAGCCGACGCAGTGGATGACGATGGTTCCGACCATCTATAACGCCGACACGCTCGGCATCCGCCCCGATCTCACCGGCCGCCCGATCACCAGCTGGGCTGATATTCTCGATCCGGCCTTCAAGGGCAAGACGGCGATCCTCAACATTCCGTCGATCGGCATCATGGATGCTGCGATGATCATGGAGGCCGCCGGCAAGATCAAATATGCCGACAAGGGCAACATGACCAAGGAAGAGATCGACAAGACGATCGAATTCCTGATCAAGACCAAGGGCGACGGCCAGTTCCGCGCCTTCTGGAAGTCGTTCGACGAGTCGGTCAACCTGATGGCCTCGGGCGAAGTCGTCATCCAGTCCATGTGGTCGCCGGCCGTCGCGGCCGTCCGCTCCAAGGGCATCGCCTGCACCTTCCAGCCGCTCAAGGAAGGCTACCGCGCCTGGGGCGGCGGTCTCGGCCTTGCCGCGCATCTGAAGGGCGCCGAGCTCGACGCGGCTTACGAGTACATCAACTGGTACACATCGGGCTGGGTCGGCGGCTACCTCAACCGCCAGGGCTACTATTCTGCTGCCATGGACACCGCCAAGGAATTCATGTCGGCCGATGAATGGGGCTACTGGATCGAAGGCAAGCCGGCGCAGGGCGATATCCTGTCGCCCGAGGGCAAGGTGATGGAGAAGGCTGGCGCCGTGCGTGACGGCGGCTCCTTCGAAGCCCGCATGGGCGCCGTCGCCTGCTGGAACTCGGTGATGGACGAAGACCGCTACATGGTCCGTCGTTGGAACGAGTTCATCGCTGCCTGATCGTCGAGGGGGTGGAGAAGCACTGTCTTTCGCCGACGCTCAAGACGTCGCTCCGCTCCGCCCCCTCATCCGCCCTTCGGGCACCTTCTCCCCGCTGGGGAGAAGCGGGAGTTCGCGGCTGGGGTCGCGTGAAGAAAATCGAGGTTCGCGGTCGCCCAGGCGCTGCCGCGATTCCTCTTCTCCCCAGCGGGGAGAAGGTGCCGGCAGGCGGATGAGGGGGCGGCACGCGCCTTCGTCCAACCTGACGTAATCAGAACGGAGAACCTGACATGGCAACCATCGCAGCAGAAACGGAAGAGGACAGCCGTGGCAGCCGCGCCTTCCGCCTCTCCCCCTCAACCATCTCCTATCTCCAGGCGACGCCGCTGATCGCCATTCTCGGCTTTTTCTTCCTGCTGCCGATCGCCATGATCGCGGTCGTCAGCTTTTGGGATTATGATTTCGCCGGCCTCTATCCCGATTTCCTCACCATGAATTACACCGATACGCTCGGTTCGTGGGTGACGTGGAAGACCTATCTCAACACGCTGAAATTCACCGCGATCGTCTGGTCATTGACGCTCGTTATCGGTTTCTGGGTCGCCTATTTCCTGGCCTTCCACATCCGCAAGACCTCGACGCAGATGATTCTCTTTCTCGTCTGCACCGTGCCGTTCATGACCTCGAACATCATCCGCATGATCTCGTGGATCCCGGTGCTGGGGCGCAACGGGCTGGTCAATTCGACGCTGATCGAGATGGGCATCATTCCGCAGCCGATCGAATGGCTGCTCTATTCCGATTTCGCCGTCGTGCTGGCCATGGTGCATCTCTATACGCTGTTCATGGTGACGCCGATCTTCAACACGCTGATGCGCATCGACCGGTCGCTGTTCGAAGCGGCGCGCGATGCCGGCGCGTCGGGCTGGCAGGTGCTGTGGAATGTCGTCATTCCGCTGGCAAAACCCGGCATGGCGATCGGCACGATCTTCGTCGTCACCCTCGTCATGGCGGATTTTTCGACGGTGCAGGTGATGTCCGGCGGCCAGAGCGCCTCGGTGGCGCTGATGATGAAGAACCAGATGTCGCTGCTGCAATATCCGGCGGCGGCCGCCAACGCCGTGGTGTTGCTGGCCGTCGTGCTGCTGATGGTCGCGGCGATCCTGCGCGTCGTCGACATCCGCAAGGAGCTTTGAGATGAACCACGAAAAACGCGGCCTCGAATTCTATCTGCTGGCGATCTTCTTCGCCGTCTTCGTGCTGTTCCTCTACGGTCCGCTGTCGGCGGTGCTGATCCTCTCCTTTCAGGGGCCGGACGGCGGCCTGACTTTCCCGATGAATGGCGTCTCCACCCATTGGTTCTTCAACCTGTTCGAAAAGCAGGCGGTCGGCGATTTCGGTGCCTCTTTCCGCCGGTCCTTCATCCTCGGGCTGATGGTGATGGTCGTGACCGTCACCGTGTCGCTGCTTGCCGGCCTTGCCTTCCGCCGCCGTTTCCGTGGTTCGACCGTGCTGTTCTATGCGACGGTCGCCAGTCTCGTCGTGCCGTCGATCATCGTCTCGCTCGGCATCGGCGTCGTCTTCCAGGAGGGCGGGTTGAAGCCCGCCTGGTATTCCTCGGCCTTCGGTGCGCATCTCACCTGGACGCTGCCCTTCGGCGTGCTGATCATGTTTGCCGTCTTCAACCGCTTCTCGCCGGCCTATGAAGAGGCAGCGCGCGATCTCGGCGCCTCCGCCTGGCAGACGTTCCGCCATGTCGTTCTGCCGATGATCGCGCCGAGCCTGATCGGCGTCGGCCTGTTCGGCTTCACGCTGTCTTATGACGAATTCGCCCGCACGTTGATGACGTCGGGCACTTACAATACGCTGCCGCTCGAAATCTACGGCATGACGACCAACGTCACGACGCCGGTGCTCTATGCGCTCGGCACGGTGACGACATTGTTTTCCTTCACCATCATTCTCGTCGCGCTCGCCATCATGACGATGCTCAGCCGGCGGCAGGCAAAGATCAACTGACATCATGCGCATCCTCATCGTCAATCCCAATACCACGGCCTCCATGACCGAGAAGGCCGCCATCGCCGCGCGTGCGGTGGCCGCTTCCGGCACGGAAATCATCGCCGCCACATCCAGCATGGGGCCTGTCTCCATCGAGGGTCACTACGACGGGGCACTGGCGATCCCCGGCCTGCTTTCCGAACTGAAGGAGCGGCAAACGGCGGGTTATGACGCGGCCGTCATCGCCTGCTTCGACGATACCGGGCTGGAGGCGGCACGCAGCTTCGCCGACGTGCCGATCCTCGGGCTCTGCGAATCCGCAGTCGCAACGGCGGGTTTCCTGGCGCAGCGTTTCACCGTGGTGACGACGCTTGAGCGGTCGCGGGTGCTGATCGACAATCTGGTGCGCCGCTACGGCATGGGCGAGCGCGCCAGGGTGCGCGCCTCCGATATCCCGGTGCTGGAGCTCGAAGATCCGGCCTCGGGCGCGATCGGCAAGCTCAGGGCCGAGATCGAACGGGCGCTTGCCGAAGACGGCGCCGAGGCGATCGTGCTCGGCTGTGCCGGCATGACGGATCTGGCGAGGGAATTGCAAGCAATCTATGGCGTGCCCGTCATCGATGGTGTCTCCGCCGCCGTCAAGCAGGCCGAGGCGCTGGTGTCGCTTGGGCTTTCCACCAGCAAGCGCGGCTCCTATGCCTCGCCGCTGCCGAAAGCCTTTACCGGCGCGATGAGCGCCTTTTCGCCGGCCGGCAAGCTCGGCTGAGCCATGGCCATTTCATTCGACTTCAAAGAGCTCAGCGAGCGCGAGCGCTATAAGCTGATGATCGGCACGATCATTCCGCGGCCGATCGCGCTGGTGACGACGGTCGACGAACAGGGACGGATCAACGCCGCCCCCTTCAGCTTCTTCAACTGCCTCTCGGCCGACCCGCCGATCCTGGCGATCGGGGTCGAAAACCATGCCGACATGTCGTTCAAGGACACCGGCCACAATATCCGCATGACCGAGGTCTTCACGGTCAACATCGTCTCTTTCGCCATCGCCGAGGCGATGCATATCTGCGGCGCCCGTTATCCCAGCGGTGTCGACGAATTGAAGGAGGCTGGATTGACGGCAATGCCCGGCGCGAAGGTGGCTTCTCCCTGGATTGCCGAGGCGCCGGCCGCCTTCGAATGCCGGCGGCATGTGACGCTGGAACTCGGGCGCTCGCGGCAGATCGTCATGGGCGAGATCGTCTATGCGCATTATCAGGACGGCGTCGTCGATCCGGAACGGCTGCATGTCGATCCGGCCGCCGTCGATGCCATTGCGCGGCTCGGCGGCGATACCTGCGCCACAACACGCGACCGCTTCGAGATGCTGACGCCGAAACTCTGAGGCCTCGGGTAGATCCAAGTTTTTGCTTTACTTTTTTACTCCCCGCAAGAATGGTCGCAGCGGATCATTACGGCAGAGGAGTGCTTGGCCATGACAATCGAACAGGATCTCAGCCGGATCGCAGAGCAGGAGAAGGCCCTGAGCTTCGACGCCTTCGACCTGACGACGGCATGGCAGCTCGGCAAACTCCTGCAGGAACTTGCCACCGAACGCGGCCTCGGCATCGCGATCGATGTGACCCTGCATTCGATGCCGGTCTTCTATGCCGCACTGCCGGGCGTCACGCCCGATAACGTCAATTGGGTCCGCCGTAAGCGCAACATGGTGCTGCGCTATTTCCGCAGCAGCTATGCCTCCGGCCTGAAGCTCAGCAAGGACGGCAAGACGGTCGAGGATAACGGGCTTTCCGGCGCCGATTATGCGCCGCATGGCGGCAGCTTCCCGATCAACGTCAAGGGCACCGGCTGTATCGGCGCGGTCACCGTCTCCGGGCTGCCGCAGCGCGACGACCACAATCTCGCGGTCGAAGCCCTGGCGCTGATGCTCGCAAAGGATCTGGACACGCTGCGGCTCGACCCGCCGCTCTGAGCGGGCCGTTTGCTGCGTCGGCGGGCGCGGGGTACTGAACCTCAGAGCCTGCCGCCGGCCTCGGTAATGCCCTTGGTCAGGCTGCCGGTTGCCGGGAAGAGCGGGATCAGGCAGGCCTGCAGGGCGTGGTATATATCGCCCTTGCCGGGGAAGAGCGAATGGGCGGGAACGAGATCCTCCGTCAGTTCCTCATGCCAGCCGCCGTTCCGGTGGTCGATGAAGGCGCGTTCGATCACGTTCCAGATCTTGCGGTAGCATTCTTCGTGATAATCGCTCGGCAGATGCTCGTTGAGAAAATGGGCGGCGGCGGCACCCTCGCAGGCCGGCCACCAAAGTTTGTTGCGCTTGGCGGGCGTGTCGTCCCAATCGAGCGTATAGAAAAAACCGCCCTTGTCAGTGTCCCAGCCGAGCGCCATGGATTGCTCGAAGAGGGCCTTGGCCGCGTCCGGCATCCACTCGATGCGTTTGCCGCCGAGTGCCCAGAGCTGCAGGATGAGGCGGGTCCATTCCAGCCAATGGCCGGGCGTCGTGCCGGCCGGGCGGAACATTTCGTTCGGATGATAATATTGCTTGTCGAGCTTCCATTCGGCGTCGAAATGCTCGGCGACGCGCCAGTCGACCGAACCGGCCGCGCGCCGGATGACGAGGTCGGCGATGCTTTCGGCCTTGGTCAGGTAGTCCCGGTCGCCGGTTGCTTCGAAGGCGGCCATCAGCGCTTCGGTCAGATGCATGTTGGAGTTCTGGCCGCGATAGGCGCCGCCGTCGAGCGGCTGCCAGTCGGCGGTGAATTCCTCGGCGATGGCGCCGTGGCGCGGCTCCCAGAATTTCTGGTTCAGGACCTCGGTGATGTCGGCAAGCATGCCGTCGGCCAGCGGATGGCCGATCGTCTTGGCGGATGAGGCGGCCAGCAGCACGAAAGCGTGGCCATAACCCTGCTTGTTGCTGTCGACCGGACTGTTATTGTTTAGCGACCAGAAATAGCCGCCGTTTTTCCGGTCGCGATGATGGTTCCAGAGATAATCCATGCCGTGGTCGACGAGATCGGCCGCGCCCGGGCGGCCGAGCAGCGCGCCGATTGCGAAACAATGCACGGCGCGCGCGGCGATATGGATGCTGCGGATCTGGCCTTCGGCGTCAAGCGGCTTGCCGCTATCGTCGAGATCGTAGAAGCCGCCCTTGGGATTGACCGAATTGTGCTGGAAGAAATCGAAGAGGCCATTCGCCTGGGTAAGCAGCCAGTCGCGGTGATAGGCGCGGCTCGTCCAGTTTCCAAGCAGGGGTGCCATGATACTCCTCCGATTTCGTGCGCAATGCGTGTCAATTGCCTATATAGAGGCCGTTCAAGCCTGTCATCCGCTGAGACTTGCAAAGCACGAAATCGATAGGCATATATTGACATAAAGATATCTTTATGTGATTTGGACTGTCTGGTCTTACGACGTCAAGGAGCCCTCCCGTGTTCGATACTCTCTTTGGTCCGGAAACGGGCAAACGTGACGGCAACGAAGTTTTCGCAGCGCTGCGCAAAGCCGCGAGCGAACGCATCCTCGTCCTCGACGGCGCCATGGGCACGCAGATCCAGGGGCTGGGCTATGACGAAGACCAGTTCCGCGGCAGCCGTTTCATCGGCTGCGCCTGCCACCAGAAGGGCAATAACGACCTTCTGATCCTCACCCAGCCGGATGCGATCGAAGAAATCCATTACAAATACGCCAAGGCCGGCGCCGATATTCTCGAGACCAACACCTTCTCCTCGACCCGCATCGCGCAGGCCGATTACGAGATGGAAGGGGCGGTCTACGACCTCAACAAGGAAGGCGCCGAGATCGTCCGCCGGGCAGCCCAGCGCGCCGAGCGCGACGACGGCCGCCGCCGTTTCGTCGCCGGCGCCATCGGCCCGACCAACCGCACCGCCTCGATCTCGCCGGATGTCAACAATCCCGGCTTCCGCGCCGTAACCTTCGACGACCTGCGTTCGGCCTATGGCGAACAGATCGACGGTCTGATCGACGGCGGCGCCGACATCATCCTGATCGAGACGATCTTCGACACGCTGAACGCCAAGGCAGCGATCTTCGCTTGCGAGGAGCGCTTCGAGGCCAAGGGCGTGCGCCTGCCGGTGATGATCTCCGGCACGATCACCGACCTTTCCGGCCGCACGCTCTCCGGCCAGACGCCGTCGGCCTTCTGGAATTCGGTGCGCCACGCCAATCCCTTCACGATCGGGCTGAACTGCGCCCTCGGCGCCAATGCGATGCGCCCGCACCTGCAGGAGCTTTCGGGTGTCGCCGACACCTTCATCTGCGCCTATCCGAATGCCGGCCTGCCGAACGAATTCGGCCAGTATGACGAAACGCCGGAACTGATGGCGGCGCAGATCGACAGCTTCGCCCGCGAAGGCCTGGTCAACATCGTCGGCGGCTGCTGCGGCTCGACGCCTGAACACATAAGAGCGATCGCCGAGACCGTCGCCAAGTATAAGCCGCGGCCGCTCCCCGAGCACCGCCCCTTCATGTCGCTGTCCGGCCTCGAACCCTTCGAGCTCACCAAGGACATTCCCTTCGTCAACGTCGGCGAGCGCACCAACGTCACCGGCTCGGCGAAGTTCCGCAAGCTGATCACCAATCACGACTACACCGCAGCACTCGATGTCGCTCGCGACCAGGTCGAGAACGGCGCGCAGGTGATCGACATCAATATGGACGAGGGCCTGATCGATTCCGAAAAGGCGATGGTCGAGTTTCTCAACCTGATCGCTGCCGAGCCCGATATCGCCCGTGTGCCTGTCATGATCGACAGTTCGAAATTCTCGATCATCGAATCCGGCCTGAAGCGCGTCCAGGGCAAGCCGATCGTCAACTCGATCTCGCTGAAGGAAGGCGAGGAGAATTTCCTCGCCCAGGCGCGGCTGCTGCACAATTACGGCGCCGCCGTCGTCGTCATGGCTTTCGACGAGACGGGGCAGGCCGACAGCTACGAGCGCAAGGTGGAAATCTGCACCCGCGCCTATAAGCTTCTGACCGAAAAGATCGGCTTCCCGCCTGAAGATATCATCTTCGACCCGAACATCTTCGCGGTCGCGACCGGCATCGAAGAGCACAATAATTACGGCGTCGATTTCATCGAGGCGACGCGGACGATCCGCGAGCGCATGCCGCTGGTGCATATTTCGGGCGGCGTCTCCAACCTGTCCTTCTCGTTCCGCGGCAACGAGCCGGTGCGCGAGGCGATGCACGCCGTGTTCCTCTACCACGCCATCCAGGCGGGCATGGACATGGGCATCGTCAATGCCGGCCAGCTCGCCGTCTATGACAATATCGATCCGGAACTGCGCGAGGCCTGCGAAGACGTGGTGCTGAACCGCCGTCCCGACGGCACCGAGCGGCTGCTCGAAGTGGCCGAGCGTTTTCGTGGCGCCGGCGCCAGGGAAGGCCGGGTCCAGGATCTCTCCTGGCGCGAATGGAGCGTCGAGAAGCGTCTCGAACATGCGCTGGTCAACGGCATCACCGAATATATCGAAGCCGATACCGAGGAGGCGCGCCAGCAGGCCGCCCGACCGCTGCACGTGATCGAAGGGCCGCTGATGGCCGGCATGAACGTCGTCGGCGATCTGTTCGGCTCGGGCAAGATGTTCCTGCCGCAAGTGGTCAAGTCAGCGCGCGTCATGAAGCAGGCGGTCGCCGTGCTGCTGCCCTACATGGAAGAGGAAAAGCGCCTGAACGGCGGCGAAGAACGTCGCTCGGCCGGCAAAATCCTGATGGCGACGGTTAAAGGCGACGTGCACGATATCGGCAAGAACATCGTCGGCGTCGTACTGGCCTGCAACAATTACGAAATCGTCGACCTCGGCGTCATGGTGCCGGCGACGAAGATTCTCGACACGGCAATCGCCGAAAAGGTCGACGTCATCGGCCTTTCCGGCCTGATCACGCCGTCGCTCGACGAGATGGTGCATGTTGCGGCCGAGATGGAGCGGCAGGGTTTCGACATCCCGCTTTTGATCGGCGGGGCGACGACCAGCCGTGTGCATACGGCGGTGAAGATCCATCCCGGCTATAACAAGGGACAGGCGATCTACGTCACCGATGCGAGCCGCGCCGTCGGCGTCGTCTCGGCGCTGCTGTCGCCGGAAACGCGCCAGGGCTATGTCGACGATACAAGGGCCGAGTATGCCAAGGTGGCGGCCGCTCATGCGCGCAGCGAGGCCGAGAAGGTGCGCCTGCCATTGCCGCGAGCCCGCGAAAATGCGCATAAGGTCGACTGGTCGGCCTACCAGCCGACGAAGCCGGAATTCTTCGGCACGCGGGTGTTCGAGGATTACGATCTGGCCGAGCTTGCCAGATATATCGACTGGACGCCGTTCTTCCAGACCTGGGAACTGCGCGGCCGTTACCCCGCCATTCTCGAGGACGAGAAGCAGGGCGAGGCGGCGCGTGCCCTCTGGGCCGATGCGCAGTCGATGCTCAAGAAGATCATCGACGAAAAGTGGTTCCGTCCGCGCGCCGTCATCGGCTTCTGGCCGGCCGGCGCCGTCGGCGACGATATCCGCCTGTTTACCGATGAGAGCCGCAGCCAAGAGCTTGCCACCTTCTATACGCTGCGCCAGCAGCTTTCGAAGCGGGACGGGCGGGCAAACGTGGCGCTCTCCGATTTCGTCGCGCCTGTTACAAGCGGTGTGCAGGATTATGTCGGCGGCTTCGTGGTGACGGCCGGTATCGAGGAAATCGCCATCGCTGAGCGTTTCGAACGCGCTAACGACGATTATTCCTCGATCCTCGTCAAGGCGCTGGCCGACCGCTTTGCCGAAGCCTTTGCCGAGCGCATGCACGAGCAGGTGCGGCGTGAATATTGGGGCTATGCAAAAGACGAGACGCTCAGCAATGAGGATCTGATCACCGAAGCCTATGCCGGCATCCGGCCTGCGCCCGGTTATCCCGCCCAGCCCGACCACACGGAAAAGGCAACGCTCTTCAAGCTGCTCGACGCGGAAAAGGCGGCGGGCGTGAAGCTGACGGAGAGCTATGCGATGTGGCCGGGCTCCTCGGTCTCCGGCCTCTATATCGGCCACCCCGACTCCTATTATTTCGGCGTCGCCAAGGTGGAGCGCGATCAGGTGGAAGACTATGCCAAGCGCAAGGGCATGGAGGTTTCCGAAGTCGAACGCTGGCTCGGGCCGGTGCTCAACTACGTGCCGCGCAAGACCAGCGAGGAGATCGAAGACGCGGCATGATTTGCCGAGTCTTCTCGGTCGCTTAAGGCGGCGTGCTGAGAGATCGATTCAACGGATGGAGAGTGATTGCGCCGCAGCCCCGGTCGCTTTCGGGCAATAGGCATCAGCGGCGGACGGAATCGCTTTTCCTTGCCTTGGCAAGATCGAGAAATTTCCCCTTGATCGTTGCGAAAAGCCCAGGCGGAATGAAGCCGTAGGCGAACATTCCCTCGCTGCCCGGCACGGGTGAAAGCCCGCCATTCGGCCATTCATCAATATTGTGTTCGGAGACGATGACCCAACTCGGGGCGTCGTCCAGACCGATCGCCTGCTTCACTTTCGGTGGGATCTCTATTCCCACGATTTCGCCGGACGGCGGCGTATGCGTGATCGGCAGCAGAACGACATAGCGGGGACTGGCCAGGCTATCGCTCGCCGCAACAAGACAGGCGGGCCTGTCTTTGCCCTGATCGAGACCCGCCGATGCTTCGCGCGACCACAGGTAATCATAGCGCACGACAAGGCCGGGCTTCGGCTCGGGAATTGACGCCATGATGGACTATTTCAACAAGTCGTCGAGAGAGGTGTGGGCCGCGTCCATCTCCGCTCTTTCGACCGCGTCGATGACGACAGACAAGGCGTCGACAGTTCTGTGCGTCCGTTGCGCGGCAGCTTTCAGCCAATCATAATGCTCGGCGGACATGAGGACGAATTCACGACGGCCATGCCGGGTGATCTCGACGGGCTCGCGTTGCGCCTGATGTTGAAACGCGCCGAATTTTCGCTGAAATTCCAGAGCCGTGGTCCGGGCCATGATAAGATTCCAAACTTCGATATCCGGATTATACGTATAATTTGGATAAGCTCAAGCCGTCAGGTTAGCCCGATCGTCAGCTCGGCGACGAAATCATAGGCGTCGCCGCGATAGAGTGAGCGGGTGAATTCCACGGCGCGGCCGGAGCCGAGATAGGAGATACGTTCGATCGACAGGCCGGCGGCGCCGACGGAGACGCCGAGAAGCTGGGCGTCGGCTTCCTTCATGTTGGTCGCCGAAATGCGCTGCACGGCGCGCACTGGGCGGACCTGGAGGCGTTCGAGTTCGGCATAGAGCGAATTGGTGACGGCCGAGGGATCGGGGAGAAACTCGCCGGAGACGCTGGCATTCTCAATTGCCAGCGGCTGGTCGTCGGCGATGCGCAGGCGGGAGAGACGGGAGACCTTCACGTCGGTGCCGAGGCCGAGAATCATCATCTCGTCGGGCGAGGGGGTGTGGATGCCCTTGTGCAGCCATTCGGAGCGGGAGGACATGCCGCGGCGCGCCATGTCCTCGGTGAAGGAGGTAAGCTGCGACAGGCGCTGCTCGACCCTGGAGACCGGTTTGGCGACGAAGGTGCCCGAACCGTGACGGCGTACCAGCAGGCCGTCGGCGACGAGTTCGTCGATCGCCTTGCGGACGGTAACGCGGCTGACGGCGGCGAATTCGGCGATATCGCGTTCCGGCGGCAGCGCATCGCCATGGCCGAGCGTGCCGGTGCGCACGGCCTCTTCGAGCGTGCGGCGCAGCTTGACGTAGAGCGGGCCGGTGCCGGCTGCCTGCAGACGCTCCAGGGACAGAAGGGTGGCGAGATCGTCGGTCATGCCGCACCTCTCTGTCCGTCGTGCAGGAGCTTGACGGCAAGTTCCACCGCACCCTGCAGGGCATCGCCCTTCGGCCTGGCAAGCTGTGATCTGTAGCGTTCGGAAAGCCACGGCTCATAGGCTCCTGCAAGGCCGCCGAGTAGGCAGATCGACGGGCATTCAGGCCAGAGCAGCGCTTCGAGGCTTTCGCCGATTGCCGTTGCCGCATCCGTGACGATGCCGATTGCGACGGCATCGCCCTTGGCCGCATGTTCGAAGACGACGGGCGCATAACGAGCAAAATCCGTCGGTCTTGCCGAATGCGCGAATTCGACGATGCTTTCAGGGTCGCTGCCGTATTCGGCCATGATCGCTTCGGTCATGGGGGACGCCGGGCGCACGCCGTCATGGGCGAGCAGCGATTGCTCCATCAGGTCGCGGCCGAGGCGGGCGCCGCTTGCCTGGTCGCCGACGATGAAGCCCCAGCCGCCGATGCCGTTCAGCCGGCCGTTCCTGCGGGCATTATAGACCGAGCCGGTGCCGAAGGCACCGACGATGCCGTCGCCATCGCCGAGCGCCCCCTGCAAAGCAATCAGCGCATCGGTGACGACGCGGCCTTCGGCAAAGGGCAGGGCCTTTTCGATGCGCTGGCCGTAGTCCGTGACATTGGCGCCGGCAACGCCGACCACTGATGCAGCGGAGGCGATGGTTTCAGCGGCAAGCCCTGCATCGATCAGCGCCTGCCGGGCAGATTCGACGATGTTGAGAAGAGAGTTTTCCAGATCGGACAGGATATTGGCCGGACCTGCTTTGCCACGGCCGATGACATTGCCGTGTCTGTCCGCGACCGCGGCCCGGCAGCTCGTTCCACCGCCGTCTATGCCGATTGCAAACTCCGTCATCGGGCCTCCGAAACGCCGTTCCCTATGTTTTTAAATACAATACCAAAAAAATACCATTTACCAAGTGGGAATGATGGAGAAAATCAATCTTTTTATCATGTTGATTTTATTGATTAAAATTTTTTAACGAATTTTTGGCGACCGAAAAGTTAAATTCGGCTGGACAATTGGTATTTTTTTGGCATTAATTTGGCAAAAGGGAACAGCACATCGAAGCCCACGAAAACCGGCAGCAAAGCCAAGCCGGAACTGCTTCGAGGATGATCGAGAGAACGACCCGCCGCCTGTCAGGCTGGTGGTGAAGCTCAGCATCCATCGGCTTTTTCCGTCAATTCTTGCCGTGCTCGATGCAGGTCATGGGCAAGGCGCAGTCCGGCCGCAGGCGATCCGCCTTCGTGTCCGTCGAGCTTTCGGGGCCGGCAGTCGCTGGCGGCCCTCAAGGGGCGTTGGGTGTTTCCTCAAGCACGCCAACCGCTTGTTTCAGATCGAAAACGGCGCCTTTCGGCGCCTGAAAACAGGAGAGGGAAATGAAAAACACTACTCTGAAAAGCTTCCTGCTTGCCTCCAGCCTGCTGACATCGGCAGGTCTCGTCCATGCCGCCGACGTCACGCTGACTGTGGAAAGCTGGCGTAACGACGACCTGCAGATTTGGCAGGAGAAGATCATCCCGGCTTTCGAAGCCAAGAACCCGGGCATCAAGATCGTCTTCTCGCCGACCGCGCCGACCGAATACAACGCGTCGCTGAACGCCAAGCTCGATGCCGGCTCCGCGGGCGATATCATCACCTGCCGTCCGTTCGACGCCTCGCTCGAACTCTTCAACAAGAAGCAACTCGTCGACATCACCAGCCTGCCCGGTATGGAGAACTTCTCGCCGGTCGCCAAGGCCGCCTGGTCGACCGACGACGGCAAGTCGACCTTCTGCGTGCCGATGGCTTCGGTCATCCACGGTTTCATCTACAACAAGGATGCCTTCGACAAGCTCGGCATCTCCGTGCCGAAGACGCAGGACGAATTCTACGCAGCGCTCGACAAGATCAAGGCCGACGGCACCTATATCCCGCTCGCCATGGGCACGAAGGACCTCTGGGAAGCCGCAACCATGGGCTACCAGAACATCGGCCCGAATTACTGGAAGGGCGAGGATGGCCGCGACGCCCTGATCGCCGGCAAGCAGAAGCTGACCGATGCCGACTGGGTCAAGCCCTATGAAGAGCTTGCCAAGTGGAAGCCCTATCTCGGCGACGGTTTCGAAGCCCAGACCTATTCGGACAGTCAGAACCTCTTCACCCTCGGACGCGCCGCCATCTATCCGGCCGGTTCCTGGGAAATCGCGCTCTTCAACACGCAGGCGCAGTTCAAAATGGGCGCCTTCCCGCCGCCGGTTCCGAAGGCCAGCGACCAGGGTTACATCTCCGACCATCCGGATATCGGCGTCGCCCTGAATGCCAAGAGCAAGCATGCCGAGGAAGCCAAGAAGTTCCTCAGCTGGGTCGCTTCGCCCGAGTTCGCCGACATTTACGCCAACTCCCTGCCGGGCTTCTTCAGCCTGAACTCCAACCCGGTCAAGATGTCCGATCCGCTTGCTCAGGAATTCGTTTCCTGGCGCGGCCCGTACAAGTCGACCGTGCGCTCGACCTACCAGATCCTGTCGCGCGGCACGCCGAACCTTGAAAACGAGACCTGGGTCGAGTCGGCCAACGTGATCAACGGCACGGATACGCCGAAGGTCGCTGCCGAGAAGCTGCAGAAGGGCCTCGACAGCTGGTACAAGCCGGCCAAGTGATGTGAGGAGGGGCGGCGTTTGCGGCCCCTCATCCGGCCTGCCGGCCACCTTCTCCCCGCGAGCGGGGAGAAGGAGACTCGCAGCGACCTCCCAGCCCGATCTGATCAGGGCGCGTTCCCTCTCTTCCCAGGTGGGTAGAGGGTCAGGGTGGGAGCATGTTTTCCATCTGCGCTGCGCCTCGCAGCCAGTCGACAAGAACAGGCAAAAGCCATGAGCGAAACCGACAACGCGATCGATATCGTCCCGATCAAGCGCCCGGTGCGCTGGCACATTTTCGTCTTCATGCTGCCCGCGGTGATCGTCTATTCCGCCGTCATGGTGCTGCCGCTCATCGAAACGCTTCGGCTTTCGCTGTACAATATCGTCGACGGTCAGCCGGCCTTCGTCGGACTTGCGAATTTCCAGGTGCTGTTCGGCGATCCGCGCTGGGCGCATGATTTCTGGAATGCGCTCGTCAACAACCTGATCTTCTTCGCCATCCACATGTGCGTGCAGAACCCGATCGGCGTGGCGCTTGCCGCCCTGCTTTCGGTACCGAAGCTGCGCGGTGTCGCCTTCTACCGCACGGCGATCTTCCTGCCGACGCTGCTCTCCTTCGTCATCGTCGGCTTCATCTGGAAACTGATCCTTTCGCCGATCTGGGGCGTGGCGCCCTGGATGCTCGATCTCATCGGCTTGAAATTCCTGTTCGCGCCCTGGCTCGGCAAGCCCGGCTCGGCGCTGATCGCCGTGTCGCTGATCTCCAACTGGCAATATATCGGCATTCCGATGATGCTGATCTATGCCGCCTTGCTCAGCATCCCCGAAGAGGTGATCGAGGCGGCCGAATGCGACGGCATCACCGGCTGGGCGCAGTTCTGGAAGATCAAGCTGCCGCTCATCCTGCCGGCGATCGGCATCATCTCGATTCTGACCTTCGTCGGCAATTTCAACGCTTTCGACCTGATCTACACGGTGCAGGGCGCGCTCGCCGGACCCGACATGTCGACCGATATTCTCGGCACGCTGCTCTACCGCACCTTCTTCGGTTTCCAGCTTCAGCTCGGCGACCGCTCGATGGGCGCGACGATCGCAACGGTGATGTTCCTCATCATTCTGGCCGGCGTCTCGCTTTATCTTTTCGTCATCCAGCGGCGCATGCGTCGCTACCAGTTCTGAGGAGCGCGCATGTCCAAGGCACGCACATCTCCGATCCGCACCGGCCTCATGCATCTGGCGCTTGGCGCCTATACGCTGGTCGCGCTGTTTCCGGTTTTCCTGACCGTCGTCAACTCGTTCAAGGATCGGGCCTCGATCTTCCGCGAGCCGCTGATGGTGCCGACGCCGTCGACCTTCAGTCTGGTCGGCTATCAGACGGTGTTGGGGCAGGGGGATTTCGCCACCTATTTCCAGAACAGCTTCATCGTGACGATCGTCTCGATCCTGCTGGTGCTGCTCTTCGGCGCCATGGCGGCTTTTGCGCTCTCGGAATACCGTTTCCGCGGCAATACGCTGCTCGGGCTCTATATGGCGATCGGCATCATGATCCCGATCCGTCTCGGTACGGTGGCAATCCTACAGGGCATGGTGGCGGCAGGCCTCGTCAATACGCTGACGGCGCTGGTCCTCGTCTACACCGCGCAGGGCATACCGCTGGCAATCTTCATCCTGTCGGAATTCATGCGCACGGTTTCGGACGATCTCAAGAATGCCGGGCGCATCGACGGGCTTTCCGAATATGCGATCTTCTTCCGCCTCGTGCTGCCGCTGGTGCGCCCCGCCATGGCGACGGTCGCCGTCTTCACGATGATCCCGATCTGGAACGATCTCTGGTTCCCGTTGATCCTGGCGCCCTCCGAGGCCACGAAGACCGTGACACTCGGCTCGCAGATCTTCATCGGCCAGTTCGTCACCAACTGGAATGCGGTGCTGGCGGCGCTGTCGCTGGCGATCCTGCCGATCCTCGTCCTCTACGTCATCTTCTCGCGGCAGCTGATCCGCGGCATTACGTCAGGAGCCGTCAAGTGAGCCCCGAGAAACCCATCCGCGTCCTCGTTGCCGGCCTCGGCAACATGGGCCGCAGCCATGCGCTCGCCTATCACGACAATCCAGGCTTCGAGATCGTCGGTCTCGTCAACCGCTCGACGCCGAAGCTGGAGCCCGAGCTGCAGGCCTATACGATCCATCCCGATTTCCTGACGGCACTCGCCGAGCTGAAGCCGGACCTCTGCTCGATCAACACCTATTCCGACAGCCATGCCGATTATACCGTCGCCGCCTTCGAGGCCGGCTGCGACGTCTTCGTCGAAAAGCCGCTGGCGACAACCGTCGCCGACGCCGAACGGGTCGTCGCTGCGGCGAAGAAGGCAGGCCGCAAGCTGGTGATCGGCTATATCCTTCGCCATCACCCGTCATGGACGAAGCTGATCGAAGAAGCACGCAAGCTCGGTCCGCCTTACGTCTTCCGCATGAACCTCAATCAGCAGTCCAGCGGCCCGACCTGGGCGACGCACAAGTCGCTGATGCAAACCACCTCGCCGATCGTCGATTGCGGCGTGCATTATGTCGACGTCATGTGCCAGATCACCGACGCCAGGGCGGTCGAGGTGCGCGGCATGGGGCTGCGGCTGTCCGACGAGATTGCCGCCGACATGTATAATTACGGCCAGCTGCAGGTGCTATTCGAGGATGGTTCGGTCGGCTGGTACGAGGCCGGCTGGGGTCCGATGATCTCGGAAACCGCCTTCTTCGTGAAGGACGTCATGTCGCCGAAGGGCGCGGTGTCGATTGTCATGGATCCGAACGCCAAGTCGGACGATATCGACACCCACACCAAGACCTCGGTCATCCGTCTGCACACGGCCGAGACCGGCCCGGACGGCAAGTTCATTCGGCCCGACCAGGACATGCGGATGACGGGCGAGCCCGGTCATCAGGCGCTCTGCGACCTGGAACAGGCTTTCATGCTGAGGGCGATCCGCGAGGATCTCGACCTCGATCGCCATATGGCGGATGCCGTGGCATCGCTGCGCATCTGCCTTGCCGCCGACGAGAGCGTGCGCACCGGCCAGCCGGTCAGATTGTAAGGAAAAATCAGTGGGATCACTTCAACTCAAATCCATCCGCAAGACCTATGGCACGCATGAGGTGCTGAAGGGCATCGACCTCGAGGTGAGGGATGGCGAATTCGTCATCTTCGTCGGGCCATCGGGCTGCGGGAAGTCGACGCTGTTGCGCAGCATTGCCGGCCTCGAGGACGTCACGTCGGGCGCCATCGTCATCAATGGCCGCGACGAGACGCTGACGCCGCCGGCCAAACGCGGCATCGCCATGGTCTTCCAGTCCTATGCGCTCTATCCGCACCTGACGGTCAAGGACAATATGGGGCTCGGCCTCAAGCAGGCCGGCACACCCAAGGACGAGATCGACAGCCGAGTCGGCAAGGCATCCGGCATGCTGTCGCTTGCCCCCTATCTGGCGCGGCGGCCGGCCGAACTATCAGGCGGCCAGCGCCAGCGCGTTGCAATCGGCCGCGCCATCGTGCGCGAACCGGAACTCTTCCTGTTCGACGAGCCGCTGTCGAACCTCGATGCGGCGCTGCGTGTGCAGACCCGCCTCGAGATCGCTCGGCTGCACCGCAGCCTGAAGGCAACGATGATCTATGTCACCCACGACCAGGTCGAGGCGATGACGCTTGCTGACAAGATCGTCGTGCTGAATGCCGGCGCGATCGAACAGATCGGCTCGCCGATGGAACTTTACAATCGCCCGGCCAATGTCTTCGTCGCCGGCTTCATCGGCTCGCCGCAGATGAATTTCATCGCGGCCGAAAAGGTCGGCGATCACAGCGCCAAGACGATCGGCGTGCGTCCCGAACACATGACGCTGTCGCGCGAGCAGGGGGCCTGGGCGGCGAAGGTCGTGCATGTCGAGCATCTCGGCGCCGACACGATCATCTATCTGGAATCTGATCAATGCGGCCTGCTGACGGCGCGTCTGTTTGGCGAACATCAGTACGAGCCAGACGAGATCGTTTATGCGACGCCGGATCAGGCGCGTGTGCACCGCTTCGATGTGGACGACCAGGCCATCCGAGCATAGGCGACACCGGGATCGATTTTCGGAAAACATGCAAAATTCAAAGGAGGGCTCGGTCGCAGCCCTCCTTTTTTGTGCCACATCGCTCCGCCCGGGAGGTCATGCTTGACTTCTATATCGTAGATCGTATACGTTATTCTAACTAGAACTGAAGAGGCCTTCTTCACGAGATTTTCATGCGGTTCCGGCCGTAAAACTGCTGCACGCCTTTGCTGGAAGTGCTCAAGTCTCGAAAAATAAGCGCGGGGAACATCAAATGCGTACCTCCAAGATCGTGCATATCGTCAGCTGCCATGCCGAAGGTGAGGTCGGCGACGTCATCGTTGGCGGCGTCGCGCCGCCTCCGGGCGCTACGGTCTGGGAGCAGTCTCGGTGGATTGCCGAGGATGAGACGCTTCGAAATTTCGTGCTGAACGAACCCCGCGGCGGCGTGTTCCGCCATGTCAACCTGCTTGTCCCGCCGAAAAACCCCAAGGCGCAGATGGGCTGGATCATCATGGAGCCGGCCGATACTCCTCCAATGTCGGGTTCAAACTCCATGTGCGTGTCGACCGTGCTGCTCGATACCGGCATCATCCCGATGCAAGAGCCAGTCACGCGCATGATCCTCGAGCCGCCAGGCGGCCTGATCGAGGTCGAGGCCGAGTGCCGCAACGGCAAGGCCGAACGCATCCGCGTCCGCAACGTCCCGTCCTTTGCCGACAAGCTCGATGCCAGGATTGAGGTAGAAGGTATCGGCACGGTCACGGTCGACACGGCCTACGGCGGGGACAGTTTCGTCATCGTCGATGCGGCGTCCATAGGGCTCAGCCTTCGACCGGACCACGCCCGCGATATCGCCCGCATGGGCGTCAAGATCACCGAAGCCGCCAATGAGCAGCTCGGCTTCAAGCACCCCGCCAATGATTGGGGCCATATCTCCTTCTGCCAGATCACCGATCCGGTCGAGATGAGGGATGGCGTGTTCTGGGGTAAGAATGCGGTCGCCATCCGTCCGGGCAAAATAGACCGTTCCCCCTGCGGCACCGGATGCTCGGCTCGCATGGCCGTGCTCCACGCCAAGGGCCAGATGAAGGCAGGCGAAAAGTTCGTCGGCACATCGCTGCTGGACACGGAATTTCACTGCAGCATCGATAGCGAAGTCGACATCAACGGCAAGCCCGGCATCATCCCGATTATCTCGGGTCGCGCATGGGTCATCGGCACGAAGCAGCTCATGGTCGATCCGGCCGATCCGTTCCAGGCCGGCTACCGCCTCTCCGACACCTGGCCGATGGACCTTTAAAGAGGCGACTATACCGCTAAGCAACGAAAAAGGCGCCGTTTTTTGCGGCGCCTTTTGCATGGGTGGTTCGTCAAGCTCAGTCGCGGATAACCAGCAGATCGGCCGCCATGAAACGCAGCGTCACCGTTTCGCCGGCCTGCGGCGGGGTGACGCCGGGGCTGTTGAACATGTCAAAGGAAATGACGTTGCCGCCGACATTCATGCGGGTGCGGATGACCGACCCCAGGAAGTGGGCCGAGACGACCTGACCGGTGAGCGCAGTATCGCTTCTGACGCTGTCGGAGAGCGAGCCTGCTTCCGGGCGCAGCGCCAGCGAGATGGTCTCGCCGGCCTTGTGGGCTGCGACCGACTGCTTCAGCGTGATGGCCTGATCGCCGATCTGGATGCGGTTGGCGTCGGGATCGACGACCTTGGCCTCGATCAGGTTGAGCGTGCCGACGAAGGAGGCGACAAAGCGTGTTGCCGGCGTGTTGTAGATCTCGAAGGGCGAACCGATCTGGTCGGCCTTGCCGGCATTCATGACAACGATGCGGTCGGAGATCGACAGCGCCTCTTCCTGGTCGTGGGTGACGAAAACCGTGGTGATGCCGAGCTGCTGCTGGATCTGGCGGATTTCCTCGCGCAGCGAGACGCGGATCTTGGCGTCGAGTGCGGAGAGCGGCTCGTCGAGCAGCAGCACCTGCGGCTTGACGGCAAGCGCTCGAGCAAGGGCTACACGCTGCTGCTGGCCACCCGACAATTGGTAGGGGAAGCGGTCGGCCAGGTGATCGAGTTTGATCAAGCCGAGCATTTCCTTGACGCGGGCGTCAATTTCGGGCTTGGGGGCGCCGGCGACCTTCAGGCCGAAGGCGACATTGTCGTGCACCGTCATGTTCGGAAACAGCGCGTAGGCCTGGAAGACCATGCCGATATTGCGCTGGTTCGGCTTCAGTGCGCTCTGGTCCTTGCCGTTGATGGTCAGCGTGCCGCCGGTCGGCGTTTCGAAGCCGGCGATCATGCGCAGAACGGTTGTCTTGCCGCAGCCCGACGGTCCGAGGAAGGAGACGAATTCGCCCTTCTCGATGTTCATGTTGAAGTTCTTGACGACCTGGACCGGGCCGAAGGATTTCTGAATATTGTTCAATGTGAGAAAGGACATGAGCCGAATACCTTAAGCCTTTGCCGGGCGGGCTTTGCCGAAGCGGGAAACGAGGTTGAGCAGGCCCATGCTGAGCCAGGTGATCGAGAAGGCGATGACGGCAAGCGCCGAAGGCTCGTAAGCCTTGTTGGCACCGACGAGCTGCAGGTAGGGGCCGAAGGCAGGACGGTTGAGCAGGGCGGCGAAGGTGAATTCGCCCATGACGATCGCCAGCGTGATGAAGGCACCCGACAGCACGCCACTCATGACGTTGGGGAAAATGCACCTGAACATGATGGTCGTCCAGCGGGCGCCGAGGCTCTCGGCCGCTTCCGTGAGGGTGCGGACGTCGATGGCGCGCATGGCGGTGTCGACGGCGCGGTACATGTAGGGCAGCGACAGCGTGATGTAGGAGAAGACCAGCAGAATGTTGGTGCCGGTCGTCGAACCCGTCAGCGGCAGATAGGACGACGAGTTGTACATCCTGAGATAACCGAAGACGATGACGATTGCCGGAATGACGAGCGGCAGCAGCGTGATGAATTCGACGACCGGGCGCATCTGCGGCAGCCGCAGCCGCACCCAGTAGGCCGTCGGCACGACGAGCAGCATGCCGAAGACAATGGTCAGAAGCGCCATCATCATGGAGTAGCCGAAGGTCTCGCGGAACTGGGCGTCCGAGAAGACCGACTGATAGGCATCGAGACTGTATTCACCGCGGCGCATGCGCAGCGAAAATTCAATGGTGCCGATTAGCGGAATGATGAAATAGGACGCGCCCAGGATGATGGCGATCCAGGCTCCGAGACGTTGCGCTTTCATTTCTGCCACCGTTCGGCGCGCATGCGCAGCATGAGGTAAAGGACATTGGAGACGCCGGTGATCACGATCATTCCGAGCGCGATGGCGTAACCGAGGTTGGCATTGTGCAGAACGTCGCCGCGGATCTGCGCGTAGAGCAGGATCGGCACGATGTTCAGCGAACTGCCGGTCAGCGCGAAGGCGGTGGCGATGGCGCCGAAGGCGTTGGCGAAGAGCAGCAGGGTCGTGCCGAGCAGGCTCGGCCAGAGGATCGGCAGCGCGACCATCGTCCAGTACTGGCGGTTGGTGGCGCCGAGGATTTGCGAGGCTTCACGCCATTCCTTCTTCATGCCGTCAAGGGCCGGCGTCAGGATCAGCACCATCAGCGGGATCTGGAAATACATATAGGTGATGGTGAGGCCGAGGAAGGACAGCAGATTGAAGCCGGTGCTGTAAAGGTTGAAGTCGAACCATTCCCGCAGGAAGACCGTCACGAGGCCGGTGCGGCCGAGCGTTGCCAGAAAGGCGAAGGCGAGCGGCACGCCGGCGAAATTGGAGGCGACGCCGGAGAAGGTCAGAAGCGTCGAGCGCACCGAGTTCGGCAGGCCGCCGAGCACCACGGCCCAGGCGAGGAAAAAGCCGATCAACGCGCCGCCCAGAGCCGAGGCGACCGAGACGCGGATACTGATCCAATAAGCGCTCATGATCGACGGCGTAAAAAGATCGCCGATATTCTTCAGCGTAAAACTGCCCTCGGGTGTCAGGAACGCGCCGGCCACGAGATAAAGCGTCGGGATGATCAGAAACAGCAGCGAGAAGATAATGAAGGGTGCAATGCCCAGCCAGTCGATCACGCGATCTCTGTTGATCAAGGGGGCGCTGCTGACCATAGGCGTTGAGACGGTGCTCATGGAAAAGCTCATCCTGGGGCGTCGGAGTGAGAAAACCTCCCCGCCATTGCGGCGGGGAGGCAGGATCAGAAGTTACTTGACGCTGGCGCCAACCACGGAATCCCAGTTCTTGGTGATGGTTTCCTTGCCGGCGGCCTGCTCTTCGAGCGTCGGGAAAACAGCCTTTTCATAAGCTGCTGCCGGCGGCAGCTTGTCGAGGAGATCCTTCGGGATCTTGTTGTTCTTGGCAAGATCGTTGAAGCGGATCGGGTGGCAATAGCCCTTCAGCCAGCCGAGCTGACCTTCGTCGGAATAGAGGTATTCCATCCAGAGCTTGGCAGCGTTCGGGTGCGGAGCGAAGGCCGAAATCGCCTGGACGTAGACACCGGCAACGACGCCCGTCTTCGGAACGACAACCTCGAACGGAGGATTGCCCTTGAGGCTCTGGCCCCAGGACAGGGCGTTGTAGTCCCAGGCGACGATGATCGGCGTCGAGCCCTGCGCGAAGGGAGCAGCCTTGCCGACGACGGGCACGAAGTTGCCAGCCTTGTTGAGTTCGGCAAAGAACTTCAAGCCTTCTTCGCCTGCCTTGGCCGCGTCACCGCCTGATGCGGAAAGACCAGCGGCATAGACGCCCTGGACGGCCTGGTTGGCCGTGCGCGGATCGCCTGCAAGCGCGACGGTGTTTGCGTAGTCGCTCTTCTTCAGGTCGGTCCAGTCGGCCGGCGATTCCTTGACGAGGTCCTTGTTCACGAGGAACGAGAGAACGCCGTAATAGTCGCCGTACCAGAAGCCTTCGGCATCCTTGGCCGTGTCCGGGATCGAATCCCAGGTGGAAACCTTGTAAGGCTGGATCAGGCCGTCCTTCTTGGCGGACGGACCGAAGGAGAGGCCGACGTCGATGACGTCAGGAGCCTGCGGGCCGGTGTTGCCCTTGTTGGCCTTGATGGCTTCGACTTCGTCGCCCGAACCTGCGTCCGGGTTCAGTTCGTTGACTTCGAGGCCATACTTGGCCTTGAAGCCGGCAATGACGTCGCCGTAACCGCACCAGTCATGCGGAAGAGCGATCGTGGTCAGGGTGCCTTCCTTCTTGGCGGCGGCGATCAATTCAGCGCTCGGCTCGGCGGCGGCAATCGCGGTCGAAGCCACGATCATCGCAGTAGAGAGCGACAGAAGTCGAGAAATGTTAGAGATCACTGTTGTTCTCCTTCGGGTTTTCAGTGTCTGGCGATGCTGTTAATCAGCTTACATGAAGCTTGTGTGACGGGTGGATGACGTTAACTTTGCTATGAATAGCAGGCGTTTGCGACACGTGTTTTATTTGCGACGACACGACCTGTTTCCGCGAAAGTCCGTCCTTGTTCTCCCCTTTGTTTTTCTTGTCCCTCCTAACCCGGTTTGCGGAAAAGCTTGGTCTGCTCGAACAAGCCCTCAAGCGTCTTCATGCGCTCCTTCGTCTCGTCCCAGGTGGAATTCTGAACGGCCTCGATGAGCGCTTCGACGATGAAGAGGGTGACGACGGAGGAGTCCCAAGCCGACGGCGCCTCGATCCGAACGCGAAAGGCATGCCGGGCGAGCTTGGCGGCGGGCGAGCTCCACTGGTCGGTGAAGACGACGATTTCTGCGCCGCGTTTGCGAGCGGCAGTGGCAAGGCTCACCATCTCCTGCTCGTAGCGGCGGATGTCGAAGATGATCAGAATGTCGCCGGCATTCATGTTGAGAGCATATTGCGGCCAGCTGCTGGAGTTCGAAGACAGCAGCGTCGTAGCCGGCCGAATCACCTGCATGTGGGTGAAGAAATATTCGGCAAGCGCGCCGGTGATGCGGCCGCCGACGAAATAGAGGCCGCGCTTGCGGTCGGACAGCAGGGAGGCGACGCTGTCGAAAGTCGCGGTGTCGAGATCGGTCAGCGTCTGGCGCAGATTGCTCATGATGGCATCGGCGAAACGGTTGAGGATATGCGTGCCAGGCGCATTCTGGGCCCAACGATCATGCTTGGCGATCGGGTTGGAGATCGTCGCTTCGACCTCCAGGTGCAGATGCGCCTGAAAGTCCGGATAGCCCTTGAAACCGAGCTTCTGCACCATGCGCACGACAGTCGGCGTCGAAACGCCGGCATTTTCGGCGATCGTGGTGATGCTGCCGAGACCGGATACCGGATAATTGTCGAGAAGGCTTTCGGCCAGTTGCTTCTCGGCGCGCGTCAGCACCCCGAAATGCGAGTGTATGACGTCCGAAACCGTCTTCGACGCAACTGTCACTTAACGATGCTCCCCGGGATGGTCTGGCGCCACTTTCCCACTCAAAGTTAACAACGCTGTCATAATCCATGTCAACTACTGTCATGAAAAGAAATTTTCAGTCGACGCTTGACAGTGACCGAAACCTGAAGAATTCTTTTCTTGGAAAGATTTTATTAAGGGATAGGAGTAGCGCCATTGGTGCTGGCCGGGCCGAAAATCCTCAGCGAAGCGGACGGCGATTGCGTCGGGATCGAGCGCGTCGGCGGCCGAAGCCCGGTGCTGCTCGTCTGCGAGCACGCTTCGAATGTGCTTCCCGCTCATTTCGGTGATCTTGGCCTGCCCAGCGAAGCGCTCTTAAGCCACATTGCCTGGGACCCGGGGGCTCTTTCGGTCGCCCGCGGCATATCGGAAGGGCTCGATGCGACGCTCGTCTACCAGCGCTTCTCCCGGCTGATCTACGACTGCAACCGGCCGCCGAGTTCACCCGGCGCCATGCCTGAAGCAAGCGAGATCTATGCCATTCCCGGCAACACGGATTTGACCGCCGAAGAACGGCTTGCGCGCACCGACGCGCTCTATGTGCCTTTCCACGACGCCATCCGCGGGCTGATCCGTGATCGCCGGGCGAGGGGCCAAGACAGCATCATCGTGACGATCCACAGCTTCACGCCGGTCTATCACGGTCGCGAACGCGCCGTCGAACTTGGCATATTGCACGATGAGGACAGCCGGCTCGCCGACCGCATGCTGGAGGCTGCGGCCGAGGCGCCGCTTTACAGGACGGAACGCAACCAGCCTTACGGGCCCGAGGATGGCGTGACCCACACGCTGATCCTGCACGGGCTTTCGAACGGCTTGCGCAATGTGATGATCGAGGTCCGCAACGACCTCGTCGCAGACGATGTCGGCCAAGGGGTCATGGCCGACTATCTAAAAGGGCTGCTCCAGCAAAGCCTGGACGCCTGATAAAAAGAAGACCCGAGGGAGCAGTCTAACTGCGAACGTCCGCACGGCGCAAATGCCGCGGGCAATTTGGCACTGAACCGGCCCGCAATCCCGCGGCCGATCGTGAACAGGGGGAAGTCATGTCGGATTATTCCGAACTGGACAAAAAGCAGGATGTGCACATCCTGCATTCCATGGGTTATGCCCAGGAACTCGAACGACGCATGAGTTCGTTCTCGAACTTCGCCGTCTCATTTTCCATCATCTGCATCCTCTCGGGCGGCATCAATTCACTGGCGCAGGCGACCTCCGGTGCCGGCGGAGCCGCCATCGGCATCGGCTGGCCGGTGGGATGCTTCATCTCACTTGTCTTCGCCGTCGCCATGGCGCAGATCAGCTCCGCCTATCCGACGGCCGGCGGGCTCTATCACTGGGGCTCGATCCTAGGCAACCGCTTCACCGGCTGGCTGACCGCCTGGTTCAACCTGCTCGGTCTCGTCACCGTGCTCGGCGCCATCAATGTCGGCACCTATTATTTCTTCATGGGCACGTTCGGCACGGGCTATCTCGGCCTGACGGACACCATCACGGTGCGGATCGTCTTCCTCGTCATCATCACCGGCGCGCAGGCGCTCGTGAACCATATGGGCATCGGGCTGACCGCAAAGCTGACGGACTTTTCGGGTTACCTGATTTTCGCAACCGCCATCGCGCTTGCGGCGGTGTGCCTGTTGTCGGCTCCGTCCTATGAATTCGGCCGGCTCTTTACCTTCGCCAACTATTCCGGCGAAGCGGGTGGCAGTGTCTGGCCGACGACGTCGGGCAGCTGGGTTTTCCTGCTCGGTCTGCTGCTGCCGATCTACACGATCACCGGCTACGACGCATCGGCGCATACGTCGGAAGAGACGGTTAAAGCCGCCCACTCCGTCCCGCGCGGTATGGTCGCCTCGGTCCTGTGGTCGGCACTGTTCGGCTATATCATGCTGTGCTCTTTCGTGCTGATGCTGCCGAATATGGACGATGCGGCAAAACAGGGCTGGAACGTGTTCTTCTGGGCGATGGACACGCAGGTCAACGCGACCGTGAAGGACATCCTCTACCTGGCGATCCTCGTCAGCCAGTGGCTGTGCGGCCTTGCGACGGTCACCTCCGTTTCCCGCATGATCTTCGCCTTCTCGCGTGACGGCGGCCTGCCGGCATCGAAGGCGCTGTCGAAAGTCAGCCCGCAGTACCGCACACCGGTGGCTGCGATCTGGACCGGCTCGATCCTTTCGGTGCTGTTCGTCTGGTTCACCTCACTCGATATCATGAAAATCGGCGATACGCCGGTCTACACGATCGTCGTTTCATGCACGGTCATCTTCCTCTTCTTCTCCTTCGCGATCCCGATCACGCTCGGCCTCTTCGCCTGGGGCACATCGAAGTGGGACAAGATGGGTCCGTGGAACCTCGGCGAGGGCCTCTTCAAGCTCTTTGCAGTGCTGTCGATCATCGCGATGGTCCTGATCTTCATTCTCGGAATCCAACCGCCGAACGGTGCTGCCCTTTACGTTACCGTCGGCTTCCTCCTGATGACCGCGATCGTCTGGTTCGGTTTCGAAAGCCGGCGCTTCAAGGGACCGCCGATCGGCGCCGAAGTGGCAAAGCGCCAGGCCGAAATCGCGGCAGCCGAAGCGGCGGTTGGCGAAAGCGGCGAAAAGTAAGCATCGAGGCTTCCCTCTCAAATGGCGGGGCCGCTCCTGCGGCCCCATCACCGGTTCAACGAAAAGGCATCAGGCCCAAATCCGGCCGAGCGCATGCGGTTTCGTTGCCCCCGATTTTCTCAATTCCAATGTCAGGCGGATCAATCATGAGCAGCTACACATTCGACGATCTCAAGAAGGATGTTGCCGAAGGGCGCATCGATACGGTTCTGGCCTGCCAGGTGGACATGCAGGGCCGGCTGATGGGCAAGCGTTTCCAGGCGGAATATTTCGTCGAGAGCGCCTGGAAGGAAACGCATAGCTGCAACTATCTGATCGCCACCGACATGGAGATGGAGACGGTCTCCGGCTATAAGGCGACGAGCTGGGAAAAGGGCTACGGCGACTATACGATGAAGCCGGATCTTGCGACGCTGCGCCGCATTCCCTGGCTTGAGGGCACGGCGCTGGTGCTCTGCGACATGCTCGATCATCACACCCATGAGGAGGTCGCCCATTCCCCGCGCGCGATCCTGAAGAAGCAGGTGAAGCGCCTCGAAGACATGGGCATGAAGGCCTATATGGCCTCCGAACTCGAATTCTTCCTGTTCGACCAGAGCTACGAGGCTGCGCATAGCGCGGGCTACCGCAATCTCAAGCTCGCCAGCGCCTATAACGAGGACTATCACATCTTCCAGACCACCAAGGAAGAAGAAGTGATGCGGGCGATCCGCACCGGGCTGCAGGGCGCCGGCATTCCGGTGGAAAACTCCAAGGGCGAGGCTTCGGCCGGTCAGGAGGAGATCAATGTGCGTTATGCCGATGCGCTCGCCATGGCCGACCGGCATGCGATCATCAAGAACGGCTGCAAGGAGATCGCCTGGTCGAAGGGCAAGGCCATCACCTTCCTCGCCAAGTGGAATTACAACGCCGCCGGCAGCTCCTCGCATATTCACCAATCGCTCTGGAGTCTCGAGGAAAAGCCGCTGTTCTTCGATCACACCGGCAAATACGGCATGTCGCCGCTGATGCACAATTACGTTGCCGGACTTCTCGCCCATGCGAGCGAGATCACCTATTTCCTGGCGCCCTACATCAATTCCTACAAGCGCTTCATGGCCGGCACCTTCGCGCCGACCAAGGCGATCTGGAGCAAGGACAACCGCACCGCCGGTTATCGCCTCTGCGGCGAGGAAACCAAGGGTATCCGCATCGAGTGCCGTGTCGGCGGCTCCGACCTCAATCCCTATCTCGCCTTCGCCGCGCTGCTTGCCGCCGGCATCGACGGGATCGAGAACAAACTCGAACTTGAAGCCCCCTTCGTCGGCGACGCCTATGGCGGCAAGGGCGTTCGCGAAATCCCGCGCACGCTGCGCGCGGCGACCACCGAAATGACGGAATCGGCAATGCTGCGCAAAGCGTTCGGCGATGATGTGATCGACCATTATACCCGTGCTGCCGAATGGGAGCAGGAAGAATACGACCGCCGCATCACCGATTGGGAAGTGGCGCGTGGGTTCGAAAGAGCTTAGTACGGGATTGCAGGTAGCTGCCCCTCACCCTAACCCTCTCCCCGTAAAAAACGGGGAGAGGGAACGTGCCAAACGCAATGTCGAGGTTGGAACGGAGAGGTCGCGGCTCGCCCCCTTCTCCCCGCAAGCGGGGAGAAGGTGCCGGCAGGCGGATGAGGGGCTACGGCCCCGAAGAAATTTTTGATCAATACGAGGACGGAAATCGATCATGACAATGATCCAATGCATTTCACCGGTTGACGGGTCGGTCTATGCCGAGCGCGCCGCACTTTCTCTCGATGCCGCCAAGGATGTGGTGGCGCGGGGCCGCAAGGCGCAGAAAGCCTGGGCGAAACAGCCGCTTGAAGAGCGCGTGCAGTTGGTGCTGAAGGGTGCTGCGCGGCTGAACGAAATGTCCGACGTGGTCGTGCCGGAGCTTGCCTGGCAGATGGGCCGGCCGGTCAAGTATGGCGGCGAATACAAGGGCTTCAACGAGCGCTCCAACTATGTCGCCTCGATCGCGGCCGATGCGCTGGCGCCTGTTGTCGTCGAGGAGAGCGATCGTTTCGAACGCCGCATCGAGCGCGAGGCGCATGGCGTCGTCTTCGTCGTGGCCCCGTGGAACTATCCCTATATGACGGCGATCAACACGATCGCGCCGGCGCTGATGGCCGGCAATACGGTGGTGCTGAAACATGCCTCGCAGACGCTGCTGGTCGGCGAGCGGCTGGTACAGGCCTTTATCGAGGCCGGTGTGCCCGAGGACGTGTTCCAGAATGTCTTCCTCGATCATCAGACGACCTCGGCGCTGATTGCCGCCGGCAGCTTCAATTTCGTCAACTTCACCGGATCGGTCGAAGGTGGGCGCTCGATGGAGAGGGCCGCCGCCGGCACCTTCACCGGCCTCGGCCTCGAACTCGGCGGCAAGGATCCGGGTTATGTCATGGAAGACGCCGATCTCGAGGCGGCCGTTGACACGCTGATGGACGGCGCGACCTACAATTCCGGCCAGTGCTGCTGCGGCATCGAGCGCATCTATGTGCACGAATCCCTCTATGACGCCTTCGTCGAAAAGTCGGTCGCCTGGGTGTCGAACTACAAGCTCGGCAACCCACTCGATCCCGAGACTTCGCTCGGACCGATGGCGAACAAGCGCTTCGCCAAGGTGGTGCGCGAGCAGATTGCCGATGCGGTTTCCAAGGGCGCCAAGGCGCTTGTCGACCCGAAACTTTTCCCTCAGGACGACGGCGGCGCCTATCTCGCACCGCAGGTTCTCGTCGATGTCGACCATTCCATGGCCTTCATGCGCGAGGAGACTTTCGGTCCGGCAGTCGGCATTATGAAGGTGAAGAGCGACGAGGAGGCACTCGCCTTGATGAATGACAGCCAGTACGGGCTGACGGCTTCGCTTTGGACCAAAGATGTCGAGCGGGCTGCGCGTCTCGGCCGCGAGATCGAAACCGGCACCGTTTTCATGAACCGCGCGGACTATCTCGATCCGGCGCTCTGCTGGACCGGTGTCAAGGAGACCGGCCGCGGCGGTTCGCTGTCGATCATCGGCTTCCAGAATCTGACGCGCCCGAAATCCTTCCACCTGAAGAAAGTCACAGCATGAGCAGCAACATCACCGCAAACTGGAGCTATCCGACATCGGTCAAGCTCGGCCGGGGCCGGATCAAGGAACTGGCAGACGCCTGCAAGAGCCTCGGCATCAAAAAGCCGCTGCTGGTCACCGACCGCGGCCTCGCCTCGATGGCGATCACCAAGAACGCGCTCGACATCCTCGAAGATGCAGGCCTCGGCCGGGCGATCTTTGCCGATGTCGATCCGAACCCGAACGAGAAGAACCTCGAGGCCGGCGTCAGGGCTTTCAAGGATGGCGGCCATGACGGCGTCGTCGCCTTCGGCGGCGGCTCCGGTCTCGATCTCGGCAAATGCGTCGCCTTCATGGCCGGCCAAACCCGGCCTGTCTGGGATTTCGAGGATATCGGCGACTGGTGGACGCGCGCAAGCCTCGAGGGCATTGCCCCGATCGTCGCCGTGCCGACGACAGCGGGTACCGGCTCGGAAGTCGGCCGCGCCAGCGTCATCACCAATTCGCAAACGCATGTGAAGAAGATCATCTTCCATCCGAAGTTCCTGCCTGGTGTCGTCATCTCCGATCCGGAACTGACCGTCGGCATGCCGAAGATCATGACTGCCGGCACCGGCATGGATGCCTTTGCCCATTGCTTGGAGGCCTATTCCTCACCCTTCTATCACCCGATGTCGGCCGGCATCGCGCTCGAAGGCATGCGGCTCGTCAAGGAATTCCTGCCGCGCGCCTATCGGGAAGGCACCGATCTCGAAGCCCGCGCCAACATGATGTCCGCCGCCGCCATGGGCGCGGTCGCCTTCCAGAAGGGGCTCGGCGCCATCCATGCGCTGTCGCACCCGATCGGCGCCGTTTACAACACCCATCATGGCATGACCAACGCGGTTGTCATGCCGGCGGTGCTGCGGTTCAACCGCAAAGTGATCGAAGAGAAGATCGGCCGGGCGGCCGCCTATCTCGGCATTTCGGGCGGTTTCGACGGTTTCTACGACTATGTGCTGAAGCTTCGCTCCGACCTCGGCGTGCCAGAGACGCTAACGGCGATGGGAATCGCTGCCGACCGTATCGACGAATTGTCGGCGATGGCGATCGAAGATCCGAGTGCGGGCGGCAACCCGGTTGCGATGACGCTCGAGAACACCAAGGCGCTGTTCAGGGATTGTTTCTGAGTATTTGGGGGTGGACCTGCAGAGCGGCCCGGAAAGCCTTGCTTTCCGGGCTTCCTTTATTTTAGCGCATCCCCAATTTTAGGGATGTGAAAAATACCGGCTGCAATTTCGGCGCGCGTGTTTGGAATTTGTTAACCATGATTAGAAAGGATGGATTAACCGCACGATGCTCCGATGGTGCGTAAAAGAGCGATTCCGGCTCGCACCATTTCCTTCCGAGGACTGAACATGCCTGTCATCACATTCGCAAATACCAAGGGCGGCGCCGGCAAGACGACTGCTGTTCTCCTGCTCGCCACCGAGCTTGCCCGCAAGGGTTTTCGCGTCACCATTCTCGACGCCGATCCGCAGCACTGGATTTCGCGCTGGCACGAGATCTCAGGCCATGTGCCCAATATTTCGGTGATCGATTTCGTCACCACCGCCTCGCTGCCGCTGCACATCAGTGAGAACAAGCACAATACCGACTATTTCATCGTCGACCTGCCAGGTGCGCGCAATCCGCTGCTTGCCACCGCCGTCGGCCTTTCCGACCATGTGCTGATCCCGATCCAGGGCTGTGCGATGGATGCGCGCGGCGGCGCGCAGGTGCTCGAACTGCTGCAGTATCTGGACGAGAAGGCGGGTATCAAGATCGGTCATTCGGTGGTGCTGACCCGCGTCAACTCCATGGTCACGACCCGGGCGCTGCAACTCGTCAAATCACTGCTCAGCGAACGGCATGTGCCGGTGCTGGACACGGCGATCATCGAACGCTCCGCCTTCCGCGACATCTTCGACTGTGGCGGCACGTTGCACACGCTCGATCCCGCCCGCGTCAGCAATCTCGACAAGGCGCGAGAAAACGCCACCTGTTTTGCCGAAGAGATAATGAGCAAGCTGCCGGCCCGGCTGACGGCGTCGCCCCGTATGGCAACGGCGGCCTGAACATCCCCCCGTATGAAACGAAAAGGCCGCCGGAGCGATCCGGCGGCCTTTTCCGTGTCGTTGTCACGCTGGCTTCAATCGACGAATTCGACCGTCACTCCAGGCTTGACCATCTTGGCAAGCTCGGTTGCGTCCCAATTGGTCAGGCGGATGCAGCCGTGGCTTTGGGTGCGGCCGATCTTGGAAGGTTCTGGCGTGCCGTGGATGCCGTAGGTCGGCTTGGAGAGCGCCATCCAGACGGTACCGACCGGGCCGTTCGGGCCGGGCGGAATGTTGAGGATCTTGTCGTTGGCGCCCTGCTGGAAATTGATCTTCGGATTATAGGTGTAACCGGGATTGAAGGCGACGCGCTCGACCGTCACGATGCCCGACGGGGAGGGTGTGTCGGTGGAGCCGATCGATGCCGGATAGGCGGCAATGAGATTGCCGGCGCTATCATAGGCAAAGACCTGCTTGCGGCCCTTGTCGGCGATGATACGGGCAACCTCGCCGCTCTTCGGCTCGCCGGGATTGACGACCTTGATGACAGTGCCGGCAACGGTGAAATCAGCGCCGGGGTTCATTTCCTTCAGGAAGGCCTCGTCCATGTGGAAGCGCTCGGCCAGCATTTCGGTGGTCGATGTATAGGCAAGCGACGGCAGCAGCGCCTTGTGCGAATAGTCTTCCGGGATCTCTGCGACGTAGGGGCCGGCGGCATCGGCCGGCGTAATCGTGTAGCTGACGACCGGCAGGCCGCCGTTCATGCGCAGCTCTTCCAGAATGGCGTCGGTGTCGTTCGGGTCGAGTTTGGAGCCGGTCATCTGGTCATAGGCATAGACCGACTTGGTGACGTTCGAGCCCATATGGCCGTCGATGACACCGGGCGAGATGCCGGCGCGATCAAGGAAGACCTGCAGCGCGACGATCTCCGGCTTCGACTTGTTCTTCAGCGTGATGACGGGTTCATCCGGCGCGGCCTTCGGCGCGTCGGCGGGCGGAATCTGCTGGTCGGGATCGATCGAGGCATAATCATCGCCGGACTGCGGATTGCCGATACTGTTATCCTGGGGATAGGGCTGCTCGCCGAGCGGCTGGCGTTCGATCGCCGCGTCGCGCGGGATGCCGCCGGTGACCGCACCGCGCTCGGAGTATCGCGTGTCGCCATCGTCGGCGTAATAGGGATCGTTGCCGTTCTGGTCGGAATAGACGTCGCGCGGGCCGGGCCGCGGCGGATAGTAGCCGCGGGCGCGCATCTCGGTGGCGACGACATTGCCGTAGTCGTCGATCAGCACGCGGTTGCCGCTGCGGTCGCGGGCGTAAATATAGCCGCGCGGGACATAGTCGAGGATTTCGCCGCTCGGGGTGACGAGCACGACATCGCTCTGGCGGCGGTCACGGAACTGCTGCGCGCCAGCCTCCGGTGCTGCAGCCGCAATGGCTGCCAGCACGGCCGCAAGCGAAAATGCCGACTTTAAAAAACGATTCACGTCTCACACCTCGAACAGTGACTAGGCCGACACACACCTGCGAATTTTGACGCTAGTGTGGAATTTATGAAACCGTGCTGAACAAAATATGAAAATCACTAAGATTTCCTTTTACGCATAAACGTTTGCGTCTCCGTGTCAGTTCCGCAAAATCCATGGTTGCGGCAAAAGCGCAAGAGAGGAAAAGGGTTCGATTGACGAAAGACAGCGCAAAATCTAACGCTACTCGGCCGATAAGCCCCTGAGGAGACTGCGATGATCGAATTTGCCGCTGCAAGCGGGCCGCGCCTGATGCTCGATGAAACATCGGTGCTGGATATCGGCGGCTGCATCGTCGAAGGCGTCGATATCGCGCCGAAGCGCGCCATTCCCGACGATGGCGATCCGCGAATCGATCACTCGCTCGAAGGCTTCCTGTTCACCTGCGGACCGGATCATATCCGCCACCGCCAGCCGATCGCCGGTAGCGCCGAGGGCAAGGTCTATCCGCTGCACGGATCGGCCTCCGGCCATCCAGCCAAGGTGCTGTGGACGAAGTTCAAGAACGGCAATGCCGAATGCCGCGCCGATATCGACATCGTGACCGTCGAGGGTCTGCCGCAGCGCATCGAGCGGCTGTGGCGGATCGACGGGGAAACCGGCGAAGTGCTGCTCGAGGACCGGGTCGTCAACACCAGCGACCAGACGGTGCCGACCTTCCTAATGTATCACATGAACACCGGGGCCAAATGGCTGGACGAGGGCACGCGGCTCGAGGGCCGGATGCTTGAGAAAGGCGGTTTCCCCTGGACATTCGGCGAGGAGCCGGGCGGTATCTTCTGCGTGCCGGCGCCGGCAACGGAGCAGGGCTTTGCCGAGGTTCGGCTCGGGCCCATCGCCGCGATCGGCGGCAGGACGCTCCGCGTGCGCTTCCGCGCCGACACGCTGCCTTATCTGCAGGTCTGGCGAAACCAGAAGGCGCCGGCCCATATCATCGGCATCGAGCCGGTTTCGCATCGCTGGGTCACGCGTGACGAGCTTCAGGCGGCCGGCGAGTTCAACATGCTGGCATCAGGCGAGAGCCGCAGCTATGGGCTGAGCTTTGCCTTCCTGTGAGCGAAGTGTTGTTGACGCTTGCCAAGCTGCGTCGTAGACCTTCAGCCCACCATTTTTGAGGAGACAGGACGATGGATATTCGCCAGATCGACGATGAATATTCGGTTTCGGGTCAGATCACGCCCGAGGACCTCGATGAGATCAAGGCGCTGGGGTTCAAGTCGATCGTCTGCCACCGCCCCGACCATGAAAGCCCCGACCAGACGTTGTTCTCCGTCATCGAGGCGCGCGCTAGGGAACTCGGTCTCGAGATCAGCCATGTGCCTGTCGGCCCGATGGGCGTGACCGAGGAAGCCGTGCAGGGTATGGTCGATGCGCTCGACGAATTCCCGCGGCCGATGCTCGGCTATTGCCGCTCCGGCGCCCGCTCGACGGCGATCTACCAGAAGACCCACCATATCCGCAGCTAGGCCGGTTCCGGCTGCCGATTTTCCGGCGCTGCATCGCAGCGCCGCCACCTTCCCATTCACTCAGGAGACTATGATGAGCATTAAGCGTATCGACGTCGGCGCACGCATGAGCGGCGCCGTCATTCACGGCAACACGGTTTATCTCGCAGGCCAGGTCGGCGAGGGCGAAAGCGTCACCGATCAGTGCAAGTCCTCGCTTGCCGAAGTCGACCGCCTGCTGGCTGCATCCGGCAGCAACAAGTCGAAGATCCTGCAGACGATCGTCTATCTCTCCGACATCGCTTATTTCGCCGAGATGAACGCCGCCTGGGAAGCCTGGATCGATCCGGCCAATCCGCCGGCCCGCGCCACCAGCGAAGCCAAGCTCGCAGCGCCGAAATACAAGGTTGAGTTCATCGTCACGGCCGCGATCGACTGATCGTCGCCGCAGCATTGCATCAAAGCCGGTAAATCCGCGAACTCACGGACTTACCGGCTTTTTGTTTGCGCGATTTCCGAGAGCGTGCGGGTCGGCGTGATCGCCTCGGGATCGAGTTTGACTTCGATGATTGCCGGCTTGCCGCTTGCACGGGCCCGCTCGAAGGCGGGGGCGAATTCTTCCGTGCTTTCCGCCGTCTCGCCATGGCCGCCATAGGCGCGGGCAAGGGCTGCGAAGTCGGGATTGGTGAGATCGGTGCTGCTGACGCGGCCGGGATATTCGCGCTCCTGATGCATGCGGATCGTGCCGTAGATGCCGTTGTTGACGACGACCGATATGATCGGCAGGCCGTAGCGGATGGCGGTGGCGAATTCCTGGCCGTGCATCAGGAAACAGCCGTCGCCGGCAAAGCAGATGACCTCGCGCTCCGGGAAGAGCCGCTTGGCGGCGACGGCGGCCGGCAGGCCGTAGCCCATCGAGCCTGAGGTGGGCGCGGCCTGGGTGTTGAAGCGGCGGAAACGATGGAAGCGGTGCAGCCAGGTGGCGTAGTTGCCGGCGCCGTTGGTAAAGATCGTCTCCGGCCCGGTATTGGCTTCCAGCCAATCCATGATCGGCCCCATATGGACGGCGCCCGGACCTGTTGCCGGCGGCTTCGACCAGGTGAGATAGGACTGATGCATGCGCTGCGTGCGCTCCGCCCAATGCGGCTCGGCCGGCGCTTCCAGATCGGCAAGTGCAGCGACGAAGTCGGCAGGTGCGGCGCAGATCGCGAGATCCGGGCGGTAGATACGCCCGAGTTCGGATGCATCGGGATAGACGTGAACCAGCGATTGCTGGGGGTAGGGGATATCGATCAGCGTATAGGACGAAGACGGCATTTCCGACATGCGGGCGCCGAGCAGGATCAGCAGATCACTCTCCTTGATCTCCTTTGCCAGCGCCGGATTGATGCCGATGCCGACATCGCCGGCATAAGAGGGATGGAGATGATCGAACAGCATCTGCCGGCGGAAGGAGCAGCCGACCGGCAATTGGAAACGCTCGGCGAAGATTGCAAAATCGGCGACGGCATCGGCATCCCAGCGCGTGCCGCCGAGGATCACCATCGGCCGCTCGGCTTTGAGCAATCGTATATAGAAATCGTCGATCTGCCGGCGGCCGGGATGCGCCTCGACGCTGACGTAATGCTTGGCGCGAGGCGCTTCGACCTCGTCGCGCAGCATATCCTCCGGCAGCGTCAGCACCACGGGGCCGGGACGGCCGGAGGTTGCGACGGCAAAGGCGCGGGTGACGAACTCGGGAATGCGGGCGGCATCGTCGATCTCGCCCACCCATTTGGCGAATTCGGTGAAGGCGCGGCGGAATTCGACCTCTTGGAAGGCCTCGCGCTCTCGGGCTTCGCGCTGCACCTGGCCGATGAAGAGGATCATCGGGATCGAATCCTGTTTGGCGATATGCAGACCGGCGGAGGCGTTGGTGGCGCCGGGGCCGCGGGTGACCATGCAGATGCCTGGTTCGCCGGTCAGCCGGCCCCAGCAATCCGCCATCATCGCCGCGCCGCCCTCCTGGCGGCAGACGATCACATCGATATCGCTGTCGCGCAGCGCGTCGAGGACGGCGAGGAAACTCTCGCCGGGCACGCAGGAGAGACGCTTGACGCCGTTCGCCTTCAGCGCCTCGACGATGAGTTGCCCGCCCGTTCTTTTCATGACAATACCTTCTTCATGACGATGCCTTCCTCTCGCGCTCGGCGAGTTCCGCCAGAATTTCTTCGGTGTGTTCGCCGAGACGCGGGCTCGGCCTGCTGTAAGACAACGGCGTTTCCGACAGCACCACCGGCGTCCTGACCCCCGGTATGACGGTACCGGCGGCATCGGCAAGGTCGATGCGCAGGCCGCGAGCTTCTACCTGCGGATCGGCGAACATTTCCTCGATCGTATTGATCGGGCCGGCGGGAACCCCGTTCGCCTCGCAGGCCTTCAACAGATCCGCCTTCTGCCATTTCAGCGTCTCGGTGGAGATGAGACGGCGTAGTTCGCCGCGGTTGGCGACGCGGGCCTTGTTGGTGGCGAAACGCTCGTCGCCGGCAATCGTCTCCAGGCCGAGGATGGTGCAGAGGCGGCGGAATTGGCCGTCATTGCCGACCGCGAGGATGAGATAACCGTCCGCCGCCGGTACGACCTCATAGGGCGAGATATTCGGATGGGCATTGCCGAGACGGGTGGGTGCCGTGCCGGAGACTAGATAATTCATGTTCTGATTGGCGAGCACGGCCGATTGCACGTCGAGCAGGGCCATGTCGACGAGCTGGCCTTCGCCTGACTTCAGCGCGTGGATCAGAGCGGCTTCGATTGCCGAGACGGCATAGATGCCGGTGAAGATATCGGCGATGGCGACGCCGGCCTTCATCGGCTGGCCGTCCGGCTCGCCGGTGATCGACATGAAGCCTGACATGCCCTGGACGATGTAATCATAGCCGGCGAGGGCGGCATAGGGGCCGGTCTGGCCGAAGCCGGTGATCGAGCAATAGACGAGCTTGGGGTTCACCTTGCGCAGGCTGTCGTAATCGAGGCCGTATTTGACGAGGCCGCCGAGCTTGAAGTTCTCGATCACCACATCGGCTGACGCAACCAGGCGGCGGACGAGATCCTGGCCTTCAGGGCTCTTCAGATCGGCGGTGACGGAGCGTTTGCCGCGATTGGCGGCGTGGTAATAGGCGGCCGAGAGATTTTCGCCATCGGCACCTTCGACGAAGGGCGGCCCCCATTGGCGGGTATCGTCGCCGCCGTCGGGGTTTTCGACCTTGATGACGTCGGCGCCGAGATCGGCAAGCATCTGTCCAGCCCAGGGGCCGGCCAGCACGCGGGCCAGCTCGATCACCCGGATGCCGGCAAGCGGCGGCTTTTTCGTGGTCTGCGTCATATTCCCTCGTCGGTCTTTACGGCGCCAGCGTCGCCTCAGATGTATCGGATACGGGCTTTGAAGCAAAGCGGCGCTCGCGCCAGAGGATGTACAAGCCCGATGCCATGATGATGGCGATGCCGAGCCATTTGACCGCATCCGGAAAGTCGCCGAAAACCAGCCAGGCGAAGATCGTCGCCGAGACGATTTCGAAATATTGCAGCGGCGCCAGCGTCGAGGCCGGTGCGGCGCGAAAGGCATAGACGCCGAAGATGCCCGCAATTGCGGCCATGGCGCCGACGCCGGCGACGTAGAACCAGGCACTGCCTTCGGGCATGACGGGATCGAAGAGATCGGAGCCGCTTCCATTGCCGATAAAAAGCAGGATGGCGCAGAAGATGAGGCCCCAGATGCCCATCTGGAACTGCATCGCCCAGGGATCTTCCCGGTGCGAGAGGACGCGGGTCATCAGCACGAAGATCGCGATGCAAAGCGCGCTGAGGACGGGCAGGAGGGCGATATAGCCGACCTCCTGGAAACTCGGCTGGATGATCAGCATCGCCCCGAAGAAGCCGACGCCGCAGGCGGTATAACGCCGCCAGCCGATCGTCTCCTTCAGGAAAATGCCGCCGAGGATCGTCACCATGATCGGCTCGACGAAGAAGATCGCAATCGCGTCGGCGACCGCCATGTATTTCAGCGTGGTGACGAAAGAGATCATCGAGACGGTGATGATTAACCCGCGGATGGCGTGGAACAGGCTCTGGCGCCAGGAGAAATCGGCAAAGCTGCGCCGCCATATGACGATCGGCAGCATGCACAGCGCCTGCACGAAGAAGCGGCCGGCGGTGACCTCGGCGGAGGGGATGGTGACGACGGCAAGCTTGGCGAAAATATCGATGAGCGGCGAGAACATCACCGAAAGAAACATCAGCGCAAGCCCCGTCGTCACCTCGGAGGCTGAGGAAACGGGGCGGGCGGAGGTGCTGCTCATGACGGAATCTCTCTGGTTCAGGATTTTGCCGTTTGGAATCTGGCGACGGCCTCGTCGCACCAGTCCGCGAAGGCGGCGGTTGCAGCATCCGCACCGATCTCGTTCAGCGTTTCGTGCCGCATGTCCTGATATATCTCAGTGCTGATACGAGAGAAGCCGCTGGCTTTCAAATGGTTTGACAGCCAGAGCACGGCTTTTCCGCGCTCCGTCGCCGGGTCTTCTCCGCCACCGACAAGATGGATCGGCATGTCGCGCGGCAGCCGATCCAGTTGGAGCTTCTGCGGCGCGCGAAACGTCAGTTCGAAGAGATCGAGCCAGAGCGAGACCGAGGCATCGAAGCCGCAGAGCGGATCGGCGATATATTTGTCGACTTCACCGGGAAGGCGCGACAGCCAGTCGAACGCGGTGCGGCGGCCGGCAATCGATTTTCCCCAGGCGGCGAAGGTGAGCTTCGGCAACAGGCCGCTCGGCACGTCGGAGCCCTTCAGCATGCGTTCGGCAAGCAGGATCGCCTGGGCGGCGCGGCCGGCAAGGCCGACGGCGAAATTCGAATTCCAGACGGCAACAGCGTCGAAATCGGCCGGTGCCGTGACGGCGGCATTGAGGGCGATCAGGCCTCCCATCGAATGGCCGAAGAGGATTACCGGCAGGCCGGGATGGCGCGTGGCCGCGTGGGCGCGCATGGCACGGACGTCGCCGATCACCCTGTCGACGCCGCCGCGGCAGGCGAAGCGGCCGATCGGCGCGTCGGGCGCCGACGTCTCGCCGTGGCCGCGATGATCATGGGCATAGACATGATAGCCGCGCGCCGCCATCGCCTCGGCAAAGCCGCGATAGCGTTTCGAATGTTCGGCGAGACCGTGCGATATCAACAGGATGCCGCGTGCCGGGCCGGCGGCCTCGGCATGGTGATAGGCGAGCGACGCCCCCGTCGAAGCGAGCCTTTGCGTTTCAGAAAACATCTCGATCCTCCTTCCGGCAACAGACCAGATCACCGCCCAAAAGCAACATCGGTTCCAGGTTTATCCGATAACAAATTGCGTGTCCGCTGCGATTCAGGGTTGCGGGCTTTCGATCTTCGTGCTTATTTGTTCCTGTATTGTTCTTTTTGGGGGTTGAAATGAGCAGCATGCAGTTGCGTACCTTGACGTTCGCCGTATCGATGGTTCTTGCAGGCGCCGCCGTGGCGCAGGAGGCTGGCGGGCGCACCCGTTTTATTCTTTCGGCGAGTTGGCAGCCGGCCTTTTGCCAGACGAACCAGAAGAAGGCCGAATGCGCAAGCCAGACCGGTGAGCGCGCCGATGCGACGAATTTTTCGCTGCACGGGCTTTGGCCGATGCGTCAGAACTATTGCGATGTCAGTGCCGAGCAGAAGGCGGCCGACAAGGACGGCAAGTGGGACACATTGCCGGCGGTCACGCTGTCGGCCGAGACGCAAGCCGCGCTGGCAAAGGCGATGCCCGGCACACAATCCGGCCTGGAACGGCATGAATGGGTAAAGCACGGCACCTGCACGAAAATGAGCGCCGAAGATTATTTCGGCGTCGGCGTGCATCTCGTCGGCGCGCTCAATAGCTCGGCCGTGCGTGATCTCTTCGCCGCCAATATCGGCAAGCCGGTCAAGGCCGAGGCGATCAAGGAAGCTTTCGACAAGAGCTTCGGGCCGGGCGCCGGCGACCGCGTCAAGATGAGCTGCCGGCGGGCCGGCAAGGTCAAGATGATCAGCGGGTTGACCATCGGGCTTTCGGAAGCCGCCGGGGCGGCGTCGGCGAAGAGCACCGGGCTTGGCGATCTGATCCAGGGCGCGGGAAAAACGACGTTCGGATGCGACGAGGGCGTCGTCGACGCTGCGGGCTTCTGACCGGAAATCCTGCGTAAACCGGGTTTCGGCGTTGCCCGCAGGCGCTGTTTCGCCTACATAGCGGCACAATCGAAGTTTCCCGCCCGGAGCAGCGCAGCATGGCACGTCAGTTCATCTATCATATGTCCGGCCTCAACAAGGCCTACGGCAACAAGAAGATCTTGGAGAACATCCACCTTTCCTTCTACCCGGATGCCAAGATCGGTATTCTCGGGCCGAACGGCGCCGGTAAATCCACTGTGCTGCGCATCATCGCCGGCCAGGACAAGGAATATACCGGCGAAGCCTGGCTCGCCGAAGGAGCGACGGTCGGCTACCTCGAGCAGGAGCCGCACATCGATCCCAACAAGACGGTGTTCGAAAACGTCATGGAAGGCGTTGCCTCGAAGACGGCCGTGCTCGAGCGCTACAATGAACTGATGATGAACTACTCCGACGAGACGGCGGAAGAGGGAGCCAAGCTTCAGGACATCATCGACAGCCAGAACCTCTGGGATCTGGAAAGCCAGGTCGAGATGGCGATGGAAGCCTTGCGCTGCCCGCCGCGCGACGCCGATGTCACCAGCCTGTCCGGCGGCGAGCGTCGCCGTATCGCGCTCTGCCGGCTGCTGCTGTCGCAGCCGGACCTGCTGCTGCTCGACGAACCGACCAACCACCTGGACGCCGAGACGATCGCCTGGCTCGAAAAGCATCTGCGCGATTATCCGGGCGCCGTGATGATGATCACCCACGATCGCTACTTCCTGGACAACGTGACCGGCTGGATCCTCGAACTCGACCGCGGCCGCGGCATTCCCTACGAAGGCAATTACTCGGCCTACCTGCTCGCCAAGGCCAAGCGCATGCAGCAGGAAAACCGGGAAGAGGCCGGCCGCCAGAAGGCGATCAGCCGCGAACAGGAATGGATCGCCTCCAGCCCGAAGGCTCGTCAGGCCAAGTCCAAGGCGCGTATCAAGTCCTATGAACAGCTGGTGGAGGCGGCCGAAAAGCAGCGTCCCGGCGACGCGCAGATCATCATCCCGGTCAGCGAGCGCTTGGGACAGGTGGTCATCGAGATGGAAGGCATCACCAAGGGCTTCGAGGGCCGCACGTTGATCAACGACCTGTCGATCAAGCTGCCGCCGGGCGGCATCGTCGGCATTATCGGCCCGAACGGCGCCGGCAAGACGACGCTGTTCCGCATGATCACCGGCCAGGAAAAGCCGGACGCCGGATCGGTCCGCATCGGTGAGACGGTCCATCTCGGTTATGTCGACCAGAGCCGCGATGCGCTTGACGGCAGCAAGACCGTCTGGGAGGAAATCTCGGGCGGCGCCGAAGTCATCAAGCTCGGCAAGTTCGATATGAACTCGAGAGCCTATTGCGGCGCCTTCAACTTCAAGGGCGGCGATCAGCAGCAGAAGGTCGGCAATCTCTCGGGCGGCCAGCGCAACCGCGTTCACCTTGCCAAGATGCTGAAGGCCGGCGGCAACGTGCTGCTGCTCGACGAACCGACCAACGACCTCGATACGGAAACCCTCGGTGCACTGGAAAGCGCGCTTGAGGCGTTTGCCGGATGCGCCATCATCATCAGCCACGATCGCATGTTCCTCGACCGTCTGGCGACGCACATCCTGGCCTTCGAAGGCGAAGGTCATGTCGAATGGTTCGAAGGCAACTTCGAGGATTATGAGCAGGACAAGGTGCGCCGTCTTGGTCCCGATGCCCTCAATCCGGGCAGCCAGGCTCATAAGCGCCTGACGCGCTGATCGCAGCCATTTTTGCAGTCACGAAGCCCCGGTTTCCACCGGGGCTTTTTCACGCCTGGCCTGTCGCAATTTGAGCAGGCAATTTCGCTCAAGTGCGAATTGCCGCTTGTCACCATCGTTCAAATCACATAAAGATATCTTTATATCTTGATCGGATCGAAGATGAGTGAACCCTTGAAGCTTGGACTGGATGCGCTGGTGGACGTCATGAAGGCGGCCGGCGAGCCCACGCGCCTGCGTCTTCTGGCGCTTCTCGACGGCGGCGACCTGACGGTGACCGATCTTACCGAAATTCTCGGCCAATCCCAGCCTCGCATCTCCCGCCATTTGAAGCTGCTCGGCGAGGCCGAACTGATCGAACGCTACCAGGAAGGCGCCTGGGCCTATTTCCGCCTCAAGCAGGAGGGCAAGGCGGCCCTGCTGGTGCGGGCATTGCTGAAGCATGTCTCCGAGAACGATCCGACCGTGCTTCGCGACGGCGAAAGGCTGTCGCAGGTCAAGCGCCAGCGCGCCGAGCGGGCGCAGGCCTATTTCAGCCGCAACGCGGCTGAGTGGGACGAGCTTCGCCGCCTGCATGCCGCCGATGAAGAGGTCGACGCCGCCGTCATCCGGCTGCTCGGCAGCCAGCCGATCGATTCGCTGCTCGATCTCGGCACCGGCACCGGCCGCATCCTCGAACTGCTGTCGGGGCTCTACCGCCGGGCGATCGGCGTCGATGCCAGCCGCGACATGCTGAGCGTGGCGCGCGCTAATCTCGACAAGTCCCGCATCACCAAGGCCACCGTGCGCCACGCCGATATCCTGAACCTGCCGTTCGAGGGCCAGGATTTCGACCTGGTGACGATCCATCAGGTGCTGCATTTCTTCGACCAGCCGGAGATTGCGATCGCGGAAGCGGCGCGCATGCTGCGGCCGGGCGGCCGGCTCGTGGTCATCGACCTTGCGCCGCACACGCTCGAATATCTTCGCGACGAGCATGCGCATGTCCGTCTCGGCTTTTCGCACCAGGCGATATCCGACTGGCTGCACAGGGCCGGGCTCGACGTCGAGCAGGTCGTCGATCTTCATCCGGGTCAGCAAAGCGGGCAGGGGTTGACGGTCACCGTCTGGCTCGCGCGCGATCCGAGGCGCCTGATGGCTTCGCAACTGAGCGAAGGCGCCGAACCTACATTTGCCGGGAGAGTATGACATGGCTTTGAATAACGAGGCACGCGGCCGCAACATCGGGATCTCCTTCGAATTCTTCCCGCCGAAATCGGAGGAGATGGAAGGTCAGCTCTGGGATACGGTCAGCAAGCTGCAGGACTGGGACCCGGATTTCGTCTCGGTGACTTATGGCGCCGGCGGCACCACCAAGGCGCCGACGCTGACTGCCGTCACGCGTTTCCTGTCGCAGACGCCGCTCGCCACCGCTTCGCACCTGACCTGCGTCGGCGCGACGAAGGAAGAGACGCACCAGATGATCGAGACGTTCCGCAAAGTCGGCGTCACGCATTTTGTCGCGCTGCGCGGCGATGCGCCCGGCGGCGCCGGCGCGCCCTACCAGCCGCATCCCGGCGGTTATGCCAATGCGGCCGAGCTGGTGGCCGGCCTCAAGGCGGTCGGTGATTTCGAGATTTCGGTTTCCGCCTATCCGGAAAAGCACCCGGAAAGCCGTGACACGGCCGCCGATATCGACATGCTGAAGCGCAAGGCCGATAACGGCGCCGACCGGGCGCTGACACAGTTCTTCTTCGACAACGACAATTTCGAGCGCTACCTGGAGAAGGTGCGCGCTGCCGGGGTCTCGATCCCCGTTGTGCCCGGTATCATGCCGATCCAGAACCTGACGCAGCTAAAGCGTTTCGCCGGCGCCTGCGGCACGATCATCCCGGCCTTTCTCGACGAGCGCTTCGCCGGCTTCGACGACAAGCCCGAGGAGCGGGCGAAGGTCGCAGCCGATGTCGCCGCCGAACAGATCGAGGATCTCGTCCGGCGCGGCATCAATGAGTTCCATCTCTACACGATGAACCGCGCGCCGCTGGTTTCCGCCGTGCTCGACAATCTCGGCTTTTCCCGCCGGGCGGCAAAAAGTGCGGGCGCGGCCGCCTGATTTATACGGTTGAAAAGGTGAAAAAGCGCATGTCGGGCGGGACATGCGCTTTTTCATTGGCGGATTGATCAGGGGAGTTCAGGTACTACCAGTCATTCCGCTTTCCCCAGCCAGCTCAGATGAAGAGCATGGACAAGACGAAAGCAAACGCTGCACTGACCAACAGAACATTCAAGGATTGCGTGAGTCCCATGTCTGTCTCCTCGCGTTAACCGGACGATAATATGTCGGAAATATGTCGGTTGGGAAGCGGATTCTATGCTGCGCTGCCGAAGGGCGCGGTGGACAAGTCGAAGAGGCTGTCGGCAAGCTGTTGAAACTAATCGATTATATTCGATAATTTTTTGTTCACAGATTTTAACGTGCCGTTAAATTCGGCGATGGCCGGTTTACCTATGCGCCGAAAACATGGCGAATGGCCAACTGGTTGAAAACACGTGGAATTCACAACCAGTATCAGGTGGTCTTCCCCAGCAGGCGATAGGCGCGGCCGTCGAGAATGACGAGGCCGAAACCGATCAGCGCCATGCCGGCGAATTCGGCGGATGTGAGCCTTTCTCCAAGGAAAAGCACGCCGAGAAGGATGGCGCTCGGTGGCACCAGCAGGGTGACGAGCGAGGCGTTGGTGGCCCCGGCTGCCGCCATGATCCGGAAATAGAGGATATAGCCGAATGCGGTCGAGAGCAGCGCCAGCGCCAGGATGGCAAGCAGCGCATCGAGCGGCGGCGCGGCCAGTGTCCACGGGCGATCTGCGAGCAGCGACAGCGGCAGCGCGATTAGCGAAGAGGCGGTCAACTGGCCGGCAGCAGTGACCGGGGCGGGAACTTTCTTGAAACGTTTGCCGTAGGTGGCGGCGAAACCATAAGAGATGGCGGCAAGCACGGGCAGCAGCAGCGCCCAGAGCGGCGCCTCGCCGCCGGCCGAGATGCCGGGACCAATCAGCACGATCGTTCCGGCGAGGCCGACGAGGCAGCCGGCGATTTTTGCCGATGACAGCTTTTCGTCTGATGTGAAGTAATTGGCAATGAGCACTGTCCAGATCGGTGTCGTCGCGTTCAGGATCGCCGCGAGGCCGGCGCCGATGCGGGTCTGGCCAAAGAAGATCAGCGCATGCGGCAGGGCATTGTTGATGAGCCCGAGGATCAGGAATTCGCGCCAGCGGGCCTTGAGGATCGAATAGATATCGAAACGGCCGGCGATATAGACATGCAGCGCCAACGCCGCGATCAGCAGCCTGAGAAAGACCAGGGTCAGCGGTGGCACATGCTGGACGGCGATGCGGGCAAAAAAGAAGGAGGCGCCCCAGATCAGGCCGAGCAGGACCAGCAGGCTCCAGGTCCAGGCATTCATTCTGCTGTCCACGCCGGTTCCTCCACCGCAAGCCGTTCGTTTGCCGAAAACCGGGAGCGGTTTCCAGGACTGATGCTTAGGCCATACGGCGGACCGCGCCACCCGTTTCTTGCGAAACAGGTGGCGGTGAGGTGTCTGCGGCGATCAGAGAGCGTTGAGGAGGGCCGGCGTTGCCCAGCCGTCGGCCGGCATGCCGAGGCGCTGCTGCTCCTTCTGGATCGCCACACGCGTGCCGGAGCCGAGAATACCGTCGATCTCGCCGACATCATGACCGAGCGACTGCAGCTTGGTCTGCAGCGTCTTCATCTGGTCGTTGGCGAGCCCCTGTTCCGGCACGCCCTTCAGATAGGTCGGAGCGCCGGAAAGCCGGGTCCCGAAATAGGCGGCCGAGGTCGTGTAAATGAACGACTTGTTCCATTCGAGATAGATCTTGAAATTCGGGTAGGCGATGAAGGCCGGTCCCATGCGGCCCTGCGGCAGCACCAGATCGCCTTCCAGATTGCCGAAGGCGGTGTTGCCGTCGCGCGGTTTGACGCCGAGCGCGAACCATTCACCTGCCGTCATCGTGCCGCCGAGGCCGGATTTCTCCCAGGGCAGGTTATCGGGCAGGGTGACCTCCTGCAGCCAGGGCTGGCCGCGCTCGAAGCCGAGATGCTGGATGAATTTCGCCGCCGTCAGGATGGCGTCCGGGCCGCTCTGCTTCAGGCGGATATGGCCGTCGCCGTCGCCGTCCATGCCATAGGCGATGATGTCGCGCGGCAGCATCTGCACCTGGCCGATCTCGCCGGCCCAGGCGCCGGTATTGGTGGCGGGGTCTAGATCACCGTGCTGGACCATCTCGATGAGGGCGATCAGTTGCGGGCGGAAGAGCTCCGGGCGGCGGCAGTCATGCGACAGTGTCACAAGGGCATTGCGGGTGTTGAAATCGCCCTGGACGGCGCCGAAATCGGTTTCCATCGCCCAGAAGGCGGTGATCACGCCTGCGGGAACACCGAACTCCTGCTCGGCGCGGGCAAAGACGTCGGCATATTGCTTCATCTTCTGGCGCCCGATGTCGAGGCGGGCCTGGCTGACGGTGCGCTGGGAGAATTCGAGGAAGGTCTGTTTGAAGACGCCCTGGGCTCGATCCCGGCTCAGAACCTTAGGGTCCATCTCGGCGCCGGCAAGGGCTGCGTCGGCGGCTGCCGCACTGGCGCCGGCGGCAATTGCATCCTTCTTGACACCTTCGAGGAAAGCGGACAGATCGCCGCCGCAGGGCGCGGCCGGGGCTGGGTCCGGCGCCTGCTGGGCGGCTGCGCCGCCGGCAAGCGCGAGGGCAAACAGAAGGGCGAGTGCAGAGCGGCTTGCGAGCGAGCGGTGCATGGATGCGGTCCTTATATCAAACAGATTGCCGTCGCTTTCACAGAGGAATGTGACGGAAGCAAGAAACATCATAAGACGTTACTAAGAATTTCTATCCTTGGAAACGGCCGCAACCCAATTGTTCCAGTTCTTTGCACTGCCGGCAAAGACATTGATATCGGTTGGACCGCTGATGCCGGGAATGACGCCGGTCGAGGTATATTGCCAGAAGGCCCAGCGGCGGTCGGAATAGGTCACTTCGGGGTGTTTTGCCACCGAACGCACCCAGAAATGATAATCCTGGAAGTAACCGGCGAGATTGTCGCGGTGGAAATCGACCGAGGTGTAGATGATCGGGCGCTTGCCGTAATAGGCCTCCAGCCGGTCCATGAAACGCTGCATTTCGGCGCGCACCGTTTCCGGGTCGGGACGGTAGCGGCAGGTCTTCGATTCGGCGTTCCATTCGACGTCGAGCACCGGCGGCAGGCGCATGGCCTCCTTCGGCACGTTGCGGATGAACCAGTCGGCCTGCTGATCGGCCGAGGAGCAGAAATAATAGAAATGGTAGGGCGCGTGCGGGATGCCGGCGGCGCGGGCCTCGCGCCAGTATTCGTCGAAGCGCGGATCGACCCTGTCCTTGCCTTCCGTTGCCTTGATGAAAGCGAAGGCGACGCCGGAATTTTTCACCGTCGCCCAGTCGATATCGCCCTGCCATTTGGAGATATCGATGCCGTGGACCTGGTTCTGCTCTGGATGCTTCGGGCCGAAATCCTGCGGATCGGTGTCCTTGAAGCGCGTCTTCGGTTTGATCGAAGCGGTTTCGAGATAGTCGTGGCCAGAAGAGGAGCAGCCTGCCAGAAGAATGGCCAGAGGCAGAACGCAAAACAAAAGCCGGCGCATGGGCATCCCGTCGTGAACCGAATGATCTCTTTGCCCCACAGCCTGACCTTCGAAAAAGACGAGTCGGCAGAGGATAACCCTCTTTTCACCATATCAACGTAAAAAATCGGTTAGTTTCAAGCGAATTATGAGCGCTTGCTGATAATGGCAGCCCGCCAGGCATAACCGCCGCCGACGGTATCGAACAACAATCTCGCGTTGTTTTCATGGGCTTGCGCTTCCAGGACCTCGCGCAGATCGGAGCGCGGGGCGACGTGGAATTTTGCCAGCCATGACTGCAGCATGTGGCGGAACCAGCCGGGCAGGCGTTCCTGCTGGCCGAAATCGACGATGTGCAGCTGGCCGCCGGGGTTGAGTGCGGCAATCGACGCATCGACGGCGCGCTCCCAGTCCGGGATCATCGACAGGGCGTAGGAGATCAGGATACGGTCGAAGCCGCTGACGCCGAATTCGCGCGGCGTGAAGGCGGTGGCGTCGGCAACGCGAAATTCCGGGATCGTCGCCTTGGTGGCGAAGGTCTTGCGTGCCGAAATCAGCATTTCCTGGGAGATGTCGAGGCCGAACAGCTTGGCGGTCGGGAAATGCCGATGGGCGAAGGCCATGTTGCGGCCGGTGCCGCAGCCGACTTCAAGCAGGGTGCCGCCCTCGGGCACGTCGAGATTGCGGATCGTGCTGTCGCGGCCGAGAAGGTAATATTTGCGGGTGAGATCGTAGATATGGCGCTGGTAGCGGTACATGCCATCCATCAGGCTGGCATGTTCGCCGCTCTTTCCCGCCGTCTCGGTGCCGACCTTGCTCACGCCTTCTTCCCGTAAATATGGAAGCCGCCGTAGATCGCCGAGCGATCGAGTGCCGTCAGCTCGCGCGACTTTTCCTCGAAGTAATCCCACTGGTTGCGGATCGAGGGTGACAGGCGGCCTTCGATGATGCTCTTTTCGGCGGCGGTGCGGAAGATCACGCGGGCGCCTTCACGCGCCGTGCGGGTGATTTCCCGCCAGACGTCGTTCAACTGCTCGTCCGTCATCCAGTCCTGCGCGTCGAGTAGGATGTAGCGGTCGCGCGAGGCGGCCGGCTCGCGGGCCAGAAGCTCGGTGAAGCTTGCATGGTGGACGTTGACGCGGTCGACATTGGCGCGGATCACTTCATAGTGCTCCGGCTTCAGATAGGTCGGCAGCGGGCCTTCCTCTTGCGTGCCGTAGCGGCGGCCGAAGGCCTGCCAGGCGAAATAATTGTCGCGCATCGGGAAATGACAGGCGAGCTTTTCTAGGCGGTGCTTCAGCACCGGTGCGATCGAATGATCGGCGGCGAGGCTTGCGAGCTCATCATATTGCTGCGGCGGGATGCCGAGGCCGAAGAGCGAGCTCTTGCGGCCGGTGATCCAGCGCACCACCGGCTTTTCGAACAGCGGCGCGATCTGCTCTTCGAAGAACTGGCGCTGCTCGCGGATCGAGCGGGTCTTGGTCATCTCGCGCAGCTTGACGCCATGCAGGCGGGCAAGAAGATGGGCTGCGCCGATGAAGCGGCCGAGCAGACCGGTTTCGTAGATGTTACGGTCGAAGACGGTGACGCGGCGGCGGCCGAACTTGCGGCCGTTCCAATAGCTGCGGGTCGCCTCGTCAAGCTTGACGGCGAGATGCCGGTCGTAGGCGCGGCTGTTCGACTTCTCGTTCGGCATGGCCAGGAAACGGACGAGATCGGCATGATCCGGCAGATGCTTGAAGGCGGCAAGCTTCAGGCGGTTCAGCGCGATATGGTGCGGGTTGAGGTCGACGACGTCGATCGAGGCCGGCGCCTTGGAGAGATAGGCGAGCATGTTGCAGCCGCCGGAGCCGATGGTGACGATGCGATGGTTGGGCTTCAGCTCCATCGCCTGCATGTCGAGATCCGGATCCTCCCATATCTGCGGATAAACCAGGCCGGAGAACAGGAGGCCGAAGAGACGCTCGGAAAAACCTTCCTTCGAAAAAGCCTTGTGGCGGAGAAGGGCGTCCTTGAGTTTCCGGTTCTTGCGGAAGCCGGCATCCGGTGCAAATTCTGACATGAGTCTGTCACCTTTTTAGCGTTCAGGGCGTGTAGCGCGCCACTGCTACAGTTTGATGACGTGGGCTGTGGGGCACCGTTCTGCGGAGAGATCGCCCTCCTGGTAAAGTGATCGCAATGACGGCTCTTCTTCGCCGCCACCTCTTTCCGGCGCGTGCGATTCCTGCTTCTCTCCCGGCATGGAGGAATGCCATGCGATTTGTTCTGCGTATCCTGAAGGCGCTTGCTCTCCTTGTGTTGCTCGTCGTCATCGGCGCCGGCAGCTGGCTCTTCGTGCAGCCGCCGGAACTGCTGCGTGTCGGCGACGGCTATGCCGCCAAGATCGTCTGCTCCAACGTCTTCATATCAGGCCGGGAGGCCGATGAGGTGCTCGAAGACGATGTCCAGGCGCCCGGAAATCCGCTGCTGCGGCTGGTGCGCGTCAGCGTCGACCGCGACAACGACCGTGTGACGGCGCGCTTCATGGGGCTGTTTGCGCCGAGTTATGCGCTCTACCGCGGCGCTTTCGGCTGCACGAGCGTGCCGGACGGCAATTTCGAGGCAGCGGCGAATGCGGTGCCTTTCGATGCGCCGGCCAGGGTGGAGGCGAACGAGGCGTTGTGGCCTGAGGGCGAGGGCGCCGGCGATCAGCCAGACGCGAAGATCGCAGCGCTGCTTGCCGATGAGAGCGTTGCCGGACCGGCCATGCGGGCGATCGTCGTGGTGCGCAACGGCCGCATCGTCACTGAGGCCTATGGCCCCGGCTTTTCAGCGAAGACGCCGCTGATCGGCTGGTCGATGACGAAGACGGTGAATGCCGCGATTGTCGGCCGGCTGATGCTCGACGGCAAGATCTCCTTCGACGACGACAATCTGCTGGCGCAGTGGAAGAACGACGGGCGTGCCAGGATCAAGGTTTCCGATCTGCTCGGCATGGAGAGCGGCCTTGCCTTCAACGAGGATTATGGCGCTGTCGCCGATGTGACGCGCATGCTCTATCTCGATCCCGACATGGTATCGCTGCCGGCCAACGCACCGATGGAGGCGGAGCCGGGCAAACGCTTCCGCTATTCGAGCGGCACGGCGGTGCTCTTGTCGCGCATCTGGATGGACAGGGTCGGCAATGCCCAGACGGCATTTTCCTACCCTGAAGACGCGCTGTTTTCGCCGCTCGGCATGACGAGCGCCGTCTTCGAACTCGATGCGCGCGGCACGTTTGCCGGAAGTTCCTATCTCTATGCGACGGCGCATGACTGGGCGCGTTTCGGGCAGTTCCTGCTGCAGGACGGTGTCTGGAACGGCCAGCGGCTGTTGCCGGAAGGTTTCGTTGGCGCCATGCGCACGCCGACGGCAGCGTCGAACGGTCGCTATACGCAGGGTCAGGCTTGGCTTGCGCCCGGCGGCCCGAGTGCCAAGTTCGGGCTGCCCGAGGATACGTTCTGGCTGACGGGGCATGACGGGCAGAGCATGGCGATCGTACCGTCTGCCGATCTGGTCGTCATCAGGCTCGGCCTGACGCCGAGCTGGCTCGGCTATCAGCCGCAGACGCTTCTCAAGGCTGTTCTGACGGCTTTGCCGCAAACGGGAGCGCCGCAACAGCAGGCCGGCTCGCAACAGCGCGCGCAGCCGCAGCCATAGGCGGCTTCCGTCGTTCCAGTCGTTTATTGTTTAATAGTTGCCCTGGGCGATGTCGGTCATGCCCTTGCGCTTGGCGTCGTAATAATAGCCGCGCGCATAGAGACGCACGGCATCGTCTTCCTTGCTGTCGGAGACGAGCCAGGCGCCGCGCAGATATTTCGCGGCATATTTGATGTTGGTCTCGGCGTCGAAGAGACCGCCCGGGGCGCCGTCATACCCCATTGATTTGGCAGTGTTGTACTTGATCTGCATCAGGCCGAAATAGCCACGCTTGTTGTAGGCCTTCGGATTGTACCGGCTCTCGCGATGGACGATGCGGTGGAGCAGCGTCTCGGGAATTTCGTAGAGCTTCGAATATTTCTGAATGAGCTTGGTGACGAAGCTCTTTTCGACCGTTGGCGCATCGTCCTTGTCGTCGTCGCTGAACATCGGCGGCGCCGTCGGCGGATCGATCGGCCCGGATTCGTCGAAGCCGTAATCCATGCTGGCACGCGGGGTGGTGTCGACTGCGGCAAGGGCCGCAAGCGCGCCGTTCTGCGGTGTCGCGGCAAAGGCAAGCTGCGTCGTCGGCTGTGCTGGGGCTCCCGGACGCGGCGTCGGCACCACGGATTGGATCGCCGTCATCTCGGGTGTCAGCGGGATTTGTGCATAGGCCGCCGGCTGCATGGTGAGATCGGCAGGTTGAGAGGCTGTCACGGTCGGCATCGCCGTCGCGGTCAGGGCAGGAGATGCCTGGGGAAGGGTGGCTCCGGCGACCGCCTGACCGGCCGTGCCTTCGGCTGTCGGGATTGCAGCAAGCGTGGCGTCTTCACCGGGTTTCGGCATCGGCACCACGGTCTGGGCAGCGGTCAGTTCGGCCTGGGACGTGTATTCGACGCTCGCACAGCCCGCCATCATGCCGCAGCAGAGTATCGTCGAAACGACAAAACTGCGTTTCAGGCCGGACAATCCGATCGCTACCATTCCGCCACTTTCGTGAAATCGCGCCGCCCCGGCAGCGTTATAAAAGTTACTAAAAAGCTTAAATCCGACGACCCCATTAACCTATTCGTGGCATTCCGGCAACCACGGATTATTTCTAGGCTGCAATACGGCGATACCCGGCGGTTACGGCGCCTGCCGCGATCAGCAGGGTCCCGCCCGTACGGTTCACAGCCCGCTGAACGCTCGCCTTGCGAATCAGTCCGCGCGCGGTATGGGCGAGAAACGCATAAGCGGAAGCGTTGAGGATCGCCAGCACGAGGAAGGTCGCTTCCATGATCGCCATCTGGCCGACGAAGGGCAGGGCCGGATTGAGGAACTGCGGCACGAAGGCGACGAAGAAGATAATGCTCTTCGGATTAAGGGCGGTAACGACATAGGCGTGGAGGAAGATCTTGAGCGATTTTTCCTCCGGCAGATTGTCGTTGTCGGCAACCGGTTCGCCGATGACAGGCGCCCGCCACAGCTTGATTCCCAGCCAGATCAGATAGGCGCCGCCGATCCACTTCAAAACGGTGAAGAGGGTGGCGGAGGCGGCGAGGACGGCGCCAAGACCGAAGAGAGACGCCGTCATCGCGGTGAAGTCACCAAGCGCCACGCCGCTCACCGTCGCAAACGCAGTCCTGCGTCCATGACCGAGCGCATAGGAAACGACGAGCAGTATCGTCGGTCCCGGTATGGCCAGCATGATGGCGGATGCGGCCGCAAAAGCGAGCCAAGCTTCAAGTGACATGGTGTCTCCTCCTATTCCTCAGGAACAAGCAAAGACATCATATTAACCATCCGTCAATCACGCTTCTTTGTATTTCTGGCCTATATTGTCCATGACTTCGGCAAACCATGCCGTCGACAGGTCAAAAGCCTTGCCGCCCTTGATGCGCGGGAATTCTATAGTGCGCAATTTACCATTCTGCGCTTCATCGTGGCCGGTGACGCCGGAGACTTTGTTGAGCGCGCTTTCGACGGCAAGATCGACCATGCTCTGGATCAGCCTGAGGTCGTCGCTGTTGGCAGGCGCCGAGCGGGCGAAATAGCCCGATTTCTGCACGAGGGAACGTTCGGCGTTCAACAGGCTGGCGAACTGCTTCTGGAACCAGGCGCCGACATTGATCGTGTCGATCTTCACATGGCCGAAGGCGTCGCGCTTGACGGTTTCGCCGGCGGCTTCGCGCTCGGCGACGATGGCATCGAGGCAGGCGCCTTCAGAGACGAAGACCGTGGCGTGGCCATTGCGGTCCATGCTTTCCTTCAGGCGGGCGGCCTCGGCGTCGAGGTCGAAGGCCATTTCAGGCAGGTAGACGGCGTCGATGCTTTTCAGATGCGCGTCCATCATCAGGCCGTCGACATACTGGTTGCGGCTGGTGCGCTGGAGATAGGCGCGGGCGGTCGCGGCGGTCAGCCAGCCGCAATGGCGGCCCATGACCTCGTGGATGACGAGGGTGCGGGGCGCGGCCGTCTGTTCATTGCCGACATTGTCGAAGAAATGCGCGCCGACTTCGGCGGCCGTCCAGGCGCCGAGCGACTGACGGATCGGCACGACGTCGTTGTCGACGGTCTTCGGCAGGCCGACGACGGTCAGGTTGTAGCCGTTGGCGGCGAGATAGGCGGCAAGGTCGGCAGCGGTGGTGTTGGTGTCGTCGCCGCCGATCGTGTGGAGAATGGTGATGCCGTCACTGGCGAGGCGTTCGGCGGCAACCCGCAGCGGGTTGTCGCCTTCCTTGACCAGGCCACGCTTGACGCAGTCGGCGGCATTGGTCAGCTTGACGCGGCTGTTGCCGATCGGCGAGCCACCATAACGATGCAGCAGCGGCGCCTTTTCGCGCATCTCGCGGGTGATCTCGATGCTGTCGCCGAGCAATACGCCCTGATAGCCGGACTTGTAGGCGACGAGATCGAGGTCGGGGGCGATGTCGCTGTAGCGCTCGATGAGGCCGCCGACGGCGGAGGAAAGGCAGGGCGCCAGGCCTCCGGCGGTCAGCATTGCAACTTTCTGCTTGGCCATGATCCCTCCTATGGCGTTTCGGTGCGGCGGCTTCAGCGACAGGCGTCGCCTCGAATTCGATTCAAGAGACGCGCGTTAGCGCATTGTTTTCATGGATGTCGTTATCCCGGATCCGCTGCACACTTCCGGGCGACATGCATGAGCGCATGGATGCGGCAGGGAAGGGAGCCTGTAAAGTAAAGAATTTACGAAAAAGCGCCTTTCTGCCGCGTTGCGGCCGGAAGAGTTGATATAATCGTTTCAAGCCGGTTCTGACTGCCGAGAACTCTTGTGGAAATTGCCGGCGCGGCGCGCCGCGAAGCGGAGGTGCCGAGCATAGGAGGAACCTTTGCTGCGGTGCGACAATTACCAAATCGTGAAAACTGTGTTCGGCCCTACGACCAATAGCCGCCTTGCAAAGGCTACGATTCTTTGGTCAAGCTATCTGCATATAAGTTGACAAGCGTGCGAGAGATTTCGATGTCCTTCTGGGAAAAACTGTTGAATGCCATTGGCAATACCGCGGGCAATGCGCTGTCTGCGGTGGTCGAGGCTATCCGAACGGTTTTCGAAGGCGATCCGGAGACCCGGCGCAAGGTGGCTTTCTCCGTGGCGATCATCGCGCTGTCGGCCAAGATGGCCAAGGCCGACGGCATCGTCAGCGAGAAGGAAGTCGAAGCCTTCCGCGAAATCTTCGAATTCCCACAGGACCAGGCAAAGAACGTCGCCAGGCTTTACAACCTCGCACGTCAGGACGTGGCCGGCTACGAAGCCTATGCCGAACGGCTCTCGACGCTCTGCGTTACCTGTGCGGCCAATTGCACCGTGCTCGAAGACGTGCTCGACGGTCTCTTCCATATCGCCAAGGCCGATGGGCTGATCCACGAGAAGGAACTGAATTTCCTCAGCCATATCGGCGAGATCTTCCAGATGAGCGAGACGCGATTCGAGCAGATCGCCGCCCGTCACGTCTCCACAGGCGGCGATCCCTACAAGGTGCTCGGTGTGTTGCCTTCGGACGATTTCCCGACCATCCGCCGCCGCTATCACGGCCTTGTCAGCGAACATCATCCCGATCGGCTGATCTCGCGCGGCGTGCCGAAGGAGTTCCACGTCATCGCCAATGAGCGCATGGCGGCGCTGAACGCGGCGTATGCGGCGATCGAGAAGGAACGCCGCGCCGCATGACCTCTTTCGAGGCCGACTGCGGCAGCGCCCGCGTGCAGCCTTCGCCGAACCATGGCGAGCGCGCGGACGGGCGCCGTCCGGACATGATCCTGTTGCACTATACCGGCATGCCGACGGCTCTCGGTGCGCTCGACTGGCTCTGTCGCGCCGAGAGCCAGGTTTCCAGCCATTATTTCGTGCATGAGAACGGCGAAGTGATCCAGCTCGTGCCGGAGGTGCGGCGTGCCTGGCACGCGGGAAAGAGCAGCTGGCATGGCGAGACGGATATCAATTCGCTGTCGATCGGCATCGAGATCGCCAATGCCGGCCATCCCGGCGGGCTTCCCGATTACCCCAAAGAGCAGATCGCCGCAGTGATCGAATTGTGTCGCGACTGTGTCAAACGTTGGTCGATTGCGCCGGAACGGGTCCTTGGGCACTCCGATGTGGCCCCGATCCGCAAGGTCGATCCGGGTGAAAAATTCCCCTGGGCCGAGCTCCATAGGGCAGGCATCGGGCACTGGGTCGAGCCGGCAACGATCACCGGTGGGCGCTTCTTCCAGCAAGGTGATGCCGGTCAGCCTGTCGAAGCGCTGCAGTCGATGCTGTCTCTCTATGGTTACTCCACTGAAATTACGGGCCAATTTTCCGAAAAGACGGCAGGTGACGTGGAAGCTTTCCAGCGCCATTTCCGGCCTGAACGGGTGGATGGCATCGCCGATTTCTCGACGATCGACACGCTGCACCGGCTGCTGTCGGCGCTGCCGCGTTATTACTGAGCGCAAGAGGCCGATTTCCGGCCGATATTTCCGCGGCTGGCGAGAAAACCGCCTCGCCACATCATCTCCCTATTATCTCCTCATTGCGATGGTCTAAGAACGCCCGCTGAGCAGCGCTCACGGCTTTTTCAAGTGTAACCACGAGCGCCAAATGAAACGATAAGAATTGCTGCGGAACACGATCAGTCCTTGATCGCGTATGACCGGATGACGGCGAGGCGCGCAGTCCTGCAATTCTATGGGTCGGAGTGAATAGACTACATGAAGAATATGATTGTTGGTGCTGCGGCATGCGTTGGCATGCTGCTGGCGGGATATAGTTTTGCCTTGGCTGGTGATGACTGGGGCGCCAGGGCCCAAACCGTCCCGCTGAAAACCGTCGATCGCCAGAGCGGCTATGCCATGCCCGATTTTTCCGCCAGCGTTCCCTATGCCGCGCTGATCAATAAATATGCCGCTGAATACGACGTGCCGGTCGCGCTCGCCCAGGCCGTCGTGCGTGTCGAGAGCAATTTCAATCCGAAGGCACGCGGCAGCGCCGGCGAAATCGGCCTGATGCAGATCAAGCCGGCGACGGCGCGGATGATGGGCTATTCCGGCACGAGGAAGGGCCTGTTCGATCCGGAGACCAACATCAAATACGGGATGAAATATCTGGCGGCCGCCCATCAGCTTGGCGGCGGGCAGACTTGCAACACCATCCTGAAATACAATGCCGGCCATGCCGCCACGCGCATGAACCCGGTTTCGAAGACCTATTGCGGCAAGGTGCTGGCGATGCTCGACTGAGCTTCGCCGGACGCGCCGGGCGAAAATTCTTCCGGCATTTTTGCGATATGAATCAGGATGCTTGCCGTGATATCCCCGCCTGAAACGAGGTGGGCCACCTCGATATGAGGTTAGGCCACCTCGAGACGAGGTTAGGTATGGCAGTCGATTTCAGGTTCATCATCATCGGGCGCGGCATGATGGGGGCGGCTGCCGCACGGCATCTCGCCTCGATGGCCGACGGCATTGCGCTGATCGGCCCGCGCGAGCCGGAGCAACGCAAAGCCCATCATGGGATATTCGCCAGCCATTACGACGAAGCGCGCATCACCCGCACCTTCGACGGCAATCTGGCCTGGGGAAGTTTCGCCGCCCGTGCGCTCGACCGCTACCGCGAGATCGAGGCAAGGAGCGGCATTTCCTTCTATTCGGAAGTAGGCTGCCTCTTTGCCGGTCCGCCGCCCAAGGATGAGCAAGACTATATCAACCGGGCGCTCACCGTCAGCCGGACGCTCGGCAGCGATGTCGAGACCATCGCGCCGTCGGACCTTCGCCAGCGTTTTTCCTATCTTGCCGTCAATCCTGAATTCACCGGATACTTCGAGCGCAAGCGCGCCGGCCACATCAACCCTCGGGCGCTGGTGCGGGCGCAGGCGAGACTTGCCGAACAAGGCGGCGTCTCGCTGATCGAGGCAACCGCGACATCCGTGCGCGACGCCGGTTCCCATGTCGAAGTGACGACGGCCGGCGGCAGAAGCTACAGCGCCGAGCGCGTACTGGTCGCTGCCGGCGGTTTCAGCAATTTCCATGCCCTGCTGCCGCGTCCGGTCGATACCAGGGTGATGGCGCGCACGGTCGCCTTCTATAAGATCGGCGAGCGCGAGATGGCGATCTTCGGAGATATGCCGTCGACGATCGTGCTCGGCGAGCGGGAGGAGGACCACATCTATATCCTGCCGCCGGTGCGTTATCTCGACGGCAAGACCTATCTGAAGCTCGGCGGCGATACCGAGATGCTTTCTTTCAGTGAGCTGGAGGATGTCGGCGCGTGGTTCCGTTCCGATGGCAGCGTGGCCGAGCGCGAGCATCTCTCGCGCATCGCCCTGGCGTTGATGCCGGCACTTGCCGGCTGCCCGGTGACCTCGGGGCCGTGCGTGGCGAATTTCACGCCCACCGGTTATCCCTATGCCGGATTTACGCAGTCGCCGCGCATCGCGGTGCTCACCGGCGGCAATTTCGTCGCGGCCAAATCTTCCGACGAACTGGGGCGATTGGGGGCCGTGCTGCTGAGCGAAGGGGCGCTCGGCGACAAGGATTTCGGCGGCGAGTTGACGCCGGTCTTTGCCTGAAAGGGAGCATCATGGCAGTCGATTTCAAATATATCGTCGTCGGCCGCGGGCTGATGGGGGCTGCGGCGGCGCGGCATCTGGCGCGCCAAGTGGATGGCGTGGCGGTGATCGGCCCGGACGAGCCCGATGATCGCAAGGCGCATCAGGGCGTCTTTGCCAGCCATTACGACGAGGGGCGCATCACCCGCACCATTGATCCCGACCGCAACTGGGCACTGCTCGCCAATCGCTCGATCGGCCGCTACGGCGAGATTGCCCGTGACAGCGGCATCGACTTCTATCGCGAGGCTGGCTGCGTCGTCGTTGGCGCTGATCGAGGCGATTATCTCGAAAAAACCCGGCAGGCGGCCGTTTCGCTGGATGTCGAGACCAGCCTTATCGACGCGGCCGGGCTGAAGGCCACCTTTCCGTTCTTTGCCTTCCCCGATGTCGCCGCCGGCGTCTTCGAGGCGAGAGGGGCCGGGCATATCAGTCCGCGCAAGCTGGTGAAGGCGCAGTCGCTGCTGGCTGAAAAGGTAGGTGCTGCGGTCATTCGCGACCATGTTGTCTCGATCCGCAGCGAGGGCGGATCGGCTGTCGTCGAGACCGCCGGCGGCCGAAGCTATCGCGGTGAAAAGGTGCTGCTGGCTGCGGGCGGATTTTCCATTGCAGAGAATCTGTTGCCGAAGCCGGTTGCCATGACGGTTTATGGTCGGACCGTCACGCTTTTTGAAGTGAGCGAAGCCGACGCGGCGCGCCTTGCGACCATGCCGTCACTCATTCTGAATGTGCCCGGCACCCATATTTATCTGCTGCCGCCGATCCGTTATCCCGACGGCAAATTCTATCTGAAGATCGGTGGCGACCCCGACGATCTGGCGCTCGGCGACGCGGTAGCGATGCGCGCCTGGTTCAAAACCGAGGGGCGCGAGACCGTGCGCGCCTATCACGAACGCATCGTCGAAGGTCTCGTGCCCGATTTGGCGCCGCGCTCGATTTCGACGGCGGCCTGCGTCGTCTCGCAGACGGAAAGCGGCTACCCGATGATCGGCTACACCTCATCGCCTGAAATCGCGGTGCTGACGGGCTGCGCCGGCACCTCGGCGAAGAGCTCGGACGAAATCGGCCGGCTTGGGGCCGAGCTGCTTTTGTCGGGCAGAATCAGCGAACAGGGCTACTCCACGGATTTCACACCGCAATTTCGCTAAATAAATTTTGATTTAGGTGGCAATTGCCGTCTCTCTCGTTTATGGGACCCCTGCCAGTTGGCTGGGCAGCCGCGCTTTATCAATGCCGAAAGGCGGTAGGGTGAGGAAAGTCCGGGCTCCACGGAAACACGGTGCCGGATAACGTCCGGCGAGGGCGACCTCAGGGAAAGTGCCACAGAAAGCAAACCGCCTGTCATGACAGGTAAGGGTGAAAGGGTGGGGTAAGAGCCCACCGCATCTCCGGCAACGGAAATGGCACGGTAAACCCCACCGGGAGCAAGACCGAATAGGGATGACGCGGCAGGCCGAAAGGCCTTCCGGCCGGTTTCCAGGCCAGTCATCCGGGTGGGTTGCGCGAGGCAGCGTGCGAACGCTGTCCCAGAGGAATGGCTGCCACGTTCCGGTTCACGCCGGAGCCATACAGAACCCGGCTTACAGGCCAACTGGCGATTAACTTTTGTGGCGCGATCAAGCCCTGATTTCAGGAATCATTTCCCCGTAAGCCGCTGAATTCGAAGGTTTTCAAGTGGATGCTCATGCAATCCGCCCGTTGAAAATTCTTTTTGCAAAAGCACCGCCGCTCGACCATCGCGACAGGGCGATCCTAACTCTTTGTTAAACTTAACAGCTTATAAATTTTTGATTATGCGTCTGTTGCAAAATGGGCGTATCCCATTGACGCCCATATGGTCCCATGCTATCCCAAATGCGCACTGCACCAGGGCAATCACCTGCCCATTCATCGCAAAGCAAAGGCGTCTTCCTCTCCGGAAGCGTCGGAGGGGTTTTTGCTCATCCGGCTTGCGAAGCTGTGCCTGATATTGGGAGTTTCGGGCGTCTTTTGGTCCGGATCCCTGCGGGAACGGATGTTTCGTGTGATGAGCCGCTTCCTTTCGAATGCGACCAACAGGATCGATGCCAAGGGCAGGGTTTCCGTGCCTTCGGCATTTCGTTCCGTGCTGGTGCAGCGCAATGTTCAGGAGCTCTATTGCTTCCAGGACTTTGTGTTTCCGGCGATCAGCGTCGGCGGTCCGGATCTTCTCGAAAGATTCGAACGGCAGATTGCTGCGGAGGATCCGTTTTCGCCGGATGCGAACGAGATGTCGCTTCTCATTCATGGAGGCGGGGTCTTCATGAAGCTCGACGCCGAGGGGCGGCTGATGGTCACGGATTTCATTCGCGGCTTTACCGGCATCTCGGACGAGGTGACCTTCGTCGGTCGGGCGGATCATTTTCAGCTTTGGCAGCCGCAGGCTTTTGTGGCTGCGCAGGCGCAGGCACGAGGGGAGCGCAAGCTGGCGGGCAAGCGTTCCTGAAAGAACGAGGGAACGGAATGGTGGCGAATCCTGGCGGAGGTTCAACTGATGCCGGTGGCGGACCGGTTCGTCACATTCCTGTCCTTCTTGATGAAGTGCTTTCGGCGCTGGCGCCCGCGCCCGGCAAGCTCATCCTTGATGGTACCTTCGGTGCTGGCGGTTACAGCTCAGCCATTCTTGCGGCCGGCGCCGAGGTGATCGCGCTCGACCGCGATCCGACGGCGATTGCCTCCGGCCAGGCAATGGTCGCCGCCCATGGTGGCCGTCTCAAGCTCGTTCATTCGCAATTCTCACATCTTGCCGATCATGCGCCGCAAGGCGGGCTCGACGGTGTCGTCCTCGATATCGGCGTTTCCTCGATGCAGATCGATGAGGCCGAGCGCGGTTTCTCCTTCCAGAAGAACGGGCCGCTCGACATGCGTATGTCGGCCGCAGGCGTTTCGGCCGCCGATGTCGTCAACCGCGCCAAGGTCGCCGATCTCATCCGCATCTTCCATTTCCTCGGTGAGGAAAGCCAGGCGCCGCGCATCGCGCATGCGATCGAGAAGCGTCGCGAGGAAAAGCCGTTCGAGACGACACGCGATCTTGCCGGTCTCATCGAGCTGGTCACGCCCCGCAAGATGAAGGACAAGATCCATCCGGCAACGCGTGTCTTCCAGGCCTTGCGCATCTTCGTCAATGACGAGCTCGGCGAACTCGCAGAGGCGCTGTTTGCGGCGGAAGCGGCGCTGAAGCCGGGCGGCCGGCTCGTCGTCGTCACCTTTCATTCGCTCGAAGACCGCATCGTCAAGAAATTCTTCTCCGACCGCGCCGGCAAGGCGTCGGGGTCGCGGCATCTGCCGGTCGCGCATGAGCGGGCGGCAACTTTTGCGGCGATCGGCAAGCCGATGGTTTCGGCAAGTGAGGCGGAGGCGGAGATCAATCCGCGCGCCCGTTCCGCCAAACTGCGCGCCGGCCTGAGGACGGAGGCCGCCGCTGAAGCTGCGGATATGTCGCTCTTCGGGTTTCCCAATCTCGCCAGTCTCGGAAAGCTTGGAGGTTGATATGCTGAAAACGTTCGATCTCGTGCTCATCGGCGTCATGACGGCCACCGCCGCCGTCACCTACACGATCAAGCATCGCGCCGAATTGAAGCTCGAAGAGGTTCATCGCCTCGAAGCCGAGATCAAGCTCGAGGAGGACACGATCGACCTTCTCAAGGCCGACTGGGCGCTGCAATCGCAGCCGAACCGGCTGGAGCGGCTGGTCAAGGCCTATGATGACGAGTTGCAGTTGCAGCCGACGCAATCGACGTCGCTGGTGCATGCCAAGGAATTGCCGATGCTGAAATCCGAGGTTCCCGTGCCTGAGGTAACGGAGGCCAAGGCCAGCGCCAAAGGCGCGACCGAGGCCAGCGCCAAAGGCGCGACCGGGGCCAGCGCCAAGGGCGCAACAGGAGCCAGCGCCAAGGGCGCGGCTCTCGCCAGCGCGACGGTTACGACCAAGGCGCAGCCTGTTCCCAAGCCCGCGCCGCGCGCCGCGGAGGAGGATGAAGCAGACGAGATCGAAACGGGGTCGGTGGAATAATGTCGTTTCTTTCCCGCATCATGGTCTTGAAGAGCCAGGCGCATTTCTCCGCCGGCGTTTACAATCGTTTCGGCGGTCCTTCTCCTGCCGGCCTGGCGATCGAGGGATCCCGCAAGAAGAAATCAGGGCAGGCAAAAAGCCGCGTCGGCCTGCTGATCCTCGGCTTCATGGGTGTCTACGTCGTCATCGGCGGTCGTCTCGTCGAATATGCGATGAAGGATCAAGAGGTCGTCTCCAGCATCCTGCCGCCCGACCGGCTGATGGCTTCGCGCCCCGACATTCTCGACCGCAACGGCGAAGTGCTGGCGACCGACATCCGCACCGTCTCGCTGTTTGCCGAACCCAACAAGATCGTCGATGCCGACGAGGCGGTCGAGAAGCTTGCGACTGTTCTGCCGGAGCTCGACGTCCGGGATACCTATAAGAAGCTCTCGGTCAAAACCTCGCATTTCGCCTGGCTGCGCCGGCAGCTGACGCCGAAGCAGCAGAGCCAGATCCTGGCGCTCGGCATTCCCGGCATCGGCTTCCGGCCGGAAAAGCGCCGCTTCTACCCGGGCGGCTCGACCGCTGCGCATATCCTCGGTTATGTCAACATCGACAACCGCGGTGTCGCCGGCATGGAGAAATATATCGACGACCAGGGGCTTGCTGATCTCGCCTCGGTCGGCATGACCAGCGACCAACCGCTGGAGCCGGTGCGGCTGTCGATCGACCTGCGCGTCCAGAACATCGTCCGGGATGCGGTCGTCAACGCCGTCAACAACTTCCAGTCCAAGGGGGCGGGTGCTGCCGTCATCGACGTGCATACCGGGGAAGTGCTGGCCATGGCCTCGGCGCCGGATTTCGATCCGAACGATCCGCAGGAAGGCGCCAAGGAGGGTTGGCTCAACCGGATGACCAACGGCACCTTCGAAATGGGATCGACCTTCAAGACCTTTTCGCTGGCGATGGCGCTCGACACTGGCAAGGTGAAGATGACCGACACGTTCGATGCCAGCAAGTCGATCTATATCGGCGGCTTTACCATTCACGACTTCCACGGCCAGCGCCGCTGGCTGACCGTGCCTGAGATTTTCCAATATTCGTCGAATATAGGCACCGCGCGCGTCATCGATATCGTCGGCATCGACGCGCAGAAGGACTATCTGACCAAGTTCGGCCTGCTGACCAAGATGCAGACCGAACTGCCTGAAGTGAAGATGCCGAGCCAGCCGAGGGTGTGGAAGAAGATCAATTCGATCACGATTTCCTTCGGCCACGGCGTCTCGACGACGGCGCTGCAGACCGGGGTGGCGGCCGCCGCTCTGGTCAATGGCGGCAAGCTGATCGAGCCGACATTCCTGCCGCGCAGCCGCGAACAGGCCGATGAAATCGCCACGCAGGTCATCAAAAAGACGACCAGCGACGAAATCCGCTATCTGCTCGATTTCAACGGATACAAGGGATCGGGCCGTGTCGCCCGGGTGCCGGGCTTTGCCGTCGGCAGCAAGACCGGTACGGCCGACAAGGTGGTGAACGGCCGTTATTCCGCGACCTTGAACTTTAATTCCTTTATTGCCGCATTCCCGATCAACGATCCCAAATATGCGGTGATCACCTTCTGCGACGAGCCGAAGACCGGCGAAAAACAATATGGCGGAACGATCTCTGCCGGTACCGCTGGCCCGATCGCCCGCGAGATCATCAGCCGCGCAGCTCCCATTCTCGGCATCGAGCCGAAATTCGGGGAGGGCGGATCGGCCTTGCTGGTGTCTTATTGAGTGTGAATGAATATCGGCGCCGATTCGCGAGGGGTGGACCGGCTTCAAGAGAGAAAAGTGCATTCGATGAAATTGCGAGACCTGGCCGGAGATCAGTTTCCGGAAATTGAAGCACAGCTCGAAGGCCCGGCAGGCCTGCTTGATATTTCAGGTCTGTCTTCGGACAGCCGCCATGTGGCGCAGGGCAATGCCTTCGTCGCAGTCGCCGGCACCAAGGCGGATGGCGCGGGCTTCATCGCCGATGCCGCCGGCCGGGGTGCAGCCGTCGCGATCGCCTCCCAGTCCGTCGAGGCTTCCATCCCCGTGCTTGCGGTCAAGGAGCCGCGCCGTTTTCTTTCGATCGCCGCTTCGCGTTTCTTCGGTAGCCAGCCAGAGACCATGGTCGCCGTCACCGGCACGGCGGGCAAGACCTCTGTTGCCTCCTTCACTCGACAGATCTGGGCGCATGCGGGCCATGCGGCGGCGATGATCGGCACGACAGGTGTCGTCTCGCCGACGCGCAACGAATATGGTGCGCTGACGACACCCGATCCGGTGTCGCTGCACAAGCTACTGGCCGAACTTGCCGGCGAAGGTGTCACGCATGCGGCGATGGAGGCTTCCAGCCACGGCCTCGACCAGAGCCGGCTCGACGGCGTCAAGCTTGCCGCCGCCGCCTTCACCAATCTCGGCCGCGACCACATGGATTATCATCCGACCGTCGAAGCCTATATGGCCGCCAAGATGCGGCTTTTCCAGCTGCTGCCGAAGGGCGCGCCTGCGGTGATCTTCGCCGACGATCCGTGGTCGGCGCAGGCGATCAAAGCTGCCGCCGATGCCGGTCACGATGTGCGCACCGTCGGGCGCAAGGGCGATTACCTTACGTTGAAGCGTGTCGAGCACTTCCGCCACAAGCAGACCGCCGAGATCCATATCGACGGCGAAATCTTCGAGGTGGATATTCCGCTGGCCGGCGATTTCCAGGTGGCCAACGCCCTGGTCGCGGCAGGTCTTGCCATGTCGACCGGAGTCGAGCCGAAAGTTGCGATGGCCGCGCTCGAGAAACTCGTCGGCGCGTCCGGCCGTCTCGAACTCGTCGGCCATACGAAAGACGGCGCGCTCGCCTATGTCGACTATGCCCATAAGCCGGACGCGCTGGAAAACGTGCTGGGCTCGGTCCGGCCCTTCACCACCGGCCGCGTCGTCGTGGTCTTCGGCTGCGGCGGCGACCGTGATCGCGGCAAACGGCCGATCATGGGCGAAATCGCCTGCCGACTTGCCGACGTCGTCATCGTCACCGACGATAATCCGCGCTCGGAGGAGCCGGCCGCAATCCGGGCGGAGATCATGGCGGCAGCATCCGGCGCCTCGGAAATTGCCGATCGCGCGAAGGCGATCCGCGAGGCTGTGGGCATGTTGCGATCCGGCGATACGCTGATCGTCGCCGGCAAAGGGCATGAGGAAGGGCAGACGATCGGCAGCGTCACCCTGCCGTTCTCCGATCATGCGGAGGTGCGCAAGGCCTTGGAGGAACTGCAATCTTGAGCTGGCTCTGGACGACCGAAGATATGATCGCGGCGATGGCGGGGCGCCCCTTCGGCACTCTGCCCGAAGGCATCACCGGCATTTCCATCGACAGCCGCTCGATTGCTCCAGGCGAGGCCTTCTTCGCGATCAAGGGCGACCGTGTCGACGGTCACGACTACGCATCGATGGCGATGGCGAACGGCGCCTCCCTTCTCGTCGTCAGTGAGGCGAGGCTTCCCGCCATGGGCCGCCTGACGGTGCCGATGATCGTCGTGGAAGACGTGCTCGCCGCACTCGGCCGGCTCGGCCTTGCCTCGCGCCAGCGCTCCAAGGCCCGGATCATCGCGGTGACGGGATCTGTCGGAAAGACGACCACCAAGGAAATGCTGCGGCACGTGCTGTCGCCCTCCGGCAAGGTGCATGCCTCCGTCGCCTCCTTCAACAATCATTGGGGCGTGCCGCTGACGCTGGCGCGCATGCCTGACGATACGGATTACGGTGTCTTCGAAGTCGGCATGAACCATCCCGGCGAAATCCGGCCGCTGGTCGAGATGATCCGTCCCCATGTCGCCATCATCACGACCATCGCGCCGGCCCATCTCGGTAATTTCAAGAACATCAAGGAGATCGCCGCCGCCAAAGCGGAGATCTTCGAAGGGCTGGAACCGGGCGGCCATGTCGTGCTCAACCGCGACAATGACCAGTTCAACTTCCTCGACCGAACCGCACAGTCGCTCGGCATCGAGCATATTCATTCCTTCGGCCAGCATGCCAAGGCCGAATTCCGCCTCGCCGAATTCAACGGCGCAGATGAGAATTCGACGCTGTGGCTGACGATCGGCGGTGAGACGCTGGAAGTCGCGATCGGCGCGCCCGGCCGCCATATCGCCGAGAATGCGCTTGCAGCGCTCGGGGTCGTCAGGATCGTCGGCGCCGACATGGAAAAGGCGATCGCAGCGCTGGCGACGCTGAAGCCGGAAAAGGGCAGGGGCAAGCGCCACCGGCTTTCCATCGGCAGCGGCAGCTTCACGCTGATCGACGAAAGCTACAACGCCAATCCGGCTTCGATGCGGGCGGCGATCGCACTGCTGGCGGCCTCCGAGCCGACCAGTCGCGGACGCCGTATTGCCGTGCTGGGCGACATGCTTGAAATGGGCGAGTATGCGCAGAAGGTCCATACCGATCTCGTAGTGCCGCTGCTTGCAGCCGGCATCGAACATGTCTGGCTTGCCGGCGCAGAGATGGCTGCGCTCAAGGAATCACTGCCGGAAAGCGTCCATGTCGAATATCGCGAGAACACCGGCGAATTGACGGATTATGTATTGAACTCGGTCGCGCCAGGCGACGTGTTGATGGTGAAATCGTCTCTGGGCATCGGTTTCGGCAAGATCGTTGCCGCGCTCCTTGACAAGTTCCCGCCATTTTCCGACACGCAACGCGAATTTTGATCGGGTAAATAAGGGGCCCTGAATGCTGATCTGGCTTGTCGAACTGTCGGAATATTTCAAATTTCTGAATCTGTTCAGATATATTACCTTCCGTACAGGCGCTGCTCTCTTCACCTCAGCCCTGATCGTCTTCCTGTTCGGACCGACGATCATCAATTCGCTGCGTATCCGGCAGGGCAAGGGCCAGCCGATCCGCGCCGATGGGCCGCAGACCCATTTCAAGAAGGCCGGCACGCCGACCATGGGCGGGCTGATGATCCTTGCCGGCATCGTCGGCGCGTCGCTGCTCTGGGCCGATCTTTCCAACGTCTATGTCGTCGCCACGCTGCTGGTGACGCTCGGCTTCGGCGCGATCGGCTTCTATGACGATTATCTCAAGGTCACCAAGCAGAGCCATATGGGCTTTTCCGGCAAGGCGCGTCTCGGCATCGAATTCGTCATCGCCGGCATCGCCGTCTATTTCATGATGCGCACCGCTCTTGCCTCGGGCGTTGCCGGCTCGACCTTCGGCTCGTCGATCGCCTTTCCCTTCTTCAAGGACTTCATGATCAATATCGGCATCATGTTCGTCGTCTTCGGCGGCTTCGTGATCGTCGGCGCCGGCAATGCCGTCAACCTGACCGACGGCCTTGACGGGCTTGCTATCGTGCCTGTCATGATCGCCGCCGCCTCCTTCGGCGTCATTGCCTATCTCGCCGGCAACGTGGTGTTTGCGAACTACCTGCAGATCAATTTCGTGCCCGGCACCGGCGAGCTCGCCGTCGTTCTCGGCGCCGTTATCGGCGCCGGCCTCGGCTTTCTCTGGTTCAACGCGCCGCCGGCCGCCATCTTCATGGGCGATACCGGCTCGCTCGCACTCGGCGGTACGATCGGCACTGTTGCCGTCGCCACCAAGCACGAGATCGTCATGGCGATCATCGGCGGCCTCTTCGTCATGGAGACGCTTTCCGTCATCATCCAGGTCGGCTTCTTCAAGATGACCGGCCGGCGCGTCTTCCTGATGGCGCCGATCCATCACCACTTCGAGAAGAAGGGCTGGACCGAAAGCCAGGTGGTGATCCGCTTCTGGATCATCGCCGTCGGCCTTGCGATGCTCGGCCTCTCGACGCTGAAGCTGCGGTGAGGCGGCGATGATCCCGGTCACGACGCTCAAGGACAGGAAGGTCGCGCTCTTCGGGCTCGGCGGCTCGGGCCTTGCCACCGCCCGGGCGCTGGTTTCGGGCGGCGCCGAGGTGACCGCCTGGGACGACAATCCCGACAGCGTCGCCAAGGCTTCCGCCGAAGGCATCCGCACCGAGGACCTGCACACCATCGACTGGAGCCAGCAGGCGCTGTTCGTGCTCTCGCCCGGCGTGCCGCTCACCCATCCGAAGCCGCACTGGACCGTCGATCTTGCGCGCGCCGCCGGCGTCGATATCGTCGGCGATGTCGAGCTCTTCGTGCGCGAGCGCCGCGCCCATGCGCCGGATTGCCCGTTCATCGCCATCACGGGCACCAACGGCAAGTCGACGACGACGGCGCTGATCGCCCATATCCTGAAATCCGCAGGCTACGACACACAGCTCGGCGGCAATATCGGCACCGCGGTTCTGACGCTCGATCCGCCGAAGGCCGGGCGTTATTACGTCGTCGAATGCTCCTCCTACCAGATCGATCTGGCGCCGACGCTGAACCCTTCCGCCGGCATCCTGCTCAACCTGACGCCCGATCATCTCGACCGTCACGGCACGATGCAGCATTACGCCGATGTCAAGGAACGGCTGGTCGCCGGCAGCGATGTGGCGATCGTCGGCGTCGACGACAGCCATTCGGCGCTGATTGCCGACCGCGTCGAGCGGGCGGGTGTCAAGGTGGTGCGCATTTCGCGCCGCAGCGTGGTGGCGTCAGGCATTTATGCCGAGGGCAGCAGGCTCATTCAGGCCGCCGGCGGCGCCATGCTGCCCTTCGCCGATCTCTATGGTATCCAGACGCTGCGCGGCAGCCATAATGCGCAGAACGCCGCAGCCGCTGTCGCCGCCTGCCTTGCCGTCGGTGTTTCCGCCGACGATATCCGCGCCGGCCTTGCCTCGTTCCCCGGCCTCAAGCACCGCATGCAGCCGGTGGGGCAGCGTGGCCGCGTCGTTTTCGTCAATGATTCCAAGGCGACCAATGCCGATGCTGCGGCACCGGCGCTTTCGAGCTATGATCGCATCTACTGGATCGCCGGCGGCCTGCCGAAATCAGGCGGCATCACCACGCTCGCTCCCTATTTTCCGCGCATCGCCAAGGCCTATCTGATCGGCGAGGCGGCGGCGGAATTTGCAGCGACGCTCGGCGAGGCCGTGCCTTACGAGATCTCGGGCACGCTGGAGCGCGCGGTCGTGCATGCGGCGGCCGATGCCGAGCGCGACGAGGCCGCCGCTTCGGCCGTCATGTTATCCCCGGCTTGCGCAAGCTTCGATCAGTATAAGAATTTCGAAGTCAGGGGTGAAGCCTTCGTCGGACACGTGGCAGCGCTTGACGGGATTGCGATGCTGATCGGTTCGGCAACAGGAGAGAAATGACATGGTAAGCCGCGCGGAACGTGGGCCTCTGGCCGATTGGTTCTGGACCATCGACCGCTTCTTCCTGGCGATGTTCATCTTCCTGATGGGCATCGGCTTCATGCTGTCGTTCGCGGCGTCTCCCGCCGTTGCCGAGCGCATCGGGCTCGAGCCCTTCCACTTCGTCAAGCGCCATGCGGCCTTCATGATCCCTTCGATTTCCGTCATGCTCGGACTGTCGTTCCTGACGCCTCGGCAGGTGCGGCGAACGGCGATCCTGCTCTTGATCATCTCGCTCGCCATGATGGTGCTGGTGCTGTTCGTCGGGCAGGAGGTCAAGGGCGGCAGGCGCTGGATCTGGATCGCCGGCCTTTCCATCCAGCCGTCGGAATTCATGAAGCCCGCCTTCGTCGTGGTTTGCGCCTGGCTGTTTGCCGAACATGCGCGCCAGCCGGAGATTCCCGGTAATCTCTTCGCCATCATCCTGTTTGCCATCGTCGCCGCCCTGCTCGTCGCGCAGCCCGACCTCGGTCAGACCATCCTGACCACGGCCGTCTGGGGCGGGATGTTCTTCATGGCCGGCATGCCGTGGATATGGATCATGCTGCTCGGCATCGGCGGCGCCGGCGGCCTGCTCAGCGCCTATTACGTCTTTCCGCACGTGGCGTTGCGAATAGACAAGTTCATGACCGGCGAGGGCGACACATTCCAGATCGACACGGCGCGCGAGGCGATCATCCGCGGCAGCTGGTTCGGCCAGGGACCGGGCGAGGGTATCGTCAAGCGCATCATCCCGGACGCCCATACCGACTTCATCTTCTCGGTCGCGGCCGAGGAGTTCGGCATCGTCTTCTGCATGGCGCTGGTGGCGCTCTTTACCGTGCTGGTGCTGCGCGGCCTCTCGCATGCCTATCGCGAGCGCAACGACTTCAACCGCTTCGCCGTTGCCGGTCTGGTGCTGCAGATGGGCATCCAGTCGATCATCAATATCGGCGTCAACCTTGAGCTGCTGCCGGCAAAGGGCATGACGCTGCCGCTGATTTCCTACGGCGGCTCGTCGATGGTGGCGATCTGCGTCACCGCCGGCTTCATTCTGGCGCTGACGCGTCATCGACCGGAAAAACGTGCGCAGGACCGGAGCCTTTTCCGCGTCCCGCACGGCATGCCGGCGGAGTAAAAGGCCATGAGCAAAGGCATCGTGCTGCTTGCCGCCGGGGGAACCGGCGGCCATGTGTTCCCGGCGGAGGCGCTGGCCTTCAAGCTGAAGGAGCGCGGCTACTCGGTGCATCTCGTCACCGACAGCCGGGCCGAGCGCTATGCCGGCAAGTTCCCGGCCGAAGAGATCCATGTCGTGCCGTCGGCGACGATCGGCTCGAAGAACCCGGTCGCCGTCGCCCGTTCGCTGTGGACGCTGTGGAGCGGCATGCGGGCGGCAAAGAAGCTGATCCAGCGGCTGAAGCCCGTCATCGTCGTCGGTTTCGGCGGTTATCCGACAGTGCCGCCGCTGCTTGCCGCCACAAGGCTTGGCGTGCCGACGATGATCCACGAGCAGAATGCGGTGATGGGCCGTGCCAACAAGGCCTTGGCGACCCGCGTACAGGGGATTGCCGGCGGTTTCCTGCCGGAGAGGGGCGGCGCCTTCCCGGACAAGACGGTGACGACGGGCAATCCGGTCCGCCCGGCAATCATCGCTGCCGCGGAGGTGCCTTACACGCCGTCTCATCCCGGCGAAGCCTTCAATCTTGTCGTCTTCGGCGGCAGCCAGGGCGCGCAATATTTCTCCAAGGCGCTGCCGACGGCGATCAGCCTGCTCGACGACGCGCTGCGTCTGCGCCTGCGCATCACCCAGCAGGTGCGTCCCGAGGATATGGAAATGGTCGGCGGCTGCGTCGCCAAGCTGGAGATGGGGGCCGATATCGCGCCGTTCTTCACCGACATGGCCGAGAGGCTGGCGAAAGCCCATCTTGTCATTTGCCGCTCAGGCGCCTCGACGGTTTCGGAGATCTCCGTCATCGGCCGGCCGGCGGTGCTAGTGCCTTACCCGCACGCTCTCGATCACGACCAGGCGGCGAATGCGGCAGCGCTGGCTGCGACCGGCGGAGCGAAGGTAATCGCCCAGTCGGAGCTTTCGCCGGAGAAGATCGCGGCGATCCTGACGGCTGTGATGAACGATCCGGAAAAGCTTTCGCACATGGCAGCGGCGGCGAAACTCGCCGGAAAACCCGATGCCGCGAACTTGCTTGCCGACATGGTTGAGGCTATTGCCGCCGGACGGACAATTGCGGAATTGAAGAGGACACGCGCATGAAACTGCCGAAGGCGATCGGCCTCGTTCATTTCATCGGCATCGGCGGCATCGGCATGAGCGGCATTGCCGAAGTGCTGCACAATCTCGGCCACAAGGTGCAGGGATCCGACCAGGCCGACAGCGCCAATGTCCAGCGCCTGCGCGACAAGGGCATCGAAGTGTTCGTCGGCCACCGGGCCGAGAACCTGGGTGATGCCGAAGTCGTCGTCGTTTCGACGGCGATCAAGAAGAGCAATCCGGAACTGATCGCCGCGCGCGAAAAGCTGCTGCCGGTGGTGCGCCGCGCCGAAATGCTTGCTGAGCTGATGCGCTTCCGCAATGCGATTGCCATTGGCGGCACCCATGGCAAGACGACGACCACGTCGCTGGTCGCAACGCTGCTCGAAGCCGGCGGGCTCGACCCGACCGTCATCAACGGCGGCATCATCAATGCCTACGGCACCAATGCCCGCATGGGCGAGGGCGAGTGGATGGTGGTCGAGGCCGACGAATCCGACGGCACCTTCCTGAAGCTTCCTGCCGATGTCGCCGTCATCACCAATATCGACCCCGAGCATCTCGACCATTACGGCAATTTCGACGCCGTGCGCGCCGCCTTCAGGCAGTTCGTCGAGAACGTGCCGTTTTACGGTTTCGGCGTCATGTGCCTCGACCATCCCGAGGTGCAGTCGCTGGTCGGCCGCATCGAGGATCGCAAGATCATCACCTATGGCGAGAACCCGCAGGCCGACGTACGCTTCAAGAATGTGCGCATCGACGGCACACGCTCGATCTTCGACGTCGAAATCCGCCGCCGCCGCACCGGCCAGGTGATCGAGCTCAAGGGGCTGGTCATGCCGATGCCGGGGCGGCATAATATTTCCAACGCGACGGCGGCGATCGCCGTTGCCAACCGGCTCGGCATATCGAGCGCCGATATCGCCAAGGGACTTGCCTCCTTCGGTGGCGTCAAGCGCCGTTTCACGCTGACCGGCGAATGGAACGGGGTGCAGATCTTCGACGATTACGGCCACCATCCGGTCGAGATCAAAGCGGTGCTGCGCGCTGCCCGCGAAGCCTGCAAGGGGCGCATCATCGCGGTCCACCAGCCGCACCGCTACAGCCGCCTGGCAAGCTTGTTCGAAGAATTCGCCGCCTGCTTCAACGATGCCGACAGCATTTTCCTGGCGCCGGTCTATGCGGCAGGCGAAGATCCGATCGCGGGGATCGATTCCGTGTCGCTGGTCTCGCGGATAAAATCCGGCGGCCATCGCGACGCCCGCTTTCTCACCTCGGCGGAGCTTCTGCCGCAGATGGTTGCGGAGGTTGCAAAGCCCGGCGATTTCGTGGTTCTGTTGGGGGCTGGTAGCATCACATCCTGGGCGGCGGCGCTGCCCAAGCAACTGGAAGGCCTATCGGGAAAGTCCGTATGAAACAGGTGAATGGGGAAAAGCTTCTCGCGTCTCTCGGAGACGGTGTAAAGGATATCCGCGGTCGCATCACGCCGGATGCCCCCATGGACCGCGTCACCTGGTTCAGGGCAGGCGGCCTCGCCGAGCTGATGTTCCAGCCGCATGATATCGACGATCTCGTCGCCTTCCTGAAAATCTTGCCGGAAGAGGTGCCGCTGACGGTGATCGGCGTCGGCTCCAACATCCTGGTGCGCGACGGCGGCATTCCCGGCGTCGTGCTGCGCCTGTCCGCCAAGGGCTTCGGCTTCGTCGAGCTTGCCGGCGAAAACCGCATTCTGGCCGGCAGCATCTGCCCCGATAAACATGTGGCGGCGATGGCGATGGATAACGGCATCGGCGGCTTTCATTTCTTCTACGGTATTCCGGGCAGCATCGGCGGCGCAGCGCGCATGAATGCCGGGGCCAATGGCGTGGAGACGCGCGAGCGGCTGATCGAGGTCAACGCGGTCGACCGCAAGGGCAACAAGCACGTGCTGTCTAATGCCGAGATGGGCTATTCCTATCGTCATTCGACCGCATCCAGCGAGCTGATCTTCACCTCCGTGCTGTTCGAAGGATATCCGGAAGAGCGCGCCCAGATCCGCGCCGAGATGGACGCCGTGCGCAATCACCGCGAGACGGTGCAGCCGGTGCGCGAAAAGACCGGCGGCTCGACCTTCAAGAACCCTGCCGGCCATTCGGCCTGGAAGCTGATCGACGAGGCGGGCTGCCGCGGTCTCGTCATCGGCGGAGCGCAGATGTCGTCGCTTCACTGCAACTTCATGATCAATATGGGGCAGGCGACCGGTTACGATCTCGAATATCTCGGCGAACAGGTGCGCCGCGAGGTCTTCGAGAAAGAGGGCATCAAGCTCGAATGGGAAATCAAGCGGCTCGGCGTCTTCATGCCCGGCCGCGAAGTGCGCCCGTTCCACGGCGTCACCAGCGAATAGCTTTTTACTTCACGGCAAGCTTCAGACCTTCGCGCGGCGTGACGATGGGCGACCAGCCGAGCACGTCGCGGGCGTGGGATATGTCGACCTGCAGGGAACCGCAAAGACGCTGGTAGACGGCGTCTTTTCCCGTCAATTTTGCGCCCAGCTGCAGCAAGGCGGGGGGGAAGGGGAGCAGCATCGGTTTGACACCCAAGCCTGCGGCAATGCCCTCGATGAGCCCGGGCGTGGAGAGATCTTCTCCGTCGCCTGCGAGAAAGGTTTGGCCGGTCGCATCCCGATGCGTCATGGCCGTGACGATCAGGTCGACGAGATTTGGAAGCGCAACCAGTGTGCGGTGGTTCTTCAGCGACGCGAAGGGGAGCGGTATCTTCTTCCGGACAAGTCCGACGAGCAGGGCGAAGTTGCCCCTGGCGCCAGGCCCGTAGACGAGGGGCGGGCGAATGACGACGACTTCCATGCCTGTTCGGGCTGAGATTTCATGCAGGCCGATTTCGCTTTCCAGCTTCGAAACGCCATAGGGATCGAGCGGCATCGGCGTATCGTCGTGGCGGAAGGGCCGTTCGGTTTCTTCGCCATTGACTTTGATGCTGCTGATGAAAACGAACCTTTTTACCCCGGCGCGTGCGGCCTGCTCGGCGAGATTGAGCGTGGCGGCGGTGTTGATCCGGCGGAATTCCGTCAGAGGATCGGCCGCGCGGTCATTCATGATGTGCACCCGGGCGGCGAGATGGACAACGACGTCGACACCGTCGAGCGCGGCCGTCCAGTCCGTTTCGCTGGATATCTCGATGGGGAAATGCCGCATCTCTGCCGGAAAGCCGGCGGCTGCGGATCGCGTCGTCACCCGAACCTCCCACAGCCTCTCGCCATGCAGTCTTTCGACGAGAGGCCCGCCGACAAAGCCGGCCGCGCCGGTGATGAGGCATCGCATGATATGTTCCCCGCTTGACCTTGAGTGCTCCGGTTAGCCGGAAGTGCCGAGCGCATCAATAAAAAAGCCGCGCTGGCTGTGTTCCTCGGATACACAGTTTCTCGATCCTTGCGCGAAGCTTGCCGCAGCATTTGCAGCCAGCTTGACCGGACTCGAATTGTGGCAGATTCACTGTGAACTCTCTGGTTGAGATTTAGGAGGCGCGCATGCAAAAGAGTCTTGTTGCGGAGTTTCTCGGCACGTTCTGGCTTGTCTTTGGCGGATGCGGCAGCGCCGTCCTTGCCGCGGCCTATCCCGAATTGGGCATCGGTTTTGTCGGGGTGGCTTTTGCGTTCGGCCTCACCGTGCTCACCATGGCCTATGCCGTCGGCGGTATTTCGGGCGGGCATTTCAATCCGGCCGTCTCCCTCGGCCTGACGGTCGCCGGGCGGTTTCCCGCCGCACGCCTGCTTCCCTATATCGGCGTCCAGCTTGTCGGCGCCGTCGCCGCGGCCGCGCTGCTTTATCTCATTGCCAGCGGCAAGGCGGGTTTCGAACTCGGCGGCTTTGCCGCCAACGGCTATGGTGATAACTCCCCGGGCGGTTATTCGCTGCTTTCGGCACTGCTGATCGAAGTGCTGCTGACCATGTTCTTCCTGATCATCATCCTCGGATCGACCAGCAGCCGGGTGCCGGCGGGCTTTGCGCCGCTTGCGATCGGCCTCGGGCTGACGCTGATCCATCTCATCTCCATCCCGGTGACAAATACCTCGGTCAATCCGGCGCGTTCCACCGGCCAGGCGCTTTTCGTCGGCGGCTGGGCATTGCAGCAGCTCTGGCTGTTCTGGATTGCGCCGCTTGCGGGCGGGGCGCTCGGCGGCCTGGTGTGGAAGGTTCTCGACGACGCCGACTGACTGCAAGACGTGAGGTTATCTCGTTGAGCCCGCGTGGTTTTTCTATGCGGGCTTTTCCTTTTTTGACAGATCGGCTGCGATATTCGCCTCGACACTTCGAAGATGTGAAGCTTCGAAAAATCAAGTGCGCGGCACGGACAAATGCCGCGCCTGGGAAGAAGAAGTTAACGAAAGTAAACACTTCATTAACCATAATGATGCTCTAATGCATGCAGGTCGGACAAAGGCCGGAAACGGCGCAGACAGCTTCGCGCAAGCGTCGATTTCGACAATGAAGGTTATTTTTGGGGGTGTTGATGAGTCGCAAGCATGTCGCTGTCCTGATGGGCGGATTTTCCTCGGAACGGCCTGTCAGCCTTTCCTCGGGAAAGGCTTGCGCAGAAGCCCTCGAAGCGGAAGGCTTCGACGTGACGCGCATCGATGTGGCGCGCGATGTTTCGGAAAAGCTTGCCGCATTGAAGCCCGACGTGGTCTTCAATGCGCTGCACGGCCCCTTCGGCGAGGACGGCACCATTCAGGGCATCCTCGAATATCTCGAAATCCCCTATACGCATTCGGGCGTGCTTGCCTCGGCGCTGGCAATGGACAAGGACAAGGCGAAGCTTGTTGCTGCCGCCGCCGGCATTCCGGTCGCCGAATCGCAGGTGATCAATCGTTTCGCCTTTCCCTCGACGCATCCGATGAAGCCTCCCTATGTGGTGAAGCCGGTGCGGGAAGGGTCGAGCTTCGGCGTCGTCATTGTCACGGAAGATCAGGCGCATCCGCCGCAAGTCGTCAGCTCGCCCGAGTGGCGCTACGGCGAGGAAGTGCTTGTCGAGCGCTATGTCTACGGCCGCGAACTCACCTGCGGCGTCATGGGCGAGACTGCGCTCGGCGTCACCGAGGTGGTGCCGCAGGGACACAATTTTTATGATTACGATTCCAAGTATGCAGCGTGCGGTTCAAAACACGTCATCCCGGCAAAAATTTCACCGAATATTTACCAAAAAATACAAAGATTGGCCCTAAGGGCGCATCAGGCAATCGGTTGTCGCGGCGTCAGTCGGTCCGACTTTCGTTACGACGATCGTTTCTCCGAAGACGGCGAAATCATCTGGCTGGAGGTCAATACCCAGCCAGGCATGACTCCAACCTCGCTTGTGCCCGAAATGGCCGGTCATGCCGGTTATTCCTTTGGTGAGTTTCTCCGGTGGATGGTGGAGGACGCGTCTTGTTTGCGTTGACAGTCAAGAGGATAGGGCGCCCCAGCCATCATGCCGTGCTTCCGGTCATGGAAGCCGAAGAGCGATTCGTCCTGCCGCGTCCGCTGCGCCGCGTTACCCGTTTCCTCATCAGTCTCGGCAGTGGCCGCATCTACATCCCGGCCCATACCGGCACGATCTCGGCGCTGGCTTTCCTGGCTGCAACCGGGCTTTACGGCATGTCGCTCGGCGGCCACACCGAAGCCGTTGCGCAGGCGACGACGACGGCGGCGGGTTTTGCGATCGAGGATGTGAAGGTTTCCGGCAACTCGGAGACGTCCGAAATCGAGATCCTGCAGCTGATCGGCCTCGACGGCACGACCTCCCTGGTCGCCCTCGACGTCGATGCCGCCCGCCGGAAGATCGCCCATCTTCCCTGGGTCGAAAGTGTCGAGGTTCGCAAGATCTATCCGAAGACGATCGAGGTGAAGCTCAAGGAGCGTCAGGCTTATGCGATCTGGCAGCACGGGCAGGAGCTTTCGCTGATCGAAAAGAACGGCAGCGTCATTGCGCCGCTGCGCGACAACAAATTTTCGTCGCTGCCGCTCGTTGTCGGCCGCGATGCGGAAACGGCAGCGGCGTCGCTCGACGAGGCCTTCTCGAAGTGGCCCGACGTCAAGGCTCGCGTGAAGGCCTATGTCTGGATATCAGGCCGTCGCTGGGACCTGCATATGGATAACGGCGTCGTCGTCAAATTGCCGGAAGACGGTATCGACCAGGCGCTGGCGACGCTTTCGAAGTTCGACAAGGAGCACCAGCTCCTGGAGCGGGACATTGCCGCGGTCGATCTCAGGCTGTCCGACAGAACCGCGATCCAGCTGACGCCGGAGGCGGCAGTCCGCCGTCAGACGGCTGTGACGGAGCGCACCAAGGAATTGAAGAAGGCGGGGCAGAATATATGAGCTTGTTCGGTTCATCCCATTTCGGATTGCCGCGCCTGAAGCCGCTTTCGTCGAAGCGGTCGCATGTCGTTTCGGTGCTCGACATCGGCTCGACCAAGGTCGTCTGCATGATCGGCCGGCTGACGCCGCGCGAGGAAAGCCAGATCCTGCCGGGCCGCACGCACAATATCGAGATCATCGGCATCGGGCACCAGCGGTCCCGCGGCATCAAGACCGGCGTGATCGCCGATCTCGACGCGCTGGAAGGCGTCATTCGCCTCGCCGTCGACGCGGCGGAGCGCATGGCCGGGCTGACTGTCGAGAGCCTGATCGTCAATCTGACGGCCGGCCGCCTCGGCAGCGACATTTACACAGCCACAATCGATCTCGGTGGCCAGGAAGTCGAACTCAACGATCTGAAGAAGGTGCTGTCGGCCGCCTGCCAGCAGTCGCTGCGCCAGGACCGTTCGGTGCTGCATTCGCTGGCAACCGGCTTTTCGCTCGACGGCGAGCGCGGCATTCGCGATCCGCTGGCAATGTATGGCGATGCGCTCGGCGTCGATATGCATGTGGTCACCGCCGAGCGCTCGGCGCTGAAGAACCTCGAGCTCAGCGTCAACCGCGCGCACCTGTCGGTCGAGGGCATCGTCGCGACGCCCTATGCATCGGGCCTCGCCGCTCTCGTCGATGACGAAGTCGAACTCGGCTGCGCGGCGATCGACATGGGCGGCGGCACCACGACGATCTCGGTCTTTGCCGAAGGCAAGCTCGTTCATACGGATGCCGTCGGCCTCGGCGGCCATCATGTGACCACCGATCTCGCGCGCGGCCTTTCGACCCGTATCGAGGATGCGGAGCGGCTGAAGGTCGTGCATGCCACGGCCCTTTCGAATTCCTCCGACGAGCGCGAGCTGATTTCGATTCCGCCGATCGGCGAGGATGATCGCGACCAGCCGTCGCAGGTGCCGCGGGCGCTGGTCTCGCGCATCGTTTCGGCCCGAATCGAAGAAACAATGGAACTGATCCGTGACCGCATCCAGCGCTCCGGCTTCAGCCCGATCGTCGGCAAGCGCGTCGTGCTGACGGGCGGAGCCAGCCAGTTGACCGGTCTGGCCGACGTGGCACGGCGTATCCTTGCCCGCAACGTCCGCATCGGCCGTCCGATGGGCGTCTCGGGATTGCCGACGGCAGCCAAGGGCCCGGCCTTTTCGACGGCCGTCGGCCTGATGATCTATCCGCAAGTCGCGGACATGGAGACACATGCGTCACAGAGCGGTCTGCTCATGTCGCTGGGTGGAAATAACAGCCGCATAGCCCGGATGGGCCAGTGGCTGAAGGAAAGCTTCTGAAATTGAGTGATTGGCCGGCGTGGCGATGCGGCCAGAGAGAGAAGGAACAGGTACCATGACCATCAAGCTGCAAAAGCCTGACATCACAGAGCTGAAGCCGCGCATCACCGTATTCGGCGTTGGCGGCGGTGGCGGCAACGCCGTCAACAACATGATCACTGCCGGTCTCCAGGGCGTCGACTTCGTCGTCGCCAACACGGATGCCCAGGCGCTGACGATGACGAAGGCGGAGCGGGTCATCCAGCTCGGCGCCAACGTCACTGAAGGCCTCGGCGCCGGTTCGCAGCCGGAAGTCGGCCGCGCGGCCGCCGAAGAGTGCATCGACGAAATCATCGATCACCTGAACGGCACGCATATGTGCTTCGTCACCGCCGGCATGGGCGGCGGCACCGGCACGGGTGCAGCGCCCGTCGTCGCACAGGCCGCCCGCAACAAGGGCATCCTGACGGTCGGCGTCGTCACCAAGCCTTTCCATTTCGAAGGCGGGCGCCGCATGCGCCTGGCGGAGATGGGCATCCAGGAACTGCAGAAGTCTGTCGACACGCTGATCGTCATTCCGAACCAGAACCTCTTCCGCATTGCCAACGACAAGACCACCTTCGCCGACGCCTTCGCGATGGCCGACCAGGTTCTCTATTCGGGCGTTGCCTGCATCACCGACCTGATGGTGAAGGAAGGTCTCATCAACCTCGACTTCGCCGACGTCCGCTCGGTCATGCGCGAAATGGGTCGCGCGATGATGGGCACCGGCGAAGCCTCCGGCTCCGGCCGCGCGCTGCAGGCCGCCGAGGCCGCGATCGCCAACCCGCTGCTCGACGAAACCTCGATGAAGGGCGCCCAGGGCCTGCTGATCTCCATCACCGGCGGTCGCGACCTGACCCTCTTCGAAGTCGACGAAGCCGCGACCCGCATCCGCGAGGAAGTCGATCCCGACGCCAACATCATCCTCGGCGCCACCTTCGACGAATCGCTTGAAGGCATCATCCGCGTCTCGGTCGTCGCAACCGGCATCGATCGGGCGATCAGCGAAGCCGCCGAGCGCAACGTTCAGCCGGTCGCAAGGCCTGCTATCCGTCCCTCCGCGGCTGTTGCTCCGGCAGCGGCCGCAGTTCAGCCTGCCCCCGTGATGCAGGCACCGAAGGTGGTGGATCCGATCGCGCAGACCATCCGCGAAGCCGAGATGGAACGCGAACTCGAATTCCCGGCCCCGCGTGCCAGCGCCCCGGTACAGCAGCCTGTGGCACAGCAGGAAACCTTCCGTCCGCAGAGCAAGATCTTCGCGCCTGCGCCGGAAGCTCCCGTCATGCGTCCTCAGGTACAGCAGCAGGCTCCGGCGCCCGTGATGAGCCAGCCGGTGATGAGCCAGCCCGTCCAGCAGCAGCCGGTCCGGCAGGAGCCGATCATCCGCCAGGCGCCCGAGCCGATGCGCATGCCGAAGGTCGAGGATTTCCCGCCGGTCGTCCAGGCCGAACTCGACCACCGCACGCAGCCGGCTGCCGCGCATGCAGCGGAAGAGCGTGGTCCGATGGGCCTGCTCAAGCGAATCACCAATTCGCTCGGCCGCCGCGACGACGAAGCCGTTGCCGCCGACATGACTGCCGCACCGCCGGCCGCTTCGCAGCAGCGCCGTCCGCTGTCGCCTGAAGCAAGCCTCTACGCACCGCGTCGCGGCAACCTCGACGACCAGGGTCGGGCGGTTCCGCAGGCCCGGATGATGCAGGAAGACGACCAGCTGGAAATCCCGGCATTCCTGCGTCGCCAGTCGAATTGAGCGGCTGAATCAGCACCGTTCATGCCCGGGACCAAGGTCCCGGGCATTGCTGTTTTTCAGTCGGTGATTCGCAAGCGATTTCAATCGTGTGACTTCGTAACAAAGCGAAAGAAACAGTGATTTGGATTGGAGCGCCGGGGCACGTAAGTATGATGCAAGGAAACTGCCCCACGAGTCCTTTCTAAAGGCTCGTTGTACAGAATGAACGATAACCGCGCCGATTGGGCAGACTGCCGGTGCGGAAGAATAAAGGCAGAATTTATGGCAATTGGCTTGCTGGGTTTTCAAACGACGGTATCGCGTCCCGTGACGCTTTCGGGCATCGGAGTCCATTCGGGCGCTAACGTCTCGATCACGCTGAACCCGGCCGAATCGGATACCGGCGTCATTTTCCAGCGCATGCATGCCAATGGCGATATCACCGAACTCAAGGCCGTCTCCTCGCAGGTCGGCAATACCGACCTCTGCACCGTGCTTGGCTTCTCGCCCGCCCATTCGGTCGCGACGATCGAGCATGTGATGGCGGCGATCTATGCGCTCGGCCTCGACAATGTGGTGATCGAGGTGCAGGGCTCCGAAATGCCGATCATGGACGGCAGTTCGCTGCCCTTCGTCGAGGCTATCGAGCAGGTTGGCCTGGTCTCGCTCGGCGTCAAGCGCCGCTATATCCGTATCACCAAGCCGGTGCGAATCGAGCATGGCGGCTCCTGGAGCGAATTCCGTCCCTATGACGGCACGCGCTTCGAAGTCGAGATCGATTTCGACTGCCCGCTGATCGGCCGGCAGAAGTGGGCCGGCGACATGACCGCGGCCGTCTTCAAGGCCGAGCTTTCCCGCGCCCGCACCTTCGGCTTCATGCGCGATGTCGAGCGTCTCTGGGCCTCGGGCCACGCGCTCGGCTCCTCGCTCGAAAATTCCGTCGTGATCTCGGACGACAATACCGTCATCAACGTCGAAGGGCTGCGTTACGCCAAGGACGAATTCGTCCGCCACAAGACGCTCGATGCTGTCGGCGATCTATCGCTTGCCGGCGCCCCGTTCATCGGCTGCTACCGTTCCTATCGCGGTGGCCATAAGATGAATGCCAATGCGCTGAAGGCGCTGCTCGCCGATCCCTCCGCCTATGAGGTTGTGGAGACGTCGACACCGCGCCAGCGCGTCGCCGCCCGCGAACTGATCGCGGTCAGCGCTTCGGAATTCGCTCCCTGGTCGGCATGACCTCCAGCACATTTTCAAGACCAGGCCGCCTCTTTCCCGGAGGCGGTTTTTTTATGTCCGCCTGGTCAGATGCTTTCCTGTCACAGGTCGGGGAAGAAGAGGAAAAGCCGGTCATTCCCCGGCCGCTGCCACAAAAATGCGTTAATGCCTTATCATTGCGTTGCTCTTGATGCACATTTATGGCTAGAAACGCCAGCGAGGCGTGGCTGCCGTGGAGCGAGCGGCGGCAGTGGGGTTCTTTCGAATGGGTTATGCAGGATCTGACGGTATGATGAAGACAGCGCGTGCTTTGTTCGCATCGCTTCTGGTGCTCAGCGCAGGCGCCTCGATATCCGGTTGCCAGTCGGATCCCGATATCGACATCACCAAGCTCGGCCTCGAAACCGATCCGCCGGATGTGCTCTACACCCAGGGCCTTGCCAACATGAAGGCCGGCAATATGGCGGAAGCGGCGCGCAAGTTCGACGCCATCGACCGCGAGAACCCCTTCTCCGAATGGGCGCGCAAGGCGCTTGTGATGAGCACCTTCGTCAAATACCGCCAAGGCCGCCTGGACGATGCGCTTACATCCGGCAACCGCTACATGTCGCAATATCCGAAATCGCAGGATGCGGCCTATGTGCAGTATCTCATCGGTCTCACCTATTCCAAGCAGATCGTCGACGTGACCCAGGATCAGCGCGCCTCGGCCAAGACGATCGAAGCGATGCAGGCCGTCATCGACAATTATCCGAACTCCGAATATGTCGACGACGCCCAGGCCAAGATCCGCTTTGCGCGCGACCAGCTCGCCGGCAAGGAAATGCAGATCGGCCGCTACTACATGGAGCGGAAGGAATATCTCGCCGCGATCTCGCGCTTCCGCATCGTTGTCGAGAAATATCCGAACACGAACCAGATCGAAGAGGCCCTGGCGCGTCTCGTCGAGGCTTATTACGCCATGGGCATCGTCGATGAGGCGCAGACGGCGGCTGCCGTCCTCGGCCACAATTATCCCGACAGCCAGTGGTACGCCGATTCCTACAAGCTGCTGCAGACCGGCGGTGCCGAGCCGCGTGAAAACAAGGGCTCGTGGATCGCTGCGGCAGGCAAGAAACTCCTGCTCGGTTCCTGAGGCCAATGCTGATCCAGCTTTCGATCCGCGATATCGTCCTGATCGAGCGGCTGGATCTTGCCTTCGAGACCGGCCTCTCCGTGCTGACGGGCGAGACCGGAGCGGGCAAATCCATCCTGCTCGACAGCCTGTCGCTGGCGCTCGGCGGGCGCGGCGATGGCGACTTGGTGCGCCACGGCGAGGACAGGGGGCAAGTGACGGCGGTGTTCGACGTCGGCATGGACCACGGCGCCCGCAAGCTGCTGCGTGAAAATGGCATCGACGACGAGGGCGACCTGATCTTCCGGCGCCAGCAATCGGCGGACGGGCGCACCAAGGCCTATGTCAACGACCAGCCGGTCAGCGTGCAGCTGATGCGCCAGGCCGGCCAGATGCTCGTCGAAATTCACGGCCAGCACGACGACCGCGCCCTTGTCGACACCAATGCCCATCGCACTCTGCTCGATGCCTTCGCCGGTCTCACCGATGAGGTTTCGGAGGTTTCCCGGCTGTATCGTCTGTGGCGCGACAGCGAGCGGACGCTGAAGAAGCACCGCGAGAAGGTGGAAGGTGCGGCGCGCGAAGCCGACTATCTCCGCTCTTCCGTCGAGGAGCTCGAGAAGCTCTCGCCGCAGGACGGCGAGGAGGACGAACTCGCCGATCGCCGTCAAAAAATGATGAAGGCCGAGCGAATCGCCGGCGATATCGCCGAGGCGTCCGAGTTCCTCAACGGCAATGCCTCGCCCGTGCCTCATATCGCCTCGCTGGTGCGCCGGTTGGAGCGCAAGAGCCATGAGGCGCCGGGCCTGCTGGAAGACACCGTGACGCTGCTCGATGCCGCGCTCGACCAGCTGTCGAACGCCCAGATGGAAGTCGAAGCGGCGTTGCGCAAGACCGAATACGATCCGCGGGAACTGGAGCGGGTGGAGGAGCGGCTTTTCGCGCTCAGGGCTGCCTCACGCAAATATTCCGTGCCCGTCACCGAGCTGCCGGCTCTTGCGGTCCGCATGATCGCCGATCTTGCCGACGTCGATGCTGGCGAGGAGAGGCTTGCCAGGCTCGAAGCCGAAGTCGGCCTGGCGCACGAGAATTACGACGCGGCGGCACGCTCGCTCTCCGACAAGCGCCATCATGCCGGCACCGCACTGGCTGCGGCCGTCATGACGGAGCTGCCGGCGCTGAAGCTCGAACGCGCCCGCTTCATGGTCGAGATCACCACGGATGCGCAGGAGGCGCTCGCCGAAGGCATCGACGTCGTCGAATTCCATGTCCAAACCAATCCGGGCACGCGGCCGGGCTCGATCATGAAGGTCGCCTCCGGCGGCGAGTTGTCGCGTTTCCTGTTGGCGCTGAAGGTGGCGCTCGCCGATCGCGGATCGGCCCCGACGCTCGTCTTCGACGAAATCGATACCGGTGTGGGCGGCGCCGTCGCCGATGCGATCGGCCAGCGGCTGAAGCGGCTGTCGGAGCGGGTGCAGGTGCTGTCTGTCACGCATGCGCCGCAGGTCGCCGCTCGGGCGGCAACGCATCTTCTGATCTCCAAGGGGCCGGCCGCCGAGGGATCCGAAAAGATCGCCACGCGGGTGGCGACGATGGCGCAGAAGGACCGCACCGAGGAGATCGCCCGGATGCTGGCCGGGGCTTCGGTGACCGAAGAGGCGAGGGCGGCGGCGAAGCGGCTGCTGGCCGGTAACGGCTGATTTTCCAGCACCGCGGTGACAAAGATTCCGCTTCGCGTTATGCGCATCATTCCGAACAGCGGCGATCCGGTGCCATGCGCCTTTTCCATTTCAGCGATGACCCCGATATTGCGGTGTTCGAGCCACGGCCAGTCCGTGTGCCCTCGATACGCCCGGCAGGCCGGGAATGGCTGAACGGCCCGCTCGTCTGGGCGATCGATGGCGAACATGACTTCATGTATCTCTTTCCGCGTGATTGCCCGCGGATACTGATATGGGCGACGCCCGAGACACCGGTGGCAGAGCGACGGCGCTGGCTCGGGGATTGGCGGGCCGCGGCCTTGGTCGAGCGCCATTGGCTGGAACGGCTCGAAGCGGAGACCATCCATCGTTATGAGATGCCGGCGGAGGATTTCGAAGACCTCGACGATGCGGGCATGTGGGTGTGCCGCCGGCGCGTCATTCCGACGGAGCAGGTTGTCGTGTCACGGCTCGATCGGGAGTTTGCGCCGCGCCGGGTGGAGCTTCGAGTGGTCGACAGTCTGCGGCCACTAAAGAGCCTGTGGAACACTGGACTGCATGTTAGTGGCATCCGGCTGCGCAATGCGAGAGATTGGGAATAGGGCGCGCAGGGTATTCCAATGCTATCCGCCTGTGCGATGCTCCGCGTGTCGAATTTTGGCGCGAAAGCCGGCCCCAACCTCCCTCATTCCTGTGCCCGTCACAGGAATCCAGTGCGCCCAAGTCCTTGGGTGCAGAAGACTCTTCTTCGGTGCAAGAGAGTCAATCACCGCGCGCAGACGCGCGGTGGCTGGATTCCTGTGACATCCCTCGGGTCAAAGCCCGAGGACAGGAATGAGGGTGGAAAGGTCAGCGGTCCGTCTGTAGGTCAGCGGTATCCGGCTGCGTACTGCTGCGGACTGGGGGTAGAGCGATCTTCGCGAGGTGACAGATATTGCCTCTCTTTTCATCCGGCGATTTTGCTCTAAAAACAATCGAGATTTTCTGGCCAGATTCTCTGGAGTGATGTTCCATGTCCACCGAAGGTTCCGCCGTCGACACGTTGACGATCGAAGAGGCTGCCGCCGAGCTTGAGCGGCTGGCAAAGGAGATTGCGCATCACGACGCGCTCTACCATGGCAAGGACCGGCCGGAGATTTCGGATGCGGATTACGACGCGCTGAAGCGCCGCAACGATGCGCTGGAAGTGCAGTTTCCCGAGCTGATCCGCGAGGATAGCCCGTCGCGGCGGGTGGGTGCTGCGCCCTCCGTTACCTTCTCGGCCGTCGTCCATGCGCGGCCGATGCTGTCGCTCGACAACACGTTTTCGCAGGAGGACGTGCAGGATTTCGTCGCCAGCGTCTATCGCTTCCTCGGCCGCCTGCCGGACCAGTCGATCGCCTTTACCGCCGAGCCGAAGATCGACGGTCTGTCTATGTCAATCCGTTACGAGAACGGCAGGCTGGTGACGGCGGCGACGCGCGGTGACGGCACGACCGGGGAGAATGTCACCGCCAATATTCGCACCATTGCTGAAATCCCCAACGAGCTGCCAAAGGGCGTGCCCGCGGTGGTGGAGATCCGCGGCGAGGTCTATATGGCCAAGAGCGATTTCCTGGCGCTGAACCGGCAGATGGAAGCGGAAGGCAAGCAGACCTATGTCAATCCGCGCAATACCGCCGCCGGGTCGCTGCGCCAGCTCGACGCCAAGGTGACGGCCAGCCGCAAGCTGAAATTCTTCGCCTATGCCTGGGGTGAAATGTCGGAAATGCCCGCCAACACCCAGTTCGGCATGGTGCAGGCTTTCAAGGACTGGGGTTTTCCGGTGAACCCGCTGATGAAGCGGCTGAATTCGGTCGCCGACATCCTGACGCATTACGACGAGATCGGTCTGGAACGCCCGGATCTCGACTACGACATCGACGGCGTCGTCTACAAGGTCGACAGCCTCGAGCTGCAGGCCCGTCTCGGCTTCCGTTCGCGTTCGCCGCGCTGGGCGACAGCGCACAAATTTCCGGCCGAACAGGCCTTCACCGAGGTCGAGAAAATCGAGATCCAGGTCGGCCGCACCGGCGCGCTGACGCCGGTGGCGCGACTGAAGCCGATCACCGTCGGCGGCGTCGTCGTCACCAATGCGACGCTGCATAACGAGGACTACATCAAGGGTATCGGCAATAGCGGCGAGCGCATTCGGCCTGAAGATCACGATATCCGCGAAGGCGATACCGTCATCGTCCAGCGTGCCGGCGACGTCATTCCGCAGATCCTCGACGTGGTGATGGAGAAACGCACGGCCGACGCCCGGTCGTACGAATTTCCGAAAACCTGCCCGGTCTGCGGTTCGCATGCGGTGCGCGAGGTCAACGAGAAGACCGGCAAGATGGATTCTGTGCGCCGATGCACCGGCGGCTTCATCTGCCGGGCGCAGGCGACCGAGCATCTGAAGCACTTCGTCTCGCGCAACGCCTTCGATATCGAGGGGCTTGGATCGAAGCAGATCGACTTTTTCTTCGAACACGAGGATGCGTCGCTGCAGATCCGCACCGCGCCCGAAATCTTCACGCTGGAGAAGCGCCAGCAGGCTTCGCTGACCAAGCTGGAAAATATCGACGGCTTCGGCAAGGTCAGCGTCGGCAAGCTTTATGCGGCGATCGACGAACGGCGCAGCATTGCACTCCACCGCTTCATCTACGCGCTCGGCATCCGTCATGTCGGCGAGACCACGGCAAAGCTGCTGGCGCGCTCCTATGGCACCTACGAAGCCTTTGCGATGGCGATGAAGGAGGCGGCACCGCTTTCCGGCGACGCCTGGAACGATCTCAACGCCATCGAGGGCATCGGCGAGGTGGTGGCGCGCGCCATGGTCGAATTCTACAAGGAGCCGCGCAATGTCGAGGTGATCACCCGGCTCATCGAGGAAGTGACGCCACAGCAGGCCGAACAGCCGGTAACGACCGGCAGTCCGGTGGCCGGCAAGACCGTGGTCTTTACCGGCTCGCTGGAAAAATTCACCCGCGACGAGGCGAAGGCGAGGGCAGAAAGCCTCGGCGCCAAGGTGGCGGGATCGGTCTCCAAGAAGACCGACATCGTCGTCGCCGGCCCCGGCGCCGGCTCCAAGCTCGACAAGGCCCGCGAGCTCGGCGTGCAGACGATGGATGAGGACGAGTGGCTGGCGCTGATCAGCGGGTGAGGGCTGACCGCAAGCCGCCAACCTCGTTCGCTCATAGCCTGAGCCGGGCCGTCGTATAGGCGTCGACATATTCTCCCGATCGAAAACCGAAGGCCCTCAGCAGGCCTTCCCGCTCGAAGCCGAACGTCTCGTAGAGGCCGATGGCGGCATCGTTGTCGGTGTAGACGGTCAGTTCCAGCCGTTTGACATCCAGCCAGTCGTCGGCGGCATCGACCATGGCGCCTAGCAGGATGCGGCCGAACCCGCGGCCGGTGAAATCGTCATGTACGCCCATGCCGAGGCTGGCTGCGTGCTGCCTGCGACCGGAGAGACGGTTGAGGCCGCAATTGCCGACGATCTTGCCATCCAGGGTAACGACGAGGTTCAGCGCACCCGGCGATGGGTTTTCCATGTATTTGCGGACCTCTTCGACCCTCTGGTACGGCGGCCGCAGGGTGCCGGCCCGATATCCCGGCAGATTTATCAGATCGGTGATTTCTTCCGCATCGGAAAGGCGCACGGCGCGCACGAGGATGCCCTCCGGCAGGCGCGCCCGGCGGCTCGGCTCATTCTCTTCGTTTTCGGACATTGGCTGCTCTCCGTAGGTTTCAGGAGGAGAGCCGGAGTTTTTCGAAAACCCTGCTCGCCTCGGCAGGGTTTTCGGGATGATCGGATCGCTGCTAACGCGCCATCGCTCCCGCGCACCCTTCAAGGGGCGTGGTGTGATGGATAAGCGCTGCCATGGTCACGGAACCGATCATGACGGCAAGTTTGGATATGCCGGGTGAAATGTCAACCGTGCGTCGTATCGAATTTGCGCGGCCGGGAGCGGGACGGTATTTCTGTTTCGGAATGAAACGATTCGGGTGCCGATTTGAAGACCATCGCGATTGACTTCGAGACGGCGAACGAACAGCGCGGCAGCGCCTGTTCCGTCGGCCTTGCCTGGATCGAGGAGGGCAGGGTCACGCGCGTCGAGGAGCGGCTGATCCGGCCGCGGGACATGCGTTTTGCCGGGATGAACATTGCGATCCACGGCATCCGGCCGGAGCATGTCGAGGATGCGCCTGAGTTTCCCGAAGTGATGGACGAGTTTCACGAGGATATCAGCGGCGCAACCATGATCGCCCATAATGCCGCCTTCGATTTCAGCGTCTGGCGGGCGAGCCTCGATCTCTACCGGCAATCCTATCCGGAGCTGACCTATCTCTGCAGCCTGAAGATGGCGCAGCGGATCTGGCCGCACTTCCTCTCGCATCGGCTGAACCTGATCGCCGAGCATCTCGGCCTGCGTTTCGTGCACCACAACGCCGCCGAGGACGCCGTCGTCTGCGCGGCTGCGGCCATCGAAATGGCAAAAGCGGTCAAGGCCAATGCCGTCCATGCCATACCGGCGCTGATCGGCATGAGGCCCGGCCGGCTGACGGCGCGGGCCTACGAGCCCTGCACCTGCCGGAAAGGCTGATCGTTTCCCTGCAGACGGCCATTTCTTGCAAAGCATGGGGGCGCACTTATTTAGAAGGCGGATCATTCAGGGAGCCGCCATGTCCAAGCCTCGCAATCTTCTCCTCGCCGCCTTCTCCTTCGCCGCCCTTTCCGCCGGCGCCGCCTCGGCCGAGGTCGTCGGCAAGGTCGGGGTCGACTGGATCGGCAACGACATCATCGTCGAGGCGGTCTCCGATCCGGAGGTCAAGGGCGTCACCTGCCACGTCACCTATTTCGACCGCAGCCTGATCGACCGGTTCAAGAACGGCAACTGGTTCGAAGATCCCTCCAACAATTCCATCGCTTGCCGGCAGACCGGGCCGATCGAGATCGGCAATATCGACCTGTCCAAGGATGGCAGCGAAGTGTTCCGGCAGGGCATGTCGCTGATCTGGAAGACGCTGGTCGTCAACCGCATCTACGACAAGACCAACGATACGCTGATCTATCTCGCCCATTCCAGGGAACTGACGGATGGCTCTGCGAAGATGTCGATCTCGACAATTCCGCTCTATGGGCAGACTGTCACATGGAAGAATGGGAAGCCCCAATAAGCTGCAGGTTTGTGTGCGACGCATGTTTCATCTTGAGTAGTGCATCTCACCGAGCTCCCTCATGCCTGTGCTTGTCACAGGCATCCAGCGCGCCCAAGTCCTTGGGCGCGGGAGACCCCATTTGACAAGCAAGTCATTCACCGCGCAGACGCGCGGTGGCTGGATCTCTGTGACGAGCACAGAGATGAGGGAGGAGAGGGTGTGCCGTGCGGCTCGGAGAGAGGCGACGGGTCGGTCTTCTCTAAGCAAAAAGGCCCGGAAAACCGGGCCTTCCAACACCTAATTGAGAAATATCAAGCCGCCTGCGTCAGTTCGTCGGCAATAACCGTATCGAGGTTGAGGAAGCAGACCATGGTCTTTTCGAGCGCGACGATGCCGCGGCAGAAGGCGCGCTGGGCTTCCGGGATGATTTCCGGCGGCGGCTGCAGGTCTTCGCTCTTGATGGTCATCATATCGGATACCTGCTCGACCAGCAGGCCGACGAGCTTGCCGGCGATGTCGGTGACGATGATCGCCGAGCGCTCCGAGGGCTCGGTCATCTTCATGCCGAGGCGGCAGGCCATGTCGATGACGGGGATGACCGCGCCGCGCAGGTTGATGAGGCCAAGCACGTAGGGCGGGGTGTGCGGCATCGGCGTCACCGGCGCCCAGCCGCGGATTTCGCGGATGGCCATGATATCGATGCAGAATTCCTGGTCGCCCAGGTGGAACGAGACGATTTCGAGATAAGCGCCCGACTGCTTGATGGCGTTGTTGTTGTTCATGGTCAGAATTCTTCCCAGTTATCCCCGGCGGAGTAGCGATGCAGAACCGCCATTAAATATAGATGTGACGGCTTAAGTCTTTCCTAACGATATGTATTTTGGGTTTGCCCGTCGCTCTGAAGGCAAGCTATTCACAAACATCGCTTTTTTGATCCGTACTGATTTCTGGGGCTGGTTTCCGGTTGGGGACGGCCGCGGCCGATGAGACAATTAATCACGGGTCAGAAAACATATTGTTGAGTTGCGCGCCTTCGGTCGAGACTATAATCACGCCGGCAAAGGCGGGCGACGCATTCGCCTGGATCGAGGATCTCGTCAATGAAGACATTTCGCATCGCCGTCTGGGTCGGTGTCCTGATACTTGCCGGGGTTCTCGGGTTCTTCAGGTGGTATCCGTTAAAATCGGGGGATGTGGCGTTGGAGGCGCCCTTCGGTGTTCCTTTCACTCTGGTCTCGCAGAGCGGACGGCCGATTACCGAAGAAGCGTTGCGCGGCAAGCCGACGGCGCTGTTCTTCGGTTTCACCCATTGCCCCGAGGTTTGCCCGACGACGCTTTTCGAGCTGAACGGCTGGATGGAGAAGGTCGATCCGAAGGGCGACAAACTGCAAGCCTATTTCGTGACCGTCGATCCGGAGCGCGACACGCCCGAGATCATGAACGAATACGTTTCCAACGTCTCCAAGCGCATCACCGGCATTTCGGGACCGCCCGACAAGATTGCCGAGGTCATCAAGGGCTTCCGTGTCTACGCCAAGAAAGTGCCGGTCGACGAGAAGGATCCGAACGGCGATTACACGATGGATCACACCGCCTCGGTCTTCCTGCTCGATTCGGCCGGGCGGTTTGCTGGAACGATCGCCTATGGCGAAAACCCGGACACGGCGGTAAAGAAGCTGGAGAATCTCGTCAGCAAGGGGTGATGGTTTCAGCGTGATGGGGCGTTGGCTCGACCGGTGGCGGGCAACGGAAACGGGAAAGACCGCCTATCGTGAGTGAAATCCGCCTTTACGTGACGACGACCGAGAGCAAGGCCGAAGAGATCCTCGATCTTCTGAGTGCGGTTTTCGGCGAAGAAGACTTTGCCATCGGGACCACCGAGATCGACGAGAAGAAAGACATCTGGGAAGCCTCGATCTATATGATGGCTGAGGACGAGGCCGAGGTGCATTCCCGCGTCGAGGACGCATTGAAGGCCTCTTTCCCCGATGCCCGGCTGGAGCGGGAAGTCATCCCCGATGTCGACTGGGTGGTGAAATCACTGGAGGGGCTGAAGCCTGTTAGGGCGGGGCGCTTCCTGGTGCATGGCTCGCATGACCGCGACAAGGTCCGCCCCGGCGATATCGCCATCGAGATCGATGCCGGCCAGGCCTTCGGAACCGGCCATCACGGCACGACCGCCGGCTGCCTCGAGGCGATCGACGCCGTGGTGCGTTCGCGCCGGGTCCGCAATGCACTCGATCTCGGCACCGGCAGCGGCGTGCTGGCGATTGCGGTGCGCAAGCTCAAGAACATACCGGTGCTGGCAACCGACATCGATCCGATCGCGACGCGGGTGGCGGCAGAAAACGTGCGCCGCAACGGCATCGCCTCGGGCATCGTCACCAGGACCGCGCCGGGCTTTCATTCGACGGCCTTTTCCGAGCATGGTCCCTTCGATCTGATCATCGCCAACATTCTCGCCCGGCCGCTGATCCGCATGGCGCCGAAGCTTGCGACGCATCTGGCACCCGGCGGCTCGGTCATCCTTTCGGGCATTCTCGCCGCGCAGCGCTGGAAGGTGATCGCCGCCTATAGCGGCGCGAGGCTTCGGCATGTCCGGACGATTTGGCGGAACGGCTGGGTGACGATCCATTTCGATCGGCCGTGATTTTTTGGGGCGATGAGGCGGCGAGTGCCTGTGTGATGGCACATCCGACGCGGTGTTTCACTGCGCCGGCGGCGAGTTTGGCGAGAACATCACCTCACTCTCCGTCATCCTCGGCCTTGAGCCGAGGACCCATGCCACTGCTGCTGATGGATGCCGCATGGATGCTCGGCTCAAGGCCGAGCATGACGGAGCGTGGGGTCGGCGGGAGGAGCCATTCACCGTAAGGCAATCATATCAGGAACCCTGCCCGCCAGCTAAACCCTACCGACGACAAAGAAAAAGGCGGTGCCGATGGCACCGCCTTGGACCGGTCTATCCGGCCAATGCCCGCGAGCTCAAAGGGGAGGAGCGCTCGAGCGGGCTCTACTGCATTCCAATAGGCCGGTCCGGGAGGGAGGAGACGGACGGGCTTTCAGACTTAGAACGCGTAGCTGGGAGCGCCGTTGTGGCGCGTGGCGCGCTGGCCGGCGCCGAGCAGCTTGAGGCTGTCGTCGTTCTGCGGCCGGCGGGCGCCGATGACGTGACGTACGGTCTGGCGTTCGCCAGCCTGCACCGGGCTGCTATATGCGAAGCGCGAGAGAGAGGCGGTCATTTCAAAAATTCCTTAGTTGCAGGTTCATCGCGAACCGTTCGATGCCGCCTATATAGCTATTCTGAAAGGCGGAGGCAGAGGGTTTCGCTCATGGGAGCCATGCGGCTAATGCATAAAGCGTGCCAAATTAACTTTTCGCGTCACAGTTCTGTCAAAATATTGGGCGGCACCCAGGGTTTCGACTCGTTTCGTCGCTTTTTCTCCCCATCGATTGAAATTTCGCTAACATGGCCGGCATCCCATTTACCGGATTCGTCTCAACCATTCGGGTTTCCAGCATGTTCCAGTCCTTCGAAGTCACCTCCACGCCCCAATTCGGCAGGGATCGCGTATCGGCGCTGCGCGCTGCTTTCGATTCGCTCGGGATCGACGCCTTCCTCGTGCCGCGTGCCGACGAGTTCAACGGCGAATATGTTCCCGCATGTTCGGAGCGCCTGGCATGGCTGACGGGCTTCACCGGCTCTGCAGGCATTGCAATGGTTCTGCGCACGCAGGCGATCGTCTTCGTCGACGGGCGTTATGTGACGCAGCTTGCCGAACAAGTCGACGGTTCGGTCTTCTCGGGCGGCGATCTCGTCAACGAGCCGCCGCATCTCTGGCTGGCGGCAAACGGAGCCAAGGGCCTTCGGCTCGGCATCGATCCTTGGCTGCATGCGGGGGCCGAGGTGCGCCGTCTGGAACGAGCGCTTTCGCAGATCGGCGGCACGCTCACCTTCCTGCCGCACAATCCGCTCGACAGGCTCTGGAGCGACCGGCCGGCCGAGCCGCTCGGCGCGGTCAGCATCCAGAATGTCGCGCAGGCCGGCGTGCTTGCCAGGGATAAAATCGCGACGATCGCCGCCGACCTTTCGAAGAAGGCCCTGGCGGCAGTGCTGATCGCCGATCCCTCCTCGGTCGCCTGGACCTTCAACATTCGCGGCGCCGACGTGCCGCATACGCCGCATCCGCTGGCGCGCGCCATCGTCTATGCCGATGGGCGGGCCGATCTTTTCCTCGACAAGCGTAAGACCGGCATCGAGCCGGAGGCCTATCTCGCGCAGATCTGCACACAGCTGCCGCCCTCGGCGCTGGAGGAGAGGCTCACTGCCGTTTCCAGGGATGGCGGCCGTGTGCTGATCGACCCGGATATCGCTTCCTATGCGCTGGCCGAGATCATCCGCAAGGCGGGCGGCGAAGTGGTGGAGGGGACTGATCCTGCCAAGATGCCGCGCGCGGTGAAGAACGACGTCGAGATCAACGGCTCGGCCGCCGCGCATCTGCAGGATGGGGCGGCGATGGTGGAATTCCTCTATTGGCTGTCGCAGACAAAACCCGGCACGGTGAGCGAAATTGCTGCCGCCGAGCATCTCGAAGCGGTGCGCGCCCGCGTCGGCCAGAGCATGCAGAACCCGCTGAAGGACATTTCCTTCGACACGATTTCCGGCACCGGCGAACATGCGGCGATCATGCATTACCGCGTGACCACCGAGACCAACCGGATGATCGAGGCCGGCGAACTCTTCCTGATCGATTCCGGCGCGCAATATATCAACGGCACGACCGACATTACCCGCACGGTCGGCATCGGCGCGGTTTCAGAAGAGCATCGCCGCTTCTTCACGCTGGTGCTGAAGGGGATGATCCAGATCAGCACGGCGCGTTTCCCTAAGGGTACACGCGGCTGCGACCTCGACCCGCTGGCGCGCATCGCGCTGTGGCGGGCAGGGGCCGATTTCGCCCATGGCACGGGCCATGGCGTCGGCTCCTACCTCTCGGTGCATGAGGGGCCGCAGCGCATCTCCAGGCTTTCGACGCAGGAACTGCTGCCCGGCATGATCCTGTCCAACGAGCCGGGCTATTACCGGCCCGGCAGCTTCGGCATCCGTATCGAAAACCTGATCTATGTGCGCGCAGCCGAGGAGATCGACGGCGGCGACGCGGCGATGCTCGGCTTCGAGACGCTGACCTTCTGCCCGATCGACCGCAGCCTCGTCATTCCGGAGCTTCTGACCCATGACGAGTTGCATTGGTTCAACGACTATCACCGCCGCACACGCGAGGCGCTGATGCCGCTGATCCATGATCACGATGTCCGGGCGTGGCTCGAAAACGCGACGCTGCCGCTGGAATATTAAGAAGACGGGTTTGAGGCGCCGGCCTTCGGCCGGTGCTCAGACCCCGATCGTGTGGCGCCAGGCCATCACGACGATCCAGGCGGCGACCAGCATCCAGCTATGCGAGACCCGCAGGCCGACGAAGAGCGCAACGATCAGTGCCAGCTTCGATTCCCAGCCGCCGATGAAGAAGGCGGGCGCGACCAGCGTTGTCAGCACGGCGGCCGGTACGGCATTCAGCGCCGCTTCCATGCGCGGTGGGATGCGCTTCATTTTGGTGATGAGGATGTAACCGCCGATGCGGGTAGCGAAGGTGGCGGCTGCGGCCGCGAGGATGACGAGCGCCATGTGAAGATCGAATTCCATGGCTCAGACCTCATGCAATTCGGATTGAAGGGCGTCGGCTTCGAGATCGGGCTCCTGCGGCGGCAATGGCAGCAGGGCGGCAAGCACGATGCCGGCAGCGGCGCCGAGGCTGACATGCCAGGGCGAGCCGACATAACGATAGGCGAGCACGGATGCCACAGCGCTGACGAGCGCCACGGGCAGGAAATTGTCACGCTTCCGGAAGCCGAGGACGATGCCGAGGAAATAGGCCGGCAGCAGGATATCGAGGCCGATCGCCTTCGGATCACCGATGAAACCGCCGAGCATGCCGCCGATGACGCTGATCAGCACCCAGGGAATGTAGATGATGATGCCAAAGCCGAGATACCAGGCGAAGGTGAGCGGCCGGCCGGATTCACCGCGCTTGACCGCTTCGGCAAATTGCGGATCGACGAGCAGGAAGAAGGTGAAAAATTTCTGCACCGGCGTGAAATGGCCGATGTAGCGCGCCAAGGCCGCCGAATAGAGCACGTGGCGAAAATTGACGGCAAGGATCGAAAGCACGATCAGCCAAGCATGGACATTATGGCCGAAGAGTTCGATGCCGACCATCTGGCTGGCGCCGGCATAGACCGTGGCGCTCATGAAGGCGGCTTCGGAAAGCGACATGCCGTTTTCGACTGCGAGCGCTCCGAACAGGGCGGCAAAGGGCGCCGATGCCAGCGCAACGGCGGAGCCGCCCCGCAAACCTTCAACAAAGTCGGCGCGACTCATATGGGTGATCCTGTTGGAAATTCAGCTTTCCCTTATGGTCTAAGGGGTGCCGCGGCAATTGAATTTCGTTGATTGACCAATCGATTTCGCTGAAGCATCAACGTCCCGATTACATCCGGCAAAGAGAGAGCCCATGAAGAAGATCGAATTTTCGAAGGAAGAAAAGGCTGAGATCGTTTCGCGCATCCGCGCCTATTTCGACCGGGAGCTCGATCCCATCGGCGCCTTGCCGGCCGAGTTCCTGCTTGACTTTTTCGCCACGGAGATCGGTCCATATCTTTACAATCGAGGGCTGAGAGATGCTCAAGCGGCCCTATTGAAGAGGATGGAAGACGTGACCGAGGACATCCATCTTCTCGAGAGAGAGCAAAAAATCTAGCGCCTAAGAAACAAGCGGGAGCCTTCATTTAACGGCAAATTATGTCAGGGCCGATATGGTCGTCACGCTGTCATTCACCGGGTTGCGTGTCATTTGGCCTCGATTGTCTCTGTTGTTGATGAACCGCGTTTCGCCAAGCTCGGCAAGCCGTTGATCTTTTTGGTCTGGCTTGCGCTGGCATCTGCTCTTTGCTGGTCCGAAACCGTTTGGCGTGACGAAGTTCGTGCATTATCGCTGGCCCTTCAGGGGGACAATTTCGCCGATATGCTTCGCCAGCTGCATGGCGAGGGACATCCTGCTCTCTGGTATATTCTGCTGCGCGCCGCCTATGTCGTGATCGGCTCACCCATCGTCCTGAAGGTCGTGGCGCTGGCGGTTGCAGCGGCAGCAGCCTATCTTCTTGTTTTCAGGCTGAAACTGCCGCTTCCCATCATGCTGCTGTCGCTGTTCGGCAGCTTTTCGATTTTCGAATACGCTGCGATGTCGCGAAATTACGGCATCAGCATGCTGGTGATTTTCCTGATCGTCCTGACCTGGGAGAAAGGTGCGCGCAACGGACTGTTGATCGGCCTGTTGTTTGCCTTGCTGGCAAATACCAACGTCCATTCGGTCGTGCTTGTCGGCGGCTTCTTGGCTTATTGGTTTTTTGATTTGGTTCTGGCGCGGCCAAGGCCTCCTTTGAGGGAATATCGAGGCTTCGCGACGGCCGCCGCCATTGCCGCGATTGGAATTGTTGTGTGTTTCCTCACGGTCTATCCGACCTTCAACGATACGGGGCAGAACGATCTCAGCGGCGAGAATTTCGCTTTGCTTGCCCTTCGTGCTCTTGCCTTGCCTAGTTCGCATTTCATGTCGTTCTATCCCGACAGCATTCTTGAACTGATGGTGGTCTATCCGTTGGCGTTCCGCATCTTCGCCGCGTTGATGTCCGTACTCATCTACGGCAGCCTGTTCGCGTTGGCGAACCGACGGCCGGCGATGATCGCAGCCGCACTGGTGCTTTTAGGGCTGTCGCTGCTTTTTACGCTTGTCTATCCCGGCGGATACAGACATCAGGCGCTCTGGCTGGTTTTCATGATCGCGATGACCGCCTTGAGCACGAAGTTCCAGGGTGAAGGGGCGGGCGTTGTCGGCATCAAGGCTGCCGGCGGCGGCGTAAAGTTCGGGCGTCTGTGCTTCCTGATATTGCTGGCGCTGCAGGTCGTGTCCGGTATCGAAAAGGTCAATCGCGCCTTCGTGGCTGAAATACCCTTCAGCCGGAGCAAGGATTTCGGTGCTTTCATGCAATCGCGCCCCGATCTCAAAGATGCGATCATCATGGCCGATCCCGACTATCTCGTGGAGGCGCTGCCTTATTATCTTTCCAATCGTACTTATCTTCCGCGCGAGGAGCGGTTCGGCGCCATCGTGCGATATACCCGCAACGCGCGGCTTTCGCTCAGCCTTGCCGATATGCTGCAAACGGCACGTCGATTGCAGCAGAGTGAGCAGGTGCCTGTCGTCATTCTGCTTTCGCAGCGGCTCGACCAGATTACGGCACCCGTCTCCCTGCGTGAAAGCTATGTTTGGCAATTGTCCCTGACGCCGGAGGATATGTCGGCTTTCCAGAGTGCGACAGAGCTCGTCAAACGCTTCGGCCCGACTGCCGGGAGCGACGAGAGCTACGACGTCTATGTCGTGAAGTAAGACGCCGGACGGCCGTCTTCCTCAACTCTCCCGCTTCATCCGCTCCCGGCGTGCGATTTCGGCCTGCGAGGGCTCCGACATGGCGAAGCTTCCGGGTTTGACCTCGCCGGCGCGTTCGTAGACGCTCATGATGACGCCCGTGGTCGATACAAAGTTGGCGGCGGCTTGCAACAACGACATGCGTAAAGACGAGGAGTTGAAGTGCGAAGCGAATCTGAAACATCTCGACGCGCTTTAGCTTGATTTAGCCGTCCAGGACTTCGGCGCTGTCGATAATCCCGACGCCATGGGCGCGCATCTCGTCGATGGCGGCGGCGACGCCTTCGGGGTTGATGCCGCGGCTTGCATCCTCGATGAAGCGGACGCGGACGCCGGGGATCATTTCCAGCGCGTCTAGCGCGGAGAACTTGACGCAATAGTCGGTCGCCAGCCCGCAGACGTCGAGATCGGTGACACTCTGGCCCTCGAGGAATTCGGCAAGGCCGGTCGAGGCATCGCGGTCATTGTCGCGGAAGGCGGAATAGCTGTCGATGTCGGGATCCTCGCCCTTCTGCTGGATCAGGTCGATCTCTTCGGATTTCAGCGCGGGATGCAGTTCGGCATCGAGCGTGCCCTGAATGCAGTGATCGGGCCACATCATCTGCGGCTTGCCCGACAGTTCGCCCATCTCGAAGGGCGCCGCACCCGGATGGGCGGAGGCGAAACTGCCATGGCCCGGCGGGTGCCAATCCTGGGAGGCGACGATCAGATCGTATTTGCCGCTGTCGATCAGGCTGTTTGCGATAGGAACCACTTTATCGCCATCCGGGACCGGCAGATTGCCGCCCGGGCAGAAGCCATTCTGAATGTCGACGAGCAGCAGCACTTTCATCAAGGCTAATCCCTTCGCTTATTCCAGTGTCAGACGCCAAGCATATTGAACGCATCAACTAGTGGATTTCCAGGCGCCGCCGCGCAAGTGTTAAATCTGGTGCTAGCGGTAGTAAGTGGCTGAAAAAGAATACGCTAATGCAATCACCGGGAGAGTTGGCGACGACTCTCGTGTCGAAATGGAAGGGAAGGCGGAAGACGCTTTTGCGTCTGCGGATCGAGGCTCCCCCGGCGGAGCCTCATGCCGAACTATGCCGGTGTCACGCCTTCGGCTGCGGAATCACTTGCCGCGGGGGATGCGCCGTAGGTATTGCGATGGGCTTGGAGGGCCGTCTGCATGTCACTCAGCACTTTGGTGAGCGGCGGATCGCTCTCGCCTGAGGTGCTGATCTTGTTCGGATCGGCGGCGAGGAATTCGGCCTCGGTCAATTTGCCGTCGCCATTGGTATCCATCGCGGCAAAGACGCCCTTGGAGGTGTCGTCGCTCTGATCGCTGCCGTCGCTCTGATCGTCGCTGCCGTCGGTCTTCTGCAGGGACAGCATCAGGGACAGGATGTCGGCGGTGATCTTCTTGACGATATCGGCACTGCTGTCGTCGCTATCGGCGGTGGTCGCAGCCGCGCCGGATGATGAAGACTGCGATGCGGCGGCGAGTTCGTCCGCCGAAACGACGCCGTCGCCATTCTTGTCGAGGCTGGAAAGCGGAGACTGGTACTGGGATAGTGTGCTGCCGAGAGATGAAACACTGGTCACTTGAACCTCCTTCGAAAAGTTCGTCGTGAAGCCCGCCTTTCATGGACGGGCAGGTTCCGGGCTAAGCTGATTTGCGCAAAGCGTCAAAGCGACGTTTTGACACGTTAACTTTTCGGTTACCAAATATCCTATTGGAATTATTGCATTTTCATAGTCGAAGGATTCGCTCGAACGGCGTCCTGCACCGATGATATCATGAGATCGTGCCGGCGCGGCTTGCGGAACGGGCGTTGAGCGCTGCGCCCAATCTCGCCACGACGGCTTTTCGTTCGCGTTCCGGAGCGCGATGCTGGAACAGGCGTTCGTGATGTCGCCCGAAAACCGCTCACACTTTTCGGCATCATGCTCTGGGCCGATCTTGCTCCCGGCTGCGATTTCTGCCTTTCTTGCTCAGACGCAAGCCGGAAGCGAAACCATGTCCGACGCAGAGCCGAACGAGAAGATCGATGCGACGTTCCGCAACGGATCGCTGACGGCGACCGGGATCATCCTCGGTTTCTCGCTCAATTTCATCAGCCTCTGGGTTTCCAATCCCAATGACTGGAGCCGCATCGATCTGCTGCCGATGTCGTTCCTGATGGTCGGCATCGCCATTCAGGTGAAGGTGTTTGCCGATCTCTTGGCGCGGGACTCGCTGCTTGCCGTCAAATACGACCGGTCGCGCCGGCTCTTCCTGATCGGATTGTCGATCGTCGCCGTCGGGATGGGGATCGCCCTGATGAACGATATCCTCGGGCTCGGCAGCATGCGGATGCTCGGGTAAAGGGTCTCGCGTCGCGCCGAGGTGATTATCACACGCGCTCGACGAACCCGTCCAGCACCCGCTTCTGCCCGGCCCGGTCGAACTCGATCGTCAGCTTGTTGCCTTCGATGCCGGTGATGTTGCCGTTGCCGAATTTCAGATGGAACACGCGGTCGCCGAGGGTGAAGCGTGAAGGCTCCGACGAGGTGGATTTTGCCACCAGTTCGCCTTCGATCGTCCGTCCCTTCGGGCCGCTTTCGCCATAGCCGATGCGTTCGACGGCGTGGCCGGAGCGGGAACCCCAATTGTCGCGCGTGGCATCGGTCTTGTTGGCCTGGGCACGTTTCCAGCCGGGGGTGGAATAGGAATTGGCAAAAGGCTCGGCCTTGTCGAAGCGGGACTGGCCGTAGCCGCCGCGGCCGTAGCCACCATAGCTCTGCTCCATTTCGGCGACCTCGACATGGGTTTCCGGCAGCTCGTCGAGGAAACGCGAGGGCAGGGTCGATTGCCATAGCCCATGGATGCGGCGGTTGGAGACGAACCAGATGTGGCAGCGGTGCTTGGCGCGGGTGATGCCGACATAGGCGAGCCGACGTTCCTCCTCCAGGCCGGCGCGGCCGCTTTCATCGAGCGAGCGCTGATGCGGAAAGAGGCCTTCCTCCCAGCCGGGCAGGAAGACGGTGTCGAACTCCAGGCCCTTGGCCGAATGCAGCGTCATGATCGAGACGGCATCGAGGTTCTCGTTGGTCTCGGCATCCATGACGAGAGAGACGTGTTCGAGAAAGCCACGCATCGACTCGAAGCTCTCCATCGAGCGGATCAGTTCCTTGAGGTTCTCAAGGCGGCCGGGCGCTTCGGCGCTCTTGTCGTTCTTCCACATATCGGTATAGCCGGACTCTTCGAGGATCTGCTCGGCAAGTTCGGTATGCGATGTGTTTTCAAGCAGTTCCTGCCATCGGCGGAAAGATTGAATCACATCGAAGAGGGCTTTTCGCGCCTTCGGCTTCAACTCGTCCGTTTCGATGATGTCGGCGGCTGCCGCCAGCATCGGGATATCGCGGGCTCGCGCGTAGTCATGCAGCGCGCGCACCGTCGTGTCGCCCAGGCCGCGCTTCGGCGTGTTGATGATGCGCTCGAAGGCGAGGTCGTCGGAGGCTTGAGCGACCAGGCGGAAATAGGCCATGGCATCGCGGATTTCCAGGCGCTCGTAGAAGCGCGGGCCGCCGATGACGCGGTAGTTGAGGCCAAGGGTGACGAAGCGGTCTTCGAATTCGCGCATCTGGAAGGAGGCGCGCACGAGGATCGCCATGTCGTTGAGCAGATGCTTGCCGCGCTGAAGCTGCTCGATCTCCTCGCCGATGGCGCGGGCTTCTTCCTCCGAATCCCAGGAGGCGTGCACCTGCACCTTGACGTCTTCAGGATCGGAGCGGTCGGTGAACAGCGTCTTGCCAAGCCGCCCTTCATTATGGGCGATCAGATGGGCGGCGGCTCCAAGGATATGTTCGGTCGAGCGGTAGTTACGCTCGAGCTTGATGACCTTGGCGCCAGGGAAATCCTTTTCGAAGCGCAGGATGTTGTCGACCTCGGCGCCGCGCCAGCCATAGATCGACTGGTCGTCGTCGCCGACGCAGCAGACGTTCTGCGGCTCGCCCTTGGCGCGCTGGGCGAGGAGCCGGAGCCACATATATTGAGCGGTGTTGGTGTCCTGGTACTCGTCGACGAGGATATAGCGGAAGCGGCCGTGATATTCCTTCAGGAGATCGGGGTTCTTGCGGAAGATCGCGATCGGATGCATCAGCAGGTCGCCGAAATCGCAGGCGTTCAGCGTCGTCAGGCGCGCCTGATAGGCGAAATAGAGATCGCGGCCGCGGCCGTTGGCGAAGGCGCGGGCGTCGCCCTCGGGGATATCGGCCGGACCGAGCCCCTTGTTTTTCCAGGTGTCGATCATGCCGGCGAACTGCTTGGCCGGCCAGCGCTTGTCGTCGAGACCTTCGGCCTGGATCAGCTGCTTGATCAGGCGGACGACGTCGTCGGTGTCGAGAATGGTGAAATCGGAGCGCAGGCCGACGAGTTCGCCGTGGCGGCGCAGAAGTTTGACGCCGATCGAGTGGAAGGTGCCGAGCCAGGGCATGCCTTCGACGGCGCCGCCGACCAGCAGCGCGATGCGCTCCTTCATCTCGCGGGCCGCCTTGTTGGTGAAGGTGACGGCTAGGATCTGCGAAGGGAAGGCGCGGCCGGTATTGAGGATATGGGCAATGCGGGTTGTCAGCACGCGCGTCTTGCCGGTGCCGGCGCCTGCAAGCACGAGGACTGGGCCTTCCAGGGTTTCGACGGCTTCCGTCTGCTCGGGGTTCAGCCCGGCGAGATAATCCGGCCGGCTGCCGCCGTCGCGGGCGGCCATGGCGCGGGCGGCAATGCCGCCGGTGGCGGGCGCCCTTCCGGCGGGTGCGGCAGGCGGCTGCGGCTTGCGCGCCATCTCGCCCGGCTCTTCGTCGAAGAAGGGAATATCGTCGAAACTATTGCTCATGGCGCGTAATGTAGTGATTCGGGAAGGAAAGACCAGAAAAGATGTTCTGCTTTCATTCCCAAGCCGCCGCTATCCCAAGGGGTTTGCGCATGGCGGCAAGTCTCCTGGACACACGGCGGCGACACGACGGAAAAAATCAGCCGCGCTCTGTCGGAACCCGCGCCGGCGGGGCGTCCTTGGATCATCGGACAGTGGTCCGGGTCAACCGTCAACAAGGAGGCTGTATCATGGCGAAGGTCGTTTCAAATCTCTGGTTCGCGGAGGAAGCACGCGAAGCCGTCGAATTCTATGTGTCCGTCATCCCGGATTCCAGGATCGGCCGCACCACCATCCTTCCGGCGGAAACGCCGAGGGGGCCTCCCGGCAGCGTCGAGCTGATCGAGTTCACGCTTGGCGATCAGGCCTTCCTGGCGATGAAGGCCGGCCCGCTCGATAGCTTCAACCATTCCTTCTCGATCGCGATCCTGTTGGAAAGCCAGGCCGAGATCGATCGGGTCTGGGAAGCGTTCCTCGCCAACGGCGGCACGCCGGAGGCCTGCGGCTGGCTGAAAGACCGTTGGGGCCTTTCCTGGCAGATCGTGCCGCGCATGCTTTCCGAGATGATCGCCGACGATGATCGCGCGCGGGCCAAACGCGTGACCGAGGTAATGCTTGGTATGGTCAAGATCGATGTCGCCGCGCTGGAGAAGGCATTCAACGGCTGAATTGCGCCGGCGGCGAATCATTCGAACGATTGGCTCACGGCCGGCATGCGGCCGTTTCCACCATCTCCGGCGTCGATCGGCACATGCTGTCCAGCGTCGACTCTGCGCAGATTTTGCTGCCAATCGTCGATTTTTCCGGAACTCGAATCACGGGCGACATTGCACACCCTTTTCATCTTTCTGTCACGTCGCGAAATGTGCTGATACCGCACGGGTGCTTTTTTCAACTATAATGAGAAACAGTTTCGTAGAGTAAAAATAACCGGTGCATGCACGTTTTTGTGCGTTGCAAGAAACAGCCGGTGAGCGTCGAATATACCTACGAAATTATTGATTCTTAGGAACGTCGTAGCCATCTCGATGGTTATACGACTTTGAGCCTGCGGCATAACCTTACTGGAGGGCCCATGCTGAACGAATCCGTATTCGATGCGTTTACGCGCAGTTACGAAGCGCGCCGCGAAACCGATATGTCGGTGGCCGAGTATCTCGATCTCTGCAAAAAAGACCCGATCGCCTATGCCAACGCGACCGAGCGCCTGCTCGCCGCCATCGGCGAACCGCAGATGGTCGACACTGCGAGAGATGCGCGGCTCGGCCGAATCTTCATGAACAGGACCATCCGGATCTATCCGGCTTTTGCCGGCTTCCACGGCATGGAAGAGACGATCGAACGTATCGTTTCCTTCTTCCGGCACGCGGCGCAAGGGCTCGAGGAGCGCAAGCAGATCCTCTACCTGCTGGGCCCGGTCGGCGGCGGCAAGTCGTCCCTGGCGGAACGGCTGAAGCTGCTGATGGAGGTTCATCCGATCTACGTGCTGAAGGCGGGCGACGAAATCAGCCCTGTTTTCGAAAGCCCGCTCAACCTCTTCGATCCGGAGACGATGGGGGCGCTGCTCCAGGAGCAATACGGCATCCCGCTGCGGCGCCTAAACGGGCTGATGAGCCCGTGGTGCCTGAAGCGGCTCGACGACTTCGGCGGCGACATTTCCCGCTTCCGCGTGGTCAGAATTCAGCCTTCGCGGTTGCGCCAGATCGCCATCGCCAAGACCGAGCCCGGAGACGAGAACAATCAAGATATCTCGTCGCTGGTCGGCAAGGTGGACATCCGCAAGCTGGAAACCTACTCCCAGAACGATCCCGATGCTTACAGCTATTCGGGCGGGCTCAACCGCGCCAACCAAGGCGTGCTTGAATTCGTCGAAATGTTCAAGGCACCGATCAAGATGCTGCATCCGCTGCTGACGGCGACGCAGGAGGGGAACTATATCGGCTCCGAGAATATCGGCGCCATCCCCTTCTCGGGTATCGTCCTTGCCCATTCGAACGAAGCGGAATGGCAGACCTTCAAGGCCAACAAGAATAACGAGGCCTTCATCGACCGCATCTGCGTGATCAAGGTGCCCTATTGCCTTCGGGTGATGGAAGAGCAGAAGATCTACGAGAAACTGATCGAAGGATCGGAACTAGCGGATACCCCGTGCGCTCCGGCAACGCTCGAAATGCTGGCCCGTTTTTCGGTGCTGTCTCGCCTGCGCAAGCACGAGAACTCGACGTTCTTCTCGAAGATGCGCACCTATGACGGCGAGAGCCTGAAGGAAACCGATCCGCGCGCCCGCAGCGTTCAGGAATACCGGGATGCGGCCGGCATCGACGAGGGCATGGACGGCATATCGACACGTTTCGCCTTCAAGGTGCTCGCCTCCACCTTCAATCACGACACCACGGATATCGGCGCCGACCCTGTGCATCTGATGTATGTGCTGGAACAAGCGATCCGCCGCGAGCAGTTTTCCGACGATGTCGAGAAGCGCTATCTGGAATTCATCAAGGCCGATCTTGCGCCACGCTACGCAGAGTTCATTGGCAATGAGATTCAGAAGGCTTATCTTGAATCCTATGCGGACTACGGACAGAATCTGTTCGACCGCTACGTCGACTATGCCGATGCCTGGATCGAAGACGTGGACTTCAAGGATCCCGATACCGGCCAGCTTCTCGACCGCGAGCTCCTCAACCAGGAACTGACGAAAATCGAAAAGCCGGCGGGAATTGCCAACCCGAAGGATTTCCGCAACGAAATCGTCAAATTCTCGTTGAGGTCGCGGGCAGCCAACGGCGGAAAAAATCCGTCTTGGACGAGCTACGAGAAGATCCGGGAAGTGATCGAGAAGCGTATGTTCTCGCAGGTCGAGGATCTTTTGCCGGTCATTTCCTTCGGATCGAAGAAGGATTCGGAAACAGAAAAGAAGCACAGCGAATTCGTCTCGCGCATGGCCGCGCGGGGTTACACGGAGAGGCAGGTTCGACGCCTCGTCGAATGGTACATGCGCGTCAAACAGGCAAGTTAATGCGGAGCCACCATGCACATTGTCGACCGTCGGCTAAATCCGCGCGGTAAAAGTCTGGAAAATCGGCAACGGTTTCTTCGGCGCATGAAAGGCGCCGTGCAGCAGGCGGTCAAACGTTCTCTGCAAAACCGCAACATCCGCGATGTACTCGACGGCGGGGAGATCAGCCTGCCGATCGACGGAATGGCCGAACCGAGCCTTCGCAAAGGCGAAGGCGGCACCGCAGATCACATCCTGCCGGGAAACAGAGCCTTCGTCGAAGGCGATATCATTCCGCGCCCGCCAGGGGGCAGGGGTGGAAAGCCAAAGGATGCGGGCGAGGGCGATGGTGAGGACGGTTTCCGTTTCGTGCTGACGCGCGAGGAATTCCTCGATGTCTTTCTCGACGACCTGGAACTGCCCGACCTTGCCAAACGGCGCCTAGCCGAAACTGAAGAGGAAACGCCGTTGCGGGCCGGCTATTCCGTGTCCGGATCGCCGTCCAATATCGCCGTCGGCCGCACGACGCGGCTGGCGATGATGCGCCGCGTCGCGCTTCACCGTCCGCGCCGAGAAGAGATCGAAGCCCTGCAGCGGCAGATCGAGGAATGCGAGGACGACGAGAGCCGCCTGGCGCTCGAGGCGAAACTCAAATCTTTGACGGAAAAAAGCCGACGCATTCCCTATATCGATCCGCTCGACGTGCGGTACCGCCGTTTCGAAAACGAGCCGAAACCCGTGGCCAAGGCCGTGATGTTCTGCCTTATGGACGTCTCCGGCTCGATGTCGGAACACATGAAGGACCTCGCGAAGCGGTTCTACCTGCTGCTCTATCTCTTCCTGTCGAAGCGCTACAAGAAGGTGGAGATCGTCTTCATCCGCCATACCGACAAGGCCGAGGAAGTCGACGAGGAAACCTTCTTCTACGGCCCGGCAACCGGCGGCACGCTGGTGTCCAGCGCCCTTGCGGCCATGCGCGGGATCATCGCGGCGCGTTTCGATCCGGCAGAGTGGAACATCTATGGCGCCCAGGCCTCGGACGGCGACAACGCCCATTCGGACGGAAACCTGAGCGGACAGCTGCTGCGCGAGATTTTGCCGCTCTGCCAGTATTTTGCCTATATCGAGGTCGGCGAAGAGGGCGGCGACTCGTCGGTATCGCGTTCACCGCTTTGGATGCTCTATGACGGGATCCGCTCCGAGCTGCTGCCGCTTTCGATGCGCAAGGTCTGCCGGCGAAGCGAAATATTCCCGGTTTTCCACGATCTCTTCCAGAAGCGTGACGCACAGTCGAGGGTGACGCCATGAACACGACGATGAGGCCAAGAGAGCGGCTGTTGTTCGAGGGGGCCGACTGGGACTTTTCGACGCTCCAACGCATCCACGACGCCTGCGAGGAAATCGCGCTCGGCGAACTCGGCCTCGACGTCTATCCGAACCAGATCGAAGTCATCACCTCGGAGCAGATGCTGGATGCCTATTCCTCGACCGGCATGCCGCTGTTTTACCGCCATTGGTCCTTCGGCAAACATTTCGCGCATCATGAAGCCTTCTACCGCCGCGGTATGCGCGACCTCGCCTATGAGATCGTCATCAACAGCTCTCCCTGCATCTCCTACCTGATGGAGGAGAATACGGCGACGATGCAAACGCTCGTCACCGCGCACGCGGCCTTCGGCCACAACCATTTCTTCAAGAACAATTATCTCTTCAAACTTTGGACCGATGCGGAGGGGATCCTCGATTACCTCGATTTCGCCAAAAGTTATATCACCCGTTGCGAAGAGCGTTACGGCGAGACGGCCGTCGAGCGGACGCTCGATGCGGCGCATGCGCTGATGTCGCACGGGGTGCATCGCTATGCGGGCAAGACCACCATCGACCTTCGCCAGGAGGAGAAGCGGCAGCAGGAGCGCCGTGCCCACGAAGAGCAGATGTTCAACGATCTGTGGCGCACGGTTCCCGTCGGCAAGGCCAAAAAGGCAAGCGACGGCGGCCTGGAAAAACGCCGCGCCGCACTTGGTCTGCCTCAGGACAACATCCTCTATTTTCTTGAGAAAACCGCGCCGCGGCTGCAGCCATGGCAGCGTGAGATCCTTCGCATCGTCCGCCATGTCGCCCAATATTTCCATCCCCAGCGGCAGACCAAGGTGATGAATGAGGGGACCGCGACCTTCGTCCACTATCAGATCATGAACCGGCTCCACGAGCGGGGGCAGATCAGCGATGGCAACTTCCTCGAATTCTTGAAGTCGCACTCCAACGTGGTGTTCCAGCCGAGCTACGACGATCGGCGGTTCTCGGGCTTCAACCCCTATGCGCTCGGTTTTGCAATGATGCAGGATATCGAGAGGATCGTCACGAAGCCGACGGACGAAGACCGCACATGGTTTCCCGATATCGCCGGCCGCGGCGATGCGATGGCGGTTCTGCGCGATATCTGGGCCAATTACCGGGACGAAAGTTTCATCAGCCAATTCCTCAGCCCCAACCTGATCCGCCAGTTGCGGCTGTTCCACCTCTACGACGACCCGGAACAGACCGAGGGTGTGCTGGTTTCGGCGATCCACAATGAGCGCGGATATCTGCGCATCCGCCGCCAGCTTTCCCGCGAATACGATATCGGCTGGACCGATCCGGCAATCGATATCGTCGATGTCGACCTCGCCGGCGACCGCCGCCTGCTGCTGCAACATATCATGATGAGCGGCAGCTATCTCCAGGAAGCCGACACGAGGGCTGTCCTGCAGCACCTCGCCGATCTCTGGGGCTACGACGTGCTGCTTCAAGAAATCGATGGTTCGAACAGCGTGGCGAGGGAGCACACGGCGAGCCCGCGCAAGATCGTTCAATGATCCCCGATCTTTCTCCAAGCCGCATTCGTTACCATCGATAGTTTGCAATTATCGATGGTAACGAAGACAAAGGCTTAGTAACTTACCGCCGCTGCAATCGCCGATCACTCACCCACATTCCACGTTTGCAGCGACCTTGCGGGAGCAGACAGCGCGGAGACGAGAGACCATGAGTGAAACGCGGCGCAAGCTGACGACGATCTTCTGTGCTGACGTGCAGGACTATACCCGGCTGATGGGGGCCGACGAGGAGGGGACGCTTGCGGCGCTGAAGCGCTGCCGGGAGGCGATGGGGCGCTTGATCGAAAGCCATGGCGGCCGTGTCGTCAACACCTGGGGCGATGGGCTGATCGCCGATTTCCCGAGCGTGGTCGAGGCGGTGCGCGCCGCCGTCGATACCCAGAACGAACTTGCCGGTTTCAACGCCCGCCGCCCGGAAGACGGACGCATGCTGTTCCGCATCGGCATCAACCTCGGCGATGTGATCGTCGAAGACGACGACATCTACGGCGACGGCGTCAACATCGCCGCGCGGCTGCAGTCGTCGGCTTCGGCCGGCGGCATCGTCATCTCAAGCACCGTCTACGACCAGGTCCGCAACAAGGTCGCGGTCGGTTTTGAGTTTCTCGGGCCGCTGATGGTCAAGAACGTCGATGAAGGCGTGCCGAGCTACGCGGTGAAGATCGGCGATGCCAAGGACGAGACGCCGCCGCCCCAACGATCGGGCCCCGCGCAACCGCAGCCGGCGGCTCAAATTGCCGACGCAAGCCCGCTCCCTGGCAGACGAAGGCTGTTCGCTGTGCTCGGCGTCATCGCGGCTGTGCTGATCGGCATCAACCTTTTATCGTGGCAGGGCGTTTTCTGGGCGCGCTTTCCGATACTTGCGCTCGCTGTCGTCGCGGCCTTCGCCTGGAATCGCAACCAGACCCTGTTCAACCGGAAGATCACTTCGCTGGCGATCGTGGCGCTCGGGATTGCCGGCATCAACCTCTTCACCTGGACGGGGCAGTTCTGGGCGGTGTGGCCGATATTGGGAATTGCGGCCGTCATGGGTTTGCGATGGTCGATGAGGCGATAGACATTTAGGCCGCATCGGCAGAGATTTTGCACGGCGTCTCGCCCGCCACTCGGCGGTGTCAAAGACACGGCGAGTGTTCGTTCAAGCAAAAGTGAGCGGTCGGGTTATTCCCATTCTTTGCTGATATTACAAATCGGTAATGCCGGCTGCTTATGCTTGCCGGTAAACTGTAAACGCGCGATATTGTCGCATCAGACGGGACCGTCATCCCGCAGCGCCTCTTTCGACCGACCCTGGTCCAACCTCGAGTCCCTCCGGAGACGTGAATGGCCTTTTGGAAGCAGTTTATACTTTCGCTCATCGTCATTGTTGCCGGCTTTGCCGCGTGGGTTTTCTTTGTCCCAGGCGCCGGCGACATGATGCGCGATGCGGGTATTCCAGACGGCATCGTTTCCAGGATCGCGCCGAAGGCTGAGCAGACGGCGGATGCCGACGCTCCCGCCCGGGCGCAAGGCCAACAGCGTGGCGAGGGGCAGGGACAGAACCGCCGCAATGGCGGCGGGCGCAACGGCGCCATTCTCGTCGCAACGCAGGCGGTCGTCCAGGGCGTCGTCAACGACCGGCTGAACGCCATCGGCACGGGGGATGCGATCCGCTCGGTCGCGGTCACGCCGCAGGCATCGGGAACGATCCGCGAAATCCTCATCAAGTCGGGCGACAGGGTGAAGGCCGGCCAGGTGCTCGCCAAGCTCGACAGCGAGGAGCAGGTGATTGCCCGCGGCCAGGCTGACGTGGCAGTCAAGGCCGCCGTCGAGAAATCCAATCTCTATCACAACATCAAATCCAGCGTGTCGCGCATGGACGTGTTCGATTCCGAGATCGCCGAGCAGGGCGCGCGGCTGCAGCTGCAAGTCGCCGAGCTCAATCTCGCACGACGCAACATTGTTGCGCCGATCGATGGCATCGTCGGCATCGTGCCGGTCAATATCGGCGACAATGTCACGACGAGCATTCCGATCGTCACACTCGACGACCGTTCGGAAATCCTCGTCGACTTCTGGGTGCCGGAGCGCTTCTCCAACACAGTGTCGGTCGGCCAGCCGGTCGAGGCGATGTCGGTCGCAAAGCCGGGGCAGGTGTTTTCCGGGGAAGTCGAAGCTGTCGACAACCGCATCGACGCGGCAAGCCGTACGCTTCGACTGCGCGCCCGCATCGACAACGCTTCCGACGAGCTGCGCGCCGGCATGTCCTTCAGCGTCAGCATGAAATTCCCCGGTGACAAATATCCGGCGGTCGATCCGCAGTCCGTGCAGTGGGATTCGCAAGGGTCCTTCGTCTGGCTGGTCAACGACGACAAGTCGCATAAGGTGCGGGTCAGCGTCGTGCAGCGCAACCCGGATTTCGTCCTCGTCAAAGCCGATCTCAAGGACGGCGACAAGATCGTGACGCAAGGCCTGCAGCGCGTGCGAGAGGGTGGAGCGGTGCGCGTTTCCGCCGACGTGGCCTCGAATGGCGAGGTCGCCACGCAATGAGTGTGACCGAGATTCATCAGGACAGGGCCTCGGGCAAGCAGAGCTTCACCGCGCTTTTCGTTCGCCGGCCAATCCTGGCACTGGTGTTCAATACGCTGATGGTTGTCGCCGGCCTTGCGGCTTACGTCGGCGTCGAGGTGCGCGAACTGCCGGATGTCGACCGACCCGTCGTCACCGTGCGCACGACCTTCGACGGCGCATCGCCGCAGACGATCGACCAGGAACTGACCAAGGTGATCGAGGGCGCGGTCGCGCGCGTCAGCGGCCTGAAATCGATCTCGTCCACCTCTTCCTTCGGCCAGAGCCGGGTGACGCTCGAATTCTCGGATGCGATCGATCTTGCGGTCGCCGCCAACGACGTGCGCGACGCAATCGGCCGCATCACCCAGAACCTGCCTGATGAGGCGGATGCACCGCAGATCGTCAAGGCGGATTCGGATTCCTCGGCGATCATGCGCCTTGCCGTCACCTCCACCAAGCTCAACATGGACGATCTGACGCAGCTCGTCGAAAACGAGGTAATCGATCGCCTCGCCTCCGTCGACGGTGTCGCCGACGTCGAGGAATATGGCGACCAGGAGAAGGTCTTCCGCGTCGATGTCGACCAAGGCGCGCTGGCAAGCCGCGGGCTGACCATCGGCGACCTGACCAAGGCGCTCGACAATGCCGCACTCGACGTGCCGGCGGGATCGCTGAAGAGTAACACGCAGGATATCGTGGTGCGTGCCACTGCAAACTTGCAGACGCCGGCGGATTTTTCCAAGGTCATGCTGCAGGACCGCGTCCGGCTCGGCGACGTCGCGACGGTGACGCTCGGGCCGCGTGACGGCGAAACCGCGCTGCGATCGAACGGTAAGCCGGGCATCGGCCTCGGCATCATCCGCCAGGCGCAATCCAACACGCTGAACATCTCGACCGGCATCAAGGCCGCCGTCGAGCAATTGTCGAAGACGCTGCCCGAGGGCACGACGATCGCGATCACCAGCGACGACGCCGTCTTCATCCAGGGCGCGATCCACGAGGTGGTGCTGGCGTTGCTGCTCGCCGCCGTCATCGTTACCGCCGTCATCTATCTCTTCCTGCGCGACTGGCGGGCGACGCTGATCCCGGCAGTCAGTATGCCGGTGGCGCTGATCGGCACGCTGGCGGCAATCTACATGGTCGGTTTCTCGATCAACATCCTGACGCTGCTGGCGATCGTGCTGGCGACCGGCCTCGTCGTCGACGACGCGATCGTGGTGCTCGAAAACATCGTGCGCCGGCGCGCCGAGGGCATGGGGCCGCGGGCGGCCGCCGTGCTTGGAACGCGCGAGGTGTTCTTCGCTGTTGTTGCGACGACCGCGACGCTCGCGGCGGTGTTCATCCCGCTCTCCTTCCTGCCGGGACAGGTCGGCGGCCTGTTCCGTGAATTCGGCTTCGTGCTCGCCTTCTCCGTCGGCCTGTCGTCGATTGTGGCGCTGACGCTCTGCCCGATGCTGGCCTCGCGCATGCTGACGAAGCCGATGATCGAGGATCACGGCGCGCTCGGCCGTTTCGGCGGAGCGCTTGCCCGGCTCTATAAATGGGCGCTGCACGGCTGCCTCAACGCCCCCTTCGTCGTTATCCTGTTTTCGGTGATCTTTGCCGGCGCGGCGCTCGTCGCCTTTTCCACAGTCAAGAGCGAGCTGACGCCGGAAGAGGATCGGTCGATGGTGATGATGCGGCTGACGACGCCGCAGGGATCGAGCCTCGAATATACCCGCGACAAGATGCAACTCGTCGAGGAAAATCTGCAGCCGCTCGTAGACAGCGGCGACATCCGCAACGTCTTTTCGATCTCCGGGCAGGGCGGTTCGCTGAATAGCGGCTTCATGGTGCTTACACTTGCGCCCTGGGGAGAGCGCCATAGAACGCAGGCGGAGATCGTCGGCGACATCAACCAGGCGGCAGCAAGAGTGCCGGCGCTGCGTGGCAACGCCATCTCCTCCAACAGCCTGCGCATCCGCGGCGCCGGCAGCGGCGTGCAGATGGCGCTGATCGGCAACGATCACGAGGCGCTGACGGCGGCGGCCGCCAAGCTGGTGCAGGCACTCGACGCCACCGGCCAATACGATACGCCGCGCCTGACCAACGAACCGAGCCAGGCGCAAGTGTCTGTGGCGATCGACCGCGAGCGTGCCTCCGATCTCGGCATCGACATCACCGGGCTTTCGACAGCGATCCAGTCGCTGCTCGAAGGGCGCTCGGTGGTCGACGTCTTTGTCGACGGCGAGTCCTATCCCGTACTTTTGACCTCGACGACGCGGCCGATCGACGATCCGACCGACCTCGAAAACGTCTTCCTGAAAACCGGCGACGGTAAGATCGTGCCGATGTCGGTCATCGCCACGATGAAGGAAGGTTCGGTTGCGCCGCAGCTCAACCGCGAGCAGCAGCTCGCCTCCGTCGCGATCACCGCCGGCCTGAAGAACGGCATGTCGCTCGGCGACGCGGTCAAGCAGGTAACCGAGCTTGCGCAGCCGCTGCTGCCGGCAGGCGCACGCCTGCTGCCGCTTGCCGAAGCCGCGACGCTGGAGGAGAATTCAAGCGGTATGGCGCTGACCTTCGGCTTTGCTATCGTCATCATCTTCCTGGTGCTGGCAGCGCAGTTCGAAAGCGTGCTGTCGTCGCTGATCATCATGTCGACGGTGCCGCTCGGCCTTGCCTGCGCCGTCTTCGCGCTCATCATCACCGGCTCCAGCCTTAATATCTACAGCCAGATCGGCCTGGTGCTGTTGGTCGGCGTCATGGCGAAGAACGGCATTCTGATTGTCGAATTCGCCAATCAGCTGCGCGACCGGGGCGAGGACGTGCGCTCGTCGATCGAAAAGGCCTGCGCGCTACGCCTTCGCCCTGTGATGATGACGATGATTGCCACCATCCTTGGAGGCGTGCCGCTGGTCTTTGCCCATGGCGCCGGCGCCGAAGCGCGCGTGGCGCTCGGCTGGGTGATCGTCGGCGGTCTCGGCTTCGCGACGCTGGTGACGCTGTTCATCACCCCGGTCGCTTATCTGCTGCTTGCCCGCTTCGGCAAGCCGCACGCCCATGAGGAAGCGCGGCTGCACGAGGAGATGGCGGTCGCCACGCGGCCACGCGCCGTGCCGGACGATGAGCAGTTGCAGGCTGCCGAATAGACTTCTTATCCGAATTGACCACGCCGCCGGATCGCCATTCGGCGGCGTTTCTTATGGTGTATGAAACCTTGCGAAATAAGATAAATTACTTCTGAAGTTTAGCCGTTTGTTAAGCATAAACGGCAATGATCGTGGCCAGCAACCGGCTGGTCTTCTTCGTTTCTTGAAGGCTGCAACGCGCTGGAGTCTCCAGCGACCCCGGACATGAATGTCCGCGCGGCAACGGTTCATTTCTTGTGCAGTTTGCGTCCTGTTTGCGTTTTGGAGTTTAGTTCCCGTGAGTATTTATCAGCGCGTCTCCGTGGACGCGGCGCTTCATGTGCTGCGCGATATCAACCGGAATATGACGGTTACCCAAAACCACATCACGACCGGCATGCGTGTCGCAAAAGCCGCCGACAACGGCGTCTATTGGTCGGTCGCCACCACCGCGCGCACCGACAACAAGGCCGTTTCGGCGATCCAGGATGCACTCGGCATGGCGGCGGCGACGATGGGCACAGCCTATACCGGCGTCGAGAACGTCATCGACGTCGTCTCCGAGATCAAGGCCAAGCTGGTTGCCGCGACCGAAGACGGCATCGACAAGAACAAGGTCAACGAAGAGATCAAGCAACTGCAGGAGCAACTGCGGAGCGTTTCGGAATCGGCGACCTTCAACAGCGACAATTGGGTGATCCTCAACAACGACGCGACGCCGACGCAGCCGCGCCAGATCCCGGCCTCGTTCATCCGCAATGCGGACGGCACGGTCTCGGTCGGCATGCTGAGCTATCATATCGACAACACGCCGGTGGGAGCGACGAGCTCCAAGGACGCGCGCTATTTGATCGACGACCGTGCCACCGGCTCAGGCGAATACGGCGTGTTGACATCGGCCTATTTCGCCACCGAGCTCGGCGCCTCGCAGAATTATGTTCTGATGGAAAGCAAGAACGGCACCACCACCGGGCAGGTGGTGATCTCGCTTTCGGACGCCACGACGAAGGGACAGATCGGCGAAATGATCAGTGTCGTCGATGCCGCGCTGACGCAGCTGACGACGGTCGGTTCGGCCTTCGGCGCGCTGGAGAAACGCATCAACCTGCAGAATGATTTCGCCTCGAAACTGCACGACAATAACACCGCCGGAATCGGCCGGCTCGTCGATGCCGACATGGAGGAAGAGTCGAGCAAGCTCAAGGCGCTGCAGACGCAGCAGCAGCTCGGCCTGCAATCGCTGAACATTGCCAATGCCACTTACGACACCGTGCGGCAGCTGTTCCAGAATTTCTAAGGTTGTGAGCCGCCACCCGCCCTCGTGGTTCGAGACGGCCTTTGGGCCTCCTCACGATAAGGGCTGGTTGTTGTGCCTTTTTGCCGCGCAGGCGCGTGTTCGATCCATTAAAACTGGTGATATCAGCGCAATCCCGCAACATGGCTCCTATTTCGGCGCCTGAAATTCCCCTATCACGAGAGCATCTTCATTTTCTTGCCGCAATCCTTGCCATTTGCTCGCATCAGCTTCGAACGGAGACCATCCTGTCCATGATCAAGAAATTCGTACTTTTGGCTGTCGCAGCAAGTTATCTCACTGCCTGCACGACGACCGATCCCTATACCGGTGAACAGAAGGTTTCCAATACGGCGGGCGGCGCGGCGCTTGGTGCGCTTGGCGGTGCTCTGGTCGGCGTGGCTGTCGGCGGCGGCGGCCACGGCAAGCGCAACGCAGCGCTGATCGGCGCCGGCGTCGGCGCGCTCGCCGGCGGGGCGATCGGCAATTACATGGACCAGCAGGAATCCGAGCTTCGCGCCCAGCTCGAAGGCACCGGCATTTCGGTGACCCGCAACGGCGACAACATCATCCTCAACATGCCGTCGAACATCACCTTCGACGTCGACCAGGATGCGGTAAAGCCGGGCTTCTATCCGACGCTGAATTCGGTGGCGATCGTGCTGCGCAAGTTCAATCGCACGCTGATCGACGTCAACGGCCATACGGATTCGACCGGCAGCCTCCAGCACAATCAGGACCTGTCGCAGCGCCGCGCGCTTTCGGTTGCCGATTATCTCGGCGGCCAGGGCATCGACCAGCGCCGCGTCTCGGCCGTCGGCTTCGGCCCGTCGCAACCGGTCGCCTCCAACGCCAGCGAGGCTGGCCGCGCCCAGAACCGCCGCGTCGAGATCCAGATCGCGCCGATCACGCAGGGCTGAGCCGGATTCTCCCATCTTTGAAGCGGCCGGGCTATGCTCGGCTGTTTTTGTTATTGCTGCATCGTCGCGCCCTTGGTGATCTTGTCGACGATCTTCTTTTCGGCCCGTACTGCGATGCCGACCACCTTGGCATCGTCAGGCGTGAATTCTGCGAAGACGGCGCGGTTGGCGGTGTCATGGCCAGTCGCAAACATCTCCTCGATGAAAAGAGAAGCGGTGACCTCACGGTCCAGCGCGCGGCGATGGATGGCTGAGATCGTCGCCTCGTCGGCGGAGAGTACGATGATCGGCTGGATCGACAGCGGATTATAGAGATTGCCGGCGCGGTCCTTGTAGGGCTCGCCGATGATTTCGGGATGGCCGCCGGCGATGCCGGTCATCAGGAAGGCGGTAACGTTCAGCTTCTGCCAGCCGGCAAGATTGTTTCGCAGGACGACGGCAATTTTGGTATCAAACATCGGACAGTCTTTCACCTCGGGTTATGGAGTATCGGGCGCGTTGAGCCAGGATCTACATCCGCAGGCCTTCGAAGGTCTTGAACGTTTGTGCGCGGGACCATCCGGCAACGCCATCCTGGCGGCCCCGGCCTTTCCCGGCATCGAGCGCATCGAGGCGCAGTTTTCAGGCAATGCCTTCGAGCCGCATCGACACGACACCTATGCGCTCGGCGTGACGCTGAAGGGCGTGCAGACTTTCGGCTATCGCGGCGAGCGACGCTTCAGCCTGCCGGGCCAGGTGATCGTGCTGCATCCCGATGAGGAGCATGACGGCGGGGCGGGGACCGAAGACGGGCTGCACTATCGCATGCTTTACCTGGAACCGTCGCTGCTGCTCGAATGCCTGGAGGCGGATGGCGTCGGCCTTCCCTTCGTCAGAGAACCTGTTATCGGCGATCCAGCGCTCGCCGGCGTGCTGCTTGCCGCGCTCGGCGAACTCGACCGCGAGTTGGACGAGCTTTTCGTCGACGACTTCATCTCGCGGGTGACGGGTGGGCTGTCCAAGCATGCGCTGATGCCACGCCGGCCGCTCGGCAGCGTCGCTTGGCGGCAGGCGCGAGCGGCGCGGGATTATCTCGAGGCGCATGCGTTGCGAGCGGTACGCTCAGGCGAGCTGGAAGCGGTGACCGGGCTCGACCGTTTCGCGCTCTCGCGGCATTTCCGGGCCGCCTTCGCCACCAGCCCGCACCGCTATCTGCTGATGCGGCGGCTGCAGCAGGCCCGCGCCATGATCGGTGCGGGAGAGGGAATTTCGGACGCGGCGGCGGCGACCGGCTTTGCCGATCAGAGCCATCTCAACCGGCATTTCAAGAAGGCCTACGGCATGACGCCTGGCCAGTGGGCAACGCTCGCCCACAATTCCGCCCCGCGCTTTATACGGGATTTTCCGCAAGGCCGGAGCGGCGGGCGATGAAGCGGGCGAGCGTCGGGCCGATCAGCAGAATGATGAGGAAGCGGCCGGTCTGCATCGCCATGACGAAAGGCACGTCGACATCGCTGGAGGCGGCGATGATGGCGACGGAATCGGCGCCGCCGGGGCTGGTGGCGAGATAGGCCGTCAGCGGGTCGATGCCGGCGAATATATGGAGGGCCGCCGCCATGCAGCCGCAGAGCGCCATCAACAGCACGATGCAGGCCGACACCCGCGGCAGGGCGCGCGCCACATGTTCAAGGATCGAGCGGGTGAAACGCAGGCCGATGCTCCAGCCGACGAGCGCATAGGCGATGGCGAGCAGCCACATCGGCAGCTCGATCTTCAGGAGGCCGACGCCTTGCAGGAAGGCGCCGAGGAAGAGCGGCACGATGATCGTGCCGCCTTGGATGCGCAGACGCCGGACGCCATAGGCACAAATGGCCGCGAAAGCCATCGTCGCCGCAAAGGCCGGCCAGTCGACCTCGGGAAAGAGGATAAGCGGTGGCGGTTCGGCCCCGTCGGCGGCCACCCACAGGCGTGAGATCACCGAGGCGCCGACGGCGACGAAGACGACGCGCAGATATTGCATGAAGGCGACGAGGCGGGCATCGGCGCCATAGGCCTCGGACATGATGACCATGGCCGACGCCCCGCCCGGCGAAGAACCCCAGACGGCGGTCGTTCCCGGCAGCACCTGCCAGCGCGTCAAGAGCCAGCCAAGGCCGGTGGCAATGGCGATGACAGAGAAAATGAACAGCAGGAAAAGCGGCGCGTCCTTCGCCATGGTGCCGAGAATATCGGGAGTGATGGTGCGTGCCATCATCAGGCCAACGAAGACCTGGCCGAATTGCAGCGGCCAGACCGGAATGCGAAGCTTTCCCTTGCCGACCGTCAGCGCCAGCAGGATGGCCGCGGCCATCGGTCCGATCAGCAGCGAGGCGGGCAGGGCGAAGAATTCGAGGAAGACGACGAGAGCGGTGGAGAGCGCCAGCAGCAGCGCCCATTTCGGCAGGCCGGCATCGCGCAGCAGGCGGCGTGCGTCGCTGAATGGCATGATCCCCATGTCTTTCCCGGCCGGTGCCAAGCGCTGAGGCTGAAGATGGGAGGAGGCTCCGGCATGACGAAGAGAGGCCGGCTGCAAGGGCCGGCTGGCGCGGGTCCGGTATAGGTGGGCGCGAGGCACGCGGTCAATTGCGAAATCTGGCGTCTCGCCGCTCGCGGATGCCAAACTGATTCATCTGGCCGCTTCAAGCGATTGTTTTTCCATGTCATCGCGTCAAGTCGCCAAACGGTTTGGGCGGAATTTATCAGAGGCGCACATGGCTGGCGAGAAAGTCGAGTAGGGCGCGCACGCGCGCCGGCAGCGGGCCGCCCTGGCCCATGTAGAGGGCGTAGAATTCTTCGAGATCGCCGGGATTGGCCTCATCGAGCACCGGCATCAAGCGTCCGGCATCGATGTCGGCGCGCACGGTGAAGGCAGCAAGGCGGGCAAGGCCTGCGCCTGACAAGGCGAGGTGGCGCATGGCTTCGCCGTCTCCCACCTGGACGCCGGGGGTGATCGGGATGGTTATCGTTTCGCCGTCCTCGCGCAGCGGCCAGCCCTCGACGGCGCGGGCATAGGAAAAGCCGATGCGGCAATGGCGGCGGAGATCGGCGACCGTGCGCGGTTCGCCGTGACGCCTGAGATAATCCGGCGAGGCGACGATGATCTTGCCGGTGGCGCCGAGCTTGCGGGCGATCAGGCTGGAATTCTTCAAGGGGCCGGCGCGGATCGCGACATCGGCGCGCTCCTCCATCAGGTCGACGATCCTGTCGGTATGGGAAATGTCCAGCGTCACGGCGGGATGAAGCGCCATGAAGGCCGGCATCAGCGGCGCCAGCACATGATTGCCGAAAGAGCCGCTGGTGTTGATACGGATGCGGCCCGAAGCCTGTTCGCCTGATGAGGCCTGGCGCTCGGCCTCGGCAATATCGGCCAGGATGGCGATGCTGCGCTCGTAGAAGGCGCAACCCTCCGGCGTCAGCTGCAGTTTTCGCGTCGATCGATTGACAAGGCGGGCGCCGAGGCGTTGCTCCAGCCTAGCGACGAGCTTGCTGACGGCCGACGGCGTCATGCGCCGGGCGAGGGCGGCCGCGGTAAAGCCGCCGCGCTCGACGACGCTGACGAAGACCTCCATTTCGCCGGAGCGGTTGATGTCCTGACGGCTCATGATGAATTTAAGTCACAGATGATTTGCTCGCAGGCAATCTATATCACCGCGCAGTCGAGGTCTATCTTAGTGGAAACGAAGGAGACAGATCCATGGACTACAGAAATCTCGGTACATCCGGGCTCAGAGTGCCGGTGTTGAGCTTTGGCGCCGGCACATTTGGCGGCAGCGGCCCGCTGTTTGGCGCCTGGGGTAATACCGAGGCGGACGCGGCGCGGCGGCTCGTCGACATCTGCCTCGAAGCCGGCGTCAATCTCTTCGACACCGCCGACGTCTATTCGGCCGGCGCTTCCGAGGAGGTGCTCGGCCAGGCGATCCGCGGCCGGCGCGACGCCGTGCTGATCTCGACGAAGACGGCGCTGCCGATGGGCGAGGGGCCGCAGGACTGGGGAACGTCGCGGGCGCGGCTGATCCGTGCCACCGAGGCTGCGCTCAGCCGGCTCGGAACCGACTATATCGACCTCCTGCAACTGCACGCCTTCGATGCCTCGACGCCGGTCGGCGAGGTGCTGTCGACGCTCGACGGGCTCGTGGCATCCGGCAAGATCCGCTATGTCGGTGTGTCCAACTTTGCCGGCTGGGAACTGATGAAGTCGCTTGCGGTGGCCGAGCGCCATGGTTATCCGCGTTACGTCGCCCATCAGGTCTATTATTCGCTGGCGGGGCGCGATTACGAATGGGAGCTGATGCCGCTCGGCGCCGACCAGGGCGTCGGCGCCCTGGTCTGGAGCCCGCTCGCCTGGGGACGGCTAACCGGCAAGATCCGCCGTGGCCAGCCGCTGCCTAGGGAGAGCCGGCTGCACGAGACGGCGCAGTACGGGCCGCCCGTCGACGACGAAAAGCTATTCGACATTGTCGCGGTGCTGGATGCCATCGCAGAGGAAACCGGCAAGACGGTGCCGCAGATCGCCATCAACTGGCTGCTCGGCCGGCCGACGGTATCGAGCGTCATCATCGGTGCCCGCAACGAGGAGCAGCTCAGGCAGAACCTCGGCGCGGTCGGCTGGAGCCTGTCGAAGGAGCAAATCGAAAAGCTCGACGCCGTCAGCGCGGTGACAGCGCCCTATCCCTATTTCCCCTATCGGCGGCAAGAGGGTTTCGCGCGGCTCAATCCGCCGATCGTCTGAGCCGCCCCGCTGCCGTCAGTGCAGCAGCACCACCTTGCCGAAGCGGCCGCCCCGTTCGAAATGGCGCATGGCGGTCGCCACTTCCGTCCAGGGAAAGGTCCGGTCGATGACCGGGCGGAGGCGGTTGACGTCGATCGCCCGGTTCATCGCCTCGAAGGAGGCGCGTGAGCCGACGGGGATGCCTCGGACGCGGGCCTGGCGGCGGAAGATATCGAGCGGGTCGATCGTACCGGCCGTACCACCGAGATAGCCGATGACATCGATCTGGCCGCCGCGCCGGACTGAGCGCAGCGAGCGGGCAAAACTCTCCGGACCGCCGACCTCGATAATATGGTCGACGCCGCTGCCGCCGGTGAGCCTCAGCACCTCTTGATCCCACTCGGGATGGCTGACGTAGTTGATGCCATCGGCAGCGCCGAGTGTGCGCGCGCGGGCGATCTTCTCGTCAGTGCTCGAAGTCACGATGACTCTGGCGCCCGAAGCTGCGGCAAATTGCAGGGCAAACAACGAGACGCCGCCGGTGCCCTGCACCAGCACCGTGTCTCCTGCCTTCAGTCCGCCCTCGGTGACGAGCGCATGCCAGGCGGTGACGCCCGCGCATGGCAATGTCGCTGCCTCGGCATCGGTCAGATGCGGGGGAACGGCCACGGCCGCCTGCTCGTCGATCCTGGTATATTCGGCCAGCCAGCCGTCGATCGGTCCGCCGCGCTGGTATTGCGCTTCCGCCATGTCGAAGCCGCCGGCGACCCAGCGCTCCCAGAAAGTGCCGCTGACCCGGTCGCCGATCTTCCAGCGCGTCACGTCCTCACCGATCGCCACCACCTCGCCGACACCGTCGGAAAGAGGGATAAGAGGGTGCGGGAAGGCGGTGTGATAGCTGCCGCGGGCGATCTCGATGTCGCGATAGTTCAGCGCGGTCGCCGTGACGCGCACGACCACCTCGTGCCGGCGCGGTTCCGGCTGCGGGCGGTCGACTAGCGCCAGGCTGTCGAAGCCGATGCCTTCCAAAGTTATAGCTTTCATTGAATGTCTCCGGGATCAGGTTCCGGCTGGACATGTACCGCCCGAAGCGGCTATTCTCAAATTCATAATATCCATAATGATTATGTGTTTGAAGAATGATTGACGAGATCAGGACGTTGGTTGCCTTCGCCGAGGAGGGCTCTATCCAGAGGGTGGCGGATCGGGTCAGGCTGACGCAGCCGGCCGTCAGCCGGCAGGTACAGCGCCTCGAGGCGCTGCTCGGCGGCGCGCTGCTCGACCGCCGCCAGAAGCCGCCGCAGTTGACGGCCCTCGGCGCAAGGGCCGTCGAGAAGGGCAGGGAGATCCTTGCTGCATTCGAGGAGATGAAGGCGCTGGCGCACGGAGCGGAGCCGCGGGGTGTCTTCCGGCTCGGGCTTGCCAACGGCCTCTCCGACGATGGCGTGTCGAGTATCGTTGCCGAGGTCGTCGATGGTTTCGGTGGCATATCGCTGCACCTCAAGACCGGCTGGAGCGGCGAACTTGCCGAATTGTACCGGCAGGGGCAGCTCGATGCGGCAATCGTGCTCGGCGAGGCACCGCCTGGCGGTGGGGCAGTCATCGGTCACGAGGAGCTTGCAGTGATCGCCGCATCGCAATTCGCCGATCGATGGCGGGCCGGGGACTTCACGCTTGCCGACATGCCCTGGGTTTTGAGCCCCGAGCCTTGCGATGCCCGGCGACTGCTGGCAAGCCGCGTCGGCCGCAGACATCTGCCGGTGACGGGCGAGCTCGACGATCCGAGACTGCAGCTTGCCTGGGTGCGCAGAGGCGCCGGCGCCAGTCTGTTGCCGCGGCGGCTTCTTCATGCCGTGGGCGAGGGCATCGAGGAGATCGAGGCCGCCAGCCTCGCGCTGACGCTGCCGGTCGTCCTGCTGGCCTCGCCGCATCTCGGCGCCCGCGGCGTCGTCGCAGACACGCTGGCGGCAAGACTTTCCGATTTCTTCGACAGGGCTTTCGAGGCGCCGGACAGCCGGCCCGGCCGGAATTCACCGAAGCGCTCCCGGCCGAAGGCGGTTCTGTAACAAAAAGGGAATGAGATCTTCTCCCAATCTTAACTGGACAGTCGCTTTGACTTGCCGCATACCCAGCCTGACCCCATGGGGTACGACATGTCCCATGGAATGGCAGGGAGATCAAAGGGATGGCGCTGAAGGACGCGAAGGCCGGCACACGCAACGAGGCGGGGATATCAGCCGTGCTCGGCATTCTCAAGCAGAGCTTCGGCGAGCGCTTCCAGACCGGCCAGTCCTTCCGTGAACAGCATGCCCACACGACCACCTATATCCCGCCGCAGGTGCCTGATGGCGTGCTCTTTGCCGAGAGCGCCGACGATGTAAAGGCGGTGGTCAGGGCGTGTGCGACCCACAAGGTGCCGGTGATCGGTTTCGGCGTCGGGACCTCGCTGGAGGGTCAGGTCAATGCCGCCAATGGCGGTATTTCGATCGATTTCAGCCGCATGAACCGGGTGCTCGAGGTCAATCCCGAGGATCTCGACTGCACCGTCGAGCCGGGTGTGACGCGCGAGGCGCTGAACATCCATCTGCGCGATACCGGACTGTTTTTCCCGATCGATCCCGGCGCCAATGCCTCGATCGGCGGCATGGCCTCGACGCGGGCCTCCGGCACCAATGCCGTGCGCTATGGAACGATGAAGGACAATGTCCTTGCCGTCACCGCCGTCACCGCCAATGGCGAGGAGATCCGCACGGCCCGGCGCGCCCGCAAATCTTCCGCCGGCTATGACCTGACGCGGCTCTTCGTCGGCGCCGAGGGCACGCTCGGCATCCTGACCTCGGTGACGCTGCGCCTGCAGGCGATCCCGCAGAAGATCGCCGGCGGCGCCTGCGCTTTTCCGAGCATCAAGGCGGCTTGCGATGCCGTCATCATGACGATCCAGATGGGCATTCCGGTGGCGCGCATCGAGCTGCTCGATACGGTGCAGATGCGGGCCTGCAATGCCTATTCCAAGCTGTCCTATGCCGAAAGCCCAACGCTCTTCCTCGAATTCCACGGCACTGACGAGACGGTGCCGCTGCAATCGGCAGCCTTTGGCGAGATCGCGGCGGAATGCGGCGGGGGCGAGTTCCTTTGGACCGCCAATGCCGAGGAGCGGACCAAGCTTTGGAAGGCGCGCCACGACGCTTATTGGTCGGCAAGGGCGCTGGCGCCCGGGCTTGCCGCACTTTCGACGGATGTTTGTGTTCCGATATCGCGTCTTGCCGATTGTGTTTCCGAAACGCAGGCCGATATCGAGGCCCATGGGCTGCTCGGCCCGATCGTCGGCCATGCCGGCGACGGGAACTTCCATGTGCTGCTGTTGTTCGATGACAAAAGCGCCGAAGACATCGCCAAGGCCGAGAGCTTCGTGCAGCGGCTCAATCGGCGGGCGCTCGACATGGACGGGACATGCACCGGCGAACACGGGATCGGGCAAGGCAAGATGGCTTTCCTCGAACAAGAGCTGGGGGGCACGGTGGATCTGATGCGACAGGTGAAACAGGCGCTCGATCCGGACAATATCTTCAATCCCGGCAAGATTTTCCACCAGGGCTGAAAACGGAATATTCTCATGAACTTGGGCCTTGCCCCCGGCATGAATAGCGCTAGTGTCGGCAACAGAATGCTGAATGGAGAATCCTTGCATTGGTAGGCCGGTTCCTCGTCTTTCTGGGGGGAGTGATCGTCGTAGTGCTGTTTGTGGCGCTGCTTGCGCCGCTGTTCATCGACTGGACGGATTTCCGCAAGAATTTCGAGGATCAGGCAAGTCGCATCATCGGCAAGAAGGTCACTGTCTACGGCACGGTGGATGCGCGCCTTCTGCCGTTTCCGTCGGTCACACTGCATGACGTGCGCGTCGGCCAGGAGGCGGACGGTACGCCGATCGTCAAGGTCGAGCAGTTCTCCATGGATGCGGAGCTCGCGCCTTTCCTGTCGGGTGAGGCGCTGATCTTCGACATGCGCGTCGTCAATCCGAAGGTGCGCCTGAGATTGCTCAAGGATGGCACGCTCGACTGGATGCGCGGCAGCCGCGCCGAAATACCGGCGAAAAACGTCGTTCTCGAAAACGTGCATGTCAATGGCGGTGAAGTCGAGTTCATCGACGACCAGTCCGGCCGCTCACGCCGCATCACCGGCCTCAATGCGGAAATGTCGGCCAAGTCGCTGGCCGGCCCCTGGCGCATCGAGGGCAATGCGGCGCTTGACGGCGAGCATGGCAGCTTTTTGATCTCGAGCAGCCAGCCCGACGAAAAGGGCGTGCTGCGCATGCGCACGAAGCTTTCGCCGGACAAGCACCCCGTCAGCATCGATCTCGATGGCGAATTGAAGCTCGTCGACAGCAAGCCGAACTATCAGGGGCAGCTTTCGGCGGCGATCGAAAGCGGCAACAGCGCCAAGCCCGCCAACAAGAAGGAGCAGCCGCCGCGCGTCAAGGGCCGCTTCGAGCTCACCAATGAACGCATCCGCATTCCCGAATACCGGATGGAGATCGGACCGACGGACGATCCCTACGTCATAACCGGCGAGGCGACGCTCGATACCGGCAATGCGCCGGAATTCCTGTTGACCGCCGACGGGCAGCAGATCGACGTCAACCGCATCGGCAATCAGGGCGAGGCCGGCAAGACGACCCGCGACCCGGCGGTTTCGGCGCGCCAGCGGCTGAATTCGTTGATCGATGTCATCGCACAGGTGCCGATCCCGCAGGTGCCGGGTAAGGCAAGTGTCAAGTTGCCGGCGATTGTCGCCGGCGATACGACGCTGCGCGACGTGCAGCTGGAGCTTGAACCGGCCGGTACCGGCTGGATGATCGACAGCGCCACCGGTACGCTGCCGGGGCGCACGCAGGTGGAAGGCAAAGGCAAGCTCCTGCTGCAGGGCGAAGCCTCGTTCAATGGCCAGATCGTGGTGGCGTCCAGCCAGCCGACCGGGCTCGCCTCCTGGCTTGCCGGCGCGGTCGATCCGGCCATCCGGCAATTGCGGCAGGCGGGCTTTTCCGCCAATGTCAGCTTGACACCCGAATTGCAGCGTTTCGAAAATCTTGAGATCGCCATGGGGCCGGCGACGCTGAAGGGCCGGCTGGAGCGGCAGGCGATCTCCGGCCAGACGCCGACACTGTCGGTGGCCCTGGATGGCGACACGCTCGATCTCGATGCGCTGCAGGCGCTAAGCGGGCTGATGACCGGCCAGGATGCCGGCGACAACGTGCTCGACCACAAGATCGCCGCCCAGCTCAAGGCCGATAAGTTCACGGCCTTCGGCGTCGATGCCGAGAATGTCGAGACCACCTTCACGATTGCCGACGGAGAGCTTGCCGTCGACCGGCTGTCGATCAAGAATATTGCAGGCGCCGAACTGACGGCGACGGGCAGGGCGGAAGGCTCGCTGCTCGATTATAAGGGCGCCGGCGAGATCACCTTCAAATCGGCCGATCCCGGTGGCTTTTTCACCATGCTGCGCGAACACCTGCCGCATCATCCGGTGCTCGACCGGCTGGTGCGCAATGCCGGCTGGTACGGCAATACGGCGCTGCGCGGCGCGCTGACGCTCGGCGGCGACGAAGGCAACGCGCTGACGGTGACGCTTGCCGGCGTCTCGAACGGCAGCCGCGTCAATCTCGACTACCGCATGTCCGACCTGCTGGCGCTGACCGGCAACGGTACGACGAGCCTCGAGGCGACGCTCGAAAATGCCGTGCCGTCCATCCTGTTCGGCCAGGCCGGGCTCGATCCGCTGCCGGTCGATGTCGGCGCCAACGGCCGCCTGACGCTGAAGGTGAAGGCATCGGGCAACGATCCCGCCGATGCGGCGCTGACCTTTGCGACCGACCGAACCTCGTTCACGGCCAATGGCAAAGTCGATGTCCGGCCGGAGACTTTCATGAACGGCAAGATCGCGCTTTCGCTCGACAGCGCCGATATCGACCCCTATCTCATCATGAACGGGATCGCCCTGCCGCAGACGGGAGCCGGGCTGCCGTTCGGCCTGCAGGTCAATGCCCGCGTCGACAGCGACAAGATCGTCTTTTCCGATCTCAAGGGGCATGCGGCCGACAACGAGTTTTCAGGTGCGCTGAGCTTTGACCGGAAGGCTGCGAAGACGACCGCGACCGGCGAGCTGACGCTCTCCAAGGCGGATGCCGGCTGGCTTGGCGAGGCAGTGTTCGGCCAGATCGTTGATCCCGCCAATGGTGCGCTGACGACGGCGCCGCTCGGGCTGCCCGTCTTCAAGGATCTCGATGTCAACGTGAAGCTGACGGCCAAGCAGTTCTGGCCCGGCCTGCCGGAAACGGCGGTCACCGATTTCACCAGCAACGTTGCCTACAAGGGCGACGAGCTGCAGCTCAACGACATGGCCGGCAACTGGGACGGCGGAAAGCTTTCCGGCAATCTGCTGTTCACCAATGCCAACGGCACCGGCTTCCTGCAGACGAAACTTGCACTTGCCGATTCCGATGTTGCCGGCGTCGTCTGGCTGCGCGACGGCGCGCCGATTGCCAACGGCAAATTCGGATTGTCGCTGTCGATGGAAGCCTCGGGCAAGACGATCGGCGAGATTGCCAGTTCGCTGAACGGTTCGGGCGAGCTGAGGCTCGGCGATACCAGTATACGCGGGCTGAACCTCGCCATCCTTCCGCCGCTGCTTGCCGCGACCGATACGATGCAGGAGCAGATCAATGCCGGCAAGGTGCATCCGATCATCGAGACGCTGCTCAGCAACGGAGAGGCGAAGCTGCCGCCGCTCGGCATCCCCTTCAATATTGCCGACGGGACATTGCGCGTGCAGAATGTCACTGTCGCCAACGATCTCGCCCGCATCACCGCCGATGCGCAGATCGCGCTGCCGGAGGAACGGATCAGCGCGACGCTGGGCGTCGGTCTCAATCCGGGCACGGAAGTGCTGTCCGGCGCTGAGCCGTCACTCAGGCTGAATTTTTCCGGCATGCTGCCGTCGCCCGGCAAGACGATGGATGTGACCGATATCACCAGCTACCTGTCGTTGCGCGCCTTTGAGCGCGAGCGCCGGCGCGTCGAGCGGCTGCAAGCGATCGTGCTCGAAAAGCAGCGGCTGCGCCGCGAGGCGGCGCTCTACCGGTTCAACGACGCCGAGCGCGTCAGGGCGGCCGAAATCGAGCAGCAACGGCAGGCAGAGGAAGAGCGGCTGCGCGCATTGGCGCAGGCGGCGGCCGCGCAGAAGGCTCTCGCGGAAGCAGAGGCTGCACGCGCGGCGGAAGCCAAAGACAAGGCGGAGGCGCAGGCGAGGGCCGCCGCCGAAGCGGAAGCAGCGCGGCGCGGCGGGCCGCCCGGTTCGCTTAATTTCGACCAGGTGCCGGGCGTTCAGGCGCAATGATAATGCGTGGAATTTGATTATAATCCGCGGCCAGCGCCGGCCTTCGCCCAGGCCAGCACGTGGAGCCGCAGTGCCGAGGACAGGTTGCTGTCCGGCGGCCGATGGTCATCGATTTCGGAAATCAGGGCGGCGAGCGGCATGGAACGGCTAGCAGCGATCGCCTTCAACTCGTCCCAAAACTCGTCTTCCAGCGAGAAGCTGGTGCGGTGGCCGTGCAATGTCGCCGAATGCTTACGGATCATGACGCCGCATCAAGTTGAGTTTTTCGTACATTGATTCAGGGAAACTGCATAAGTGGCTGATCGCAGAGTGCATTCCGGCTCTTCGAGTTTTGCCTGAGCCATCAGGCGCCGTCGTCATCGGTCTCGATACGGCCGTCGCGATGAGCCTTGTCGGCCTTCTCGTTCAGGCTGCGGGTAAGCTGCTTATCAGCCTTGGTGCGCCCGAACGAAATGCGGTTCTGCTCGGCCTGCGCCTCCTTTTCGGAGCGGGCCTGCTTCTTGCGGAATTGGCGCAGATTGACGATTTCGGCGCTCATGCGGCCCCTTAATCCCTATGAAAAAGGGAGGCTTGGCCTCCCTTCAAATCACTGCTTCTTGCGGAAGGAGTCGAGCGAGACGACCGAACCCGGTTTCTTCTCTTCGCCGTCGGCAGGTTTTCCGCCCGCGGCCTCATCGGGCTTCGCTGCGGCATCGACGGGATAAGCGGTGATTTCACCAGACGGCAATTCCTCGCCATCGGCGAGCGGCACGTCGAATTCGAGCTCGAAGTTGACGGAGGGATCGTAAAAGCCGCGGATGGCATTGAACGGGATGACCAGCTTTTCCGGGACGTCGGAGAAGGAAAGGCCGATCTCGAAATGCGACTCGGTGATCTTCAGGTCCCAAAACTGATGCTGGATGACGATGGTCATCTGCTCGGGATATTTCGATTTCAGGTGCTGGGAGATGCGTACGCCGGCAGCACCTGTGAGGAAGGTGATGAAGAAGTGATGGTCGCCGGGCAGGCGGCCCGTCGCTCCGACTTCCGCCAAAACCTTGCGGATGACGCCGCGAAGTGCATCCTGTGCCAGAATGTCGTAGCGGATATGATCCTGCCCCATGCTTTTCCTGTCTTTCGTCGGTTCGGAAGTCTTTTCACAAGGTTATATGCCACGTCCGGGCGCCTTGGGAAAGACCGGAGCCGAGTCACGTTTTTCAGCAGCATACATGATTTCGGCGGCAGGGAGAAGGTGAAGGCTTCTGTTGCCAGGTGCCTTCGGACCCCGCCTAGAGGTGCGAACCACTAGGACTTTGATTGAAGTGTCACACCGCGATTAAGCAGCGAGACGAGCTTCCGCATAGTTGTCGTTTGCAACTACAATTTTAGCCCGATAACGGCGGTACAATGCCGAGCAAAAAGACGATCTTTACACCCTTGTCGATCCTGTTTCGCCCCCATCAAAAGCCGGCCTTCATGCCCGCCGGTTTTTGGTGGAGGCGCCGGGTACCGCCCCCGGGTCCAATAGGTTTATTACACCGCTCATTTATCGCCATAGCCGGCCCGAAAGCCGGCATGGGTGATATAGTGGTTTCCGCTGCCCAAGGAAAGGGCCAACGTCATAAAAGCGTTATGCGGGCCATCAGAAACATTGGGAAAATGCCCGCCGGCGATTGGTTTCCTGCTGCCGGGAGCTTAAATTAGGCCAAACGGAATCAGCGCGCCATGAAGCAATATCTCGATCTCCTCAACCATGTGATGGAAAAGGGCTCCGACCGGGGCGACCGCACCGGCACCGGCACGCGCTCGGTCTTCGGCTACCAGATGCGCTTCGACCTGCAGGAAGGCTTTCCCGTCACGACGACGAAGAAGCTGCATCTGCGCTCGATCATCCACGAGCTTTTATGGTTCCTGAAGGGCGAGACGAATATCGGCTATCTCAAGGAGAACGGCGTTTCGATCTGGGATGAGTGGGCCGACGAAAACGGCGATCTCGGGCCGGTCTACGGCGCCCAGTGGCGCTCGTGGCCGGCGCCGGATGGCGGCCATATCGATCAGATCGCCAATCTCGTCAAAGGCATCGTCAACAACCCGAATTCGCGCCGCCATATCGTCTCGGCCTGGAATCCGGCCGAGGTCGACCAGATGGCGCTGCCGCCCTGCCATTGCCTGTTCCAGTTCTACGTGGCCGATGGCAAGCTCTCCTGCCAGCTCTATCAGCGCTCGGCCGACATCTTCCTCGGGGTATGCTTCTTTTCCGGCATCAAACATGTACCATTGGTCTTAAGCAATTGGTGTAAAAAGGTTTTCGGGAATTTTGGAATGGTACCGGTACCATTGGTAGCCTGAGCCTGCTCCTCCATTCTTCTTAGTCGGCCTATTGCTTCCGAATTCGGCCGTTGTCAGACTTGTTGGCATAACCACAGGAATTGAAAATGGCCCGCCACCCCGAATATCAGTATCTCGATCTGATCGAGCACGTTCTCGAAAAAGGTGATCGCCGGATCGACCGCACTGACGTGGGTACTTTGTCGGTTTTCGGCGCGATGATGCGCTTCGATCTGTCTGATGGAACCTTCCCGGTTTTCACGACGAAACGGGTGTTCTGGAAAACGGCCGTAAAGGAGATGCTTTGGTTCCTGACCGGCCAGACGAACATCCAGTCGCTGCTGAGAGAAAACGTCCGCATTTGGACGGACTGGCCCCTGGACAAGTATCGGAAGGCGACCGGTGAGGAAATCTCGCAGGAGGACTTCGAAGCTCGCATCCTCTCCGACGACGCATTCGCTTTGCAATGGGGCGATCTGGGGCCGGTCTACGGCAAGCAGTGGCGTCGGTGGCTCGATGCAGACGGAAACGAGCACGACCAGATCGCCACCCTCATCCAAACGCTGAGGACGAACCCGTCGAGCCGTCGAATGCTTTTCCACGCGTGGAACGTACCGGAGTTGGGCCAGATGGCACTTCCACCGTGCCACATGACGTATCAGTTTCATGTGACCGGGCTTGGGGATGCGCGTGAAGCTACCAAGACCGTAAAGCCGAAGCTGTCACTTCTGGTCGGTCAGCGTTCATGCGACCTTGGCCTTGGCGCTCCCTTCAACGTTGCGCAGGAGGCTGCTCTTCTCCATATGGTTGCGCAGCAGGTTGACATGGCACCCGGAGAGCTGGTCTGGGTGGGCGGTGATACGCATCTGTATCTAAACCACATGGAATTGGCCCATACTCTGCTGAGCCGCGAGCCTCGTGCGTTCCCAAAGCTGCGCCTGTTGAGACGGCCGGACTCCATCGATGGGTATACCATCGACGATTTCGAGGTGAGTGGATACGATCCGCATCCTGCTATCGATGCGCCCGTCGCCGTTTGATCGGCTTCATATTCCACGAGTCATCGCTGCGTTAACCAGCGAGTAAAGATGCTGATAATTTAGCAATCGCTGACGGAGTCGATGGCGGCTGGATGATAGCGTCCAGCGGTTGAAACCGCGTCATTTCCGATACCGAAAATAAACAACTCAACATTACCCGTTGACACGCAAGTCACGGGGAAAGGCGGTCCTATGTCTAAAAAAAGCTCGAAGTCAGGAGGCGGTGAGACGCTAGTCGATGATGCGCAGCTGTCGCTTTTCGAAATGGCCGACGAGCGCTCCAAAACGGTATCCGACCCTCTTGATTATGTCGTTTCTGAGCTTGTGAAGACCGCGCTCGGCAAGCTGGACGACACCCAGGCGGCGGGTCCAACTGCCGATAGCGCAGAAGTGCATCGGCTATCGGTGCGTCCCCCTCCGTTGGCCTCAGATGAGGGCTTCGACCATGCTGATAGTGATCTCAGCGGGTTGAAGGCCTTTGATGTCCCCCACATTGGCCGTTTCTCTGCGCTCGCGGTTCATCAGTCCTACAAATCGGCATCGACCAAAGCGCGGTTGGTGGACATGCTGAATGAATGTCTGGAAACTAACACGATCCCACGGTCCGAGGCTGACCGAAGGTTGATTAATCGCCGAGAAATGGCGAGCCGACTGGGTGTAAGCAATAGCCTTTTGTCGTCCACCCTAAAGGACATCCTGACAGATTACGAAGTTATGCTTGAAATCATTCAGCCTGTCGCAACTCTGCCAGAGACTTCAAAATTCGGGGCAAAGCCTGATGAAATCGGGCCTCTTGATGTGGCAGGCCGACAGGTAGTCTCGCAGTATCCGGGCCTTGCGACGCACCAGCATTACCCTGAGGAGAGCACGGCCTATAAGATCGTCCAGATTCTCAATGCTCAGATCTTTTCCGGCGGTCTGGAGAGAAGTAGAGGAGGCAAGATCAGTCGAAAGCTGATCACGGGGCGGCTTGGTCTCAGTCAAACCGCACTGACGATCTACGCGCAGATATTGGAAGATTACGAAAATGAGGTCGGAGGCAAAGAGTCGGCCACCGAAGCCAAGATTCCAGCTATGCGTCGATGGCTGGAGAACCAAATTGATCAGGGCACGCTGCAGGTTCGTGACGGCAAAGTGAGCCGCATCCAACTGTTTGGTGAGTTCGGTTTTGCAAGAACCAACACACTTCTAATCCGATATCCTCGTCTGGCAGAACTTATCGAGGAGTTCGACAAGCGTGTCGCCGAGACGAGTTATCAACCCAAGGAAATTGGCGAAAGCCTGCGCAAGCTTCGTGAGCTGTTGGAGGAGCCACCGGTCGGCAAAGACGGCCAGAGCTTCGATACGGTGGAGTTGTGCAAATTACTAGATTTGCCAAAAAACAGGATATTGCGGTCACCTTATGTCGAGGTTATCGCAAGCGAGGAATTGAAGTTCAAGGAAAGGCTAAAAAGCGATCCATTTCTCGCTTTTGCCGGGGGGCGTGTCTTCAAATGCCACATGCTCGCTGAGCTAGGATGGTCGCATTCGTTCGCACGTCGATTTAAGGAGAGCTTCGAGCGGCTCTATCGCAAGTCGACGAAAGATAAAGCAAAGGTCGCATTTTCCGCCGCTACCGAACTCCTGAGCTTTATTGCGACCGACAAGTCGGTGGCATGCGTGGCGCTCTTGGAGGGGCTTTCAAACGGAGTGAACGCGCGAAGCCTGGCGAAGGAGTTTACCCTCGCCACCCAGTCGTATCGTGACGGCCTTGTTGAGCGGTATGAGCACGTTCCCAGTCGGAATGGAAAGCTGACGATGACGAACAGCGTCATCAAGGTTTTCAGCAACGACGGAATCTTGCCGCCGCACGAATTGGGGCTCATCGCTTTCCGTGAAGACAATCAGAACCATCTGCGTTCGGTGGCGGAGGTAACGGAGAGGACGAAAGGGAAGCCCAAAAACCCTCATGTAGACGATTATCTTCACTTCGCTACGTCGATGCTAAAACAGGCTGCTGATGTCCGTCAGATCGAAATTAGCGGGCTGGATCAGAGCGACTTCAATCGTGTTTTGAAGGCGGAGCTGGAAAATCACGAATTCAAGGCAGCGGAGAACCCCGCCAAGGTTATCCTCCACGTATTGACCCGTCGCCTCGATTTGCTCAAGACCGCTGCGACCAACCTCTTGAACGCTGGTCGAGCACTTTGGGATCGCGGTCGAGAGCTTCTTTCAATTAGCCGTGATCCTGGCGATGTCCTTCACGACGTTCTCAACAGAGGGCAGATCAACGAGCATCAGCGGCGTCAGCTCCTCCGCGAGCATTTTCCGGCCGATGAAGCTAACCGCGAGCAAGGCATCGCTAACCTGCTCCGAGTTGTGGCTGAGCGGTACAGTTCTATCTACCCCAGCAATAAGGCAGCGGGCCGCCAAGAAGGACAATTCTTTCAGAAGCGAGCCCTCGATTACGGTGGTGGCATGCTGCTCCAATCGTACCTCTTGCCAACGCAAGAGGCGGTGGCCGCTACCATCACACTCTACCTACTAGAATCCGGCAGTAACGTATCGGTTGGACGAACACTCTATTGCGACAGCATCGAGCCGTCGGAGGAGCCCAATCATAGCAAGGTAACGGGCTACAAGGCGAGGGCGGGTGGAAAACCGATCTTCGTTACCCTCCCTGATCGCTGTGACGCTATCAAGGGAATGAACTGGCTTCGGGAGGCGTTCGCAGGTAACCCCAAAATTGCTGACGAGGACCGTAATCAGCTTTTCTTATGCAAGGGCAATAACGAAACCCTTAAGCTGATCGAGGAGTGGACATTCCGGGCCGAGTTCAAGCGGATGGTGCAGTCGGTTCCGGAACTGGCTGACCTCCCGCTGACCCCAAACATGCTGCGACCGTCCATCTTGTTGAAGGCCGCGCTTGAGTCAGACGCGAAGACGGGCTTGTCGCGAGCAATGGGACAGCACGGGGCGCAGGTCCATGAGGGGTACATAAACAAGTATCCCATTAGATACCTGCGAGATACCGACATTCGGCTGTTCCAGTATTCGATGGAAACTGTCGTCATCCAGAAGATCGAGGAAGTTCACGCCTTCCTTGGTGTGGATGACGAGAAGATGGCTGGTCGCGTCGAGGCGGTGATGAGGACCGGCTTGGGCACGATGTGCGCCGACCGATACGGCAAGCCTGGCAACGAGGGAAAGCTCTGCCAGTCACTTGATTGCGTCAAAGGCTGCCCGCAGCTCATTTTGATCGCGATCCCGAAGGAAATCGCAATTCTTCAACTTTGGCAGCACTCGCTCCGTCTGGTGGAGGGCGACTGGATTCGCGACCAGCCGGAGCGGTGGGAGAAGGTATGGCTTCCGTGGCTGTGCTTCTGCGATGCGGTCGAGATGAAGATGCGCCAGTCGTTTTCGGACGTCTGGTCTGATGCGACCGAAATCTCCAGCAAGATGCTTGCAAACCCGAATTTCGCGCCCATGAGGTTGTTCTGATGCCTGTTTCATTGAAGGCCCCATCTTATAAGACGATTGATGGCTTCGATTACGAAAGCCGTCGCCGTAGCTGGCTGGGGTCTCCTTATGGAATCCACGAATGGATCTTCAGAGACGGAGCAGGCGAGGGTAAGGACGAGACGGTTAAATTCGACGTCCCGATGGCGGACGGTCGATCTCTGATCGAACACACGAATCTTTACGCCACGTTCAAGGAACTGGTGTTCTGGCTCCGAGCAGGCAATTACACGCGCATCGACGATGGCGAACGGCATGCGCAGTACGCAAAGACTTTGCTGCGGATTTGCTACGGGATGACCGTTCGCGGGTTCTATTCCTTTGCCACTCTCACGTCTTTCGACATCGATATGTTATGCGAAGAAGCGGCTATGGGCTCCGACAGTCTGCTGCGGGCCTCAGCCATCGTGAAGGAAAAACTTGGGGTGTACTCGTCCTGGGAGGGCGTCCCGCACACGTTGGTCAAGAACAAGAAATTCAACATCGGTGCAATACGCCTGGCCTTCAATCTTCCGAAGAAGTGGGCGGCTATTGAGATCAACTCGGAGGTCGAGGTTGCGACTGCTCGATTGAATGGCGAGTTGAAGCAGTCGGTGGCTGACCTCAGAGAGGACCCGATCACCGTTCAGAACATTCAGCTCGTCACGACCTTGTTCGACGCTCTATATGCGCTTCGACATTATATTGAGGCTCCTACCATCAGGTTTCGGCCGTTCCCGGAAGGCCCGGCGAAGCGGGCCGACAACCTTGGCGCACGCACGACGAAGACGCCGATAGCACCTCCGTTGCTGGTCATGAAATTGCTGGAGGAGTCGGTCCGATTTGTCGCGAACAATAGCGATGCCGTCCAGGGTGCCTACAAAGCCAACCTCGATGCACGCGAGAACGGAGACGTTTGCCGCCCGGACGCCGAAGCCCTGAAGCCACGCATCAGCCAGATCGCCGTGGCGTGTTTCATCTTGATCGCGGCCTTCACAGCACGGCGCACCGAAGAGATCAAAATGCTGGAGCGCGATTGTCTTGAAGGCAACGACGTCGATGGCTGGTGGATGAAATGCTACATCGAGAAAACGCAAAGGACGCGGACCTGGATACCGATCCCGAACATCGTGGCACGCGCGGTTCAGGTTCTCTCTTCATTCAACGCCGATGGCGACGGTGATCCGAACGCGCTCATTTTCGATTACCTGGACCCCGTCTCCGGCAAGATCGCGGATTTAGCGCCCGAAGGTAAGATCAATGATTTCGCTCGCTCCGTAGGTGCGGTCGAGTACGCCAACGATAATGATGACAGCCTCACTTGGCATTGGCAGCCTCGCCAGTTCCGGCGCTTTTTCGCCGTGCTCTATATCTGGCGGTACAAAGGTAAGTTCGAAAGCCTGGCGCACCATCTCCGGCATTTCAATCTCGAAATGACCAACGACTATGTGACGCTGGACCCGGAGAATGCCAAGGAATGGACGCGTGAGGTCTGGAACTTCCGGGTCGAGATCGTCAAGGACCTCGTGTCGGGTGAGAGCGTCTATACCGGACCTATGGGCGAGCGGTTGAACAAGCTGGTGAAACGCCTTCGTGAGAAGTTCTCCGACGTTCAGATCATTCCCGAATTCCTTGCTCAGGCAGTCATCCGTCAGATGGAAAAGGGCAGCGTGGTGGTGACGCCGAAGCCGTGGGTTGTTGATTTCCACTGAGAGCTGACCCGGCGTTTCCACCGAGAATTGACCCGCCTTTAGGTATTGTTCGTGTTGTTGGTCGGGGTCAAGTTCCTGC
>NZ_JACIBH010000009.1:0-343827 GCF_014195245.1 Rhizobium sp. BK619 | reverse complement strand
CTTGCTCCCAACGTTGGCATTGACCAGCACGTCGAGAGGCGAGACTGTCGCATCTCTAACTGGCCCAACTGTCGCATTACTAAATAGCTCCTACACAACAAAAATTTCATAATCAACATTATGGAACCACTACTCATCAATAACGTAGCCGGCGGGCGCAGCGCGTGAATCCACATACAACTTCATAACAATTCGGAGCGCAAACTCGGCCGGACGGCACGGCTTGTCGTCTGATTTAGTCCTGATTGGCAGCCACCGGCAAACTGGCTTCGTTCGAATGACGGGTTTCGGTCTGCCGGGCGGCGGAGATAACGCGGCGCTTTGCGCGGATGGCATGCCATTGCTGGTCGATCAGGACGCCGATGAGGATCACGCCGCCCATGACGGCGAAATTCAGCGATGACGGGATGCCAAGCAGGTTGACGAGATTCTGCAGCTCCTGGAGCAGGACCGTGCCGAGCACGACGCCGACGATCGAGCCCTCGCCGCCGCGGAGCGAAAAGCCGCCGAGGACGGCGGCGGCAATCGCGTAGAGTTCGTAGAACTGGCCATGGCTCGCCGGCGAGATCGAGCGTGTGTACATGGCGAAATAAATCGCCGAAAGCGCCGTCAGCAGTCCGCAGATGACATAGGCCGACATGATCATGCGGCCGGTGCGGATACCGGAATAGCGGGCCGCCTCCTCATTCTTGCCGATCGCGTAAAGATAACGCCCGAAGACGGAGCGATGCAGCATGACCCACATGACAACGGCAATAATAACGAGGGCGATGAAGGAGTTGGGAACGCCGTAGAACCGTCCGGCGGTCAGGAATTCGAGCTCCGGAAAATTCTGGCCAAATGCAAAGCCCGCCGTCCCGTCGGCGGTGTAGAAGCGTGCTGCCCCGCGATAAATCAGCAGGCCGCAGAGGGTGACGACGAAGGGCTGCAGGTTGAGCCGGGTGATCAGCCAGCCGTGAACGGCGCCTACGACTGCACCAAGCGCGAGAATGAGCGGCAGCGCCAGCATCCAGGACATATCCTGGACCGCGATGAAATCGACGAACAGCACGCCGAGAAGTGCGACGAGCGAGCCGACGGAAAGCTCGATGCCGCCGGTAATGATGACAAAGGCCTGGCCGATCGACAGGATGCCGAACAGGCCGATCAGGTTGGCGGTGTTGGCCAGGTTGATCGGCAGCAGGAAGCGGGGATTGATGATGGCGACGACGATGCCGACGACGACGATCAACAGCAGCAGTCCGAGATCTTTCTTGACCATTCGAGATCCATTCCCCGATACGTGTCTATTGGCCGCGGCCGCTATTTTACGCTTTTGCCGACAGCAAGCAAAAGGACGTTTTCCTGGCTGAATGCGTCCTCTTCCAATATGCCGGCGATCTGGCCTTCGTGCATGACGGCGATGCGGTCGGAAACGCCGATCACCTCTTCCATGTCGCTGGAGATCATCAGGATCGCCACTCCGGCATCGGCCAGCGCTCGCATCAGGCCGTAAATCTCGTTCTTGGCGCCGATATCGATGCCGCGCGTCGGCTCGTCGAAGATCATCACCCTCGGGCTCATCGACAGCCATTTGGCAAGCACGACCTTCTGCTGGTTGCCGCCGGACAGAGTGCCGGTTCGCGTCGAAACGGAGGGCGCCTTGATCCCGAGGCGAAGCCGCTGCTTTTCGGCCGCAGCCGTCTCCCGTTCGGCAGAAAGCATGAAGCGGCTGGAAAGCTTGGGAAGATCGGCAAGGGTGATGTTCTGGGCGATCGGGAAATCGAGAAGAATGCCGTTGCGCTTGCGATCCTCCGGCACCAGGAAAATGCCGCGATCAACGGCGTCGCGGGCGGAACGGACGGAAATTTCCTGCCCGTCCTGCAGGATGCTTCCGCCGTAGCTCCGGTCGATGCCGAAGAAGACCCTTGCAAGCTCGGTGCGGCCCGACCCGACGAGGCCCGCAAGCCCCATGATTTCTCCATAGCGGATTTCCAGATCGACGGGACGGCCGGGATAGGCCTCGGTGCGTACGCCGCTTGCGTTCAGCGCCACCGAGCCCGGCGAGCGCTGCGGTTTTGCGGTCCGGGCGGCAAGCACCCGGCCGATCATCAGCTTGACCATCTGGTCGTGGCCGATGTCTTTCCTGGCGAGCGTGCCGACCAGCGTGCCGTCGCGCAGCACGACGACCCGGTCTGCGACGCGCTCAACCTCGTGGAGGCGATGCGAGATGAAAATGACGCTTATGCCATCGGCTTTCAGCAATTTGATAATGCTGAGCAGCCGCTCGGTTTCGTCCAGCGGCAGGCTGGAAGTGGGCTCGTCGAAGATAACGAGCCTGGCGTTGATGGACAGCGCCTTGGCGATTTCCACCATCTGCTGCTCGGCAAGGGAAAGTGACGCTACGGGTGTGTCGGCGGAAAAATGCGCGCCCACGCGCCTCAAAAGCGGCTTCACCATGTCCCTTAGTCGATCGCGATCGACGAGCTTAAGCGGTCCCGCCTTCAGCGGTTCGCGCCCTAGGAAGATATTGGCAGCGACGTCGAGATTCTCAAAGAGATTGAGTTCCTGATGCACGAAGGCGATGCCGGACGAGATGCTCGATTCCACCGTGAGGAAACGAAGCTCTGCCCCGTCGAGCAGGATCGTGCCCCGATCGGGTGCGATCACACCGCCGAGAATCTTCATCAGAGTCGATTTTCCAGCCCCGTTTTCGCCGACAAGGCCGATGACCTCGCCCGGCATGATGTCCATTGACAGGCCTTCGAGTGCAACGACGCCTGGATAGGTCTTGCCAATGCCGGAAAGCGAAAGGAATGGCGTTCCGGGCGCGCCCGGCGACGGGATGTCGGAACTATGGTTCATCGGCTGTCCATGGCTGCTGATGCTGTCGGCATGAAATGCCTTTCGCGGCGGCGAGTGCCGCCGCCGCGAAAGAGGTTACTTTCCAGCCATGGCCTTCAGGTTGGCGGCATATTTGTCAACGTCATCCTTGCCGATGATCACCGTCGGGATGATGATCAAGCCATCGGCGGGAACGCCTGATTTGTCGCCCTTGAGGTAGGCGGCCATCAATTTCATGCCCTGATAAGCCCATTCGAACGGCTGCTGGACGACGGTTGCTGCGATCGTGCCTTCCTTGACGCCGCCGAGCGTGATCGGATCGTCGTCAAAGCCGACGACGGTGATCTGGCCGAGTTTGCCTGCGTCGCGCAGCGCCTCATAGATGCGCGGTGTGTTGTAGGAATAGAAGCCAACCATGCAGGTCAGGTCGGGGCTGGCCACCAACGCATCCTCGACGTTCTTCTTGGCGCGCGTCTGGTCGATGTCGTCACCACGAACATCGACAAGCTCGATCTTGGTACCCTTCAGCCCTTCCTTCATCCCTTCGATGCGTTCGCGGGCGTTATCGGCGCCAAGCAGACCGACGAACCCCATGCACTTACCACCGTCCGGCATAGCCTTCTTAGCGATTTCGGCGGCCTGCTTGCCGGCGTCGACGTTCGAAGAACCGATATAGGCGACGCGGTTGGTCTTCGGCGCGTCGCTGTCGGTGGTGAACAGAGCCGTCTGCGAGCCGATCTTGTTGAGGCCATCCGTTTGGGTCTTAGGGTCGACAGCGGAGACCATGATCCCTTTGACGCCGGCGCTGACCAGGTCTTCCATGAGACGCTGCTGAATGGCGACGGCCGCCTGCTCAGGGTATTTCAGCTCCATCTGGTAATCCGGCATTTCGGCCTGCGCCTTCTTCACGCCGGCCTCTGCGGCTTTCCAGAAGTCGGACGCTCCGTTGACGACGAATGCAAGTGTCGGCTTGTCGGCGGCATGCGATACGGCAGCCGGCGCCGCGCTCAGCATCAAACCGGCGAAGAACAGGGCTGCATTGCGTTTCAGCTGTTTCATAATACACCTCCCGATGGGCCGCAGTCGCATGGGCCCGTTTTCGACTTACGGCCGGCCGGATGCGCCCCCTCCCAGGGCCGTCGCAAAGCGACGAGTGGCATTGGTTCCGATCGCTCCGTGACGGTATAGAAGAATTTTAATTAGTAAATAGTATTATCAATGCAGATCAAAACATTTCATCGTGCACAGACCAGGATGCAATTTTGTACTGGCAATGGCCAGTAACTGCCGGCATTGCAGCGGCTGATGCAATTGCCAGCGCTTTCAGATAGATGCTAATAGTAATTACCAAAACGACAAATCCAGGCAGAGACAGTTTCGCGCATGCGACAAGCCAAGACCCAAAAGAGCAATAAGCCCGCCGTGGACAAGCCTGCCCGCGTGACGATGATGGATATTGCCGCGGCGGCCGGCTGCTCGCAGGCAGCCGTCTCTTTCGTTCTCAACGACACACCCGGCACCCGTATCTCGCAGCAGACCCGCGACCGCGTATGGGAGGCGGCGCGGGCTCTGGGATACACCGGGACGACGTATACGGCGAAGGCCTCTTATTCAGGACTGGACAATGTGATCGGTTTCGCGGTCGACCAACTTGCCACCAGCCCGGAAGCGATCGTTGCGATCGAAGGCGCGCGGCAAGCTTCCTGGAACGCCGGCAATGTCCTTCTGGTCGCCCAGACGCTGAGTGATCCTATCATGGAGCCGAAAGCCATCAAGGCGTTGACGAGCGGCGGCATATCGGCGCTCATCTATATGACGATCTATACCCGCCAAGTGGAGCTTCCGTCCTATGTCAGCAAGCTCAACATCCCGACGGTCCTGCTGAATTGTTATACGGCGGACCATGCTTTTCCTGCCGTCGTGCCGAGTGAGATCGCGGGAGGGCAGAGTTCCACCCGGCATCTGATCACGCACGGACACCATCGCATCGCAACGATCACCGGCGAAATCTGGATGCAGGCCGCGCAGGACCGGCTGACCGGATATCGCCGCGCGCTGGCGACCGCCGATATCCCCTTCGATCCGGAATTGGTCATCGAAGGCGACTGGTCGGCCGGTGCCGGCTATGCCGCCACGATGAAACTGCTTGCGCTGAAGGAGCCGCCGACCGCGATCTTCTGCCAGAACGACCGCACCGCCATCGGCTGCTACGAAGCGCTCAAGGATGCGGGGCTTCGCATTCCCCAGGACATGTCGGTAGTGGGTTATGACGACGAGGAAATTGCACGGCATCTCGTCCCGCCGCTGACGACTTCGGTCCTTCCACATCTTGCCATGGGGCAATGGGCGATCGAACATCTCAACCCGGAAACCATGCCCGGCAAGCGCTATCCGATTGCTAAGCTCGAATGCTCGCTCGTCAAGCGCCACTCCGTCGCCGCGCCGCGGGCCGAAGCGCGGCAGATCCTCGGTAGTTTAAACACCTCGCCATAGGCGCCGGACCGAAGGCCGGCGGCAGTGGCCGCGAAAGAGATCGCCGACGAAACCCTCGAGAGAGCCTCACCTGTCGGTCGATCCCCCGGCGGCGAACGCGATGCTGACCGCACGGTTGACGGCCGCCGCAAGAACGGACATGTGGGTCTGGCCGGCATAAAGCTCGAATTCGGCACGCAATCCGTCGGCCGTGCCGTTTAATCGCCCCGCCATCTCTTGCGCCAGCAGGAGCGTCCGCTCCGTCTTCCTCTTCTCCAGGCGGATGGCGGCATCCTCGTTGCGATACTTAAACGGTGCCAGCTCGTCGCCTTCATATTCTCCGGCGGACAAATGCAGGAAGGCCGCATTTCCCGGTACGGGTTGACGTCGCGCCTCATTGTTGAGGATTTCGCTGTTTTCCCAATAGATGGTTGGACTGGCGGCAATCCAATTGGCAAACAGATCCGGGCGTTCGAACAGCGCATAGAGGGTAAAGAGACCGCCGAAGGAATGTCCGAAAAGCGATCGGCGCAGCGGATCCAGGGCCACCATCTCCGCAATCCGCGGTATCAACGCGTTCTCGATGAAATCCACCAGTTTGCCGGTCCCTCCGATGACAACCGGGGGACCGCCCTCAACGAAGGGCGGGTAGGATTTGACCGGGGGAGGACCGAGGTCCCAAGACCGGCGGAGCGCATCATAGGGCTCGTCCGTTGGGTAGCCGATCGCCGCGATCACCCCCCAGCCGACATTCGTGCCCGTGGGATAAGGTGCTTGCGTAACGAGGCTCGCAACCGCGAAGGGGAAAGTGGCGTTGCCGTCGGTCATAACGAGAAGCGGCCATCCTTCCGCCGGCGGTTTCTCCGCCGGAATGGACAGGAATATCCGATAAGGCTCGCCGCCTGCAGCCGGAACCAGATCGAAAAAACACGTGCCGGGCAATGAATAGACGCTGATAGGATCAGTCATGAATGTTTTCTGATGTTTGCATAAGAGGATGTATCTCCTCCTAATCGATGATGACGTGCGGCACGAAACGCGACAGGTTGGCGGTTATGCGTGAGCGGTCTTCGCGGACGGCAAGGCCGCAGGCGCGATCACCGACGACCCAGCTGCCGAGTACGGCGAAACCGCCGTCGCTTTCGAAAAGCGGGGCATAGGCCTGGACGACGAAGCCTTCGTCGCCGTAATCGCCGGGGGCTGACATCACTTCCCGGCCATCCCGGAATATCGTGACGTTCTCGCCCTCCCGCGACAGCAGCGGCTTGCGCACATAGTCCGTCAGGGTCGCGGCCGCCGGGTCATCGGCGAAATAGCTGGGCAGCAGGTTGGGGTGATTGGGGTGGCGCTGCCAGAGTAGCGGCAGAAGCCCCTTGTTGGAGAGCACGGCCTTCCAGGCGGGCTCGATAAAAACATCGCCGGAGCGCGCGAGTTCGCGGGCGAACGGCTCGCGCAGCATGAATTCCCATGGGTATAGCTTGAAGCAGCGGTCGATCACCCGATCCTGGAGATCGGTGTAGCGGCCCTCGGCATCGATACCGATCTCGCGTATGTCGAGAAGCTCGACGCGATGGCCGGCCTGCACCGCACAATCCATCAGATAAACCGTCGTGCCGCGGTCCTCCTCATTGTCGGTCATCACGGCGAAGTGGAAGATCGGATCCTTGGAAAATTGCTCGAACGCCTCGACCAGGCTTTCCTGCAGGGAATTATACTGGTCCGCATCATTGGGCAGGATGCCCAAAGCCACCTGGTCGGTCAGCCAGTTGAACTGGAAATAGGCCGTCTCGAACACCGAGGTCGGGGTATCGGCGTTGTATTCGAGCAATTTGGCGGGGCCGGTGCCGTCATAGGCAAGATCGAACCGGCCGTAAAGGTGCCGGTCGCGGCGCTGCCAGGAGCGCTGCACCACATCGCGCAGATCCTTCGGAATGGCCAGCCTGTCGAGCGCCTCTTCGCTGTTGACGATATCACCGACCAGATCCATGCACATGTCGTGCAGTTCCTGGCTCGGCTCTTCGATCCGCGCCTCGATCTCATCGAGCGTGAAAGTATAGGCGGCATCGTCGAGCCAGTAGGGCTCGCCGTACATGACGTGAAACCCGAAGCCGACGGCGCGCGCCTTGTCACGCCAGTCAGGACGGGCCGGAAGAGTGATACGCTTCATGTCAGCCGCCGAAACTGAACGACGAACGGCCACCGAAGCCTTGACGGGCGACGGTGCGGGTATTGACGTTGACCGGCTTGACGCTCTGGCGCGAGGGCGCAGTCAGACTGTCGTTGCCCGCGCCGCCTGAGCGAACGGTGGTTGTCACCGTCTGCCCGGAGCGATTGCGGTAAATCGGGGTCGAACCGTAGTAGTAGCCCATCTCCTCCTGGCGCCGGCGGTAGTCGGAATAGTCGCTGATGTTGTTGAGGGCCGAAGACAGCATGTAGCCTGTCAGGAACGGCATGAAGAAGCTGCCGCTGCCGCCGGTATTGTTGGGGACTGAATTGGCCGGCTGCTCCGAGCAATGGCCCGCGCCGTATTCGGCCTCGCAGGCGGCCATGCCGTTGAAACGCGGCGCAGTGGCGAGATGAGCCCGCATGGCGTCCTGATAGCCGGCCTGGCAGACCTGCCGGTCCATGCCGGATTGCACGCATTGGTCAACGGAGGTGAACATGACCTCCGAAGGCGTCTGGTCGCCGCAACCGGATAGTGCCAAGGTCGAGGCAGCGATAGTGCCTAGGGCCAGGAAGGGTCGTCTGTGCCCGCTCTTACGTCTGCGCATCGTTCCCCTCCCCTCAATAGGTCATGCAGGCGGCGTTGAGAATACCGATGACCAGTGCGATGCCGCCGCCCCATATGCCCGCGGCGATATTGTCGGCGGTGATCTTCTCATGCAGGTCCGGCATGGTGAAATTGGCAATGTAGAAAGCAAGGATCTGCGCCAGAATGCCGATCACCGCCCATATCATATAGTCGATGATGCTGACCGAATTGGCGGCGGCCGAAGCCAGTGGCAGGCTGAAACCGACAAGCGCGCCGAGAAATGCCGTCACCGCGGCGAGGTTGCCGGCACGAATGAGCTGGACTTCCTTTTGCGGCGTCAGGAATGTGTAGATCACCGCGAAAACAACGTAGGCGCCAAGACCGACGGCGAAATAACCAAGGAAGGCAGGCAGACCCGCCACGTAATCGAGCATTGAAAAACTCCTCCGTCAAAAATTGATAGGGTGTCAGACGCGGCGGACATCGGCTGGAGCAAGTCCATAACCGATCAGAAATTCCACCGAGCTTCCCGCCTGGCTCTGTCCAAGGTCGAGATCACGCTCGACATTGATCAGAAGCATTTCGCGCGTCGAGCCAAGCGGGCGGTAATACAACATGCAGGTCTGGTGAATCGAGCGCTGCGCTTCACCATCCTCGACCTTTTCGACAAATTCCACCAGTTGGGCGCGCTCCGGGCCTTCGCCCCAGAAGCGGCTGTAGAGGATACCGTCGGCATCGTAGGAGGGCTGGCCGATCAGCCCGGCCGACCCGGTCCAGCGGTTCCATTCGCCCTGCCCGGCCGGCACTACGCTGTCCCAGGGCTGATAAAAGCTGATGTCGTCGACGGCATCGCCCGGCTGGCCCGACACCGACATCACCTGGATCATCCGGTGGTCTTCATCGTAGTAACGCGACAGAACCGTCGCGGCATCGAGCGAACTCTCGCCGTAGCCGGCAATGATGAACGGGCCGCTCCGTGGCAGCGGCATGGCCGGCTCGCCGCCCAAAGTCTCGGCCTCCAGAGACAGGAAATCGATCTCCAAGGCCCCGCCGATGGCAGCGCTCAACGGGCCAAGTTCTCTCGGTAAGGGCTTTTCGTTCTTGTCTCTGCCGAACCAGCCGATCATGATACGTCTCCCATTCGAGCCCAAGCGATGGCCGCGGGATCTAGCCGCATTCCGCTGATGTAGTAAAGGGTCTCACCGCCGCGCATCAGCACCTCGTCCCGGCAATTGAGGTCGGTAATGCCCTGGCTCAGCAAGCCCACCAGCGTGACGTTATGCTCGCGCTTGAGGCGCAAAAACACGTCTCCATAGAGCAGCGGCCGTTGCAAAGGCGGGACTGGCAGGGAAAAGGCCGTGTCGGTGGAGGCGGCTGACAGCAGCCGTGCGGCAATCTCCGAAGAGCCCGGATCGCGGGCTGCACGCGACAGCAACTCCTCGGCGAGCGAGCCCACCGCCTCGACGCGCGGTCGGAGTTGTTTGACCATCTGGGCTGTGCGGTCGTCGGCGAAATAGGCGACGATATGGGCATTGGGCGCATGGTCTTCGGCAATCAGCACCGCGGCCAGCGTCTCGTCGTCATTTGCGCCGCGCGCGATGATTGCCCGCGCCTGCGCCACTCCGGCCCGCACCAGAGCGTCCGCATCGGCGAGCCGCTCGGTTCTGATATAGTCGGTGTAATCGCTTGCGGGATTCTCCGCCAGATCCTTGGCAACCAGAACGCTCATCGGCTCGTTGGCCTGCCGTTCGGCATGCAGCAGCCGCAGCGTCTGGTATGTCTGCCCCTCCTGCCAGCCCAAGACGATGATATGGCCGGCGCGTTCGCTGTAGTCACCCAATCCGCGCATGCGGTTCCTCCAGATCGTGCCGATCGTTGTCAACAATTTGCCAAGAACGGCAGTGAAGATGGCAATGCCGCCGGGAAGGACGAAGAGGACGGCGATGATCCGGCCAAATCCCGATTTTGGGGAAAGATCTCCATAGCCGACCGTCGTTGCTGTCACCATATAGTAGTAAACAAAATCGATCGGATTGCCGACGAGATCGCCTTCGCCGGCCAGCATAAAGAGCAAGTAGGAGGCGGCCAGATGGATCACGAGAAGAATAAAGAGGGCGGACCAGGCCAATTCGCTGAGCGAGAGATATACACGCCGCAGTAATGAAGCGATAAATGGCACGCGATTCGCCCCCGTTCCCCGTGCGTAACCTAGCGAAATTTATTTAGCGCGCCACCCCTTTAAGTGGCATATCGAATACCCAGATATTTTTCGAATTCTAACCGATGGAGGACTTTTTGGAGACCTGGAACCTCACCACTTTAACGCGCCTGTTCGCCGCCGATCCGGCGGCACTCGGCGATGTGGATGTAGCCGTACCCGAGCAGGGCGACGTCATATGCGTCACCCTCAAGGAAAAAGGCGATCTCGACGTCTTCGTCGCGGTCAGCGGAGAACGCGACATCCTTGTCAGCGCCGTTCTGTTGCCGTGCAAGGAGGTGCCCAATCGCGAAGCCTTCGAACGCATGGTGCTCAAGACGCATAAGTTCGTGCCGCTCTCCAGCTTCGGCATCACCACCATCGACGGTGAGGAATGGTATGAATTGTTCGGTTCGCTGTCGGCGCACTCGTCGGCCGACACGGTGGTCGAAGAGGTGGCAATTCTGGCGGCCAATGCCGTCGATGCGGCACACATGATTGATGAATGGAAAAGCGGGGAGATTGCCGCATGAGCACCTGGGGAAAGATTTTCACCGCCATTCGCGGCGGTATCAACGAGGCGGCTGAAGCTGCCGCCGACAACCAGTCCATGCGCATTCTCGACCAGGAAATCCGCGACGCCGAACAGTCGCTGCGCCGGGCGCGCTCCGATCTGGCCGGCATCATGGCCTCCAACAAGAGCGTCATGCGCCGGCTTGAAGAAAACCGCGCAAAGGAAACCAAGGATACCGACAGCGCTCGCGCTGCGATCTCGGCCGGCCGCACGGATCTCGCTCAGGGTCTGGCGCAGCGCATCGCCACCAGCCGTGGCGAAGTGCAGCGCGACCAGGAAGAGCTCGATCGGCTGCTGCCCCGCCAGCAGCAGATGCTGCGCACGATCCAGGACACCGAAGCACGCATTGCGCAAATGAAGCGCGAGGTGGAGAACGTCAAAGCCAACGAGTCGCTGCTGCGCGCTCAGTCGGCGATCGCCCATAACCAGTCGGGCATCAATACCCGTCTCGGCAGCGCCGTCGAAAGTCTCGAACGCATCAAGAAACGCCAGGAAATCACTGCCGGGCGCATCGAAGCCGGTGCAGAGCTCGCCGCACTGGAAAACGGCGGCGATCTCGATCGTCAGCTGCGCGAAGCCGGCATTGGCGGTTCCAGCCATTCGGCCGACGACATTCTGGCACAACTGATGCTCCCCAAACATTCGGCCGAGCCCGTCTTGCTGCCGGCGCCCGCCGGCAACAAGGACTGACAATTTCGCGCGCGGCTGCCCCCCGTCGGCACATCTTTTTTTGACGACGGAGCGGCCGCGCGGAAATTCATCGCGACCGTCTGCTGGTCGCAGGCCAGAGGCGAAACAATGGCTGAAGGTTCGGTGGCCGGCGTCTTGATCAGCATCGCCCGTTAGCTGACGCCGAGAAACTGTTTCAGCTCGGCAGTCTGTGGATTGGCGAAGACTTCGTCGGGGACGCCGACTTCGTGGACCCGGCCGTGATGCATAAAGACGACGCGGCTGCAGACATCGCGGGCAAACTTCATCTCGTGCGTTACCATCAGCAGCGTCATTCCCTCGGCGGCAAGCTCGCGCACGACGGCCAGAACTTCTGCGACCAGCTCCGGATCAAGCGCCGAGGTGATCTCGTCGCAAAGAAGCGCGCTCGGTTGCATTGCGAGCGCGCGGGCGATGGCGACGCGCTGCTGCTGGCCGCCCGAGAGTTCGTCCGGATAGGCGTCGAACCTGTGGCTCAGCCCCACCCGCTCCAGCATTTTGCGAGCGGTAGCCTCGGCTTCGGTCTTCGGGGTCTTCTTGACCACGGTCTGCGACAGCATGACGTTGCCTCCGACCGTCAGGTGCGGGAAGAGGTTGAACTGCTGAAAGATCATGCCGACCTTGAGACGCAATGCCTTCAGATGCACTTCATCATCGAGGAGCTGCGCGCCAGCCACGGAGATGGAGCCGTTGGTGATGGTCTCCAGGCCATTGATGCAGCGAAGCAGCGTCGATTTGCCCGAGCCGCTTTTGCCGATAATAGCGATGACTTCGCCGGCCTCCACATCGAGATTGATGCCTTTCAGCACCTCAGTGGTGCCGAAGCTTTTGCGGACTTCAGTGATTTCGATGAGCGACATTGAGCTTTCTTTCCAGGATCTGGCTGCTTTTTGACAAAGGCCAGCAAAGGGCGAAGTAGATGAGGGCGACGAGCCCGTAGACCGTGAAGGGTTGGAAGGTCGCATTGGTGACCACGGTGCCGGCTTTCGACAGTTCGACGAAACCGATGATCGAGGTCAGCGCCGTACCTTTGATGATCTGAACGGAGAAACCGACCGTGGGCGGTATGGCAACTCTCAGCGCCTGCGGGAGGATGACGTAGCGCATTTGCTGCAACCGTCCCATGCCGAGGCTGGCGGAAGCTTCCCATTGGCTCCTCGCGATCGATTCGACGCAGCCTCGCCAAATTTCGGCGAGGAAAGCGGCACTCCAGAGAGTGAGCGTCAATCCCGCGGCAAGCCAGGCCGGTACGTCGATGCCGAAGAGGCCGAGACCGAAAAAAGCGATGAAGAGCTGCATCAGCAGCGGGGTGCCCTGGAAAAGTTCTATGTAGTATTTCGCCAGCACCTTGAATGTCTTGCGCTTGCTGATGCGCAGGAACAACAGCCCCAGTCCGACGCCTCCGCCGCCGACGAACGAGACGAGCGAAAGCAGGATCGTCCAGCGGGTGGCGAGCAGCAGGTTGCGCAGTATGTCCCAGAGTGTGAACTCGATCATCGCGCTTCTCTCCTCGGGAAGATCAGGCCGCCGATCACGCCCAGTGCCTGCCGCAGCAGGATCGCCATCACCAAATAGATTGCTGTCGAGACGATGTAGGCCTCGAAAGCGCGGAAAGTTCGCGATTGTATGAAGTTCGCGGCAAAGGTCAGATCCTCGGCGGCGATCTGCGACACGACCGACGAGCCGAGCATGACGATGACGACTTGCGACGACAGCGCCGGCCAGATGCGCTGCAGTGACGGAACGAGAACGACATGACGGAAGGTTTCGAAGCGCGTCATGGCAAGACTCTCGCCTGCCTCGAACTGACCCTTAGGAGTTGCCTGGATGCCGGCGCGAATAATTTCGCAGCTATAGGCGCCGAGATTGATGACCATTGCGAGGTTTGCAGCAGTCAATTCGGGAAGCTGGAGACCGAGCGACGGCAGACCGAAGAAGATGAAAAACAGCTGGATCAGGAACGGCGTGTTGCGGATCAGTTCGACATAGCTGGCAACGACAGGCTTTAGCCAGGCAGGCCCGAGCGCGCGTACCCAAGCACAGACGATGCCGAGCGAAATGCCGAGCACTCCGCCGATAGCGATAAGTTCCAGCGTGACCAGTATGCCCTTGATGATCTCAGGGTAATATTGAAGCAGCCAACCGAATTCGAAATGATAGCTCAAAGAATTGTCCCTTTGGTGACGAGCCGATGTCATCCCGCCTGCGAGCGCGAGATGACATCCATAAGATCGGGTCCTTAGAGATCAGACGGGAGATCGGTGCCGAGCCACTTCTGCGATATGCTGTTCAGCGCGCCATCGGTTTTAGCGGCAGCGATAATGCCGTTCACCTTCTCCAGAAGAGCCGCCTGCTCCTTGTTCAGACCGATGTAGCAGGGCGAATTCTTGATCAGGAATTTGAGTTCAGGGCGCTTGGGGGGATTTTTGGCGAGGATCGCCGCGGCCACGACGTTGCCGGTGGCGACTGTGTCAACCTGGCCGGAAAGGAAAGCTGAGATCGTGCCGTTATTGTCCTCGTAACGCTTGATCGTCGCGTCGGCAGGCGCAATCTTCGTCAGCTCGAGGTCCTCCACGGCGCCGCGCGTGACTGCGATGCTCTTGCCCGCAAGATCTTCCGCCTTGGCGATCGAAAGATCGGCCGGCGCAAACACGCCATTGAAGAAGGGGGCGTAGGCTGCAGAGAAGTCGATCACCTTTTCGCGCTCCGCATTCTTGCCGAGGCTGGAAATGACCAGATCGACTTTGTTCGTCTGCAGATAAGGCACGCGGTTGGCGCTGGTGACCGGCACGAGCTCGGTCTTGACGCCCAGTTTTTCGGCAATGAGATTGGCGACGTCGATATCGTAGCCCATCGGCGCCATATCGGTGCCGACACTACCGAATGGCGGGAAATCCTGCGGGACGGCGACACGCAGCGTACCGCGCGCCGTGATGTCGGCGAGAGCATCGGCATGAGACGTGGAGCTGATGCCGAAGGTTGCCGCAAGGGTCGCGATTGCGAAGAAGACTCGTCTTGTCAGCATGCGTTAATTACTCCTTTGAAGTTGTGGTTTTCTGAGAGGTGAGGACGCGGTCCTTGGGGGAAGCGACAGGGACCTGCGCAGTTCCGAGAGCGGGTCGGGGCGGGTCGTGAGGTCGAGGCCCATTTCCACTTCGTCGATATGCTGGACAGAGAGTTCCGCAGCCCTGACGAAATCGCCCGCCTGCATGGCCTCGAAGATGCGGCAATGGCCGTCATGAGACTGTGCGGCATGAAATTCGGATTGATAGAGCATCGAAATGAGGATCGTCCTCGCTGTCAGGTCGCGGAGGATATCGATGATGATGGCGTTCCCGCTCAATTCGGCGATGCGGATATGGAAATCACCCATCAGGTAGGTCAGGCGCTGCCGGTCGCCCGCAGCCATTGCGCTTTTTTCCTCGTTCAAATGTGCGTCGAGAGTCTTGCACCCCTCATCGGTCAGCATGCGCATGCTGCGCAGCAATCCAGCCTCGACGACACGCCGTGCCTCATAGACAGCGATCGCCTCTTCAGCGGACGGCTCAACGACAAACCAACCCCGCCGAGCGCTGACATGCACGATACCGCGTGTCTCAAGGCGCATCATCGCTTCTCGGACACGGGTTCGGGATACGCCGAACACCGCTGCAAGCTGGTTTTCGCCAAGACGCGTGCCGGGCCGAATCTTGGCAGAAAGGATCCCCGAGACGATCATTGTCTCGATGGACTTCTGCGTGGTCTCGGATGTATGGCTATCTTGCATACAAGACGGAAAGCAAAGCTCGTGCCAAAATCCTGCGCTCAGGATTTTCGAGATGTCTCTGATGCTTTGCGGGAAGTTTGCCTGTCGGGAATGCAGGCTGAGCGTAATTTGTGCGCGCAGCTCACCCCGGGCATCGACCTTTTGATCTTCAAGCGACTTGGCAAAGGTGCCGGTTGGCCCGACCTAAAGAGCAGCGTGATCTCTCAAAATGCGGTCGAAGCCTACCAGGGGATAGCCGATCGTCCTCGCCCTTTTTAGTGGAAACTCGAGGTCTTGAGGAACTCCGCCAGTCGTTCGGTCTTTGGCCGCACGAACATTTCCTTCGGATCGCCCTCTTCGCAGATAACACCTTGGTTCATGAAGATAACGCGCGATGAAACCTCGTAGGCGAAACGCATCTCGTGGGTGACGAGCAGCATGGTCATGCCGTCGGCGGCAAGCCCCTTGATGACCTGCAGCACTTCGCCGACCAATTCCGGGTCGAGCGCCGATGTCACCTCGTCGAACAGCATCAGTCGCGGCGACATGGCGATCGCCCGGGCGATGGCGACACGCTGCTGCTGGCCGCCGGAAAGTTGACCGGGATAATGATTGGTGCGGGCGGAAAGGCCGACACGGTCGAGCCATTTTTCCGCAACGGCGCGGGCCTCCGGCTTGGTCATTTTCTTCACCTTGATGAGGCCGAGCATGACGTTTTCGGCGGCACTCATATGCGGAAAGAGATTGAACTGCTGAAAGGCCATGCCGGTCAGCGCGCGCTGGCGGGCAATCTCTTTCTCCCCCTTGCGGCGGCGGGTTGCGCCGTCGACGCGGTAGCCGATCTCTTCGCCATCGAGGCTGATCGTGCCACCCTGGAATTCTTCCAGCATGTTGACGCAGCGCAGCAAGGTGGTCTTTCCGGAGCCGGACGAGCCGATGATGGAAATGACCTCGCCTTCCGCGACGGCGCAATCGACGCCTTTGAGGACCTCGTGGATGCCGTAAGTCTTTCGCAGGCCCTTGATGTCGAGAATGGTCTTGGCCATCGGGGGAACTCCTCAGGACGGCAGGGCGGTCTTGCGCTCGACATATTTGCCGAAGTGCTCGATGCCGTAATTGACGATGAAATAGAGACCACCGGCCAGGAAATAGAACTGGAGGCTCATGAAATTGCGGGAGATGATCTCCTGCGTGCGCAGCAGAAGCTCGGCAACGCCGATGACGGAGAGCAGCGTCGAGGCCTTCACCATCTCGGCGGCGGTATTCACCCAGGCCGGCAGACACTGGCGCATGGCCTGCGGCCACAGCACCGAGGTGAAGGTCTGGGTAAAGGTCAGGCCGATCGCCTTGGCCGCTTCGGTCTGCCCCTTCGGGATCGCCTGCAGCGCTCCGCGGACGATCTCGCCGACATGCGAGGAGCAGAAGATCGCCAGGGCGAGCACGCCTGCGGAGAACGGCCCGAGATCGAGCCCGACGGCGGCGGAGACATAATAGCTTGCCAGCACCAGCACGAGCACCGGCGTACCGCGGATGATATCGGTATAGGCGCGCACGATGAGCCGCAAAACAACGCCGCCATAGACGAGCGCCAGGCCGACGAAGACGCCGAGGACAGACCCTGCGAGAATGGCCAGCAGAGAGATCGACACGGTCACGCCGATGCCGTTGATGATGACGTAGCGGGCGATCCAGAGTTGTTCGAGAAAGGTGTGGGACATAGGGTCTATCTCGGCAGGGCCAGACGGCGCTCGACGAAGCGCATCACGGCGGCGATGAGGAAGCAGGTCGCGACATAGAGGGCGGAGGTGACCATCCAGGTTTCGATGACGCGAAAGCTTTCGACATTGATCTTGCGGGCAGCAAAGGTCAGTTCCGGCACGGCGATGGCCGCGGCAAGCGAGGTGTCCTTGAAGAGCGAGATGATCGTCGAGGACAGCGATGGCAGCACGTTGCGCAGCATCAGCGGGGCAATGATCGAGCTGCGGATCTGCATCCCCGTCAGGCCGATGGCGAGGCCGGCTTCCGTCAGCCCTTTGGGGATCGACAGCAGGCCGGCGCGGAACACCTCGGCCAGATAGGCGCCGGAATAGAGGGAGAGAACGAGGACGAAGCTTTTTATCTTGTCGAGACGCACGCCCATCTGCGGCAGCGCGAAAAAGGCGAATAACACCAGGACGAGAATCGGCAGGTTGCGAATGACCGTGACATAGACCCGCGCCGGCACCACCGCCAAGCGGTTCTTGGACGTCAGCGCAAACGCGACGACGAGACCGATCACGGCCCCGATCAGGATCGAGATCACCGCCAGGCCGAGGCTGAGCGCAAGCCCGCTCAACAGAAAATCGAAATTGCGCCAGACGGCACCGAAGTTCAACGTATAACCCATGCGGGCCGCCCTTTCAGACTAACGCATCGTGCACGATGCGCAGATTCACAGTGTTGCAGCGTCCTTTGTGCGCCTGGAAAGACGCGCGGCGCTGCAGCGGAGCGGGACAGGTCCCGCTCCGCATGGCAGTTATTTGAACTCGACGGGGAAGCCGATCTGCGGCGGCGTCAGGTCCTTGCCGAACCAGGTCTTGAAGGACTTGGCGTAAAAGTCGAACTCGACGCCGGTCATGGCTTCGTGCAGGGCGGTGTTGACGAAGTTCAGCCAGTCCTGATCGCCGCGCTTGACGGCGCAGGCGTAGGTCTGCGGGTTCCAGCCGTAGCCGGCGTCTTTGTATCGGCCCGGATTTTGCGTCATGTACCAGGCGAGCGACGACTGGTCGGTGGCGACGGCATCGGCACGTCCCGACTCCAGAGCCTGATAGATCAGGTCGACGGAATCATACTGATCGACGGTCGCGTCCGGCAATGCCGCGTGCACCATCGTCTCGGCATAGACGTTCTGCAGAACCGAGATGGTGACGGAGGAACCGGCGGCCTTGAGAGCGGCGTAATCGCCATATTTTCCGTCCGCCTTGAGCATCAGGCCGACACCCTCGCGATAATAGGGAATGGTGAAGGCGACCTGCTGGGCGCGTTCGCCGGTAACGGTCATGAACTGGCAGGTAATATCGACCTTGTCGGTGGTGATGTTCGGGATGCGGGCGTCGGAGGACTGGTTTACATATTCGATCTTCTCAGGATCGCCGAACAGCGCCTTGGCGATGATATGGCCCATGTCGACGTCGAAACCCTGAAGCTTGTCGTCGGCGCTCTTGAAGTGCCAGGGCGCGTTGGTGCTGCCCGTGCCGAGGACGAGATGGCCGCGGGCCAGCACTTCATCGAGCTTGCTGCCGTCGGCCAATGCAGGCGTGGAGAGCAGCGCGGCGGCGGCCAGCGACATCACGCCGGTGCGAAAGGAAATAGTCATGGCGTTCCCCTTATGGATGGTTCCCTTTATTCCAGTATAATGGACGCTTGTCTGTTTTACTGGAATAGCCTATCAAGTGCCATCAAGGACGAATTGTCAATGGGTCATGCTGAAAAAACGCGCAGGGACGCAGGTGGTGATTTTTTTGGCAGTGCAGCATTTTTCTGCCGCTTGCGAGGCTGGTCGCCTGGCAGGGTTCCGACGCAGCGGTGAATGGATATGGAGGGCGCACCGTAGCGGCCGAAAACATCGCCAGAAGTCCCACATTACGGAAAGGGCAAGAGCGAGCGCTTCAGGCTATCCAGTGGGATGCCACGCTCTACTGGACCTCGAGGCGCCACAGCGACGCCCCCGGAGCTGCCCTCAGACCTACAGCGCCGCGCCTTTAGGCGTGCAAGCAACGCTGCAGCTTTGATTGGAGCTAAATCAGAATTCTTCCCAATCGGACTTCAGCGCGGCAGCCGCCGATCCATGACCTGACGCGGTGCGGACAACTTTTAAAGCCGACGGCATCGAAGGATGGCGCCCCGCCTGCGTCGACGAAGACCGTGTTTTCGGCCCGTCTTCGAAACGGAACTGCTCAAGGAGCTTGAAGAGTGCGGCAGCCTCCCGGGCAAGGCCATGGCTTGCAGCAGTCTGCTCCTCGACCATTGCGGCATTCTGCTGCGTTCCCTGGTCGACGGTGTTGATGGCCTGGCTGATGCCGCCGAGCGCTGTCGATTGCTCGCGCGCCGCCTCGACGATCGCCGTGACGTTGGTATTAATTTCGTGAACCTGAGTGGCGATTTCCCGCAGCGCCGATCCGGCGTTCGTCACCAGGGCGACGCCGTTTGCGACATGGGAACCGGACGCCGTAATCAGGCTCTTGATCTCTTTCGCCGCCTTCGCCGAGCGCTGCGCCAGTTCGCGCACTTCCTGGGCGACGACCGCAAACCCCTTGCCGGCCTCCCCCGCCCGCGCCGCTTCTACGCCGGCATTGAGCGCCAAAAGGTTCGTCTGGAAGGCAATCTCATCGATGACGCCGATGATGTTGGAAATTTCGCGAGACGAGGTTTCGATCTGATCCATCGCTCCGATCGCATCCCGCACCACCTGGCCGGAATGCTCCGCATGGTCCCTGGTGCGCGCCACCAGTTGACCGACCTCCTCGGCGCGGCGGCTCGAATCCTTGACCGTGGTGGTAATCTCCTCAAGCGCGGCCGCCGTCTCTTCGACGGATGCCGCCTGCTGCTCGGTGCGTTTTGCCAGATCATCGGCTGCCGTGCGGATTTCGTTGGAACCGGCCGAAATCGCCTTGGCGTTTTCGGCCACCGTTGCCATCGCGTCCTTCAACTTCTCCGAGGCGCTGTTGAAATCGGTGCGCAGCCGCTCCAGCGAAGGAATGAAGGGCTTCACGATCGTCTGCGACAGGTCGCCGTCGGCAAAGTTTGTCAGGCAGTAAGCAAGTTGTTCGACATTCTCGACGCGTGCCGTCACGTCGGTTGCGAACTTGACGACTTTGAACACTTTGCCGTTCAGGTCGAAGATCGGATTGTAGGAGGCCTGGATATAGACTTTGCGTCCGCCCTTCCCCACCCGCATGAATTCGTCGGCAATCAGCTGGCCGCTCGCAAGCTTTCGCCAGAATTCCTTGTAGGCCTCCGACCTCGAATAGTCGGCTTCGCAGAACATCGAATGATGTTTGCCCTGGATCTCGGCAAGCGAATAGCCGAGGGCGGCAAGGAAATTGTCGTTGGCACCAAGCACTTCGCCGCCCGGCGTGAATTCGATGATCGCCTGAGCCCGCGACAAGGCGTCGATCTTGCCCGCATCCTCGGCGGATTTCAGCTTCTGCGCGGTGATATCGGTTGCGATCTTGATGACCTTGACCGGTCTCCCCCGCCGGAACACGGGATTGTAGGACGCTTCGATCCAGACTTCGCGACCGCCTTTTCCGAGCCGTTTGTACTGCTGCTGCTCGAATTTCCCGGCTGACAGCTTCGTCCAGAAAGCCTTGTATTCTGCCGAGGATGCGTAGGCAGGTTCGACGAACATGCGGTGATGTTGTCCGACGATCTCCCGCAACTCGTAACCGAGCGCCCGGCAGAAATTTTCGTTTGCGGTGAGGATCATGCCCGACAAGTCGAATTCAATCATGGCTTGCGAGTTCGATAGAGCGGCAAGAGCCGCAACAGCATTTGCGCCACGATCGAGAATATTCATCGCAATCCCCCCAAGATTTCATCGCCGGCTATTCGGCCACGTCACGAATATTTGCCTATGCTTATTAATGGGGATTTAATGATTAATATAAGGTTTAACGGGCCTTCTGAAGAGAATATTACACTCATCAGGAGATAAGGCCGAAGATCACTCAACCGGTCTTCAATTGCGCCATCGCAAGCAGCGTGTCCGCGCTTATCGACGCTGAGCCGGTGAGGATCGAAAGTGCCGACGACGTGGTACCCGTGCCGTTGGCGACATCATACATGGCGGTGAAGCGTTTGATCAGATCGTCGACTTTGTCGGGATCTGCCAGATCCTTGATGTCGATGAAGTTGTTGACCATCTCGGCTTGCTTGTCGACGTCCATGTTCGAGACATAACTGGACAGGTTGAAGGTCGTGGTAAAGAACTGGAAGAGCGCGCTGTCGCCCAGAATGCCATAGGCGCTCGAGATCTCCGGCGCCTTGCGCTGGAAGTAGAGCGCCAGGCGCACGCCGGTGTTGCTGTCGCCCTGGTCGTCTTCGAGCGTCAGCCTGACATAGGAGTCGATCGTTTCCAGCACGTCGCCGCGCTGCTGCACCGTCCCGGTGGGATCGGCGGAGATATTGCCGTCCTGATCGAAATTGAACGAGCCGACGAGTTCGGCGAAGCGACTGTCATCCAGCTTGTTGACGTAACTGTCTTCGTCGTCGAGATCGGAAGAAAACATCTTCTTCAATTGGTCCGAGGTGACATCGTCCGGGTCGAGCCCCTTTGCCTCGAGCGCAAGGCTAACCAGGCGATCATCGGCGAGAAATTCGCTCGCCGTCGTGATCGTCGCCATCTGCTCGCGGAAATAGCTGATCTCCTCATCCGCCGCGTCGGTCGCCTCGGTCAGTTCGTCCCCGTCGAGGTAGCGGATCTTGTTCTGCTTGTAATAGGCGGCATAGTCGTCGACGACGGATTCCGACATGGCCTGCAAGGGAACGGTGACGTCGCCATCGCTGTCGAAGTTGAATGCTTTGCGAAAAGCGACGAACCGGTCGTCGTCCAGGCTGTTGACATAGCTTTTAGAATCCGTGGGATCGCTTTCGAGAATTTTCCGCACCTGGCTTCTCGAAACGCTGTCCGGATCGATGTCGAAGGCGCGCAACGCCATTTCCCACATTTCCGGGAGATCGTCATTGTCGTCATCGTCATCATCGGCATTCGAGACGAGGAAATCATCGATCGAGGTGACGCTGGCGATGCGCGTCGTGTAGTTGTCGACGGCATCTTCCGTGTCGGTATTGGCGATCAGCACCTGATAGTTTTCATCGAAGGCCGCCGTGGTCGTGGCGGTCTGTTCCGACGTCTGGGCGGTGTCGCCATCGGCAAGCGCGCCGTCCTCATCGAAATTGAAGGCGTCGTGCAGATCCGACAGGCCGATCGCGTCGGCAATATCGGCGCTTTTCAGTGCTGCGGAAATGAAGGTGTCGGATTCGTCGTCGGTCAGCCCGTAGGCGATCCTGAGATAGCCGACCAGCTTGTCGTCGTTCATCAACTGATCGACGGAGGTGATGTTTCCAATTTCCGCCGCGAAATAGGTGTCATAGGCCTCTCCGGTGTCCGAAGAGGCAACGGTCGAGGAAGCCACCGCATAGCCGCTCGTCACCAGAGAGATCTGGTCTTCCGACATCACGTCGCCGTCGGTCGAGCCGTCCTCGTTGAAGTTGAAGGCCTTCGCCAGGCTGACATAGACGTCGTCGCCGAGCTGATTGACGAAGCTGTCGGAATCGTCGAGGTCGCTCGTCAAAACCTGCTTGAGGAAACTGCTGGAGGTGTAATCGGTGCTGAGACCGAAGGCCGTCAGCGCATAATTCTTCAGTCTCGAACTCGACAGGAAATCATCGACCGACGTGATCGACGAGATATTCTCTTCGAAATAATCCGTCTCGTCCGCAATGTCTTCCGCCTCGGTGTCGAAGGAACTCTCATAAGCATCCAGCAGAGTGTCCCGCTGCACGTCCGATTGCGCCGTCTTCGTTTCTCCGCCGAATTTGAAGGCAGCGGCGAACTCGGCATAGCGGCCGTCGCTCAAACTGTTGGCAAAGCTCGATGAATCGCTGAGGTCGCTTTCCAGCACCTTCTTCATGAAGGCCTTGGCATAGGTCATGTCGTCGAGCCCGTAGGCCTTCATCGCATAGGAATAGAGCTTGTAATCGCCCATGAACTCGTCGACCGTCGTGACCTTGCCGATGTTTTCCTTGTAATAGGCGCTGTCGCGGGAAACCGTGCCCTGGGACGCCACACTCGAGAGGCTGGCGTTCAGATTACGTGCGACTGCGAGATAGCTTACATAGGTGGAAACCAACGTCTGTCCCTTTTCATGGGCGCGGCAGCGCACGCGACAGCCTGCCGGCAGCCGCGGTGAAAATTTCGATCTTTGCTGGGATGTCGTCGCAGGTCATGGCGATGTGCAGCCACATTCATGTGGCCGAATCAACTTAAAAGAACTCTATAGTTCTATAATTTATCCAATGTGGAATTGGAAGACAAAAGTCGAAGGATCGTTTTTTAGGGTTTACGAGGCCCCGACGCCGACGGCGAAGATTGCGATGCAGCGGCGAAGATGGGCGAGCAGTCCGGCCCGGTCGGGCCAGGCCTGGGCGCGCCCTTCCGGCGGGCCCATACCGCCAAAGATCATGTCCATCAGCATCCGGGCTCCGCTCGCCGGATCATCAAGCGTCAATCTGCCTTCCGCCCGGCGATCGCTCAACCAGTCAGCGAGGTGTTGGCGGCTGGCAAGCATGCCTTCGCGCTGCAGAATGTCGATAAGCTCTGGAAACTGCGCCGCTTCGCGAAAGACGAGCTGCAGAAAACCGGCGCGGTCCGCATCCTTCTCCTCATCCATATCGATCATGAAGATATGTTCGAGGCTTTCGGCGATCGGAAGGTCTTCCGCGGGCCTCGGCAGGTCGAGCATCAGGCGCCGATGCGCGCCCACCACGGCGGCAAACAGCTCTTCCTTGCTCTGAAACAGCTTGTAGAGCGTCTGTTTCGAGACACCAGCCTCGGTGGCAACCACCGCGGTGGTGCTTCCGGCATAACCGTATTTTACAAAAACACGGCGGGCGATTTCGACGATATGCGTCCGCTTGTCCTCATCGCTGGAGACTTTCGGCCGGCCTCGCTTGCGCGGCTCATCTGCGGGCTCATCGACACCATCCATGACGATCTAAACCGCTCTACCGAAGCGCACGCCGATGGCCCTGAAAAGCGGACTGCGATTTCTGAGGGATGACTTTTTCGGTTGTGGCATTAGCAATTTCGATTTAGAGAACTCGTAAGTTCTGTAATGCGTTGCATCCCCACCCTCTTTAGCGATGGAGCGCTTATGACGACAATTTCCGCCGCAACATCGGTTTCTTCCTATTCCTATAGCAAGAACTCGACATCCGCATCCCAGGACATCCTATCCTGTAATACGGTTTCGGCAAAAAAATCAACCACAAGCCAGCAGACCAGCGAAGACTCGACCAACAGCGCCGAGAAACTCATGTCCCAGCTGATGTCGCTGACGATGAATGGCCTTAGCGGACAGTCCGGCTCCAGCGGGGAACAGGACGGCGAAGAAGGCATGGATGTTGCGCAGCTCGACACCGATGGCGACGGCTATGTGAGCAAGGCCGAGTTTGTCGCAGCCAGGCCGTCCGACGTGACCGAGGATCAGGCGGGCACGCTGTTCGATAGCTTCGACAGCGAAGATTCCGGCTCGCTGTCGGTCGATGCGCTCACCGAGGCCATGTCCGCCCAGAGATCGCAGCGTGCGGGCGGGCCACCACCGCCGCCGCCCGAAGGCGATGACGAGCTTTCGTCGCTGCTCTCCGATCTCGATACCGATGGAGACGGGCTGGTGAGCAAGGCCGAATTCGTCGCAGGCCGGCCGTCCGATGTGAGCGAGGATCAGGCAGGCACGCTGTTCGACAGCTTCGACAGCGAGAGCGCCGGCTCGCTGTCGGTCGACGCATTGACCGAGGCGATGTCCGCTCAGTCGTCGCAACGCCCCGACGGACCGCCGCCACCGCCGCCCGCCGAGGATGAGCAGACCGCATCCCTGCTCTCCGATCTCGATACCGATGGCGACGGGCTCGTATCATTGGACGAATTCATGGCCGGCAGGCCGGACGACGTTACCGAAAGCCAGGCGAGCCAGCTTTTCGATCTGCTCGACACATCGGGCACCGGTTCATTGTCCACAAGCGCCACGAGCTGACAGACGATAAGGAGCGTCGCGTCGCAGTTGCTGGAGAAGCTGTAACGCAACGGTCTGACAGCGGCCCGGCAATCGAGCCGGCAGAGCTTTCAACCGGGCCGCTGAACTATCGAAGCATTTACATGGTGCGCCGTGAAAGGCGCACCAGACCAGCGCGCGGATGAGCCGCAGCGCCTATCGCCATCACGGGGTCAATCCAGACAATCAGATCATCCACCGGTGTGGGCTTTGCCCGGCGCCAGCGATGTCGTGCGCCCGTTATTCGGGCCTGGAGGCCTCTCGTCACATGGCATGTTCCCAAACCTTAAAGGATTGAGCCATGAGCATATTTGGAAGCATGAAAACCGCCGTCTCCGGCATGAGCGCCCAGGCAAACCGGCTGAGCACGGTTTCCGACAATATCGCCAACGCAAACACGGTCGGCTACAAAGCCGTTTCCACGTCCTTCTCGTCGCTGGTGCTGCCGTCGTCGTCAGGCAATTACAATTCCGGCGGCGTCCAGACATCCGTGCGCCAGGCGATTTCTCAACAGGGCGACATCTCCTATACGACCTCGGATTACGACCTGGCGATATCAGGCGACGGCTTCTTCATCGTGCAAAGCGCCGATGGCACCCCGGTCCTCACCCGGGCCGGCGACTTCTCCGTCGACAGCGACGGCAACCTGGTCAACGGCGCCGGTTTTACCCTCATGGGATATTCCTACGATTCCGGTGTGCCTGCGGTTGTTGTCAACGGCTTCGATGGGCTGGTGCCGGTCAACGTATCCCAATCGGGATTGAGCGCGGTCGCTTCGACCAGCGCCTATTTCAGCGGCAACCTGAATTCCGAGGCAACCGTCGTCACCGATACGACGACACTGCCGAGCGCCAACACGTCCGATGTCACCGACGATACGCAGAAGATGTCGCTCGTTGCCTATGACAGCCTCGGCGGCACCGTCCAGTACGACTACTATTTCACCAAGACAGGTGTCACGACGGATTCCGCCGGCGCGGTCACCGGAAGCACCTGGGAGGTAGCGGTTTACCGCAATGCCGATGCCACCACCGGCGGAACGACGTCCTTCCCTTACTCCTCCGACGCCGTCAGCGTTGCAACACTCTCCTTCGACGCCGACGGTCAGCTGACCTCTGCGGCCGATACCGATATCGTCGATCCGGTCACCGCACAGACGATCACCATGGATTATTCGGACTTCACCCAGCTCGCCTCCGACTTCTCGGCGACGGGCTCCGCCGACGGTCAGGCCGCAAGTGCGGTGAGTGCGGTATCCATCGGCACGGACGGGGTGGTGTCGGTTTCCTATGCGAACGGGGCGACCAAGGCTCTGTATCAGATCCCGCTTGCGACGGTCGCCAGCCCCGACAATCTGACGCTGCTCAGCGGCAACGTCTACAGCGCCAACGGCCAGTCGGGCGTTACCGTCACCGGCTTTCCGCAGACAAACGGGCTCGGCTCCATTCAATCAGGCGCCCTCGAGAGCTCGAACGTCGATCTCGCCGGCGAACTGACGGAGATGATCGAGGCGCAGCGCAGCTATACCGCCAATTCGAAGGTGTTTCAGACCGGCTCCGATATCATGGATGTCCTCGTCAACCTGAAACGATAGAGGGAGCGCCTAGATGTCGCTTACCTCCGCCTTGAACAGCGTCCAAAGTATTTTCAACAATACGGGTCAGCAAAGCAGTGTCGTCTCGACCAACATCGCCAATGTCGGAAATTCCGACTATGTAAGACGGGAGGCGTCGATCACGACGTCTCTCTCCGGCGCCCAGGTCGTCAGCATCAGCCGGGCGCAGGAAACTGCGCTGCTGGCGCAATATCTGCAATCGAACTCCAAGGACAGTGCCCAGCAGACGCTGGTGACCGGCCTCGAAAGCTTGAAGTCGCTGATGGGCGGCAACGATTACGAGACCTCGCCGAGCACATACCTCTCAGCATTTCAGCAGGCGCTGCAGACCTTTGCCACATCGCCGAGCAGCACGACCGCGGCGCAATCGGCCGTCACCGCCGCGCAGGATCTCGCCAATTCGCTGAATACCGCAAGCGACGGCGTCCAGTCGATCAGAGCCGATGCCGATGCCGAGATCGCCACGCAGGTCTCCTCGCTGAATACGCTGCTGTCGCAGTTCGAGACGGCCAACAATGCCGTCAAGCTGGCGACGGCGACGGGCGCCGATACCTCCTCGGCGCTCGACGAGCGAGAAAAGCTGTTGAAGCAGATCTCCTCGATCGTCGGCGTCACCACCGCTGTGCGCGACAACAACGACATGGCGCTCTACACCTCCGACGGCACCGTGCTGTTCGAGACCGTACCGCGCACCGTCACATACGTGCCGACGACAACCTACGTCGCCGGAACGGAGGGCAATTCCGTCTATATCGACGGCGTTGCGCTCGACGCCGGCGAGGGATCGACGACCAGCGCCTCGGGCAGCCTGCAGGCGCTGCTGCAGCTTCGCGACGACATCGCGCCGACATTCCAGGCGCAGCTCGACGAGATCGCCAAGTCGCTCGTCCAGGCCTTCTCGGAAACCGATGGCAGCACCAGCACGCCGGGACTTTTCGTCTGGACCACCGCGTCGGGGACATCAGGGGGCACACCGTCGGATTCCGACGATATCACCGGCATCGCCTCTTCGATCTCGGTCAATCTTGCCGTCGTTACCAGCGAGGGCGGCGATGCCACGAAGCTGCGCGACGGAACGATCAGCGGCATCACCGATCTCAACAGCGCAGGAGACAGCGGTTTCTCGGACAATCTCGACGCCCTCTATACGGCGTTGACGGAACAGCGCTCGTTCTCCTCAGACGCCGGTCTTTCCACCACGCAAAGCCTGATGGATTACGCCAGTTCCTCCATCGGCTGGCTGGAACAATATCGCAGCGATGCAACGTCGGCCTCCGAAAACACGACTGCCGCGCTGTCGCGATCCGACGAAGCCTATTCCAACGAAGCCGGCGTCAACCTCGACGAGGAGCTGACGCTCCTCCTTGATATCGAACAATCCTACAAGGCGGCGACGAAGATCCTGAACGTCATCGACGAGATGTTCAAGTCGCTCCTCGACATAGCGAGCTAGTCATGAAAGCCTCTTTTGTCTCATCATCGGCGATGCAGAACGTCCTGCGGCTAACCATCAGCCAGTCCCAGACCAAGTTGCAGCAGGCCTCGACGGAAGCGACGACCGGAACCTACGCCGATATCGGCGTATCGCTTGGCGCCGGCGCCGCAAAAACGATCAGCCTCAGCAGCGCTATCGACCAGGCCGCCTCGTTCCAGACGAGCAATGCCGTCGTCGAACTGCGCATGGACGCATCGCAGACCGCCCTTTCCAGCCTCAAGGATGCCGGCGACAGCCTGGTTTCGAACCTGACCGCGCTCCAGGCGAGCCAGGACACGACCAGCATCGCCGTTGCCCTGCAGACCGCAGGCTCCACGATTTCGCAGCTGATCTCGACGGCGAATACCTCAGTCAATGGCGAGTTCCTGTTTGGCGGAACCAACCTCGACAGCCAGCCGCTGACCGATCAGTCCTCCACGGTTTCGGATACGATCGTCACGGCGCTCGGGGACTATGCAACCGGTCTTGGAAAGGACGTCAACGAGCTGACCGGCGACGAAATCGGCACCTTCATCACCGGCACGGTCGAGCCGATGTTTTCCGAAAGCGGCTGGACGGACGCTTCTGCGGGCTGGTCGACTGCCTCCAGCACCGACATGACGAGCCGGATCAGCAGCTCGGAAACCATCACCTCGTCCACCAACGCCAATTCCGAAGGCATGCGTTATCTGGCGCTTGCCTCCGTCGTCGTCTCCGCCCTCTTCGGCCAGGATCTGAGCTCCGACGCGCAGAGCACCGTCGCAACGAAGGCGATCGGTTATGCGGCGCAGGCGACATCGGGCATCGTCACGCAGCAAAGCCAGCTCGGCCTCTCGCAGGAGCGGCTCGAAAAGGCGAATGACGCCCTCGATGCCCAGTCGAGCCTGCTCCAGGGAAAACTCGTCGATCTCCAGGGCGTGGATGCCTACGAGGCGTCGACACTCGTCAACCAGCTGCAGACGCAGCTGGAAACGGCCTACACGCTCGTCTCGAAACTCCAGGGCCTGAGCCTGGTCAACTATCTCTGACGGATTGAACATGCGGGAATTAAAACGGCTGCAAATGCCGGCCTTAACCAGAGAGCCCAACGCGAGCTGCTCCGAAATCGTGGCGGAGGCGGCCTTCGCTCTTGCCTCCGGCATCATCAACACGATCCCTTTCGTCGGCAACAAGCTCGACGAACAACAGGCCCAGGCTTGGCCGCGATCGGGGATTTTCACTGATGACGGCGTCGAGATGACCGGCACGCCGCCTGAAATATTCGAGCTTTGCGAGCTCCTGGCGTCGTATATCGAGAAAGGTTCGTCATTCGACGTCTTCGAGGTTTTCCACAAGATTGCTCGGATCGACCGCTTGATCGACTGGCGTCAGGGCGCCTTGCTTTCCCCCGAGTCTGAGAACACAAGGCATTGATAGACTATGTAAAATACCTTCCGGAAGACGTTGTAATCCTGCCCGCGTCGCCAGGCGGCATGGTATAGGCCGGGCTTGCATGTCGCCTGTGCGTTGCGGCAGGGTGGACCTTGCCTTAAAGGAGACCGAGGCTGCTGCCGAAGGTCTTTTGGCAACGGTCTTTCAGGGACCAAGTGTGTTGTCGATGTCAAAGCCGCGCGCGAAGCTGCCATTCTCCGAAGAGACCTTGCAGGCCATGCTGATCCGCGTGCTGCGCCCGCTGGTCAAACTCGCTCTCGCTTCCGGTTTCAACTTCACCGCCTTTACCACGGTTCTTCGCCGCCTATACATCGAGGTGGCGGAGAAGGAATTCGCGCTGCCGAACAAGCAGCAGACGGATAGCCGCATCTCACTCCTGACGGGCATCCACCGCAAGGACGTCAACCGGCTGCGCGGACTGGCGCTCGACCCCTCATTCCTCACCGTCGGCGTTTCACAGACGAGCCGCATCCTTGCCCGCTGGCTTGCCGACCCGCTCTATTGCGATGCTGAGGACAGGCCGAGCGCTCTGCCCCGAACATCGAGCGACGGCAGTCCGTCATTCGAAAGCCTGGTGAGCGACATCACCAAAGACGTCCATCCGCGCTCCATCCTGGACGAATGGCTGGACCGAGGCATCGTCGTTCTCGATGAGGACGGCCGGGTCCAGCTCGACCTCTCATCGATCGTCCCGAATGCCGGCGACGACGCCCGCCGGCATTACTTCACCCGCAACCTTCGTGATCATGTGCAGGCGTCGGTCATGAACCTTATGAATGAGCCTCCTCCCTATTTCGAACGCGCCGTTCACTATGACGGCATGTCGCCCGCGCTGGCGGCCCGGCTCGACGAGCTTGCGCGCCAGGAAAGCATGACGCTGCTCCTGAAGCTCAACAAGATCGCCCATCAGGCGATCAAGGACGATGCCGGCGGCAACAGCCGCTGGATCGCGGGGCTCTATGTCATGACCGAGGAACGCGAAACGGATCCTGCGGCAGAAACCGCCTCCAAGCAGGAGATCGACGAATGAGCCCGTCGGCGATCTCGAGAAGACAGTTTCTGCTGGGCGGCATCGCGCTTCAGGTCCTGCGGCCGGAACTTGCCGCCGCGCAGCCGACAAGCACCAGCGATCACGGAATCGGCGGGTCCGGTCTTGCCATCCAGGGCGGCGGCGAGAACGAAGATCATGGGATTGGCGGAACCGGCATTGTCGGGACCATCCAGGGTTTCGGCAGCATCATCGTCAACAATATTCACATACCGTTCAGCGCGACGACGCCGATCGAGATCGATGGACGGCGCGTACTCGCGAGCGCGATGAAGGTCGGCCATGTCGCCCGGGTGCTGCTGACAGGAAAGCGCGCCGCCCGCATTACGATCGTCAGCGAGGTTCAGGGCCGCATCGACCGGATTGATAAGACCGGCATGACCATATTGGCGCAAACCGTCGACACATCAGGTTTAGCGACGAAGGGCCTGCGGAAAGGCAAGCGGGTTGCCGTGTTCGGCATCCGCAAACCAGACGGTACGATTATTGCCCGGCGTATCGAGCCTCGCTCCGTCTCCGACGGCGCCCATCTTCGCGGCGTTCCCGTCAAGAGCGGCAACCGCGTCCTGATCGGCGGCCTTTCGCTTGGAAGCACGCATGGCTACCTCGCCGGCAAACAAACGCTCGTGCGTCTCAAGGCGATCGCCGATCGCTTGGTGATTACCCGCGTTCAGACCGAACCGGTGGTGCCGGGCCTCAAACGCGGCATCGTCAATATCGAAACCTTCCGACCCACGGACAGAGGCGAGGCGGGTTCCGGAGCTGGGGGTTCGGCACCGTCCGGCTCGATGCGGCTCTCTCCCGATGGTCACGGCTTCGTCGATATCGGCGTCCGGGATTCGAGCAGAATGACCGGCTTTCCCGGACCTGGTCCCGATGGTTTTGGTTCCCGCCCGCCGCACGGCCCTGGGGATGGGCCGCGGCCCGATCACTCGCCTTTCGGCAGAGGCGGGCCAGGCGGAGATTTTCCCGATCCGGACAGGCGAGGCCCGCCACCCGGCCCTGGCGGCCCGCCTCCTGGGCCGCCGCCCCCGGGCCCGCACTGAAACGCTGTCACCCATATTGACAAATGGGAAGTTTTCCCATTTTATTGCTCTTGCGAATTCGCATTGGGTGATTCCAGGACGGGTTTGCCGATTGGCTAGCGGGTTCGCCCCACGCCCGCTAGCCAATCGTTTGATTTTAAAACGCTTTTTAAGTCAAACCATGTGCACGCGTAATTGCGGGGATGGCCCACCGCTCGATGGCGCCGTCCGAACCAGGTCATCATTGCCCAAGAGGAATCAGAAATTGCTTTGGCTGGAACGCGAACCGGATATTTCGATCGAGATGGACGAGCCTACCGTCGTCGCGACCTGGGAAAACCGCACGCAAATCATCGAAATCATGCAAAGCGCGCGTGAGATGAGCCAAGAATTCCAAAATCTTTGGAAGAACAGCGGCGAAACGGGCCGGCTCAGCCAGGACGATACGGATAGATTGGTCGAGCTGCTGCGCGAGATCGGCGACCTCAATAATACGCTGATGCGATTGGCGTGAAAGGCATCGTTGCCGGATTATCACTGACGGCCGACTGCTGCTGAACGTCGGCAACTGAACAACCGTCCCGCCAGGATTTGGTTCGTTACTTCCTCTCACCGCCAGGCATCAAAAGGTCCATGGGGAGATCAATTCAAGCCCAGTGGTCGCGAAATCGTCGAGGTTTCGCGTGGCAAGTCGACTGCCATTGACCCGCGCAATTGCGGCGATCATGCCATCCGGCGCTGACATTCCGCGCCCCCGACGAGCGGCATCGCCCATGATGTCGCCGTAGGCGAGAGCAGCCTCCTCGGTCAAACCAAAAATCCGATCCGCGAAACGCCGGCGCCATTCGGACAGCCCCCGTTCGAGGCGTTCGGCTCGCTGATCGGGCCGGATCTTCTGGATGCCGAAAGCGATTTCGGCAATCGTCACCGTCGGCAGCGCCAATTCAGCATCATGACGGACGAGCCATGCGGTCACGGCTTCGTTGGGAGATTTTTTCAAGGTTTCCGAAACAACGTTGGTATCGAGAAAAATCAAAGCTCAATGCCCTTATGAACCTGCCGGCCTTTCTTGATGACGGCTTCAAGGTCGATGTCCGTCCCGCTTTGCTGCGACAGCCTATGATAAAAGGACGCAGCCGGCTCTCGACCAGCTTCACGGATTTCGTAAGATTCGAGGGCGCGCTCGACAATGTCGGCTATCGAGCGGTTTTCGCGGCGCGCAAGCCGGTGCGCGAGATCACGCGCCTTTGCGCTTCGTACGGAAAGCTGCGGTTCGGCCATATTGATCTCCTTTTCCAGTAAATATAGCCACCGCTACGCCTGCCATCAAGATGGCAAATGATGGCTTGATATTGGGATGCTCCTAGCAAACGCATCATTACCCCAATTTTGGACAATCGGCGGGCGAGAAAAAAGCCGGCCAATCCCTGACCGTTAAAGGAATTAACTATATTTCAGTGGTCTTGCGAAATAATGCGGTACGTAGATCAGGCCTTTCGACGTGGAAAGGCCACAAGTTATTTGGAGAAAAGCCTTGGCTTTTACTATTGCCCGTAGCCTGGTGGCATTTGGTGTCGCCGTTTCAGCAGGTCTTTTCATGTCGATCGGATTGCAGCACTCGGCCCTCGAACGGCTGAAGGTCAACGGCCCGGTTTACGAGCAGGTCGTCTACGGCAAGGATTTGATCGCCGATATTCTGCCGCCGCCGCTGTTTGTGGTCGAATCCTACATGCTGTCCTTCGAGGCGAGCAAATTTCCCGAGCTCACCGACACCAATCTTGCCAAGATCGCCAATCTCAAGGCCGCTTACGACGACCGCCGCGCCTATTGGAAAATCACCCGGCTGCCGCAAGCGTTGAAGGACGAGCTTGAAAACGATGTCATCGCCAAAGGCGACAAATTCTGGGACGTGATGAACCGCGAGATCATTCCCGCCCTGACCGCCAAGGATGAAGACAAGGCGCATGGGGCGATCGAGCAGTTGCGCATCGCCTTTCATTCTCACCAGGACGCGGTGGAGAAACTCGTCGCCAATTCCGATGCCTTCCTGAAGGGCGAGGAGCGCAATGCCGCTTCGGAAATCGTCACCTGGACGATCTATGCAGGTGGCGCTGGCTTCGGATCCTTCGCTTTGTTGCTGGTCGGGCTCTATCTCCTACGCCGCCGCGCCATCGTGCCGCTCGACGGCATGAAAGCCTATATGGGCAACCTCGCAGACGGCGATTTTTCGACCGAGGTTCCCTATGCCAGCCGTTCCGACGAGATCGGCGCCATGTCCAAGGCTGTGGCGGTCTTCCGCCGCAACGCGCTCGAGCGGCAGGACGCGCAGAAGCGCGAGACAGCGCTTCGCGATGCGGAATTTGAACGCGAACGCAGCCAGATGGCCGACAAGGCCGCCGAAGAGCAGGTCCGCGAAACGGTGATCGCTCAACTGACCCACGGCTTGGACCAGCTATCGCACGGCAATCTCGATTGCCGGATCGCCACACCCTTTGCCGCCGCTTACGAGACTTTGCGCGCCAAGTTCAACGACAGCATGGACGCGCTTTGCGCCTCGATGGCCGAGATCGCCCAAACCTCCAAACAAGTGGACAGCGCCTCGGCCGACATTACCGGTGCAACCGAGAGCCTCGCATCGCGCACGGAACAGCAAGCCGCGATGCTCGAAGAGGCCACAGCCGCGCTCGGCGAGATGAATAGCAAGGCGAAAGACGCCTCCGATCATGCCTGCAAGGCGACCGGCATGATGGCCGAGACCCGCAACAGCGCCGAACATTCGGCGGCCGTCGTTCGCGAAGCGATCGCCGCCATGGAACGGATCGAAGGTTCGTCGTCGCAGATCGGCGACATCGTCAATGTCATCGATGAAATCGCCTTCCAGACCAATCTCCTGGCGCTGAATGCCGGGGTTGAAGCGGCCCGTGCAGGCGAAGCCGGCAAGGGTTTTGCCGTCGTAGCGCAGGAGGTGCGGGAACTCGCCATGCGCTCGGCCAACGCCGCCAAGGAGATCAGGGCTCTGATTTCCACATCCTCGTCGCAGGTTTCCAACGGGGTGGAGCTTGTCAACCGCACCGGCAAGGCGCTTCAGGAAATCGAAGGACAGGTCGAGCAGGTTGCCGGGCTCATCGCCCGGATCGTGTCTGTATCCTCCGAGCAGGCGGTGGCGATCCGCGAGATCAATGCCTCCGTCAATGCTCTCGACCAGGTGACGCAACACAACGCGACGATGGCCGTCGAAACCGCTTCGGCCTGCCGCGCCCTCGGCACCCAAACGCAGACATTGGAAGGGGTCGTCAGGCGCTTTCAGATCGACGCGGCAGCGAGCATGTCAAGGCCGCGTCAAGCGGCTTGATTGCCGGCCTCTTCAGCCGGTAACGATCGCGACCACGGCGACGCAATCGCCTGACTTGACCAGTCCGGGAAAATGCCGGGCGCAGAGTATGCCATCCATGCCGGCGCGGACCTCGTGAGGGGCCACTCCGGTCCGCCCGGTCGGATAGATGCGAGCGATGACCGCATCCTTACTGACGGCTTCACCGAGATCGATGACGGGCTCGATCAACCCGCCCTCCTCAGCGAAGGAAAAACACCGGCCGTCCGGCATGTCGAGCCAGGTCGTTGGACCGATATCGGCGGCGCCCGCAACGATCCCGGCATGACGCAGCACGTCCATGGTGCCGCGCTTGGCAATCGCCGCACTCTTGGCCGTAGCCGTCCCGCCGCCGCCGAGTTCCGTGGTGATGAAGACCTTGCCCATCTCCTCGGCCGCGGTGTCGTACATGCCGACCGCATCGATCTCCAGCATCTTCATCGAATAGGGCGCGGCAAAGGCTGTCACATATTCCAAAGCCTGCGCCTCCTGCTGCTTGTTTGGCAGGATATGGGCCGCGCAGAACGGCAGAAAATCGAGCGTCTTGCCGCCGGAATGGAAATCGAGAACCAGATTGGCCATCGGCAGGAGCACGCGCTGGAAATAGTCGGCGATCTTCTCCGTCACCGTGCCGTCCGGGCGGCCCGGAAAGCTGCGGTTCATATTGCCCCTGTCGATCGGCGAGGTCCGGGTTCCCGCCATGAATGCCGGATAATTCATCGCCGGCACGATGATGACAGCGCCACTCACCTCCTCGGCCTTCAGCGAGCGCGCAAGGTCGAAAAGCGCGATCGGTCCTTCATACTCGTCGCCATGATTGCCGCCGGTCAGCAGCGCCGTCGGTCCCTTGCCGTTCCTGACGACCGTTATCGGGATCATCACCGAACCCCAGGCGGAATCGTCGCGGCTGTAAGGCAGCCTCAGGAAACCGTGCTGGACGCCCTCGGCGGCGAAATCCACCGTCGCGCTGATCGGCGACGGCCGCAAGTCAATCTCTGTCATGCCAGCCTCAATCCTTGACCATCAGCCTGCGCGGCACATTGGCGAAACATTCGACACCGCTCTCGGTGATCAGGATGCTCTCGGTCGTTTCGAAACCCATGTCGTCGAGCCAGAGGCCGGTCATGAAATGAAAAGTCATGCCGGGCTTCAACTCGGTCCGGTCGCCCGGCCGCAGGCTCATGGTGCGCTCGCCCCAGTCCGGTGGATAGGACAGACCGATCGGGTAACCGGTGCGGTTGTCCTTGACGATGCCGTATTTCTTCAGCACGGCGAAGAAGGCGTTGGCGATGTCCTCGCAGGTGTTGCCGGGCTTGGCGACGGCAAGACCGGCCTCCATGCCTTCCAATGTCGCCTTCTCGGCATCGAGAAAGGCCTGCGTCGGCTTGCCGAGGAAAACGGTGCGCGACAGCGGCAGGTGATAGCGGTTGTAGCAGCCGGCGATCTCGAAGAAAGTGCCCTCACCCTTTTTCAGCGGCCGGTCGTCCCAGGTCAGATGCGGTGCGGATGCTTCGACGCCGGACGGCAGCAACGGCACGATTGCCGGATAATCGCCGCCGATGCCGTCGACGCCACGGGTGCCGGCATCATAGATTTCCGCGACCAGATCGCACTTACGCATGCCGACCTCGATCTTGTCGAAGATGCGGGCGTGCATCGCCTCGACGATGCGTGCGGCATTGCGCATATACTTGATTTCGGTCTCGCTCTTGACCGCACGCTGCCAGTTGACCAGCGCCGTCGCGTCGACGAAGCGGGCGTTCGGCAGATGTTTCTGCAGCGCGGCGAAGGCAGCCGCCGAGAACCAGTAATTGTCCATCTCGACGCCGATCGTCAGCTTGCTAGAGTCGCGCTCCGTCAGGATGCCGGAAAGGTAATCCATCGGATGGCGCTCGGTCGACTGCACGTAATGATCGGGATAACCGACGATGTTGTCGTGCTTCAGATAGGTGGTGAACTTGGCGCCGTTGGCATCCTGGCCGCGGCCGAACCAGATCGGCTCGCCCTGCGGCGGCACGATCACTGCCTGGTGCACGTAGAAGGACCAGCCGTCATAACCGGTCAGCCAGGCCATGTTCGACGGGTCGCTGACAACAAGCAGCTCGACGCCCTTCGCCTCCATGGCGCGCCGTGTCTTTTCCAACCGCGCGGCATATTCGCCGAGCGAGAATTTGAGGTTGGGCTGGATCATGTTTCTTCCCTTCTTTCCGTCGGTCAGCTTTCGAATGTGGTCCCGGCTTTTGCCGCATTGGCGCGGGCGAAAGCGAGGGTGGCAATGGCGGTGTCCTGGATGCCAGTTCCCGTGAGGTCGGCGATGGTGATCTGGTCGCTGCTCGTCCGTGCCGGCATCCTGCCGGCGACGATCTGGCCAAGCTCGGCGAAGACCGCGTCGGCCTCGACCAGACCGGCGTCGATTGCGTGATGCAACTCGCCGAGACGCCGCGTCTGCTTGAGGCTGTCGGCGACATAGAGATCGGCGCGTGCGATGATGGCGGGATCGATCTCGTTCTTGTGCTCCGCATCCGAGCCCATGGCCGTCAGATGCTGCCCGGGCTCCAGCCACCCGGTCTGAATGATCGGCGCTTCCGAGGGTGTGGTGGTCACGACGATATCGGCGCCGGAGATTGCGCGCCTTGGATCCAATATCGCGGTGACGGGAAAGCCGAGCCTTGCGGCCAGTTCCGCCGCGGCGCTCTCGGCTTTTGCGGCATCGCGCGCCCATATTCGGGCTTCGCGGATCGGCCGCACCAGCGTCAAGGCTTCAAGCTGCAGCCGCGCCTGCATGCCTGCCCCGAAGATGGCGGCCACGGACGCATTCTCACGCGACAGATATTTGGCCGCGACCGCGCCGGCTGCCGCGGTGCGTATGTCGGTGAGATACCCATTGTCCAGCAGCAGCGCCTGCACCAGCCCGGTCCGGCTCGACAGCAGCACCATCATACCGTTGGTGCTCGGCAGCCCGATCTTCGGATTGTCGAAGAAACCGGGACTGATCTTGATCGCGAAGCCTTCGATCCCCGGGATATAGGCGGTCTTCACATCGACTTCGCCGCGATAGTCTGGAATGTCGAGCCGCAGGATCGGCGGCATGGCGACGGCCTTGGTCGCAAGCGCTGCGAAAGCCTCTTCGATGCAACCGACTGCATCGAGGTCAAGCCCGATGACTTTCCTGAGTTCCGCTTCCGTCAGAATGATCATCCGGCTCATCGCCCATCCTCCCCGAACATCGCCACCTCGCCGTTGATCACCCGGCGGTGCTGTTCCATGTCGACATTTCGGCCCGACAGGATCGCAACGACGGGACCGCCGGAGCGGATCTTTCCCGCAAGCAGCGCCGCGATACCAACGGCGCCCGCGCCTTCGACGACCTCCCGCTCGCAGGCATAGGCGTGGCGCATGCCGGCGGCGATTTCCGCCTCCGTCAGCAGGATGACGTCGTCCAGAAGTTCCCGGCACATGGCGAAGGTCACGCGATTGTCGAGGCCGATGCCGCCGCCGAGCGAGTCTGCAAGGCTCAGCCTTTCCTCGGTCTGCACCGGCCGGCCGGCATCGAGGCTCGCCTTCATCGCCGCACCCCGTTCCATCGTCAGGCCGATCACCTTCGCCTTCGGATTGACGCCCTTGATCGCGGCTGCAACGCCCGCCGCAAGACCGCCGCCGGAGAGAGGCACCAGCACCGTGGCCGCTTCCGGCAAAGCGTCGATAATCTCGACCCCCAGCGTCCCCTGCCCGGCCACGACAGCCGGATGGTCGAAAGGCGGGACCATCACCAGCCCCTCCTCGCCGACCAGCCGGTCGACCTCCTGCTGCGCCTCGTCCTGCGACGATCCGACGATGCGGATTTCGGCACCGAGTCGGCGGATCTCCGAGATCTTGTTCTCCGGCACCAGCTGCGACATGCAGATAGTTGCGACGGCACCTTCAGCCTTCGCTGCATAGGCAAGCGCCCGGCCGTGATTTCCGGTCGAGGCGGCGACGACGCCGCGTGAGCGTTCCGCCGGCGATAAGGAGAGTACCGCATTGGTCGCCCCGCGCAGCTTGAAGCTGCCGGTCGTCTGATGATGTTCGAGCTTCAGCCAGACGGGAACGCCGGCAATGTCGCAAAGCGATGCCGACTGCACCATCGGTGTTTCGACAATCCGGCCGGCGATCCGCCGCGCCGCCGCGCGAATATCCTCCAGCGAAACGGGCAAGGTGCTGACCATGGTCTCAGCCTTCCCCATAGGGCCTGGTCATCAATTGCCCCAGTTCAGGCCGCGCCCGGTCATCGCCGCAAAGCCTCAGGCAGGCCCAGGCGGTTGCCAGATTGCTGGTGACCACGGGCTTGCCGGTCTCGGCTTCGATGCGGGCGGCGACCTCGGCTGCGCGCACGGCGGTACAGGAGATGAACAGCGCATCGGATTGCGGATCCAGCGCTTCACACGCGAAGGATGCTATTTCATCCGGCGCAATCCGCGCCATCTCACGATCGTCACTCAGGCCGAGGCAGGTGAAGCGGTCGATCGTAAAGCCGAGATCGACGAAATAATCCGCCATCGGCCGGCTGGTCTCGATCGTATAAGGCGTCAGCACCGAAATCCGTTTTGCGCCGAGCGCCTGCAGGCCTTTCACCGCCGCCGCCGTCGGCGTCACCACGGGAACGCCGGGTTTGGAGGCGTGGATCGCCGCTTCGATGTTGCGGTCGCCAATGACGACCGAGGCCGAGGTGCAGGAATACATCACCGCATCCAGCGTCTCATCCGGCAAGATCAGCCCTGCGCCTTCCATTAGCGCTGGCTGCATCTTCAGGAGGTTTTCCGGTGTGACCGGATTGGCGTAGTGGATGCGGCTGACATAGACGCCGATGCGGTCACTGGCGACCATGCGCCGGAAATCGACTTCCGTCGTATGGTCGGTTGCCAGGATGATCAGGCCGATGCGCTTTTCGAGCGGCCGGTCGTCCAGCCGCGGCAGCCGGCCGGCGGGAATGATCTCGATTCCTGCGGTCATATCAATCATCCATCCTGGCGTAACGCTCCTCGAGCCAGCGCAAGCCCACGACCGAGATCAGGCTGATAACGAGGAAGAAGACCCCGACCAGCGTCATCGGCTCGATGTAGCGGTAATTGCTGTTGGCGATGCTCTTTGCCTGGTTCATCAATTCGAGCACGGTGATCGCCGAAAGCAGCGGCGTCTCCTTGAACATGGCGATGAAATAATTGGCGAGCGCCGGGATCATCGGCGGAATTGCCTGCGGCAGGACCACGTGGATCCAGGCCTGGCGCGTCGTCAGATTGGTGGCCTTGGCGGCTTCCCACTGTCCGCGCGGCACATTCTCGATGCCGGCGCGATAGACCTCGGCCGTATAGGTCGCATAGTGAATGCCCATGCCGATGACACCGGCGGTGAGCGGCGACAGCCGGATGCCGATATCCGGCAACACGTAGAAAATGAAGTAGAGCTGCACCAGCAGCGGCGTGCCGCGGATGAATTCCGAGACGAAGCCGACCGTTCTGGAAATAGCGGTGACCGGTGACCGCCGCGCAATGGCAAGGCCCAGGCCCGCGACCATGGCGACGGCAGCGCCGAGGATGGTTGCGAGTATGGTGATCTTGAACCCTTCGAGAAGGGTCGGCATGATCTGCCAAACGAAGTCCCAATCCCATTCCATCCGATCAGGTCCTTATGCCGTCGAGGCTGCGGGCCATGCGCCGCTCCAGCCAGCGCATCGCCGCCGAAATCGCCAAGGCCATGAGGAAATAGAGAATGAGGATCGTTGCGAAAGGCACCAGCGTACTGCCGGTCTGCGCCCGCACCACCTGCGCCTGGAAGGTCATATCCGTCAGCGAGATCAGCGACACGACGGCCGTGCCCTTCAGGAGCTCGATCGCATTGTTGCAGAAGGTCGGCAGCATCAGCGGCAGCGCCTGCGGCAGGATGACATGACGCATGCGCTGGTAGCGAGACAGGTTGAGCGCAACACAGGCTTCCGACTGTTCGCGCCCGACGGCCTTGACGGCGCCGCGCACCACTTCCGCCGCATAGGCGCCGACATTCAGGCCGAGCGCCAGGACACCCGCCTGCAGCGGCGTCAGGGTCAAGCCGGCAAAAGGCAGCACGAAATAGACCCAGAAGAGCTGGACGAAGATCGAGGTGCCGCGGAAGAACTCGATATAGGCGGTCGCCACAGCCCTGACGGCAAAGAAGCGCGACAGGCGGCCGAGCCCCGCCAGGAAGGCCATGACCAGCGCCAGCGCAGAGCCCATGACCGTCAGCTGAAGCGTCACCAGGGCGCCCTCAAGGATCAGTGTCAGATAGCCGGACCATACCGACATCGGCAACTCACTTCTCTGGAGATCGTACGAAGGCAAACCGGCCATGGCAGAACGCATGGCCGGCTGCTCTCATCAAGTTACTTGGCTGCGGCGCAGAGCTTGTCGCGGCTGGTCGACATCGCCGCCTTGGCCGAGAAGCCGTAAGGCTCGATGATCTTGGCGAATTCGCCCGATTCCTTCAGCTTCTTCAGCTCGACGTCGAAGGCGTCGCGCAGCGCGACATCCTGCTTGCGGAAGGCGGCGCCATCGCAATAGACCGGTGCATTGACGACCGGAGCGACGGTTTCGAGATTGGGATCATTCGCCTTGGCCATCAGGTCGTGGATTGACAGGACCGGCAGCGAGTAGACGTCGATGCGGCCGTCCTGCAGCATCTTGATGCCGCTCTGGCCGTCCGGAACGACGATGACGCGGTCGCGCGGCACGCCGGCCTCGAGCGCCAGCTTCTCCTCGGTGCCGCCGCCCGGTGCGCCGATCTTGGCATCGGGATTGTCGGCGATATCCTTGTAGCTCGTCAGCTTCAGCGGGTTGCCCTTCTTGAGGGCGAAGGCTTCGGCGTCGCAGAGGATCGGTTCGGAATAGGCAACGGCATTGCAACGCTCGGGCTTCATGAACAGGCCGGCGGTGATCGCGTCATGGCGGCCGGCCTGCAGTCCGGGGATCATCGCGCCATATTCCGAGATCGAAGCGACCACTTCCTTGACGCCGAGCTTTTCGAAGATCACCCGCGCAACATCGGGCGCAGCACCCGACACCTTGCCATCGGCGCCGACGGCCGTGAACGGCGGCTCGTTGGCGATGGCGATGCGGGCAAAACCCTGCTCCTTCAGCTGCTCGAGCTTGTCATCGGCAGCGGAAGCCGGGCCGGCGGCCGCGGCCAGAAGCACCGACAGGCTGACGGCGCTCAAAACATATCCTGCTTTCATCGTTCCCAACTCCTCTGGCTTTCCTTTGAGTTTTGTTCTTTGCGGGCAATGTCTGAGGTCAGACGCGGTGCCCAGCCGCAATGATCTTGCGCAGGAAGGTCTGTGTCCGCTCCTGCGTCGGGTTTCGGAAGATATCGCCCGGCTTGCCTTCCTCGACGATCTTGCCGCGATCGAAGAACAGCACGCGGTCGGCAAAATCGTGGGCAAAACCCATCTCATGGGTGACGAGAAGCATGGTCATATCGGTCTCGGAGGCCAGCCGGCGCATGACGTTCAGCACCTCTTCGACCAGTTCCGGATCGAGCGCCGAGGTGACTTCGTCGAACAGCATGATCTTCGGCGACAGCGCCAGCGCCCGGGCAATGGCAACGCGCTGCTTCTGCCCGCCGGAAAGCTGTGCCGGGACGCTTTTCGCCTTGTCGGCCAGGCCGACCATGTCGAGAAGCTCCATCGCCCGCTTTTCGGCCTGTGGCCGCTTGATGCCCTTGGTCAGCATCGGCGCCAGCGTCACATTGTCGAGCACGCATTTGTGCGGAAACAGATTGAAGTGCTGGAAGACCATGCCGATCTTTTCACGCATGCGATGCAGATGCCGTTCATCGGCCGGCACCAGCCCGCTGTTGCCAGCCATATGATAGAGCTGTTCGCCGTCGACCTCGATATGGCCGCCGCTGATCGTCTCCAGCGTCATCAGAATGCGCAGGATCGTCGTCTTGCCGGAGCCGGACGGCCCGATCAGCGCCAGCTTCTCACCCGGCATGACATTCATCGACAGCCCGTCGAGCACGGTCAGCGGGCCGTATCTCTTGACGATGTTGTCGATGCGGATGATGGGCTGAGGCATTCATGTCTCTCCCTGTTGAGACAAGCAATGCCCTAACGATGACGGCCCATCGAAATCATGTCAATTCGTAAAATAATATCATGACAATTATTCTGCGAGTGCTCAAACGAGGGGCAGTGCCATCAAATCGCCAGCAGCAGCTCTTCCGGATTTCCCTGCGCCAAAGAAGCGACGATCCCAAGCCCGGTCCGCAATTCGCTTTCGGTCGTCGAGCCGAGCGAGATGCGCACGGCCGGCGTCGAGCCCTGGTCGGCGGTGCGGAACGATTTGCCGGGCGCGATCGCCACGCCGCGCAGCCTTGCCTGCGAGACGAAACCATCTTCCGCATGGTTGCCGGCGAGCGGCAGCCAGACATGCAGGCTTTGCGGGTGCGCCCGGTAGCTGAGGCCGGCCAGCATCTCTGCCGCGATCGCGTGGCGGCTTGCAAGGGCGCGGCGTTGCCAGTTGACCAGCTCCATCGCCGTGCCGTCGCTGACCCAGCGGGTGGCGATCTCGGCCATGGCAGGCGTCGCCATCCAGCTGGAAACGAGATGCCGGTTGGCGACGGCGGCGACATAGCGGTCGGGTGCGACGAGGTAGCCGATCCGGAGGCCGGGAACGGTGATCTTCGTGAAGCTCGTGACGTAAAGCGTCCGCTCCGGCGCAAAGGCAGCCATCGGCGGCGCCCGGTTCTCGACCATCGGACCGAGAATATCGTTTTCGATAATCGCGATGTCATGTTTGGCGGCGACGGCGGCCAGCGCCTGGCGTCGCTCGGCGCTCATCAGCGCCGCCATCGGATTGATCACCGAGGGCTGCAGGAAAATTGCCCGGATCGGCCCGGTGCGGCAGGCTTCGTCGAGCGCCTCCGGGATCATGCCTTCCTCGTCGATCGCCAGCCCTTCGAGGTGCAGGCCGAGATAGCCGCAGAGCGGCACCAGCGTATGGTGACTGACCGCTTCGGTCGCAATGGTCGAGCCGGGCGGCGCGACGCTCATCAGCGCCACCGTCATGCCCGAGGTCGCGCCATTCGTCACGCTGATATTCAGCGGCGATACCTCCAGCCCGCAGCGCGCCAGCCATTCTGCGGCGACCGTGCGGTGGCGCGGAAAGACCATGTTCGGCCGGAACGACAGGGCGGAACTGGAGGGCAGATTTTCCGACAGCCAGCCGAAGGCCTGGCGCAGCCTTTCCAGGTGGATCTGCTCGCAGACCGGCTTGAGGATCGACAGATCGATCACCTCGCCCAGCCGTTCCGGCAGATAGGGCGGTTCCGGCTCGCGCGGCCTGGTCTGGACGAAGCTGCCGCGGCCGATCTCGCCTAATATCAGCCCCCGGCGGCCGAGTTCGTCATAGGCGCGGCTGACCGTCTGCACCGAAAGCTGCAGATCGTCCGCCAGCTTGCGATGCGGCGGCAATTGCGTGCCGTCGGCGAGTTTGCCGTCGGTGATCGCATTGGCGATCTGCTCGGCGAGCGAGAGGTAAGCCGGCCGGCGGAGTTGCGAGGGATCGGGGCGCCACTTTGTCATGATTTTACACTGCTGAAAATCAGTTCAATTGACAATGCCAAAATGCGCTCCCATTGTCTTTTCGCTGCGTTTGAAATGATTTCTTTCCAAAGAAAGCACCATGAAGCTCGACGCCATCGACCTGCGCATTCTCGACGCCGTCCAGCGCGACGGCCGCATCACCAAGCTGGCACTGGCTGAAAAGGCAGGTCTGTCGCCGACCCCGTGCTGGATGCGGCTGCGCAAGCTCGAAAAAGCAGGGATCATCACTGGATACCACGCCCGCATCGCCCCGCGGCGCATCGCCCCGGTCGCCAGCGTGATGATGGAAGTGACCCTCGCCAACCATCGCCAGGCGGATTTCGAGCGCTTCGAGCGCGCCGTCGCCGCAATCCCGGAGATCGTCGCCTGCTGGTCGGTCGGCGGCGGCGTCGATTACATCCTGAAGATCATCGCCCCCGATATCGACGCCTATCAGCGGCTGGTCGACGGGCTTCTCGATCGCGAACTCGGCATCGACCGCTACTTCACTTATATCGTCACCAAGACAGTGAAGGAGGAAACAGTGCTTCCTGTCTCTTCCTTCGCGGCATCCGACGAGGAGCAGAGCGCGTCATAGACAATCTCTCTGCCAGTCCGGATAGAAATTGCAGGCGTGCTCGTCGCCAAGCCACGTCGCGACGCGGCACATCTTCGGACGAGCCGCGCTTCCGCCGCATGTTGCTAGTGCTTAAGGATTTGACTGAGGAACAGCTTTGTCCGCTCATGCTGCGGATTGTCGAAGAATTCTTTGGGCACGCCCTGCTCGACGATCTGGCCTGTGTTCATGAAGATCACCCGGTCCGCGACGGCCCGGGCAAAGCCCATTTCGTGGGTGACGCAAACCATCGTCATGCCGTCCTTGGCAAGACCGGTCATGGTTTCGAGTACCTCCGATACCATTTCCGGATCAAGCGCCGAAGTCGGCTCGTCGAACAGCATGACAGCCGGCTGCATGCAAAGCGATCTGGCAATTGCGACGCGCTGCTGCTGGCCGCCCGACAGCTGGATCGGATATTTGTTGGCCTGTTCGGGGATGCGCACACGCTCCAGGAATTTCAGCGCCGTCTTCTTCGCCTCGGCCGCCGGCACACCCTTGATCCACATGGGCCCGACCATGCAGTTCATCAGCACGGTCATATGCGGGAAGAGGTTGAAGTGCTGGAACACCATGCCGACATTCTTCCGGACTTCGCCGACATTGCGCATCTTGTTGTGCAGGGTGATGCCGTTGACGGTGATCTCCCCCTCCTGATGGGCTTCGAGCCGATTGAAGCAGCGGATCAGCGTTGACTTGCCTGATCCCGAAGGACCACAGACGACGATTCGCTCGCCCTTGCTGACAGTGAGATTGATATCCTTCAGCACCTGAAAGGCGCCGTACCACTTCGAAACGTGCTTCGCTTCAATGATCTTGTCGCCGTTCATCGGACTTTGCTCCTGGCATAATGACGCTCGATACGCGCTTGGATGAGTTCGAGGCAGATCGACATGATCCAGTAGAGCATCGCGGCGGAAATCAGCATTTCCATGTGCTGGAAGGTCTTCTGGCCCAGCGTGCGGGCCAGGAACATCAGTTCCCAGACGCCGATGACGGAGACCAGTGAGCTGTCCTTCAGCATCGAGATGAACTGGTTGCCGGTCGGCGGAATGATGACGGGCAATGCCTGCGGCAGGATGATCTTGCGCATGGTGATGCCGAAGCCGAAACCAATCGAGCGTGACGCCTCCCACTGGCCGCGATCGATGCTCTGAATCCCCGAACGGAAGATCTCGGTCATATAGGCGCCGTAGCAGAGCGAGAGCGCAAGAATACCGGCGGGCACCGCATCGATGACGAAACCCAGCTGCGGCAAGCCGAGGTAGATCAGATAGACCTGCATCAGCAACGGAAGGCCGCGGAAGAACGAGGTGTAGAAACTGGCGATAGCATAGGCGAAGCCGTTGGTCGAGAGCTTGGCGACAGCACCCAATATAGCAATTGCGGAGGCGATCACGATCGAGACTGCAGAGACGTAGATCGTCGTCACCAATCCCTGGGTGATCATGAACGGCAGTTTTTCGGCGATGAACGGCAGGCTCAGATGAAAAGTGGCGAAGAAGGCCAGAAATAGGCCGAGCAGTTCGAGCCAGACAATGGCGATCTGCGTCCGCAGGGACGCAAAGCCGATCAGGACGACATTTAGCACGAACAGCACGGCGATGACGAAAGCGATGGCGAAGCGGCCGTAAAAGCCGCTGGCTGCGGGATCGCCGATGACCGGGCGCATCAATTCGCCCATAGCCGTGCCGGTCATGTTGAACATGAGGAAGAACACCAGCGCTACAGCAAACAGCGTCGCGATGAACCACGGCTTATGGACGAGTACTTCGGATTCGACTGTATCGGAATAAAGCATTTCTTGCCCCTTGCGGCAAATCGACGGTCCGGATGTCCGGACCGTCTGGTTCTGGTGGCGGTTATTTTACGACCGTATAGTCCACGCCGTACCATTTTACCGAAAGCTTGCTCAGCGTGCCGTCGGACTGCATGCCCTTCACGGCTTCGGCGATCTTGTCGTTGAACTCCTTGTCGCCATGTTCGATTGCAACGGCGAGCGGCTCGTAGAAAACGGGGTCGCCGATCTGCTTGATCGGGTAGCCGGCCTTAACAGCATCGAGAATGCTCGGCAGCGACGAGACGACTGCATCGAGACGGGTGCCGTCGCCGAGGCGCAGATCATCGAAGGCGGTGGTCGAGTTGGCGTAGGACTTCACTTCCTTGGGCTTGAACTCGTACTTGAAGGCAGGCGCACCGGCGGCATCAAGTGTCAGATCGCCTTTCGCATAGGCTTCAAAGGTGGAGGTGGCCGTGGTGCCGACGACCTTGCCGTCAAGATCGGCGAGCTTGCTCGCCTTGCTGTCCTTGTGCGCGGCAACCGCAGCCGGCGTGTAATAATAAACGGCCGGGAAGTCGAAGATCTCGGCACGCTTTTTGGTCGGCGTCATCGAACCAACATGCATGTCCCAGCGGCCTGCCCAATTGCCGGCTGTGATGATATCCCAGCCGGGGGTTACGAATTCGACCTTCACACCGAGACGCCTGCCGATATCCTTGGCAACATCGATGTCGAAACCGTCAAGTTCGTTCTTGTCGTTCAAGAAGGATTGCGGCGCCCAGTTGGCGTCGGTCGCGACCTTCAGGTCCTTGGCCGCCAGCACGCGGTCGAGCACGGCGCCGGCATTGGCCGGAACGGCAGCCAGCACAAGGGCGAGCGACGCGGCAGCTGCAGTCATCTTGGTCAGTCTGTTCATGCGATGGTTCCCTTTATTGTCATTCTTGGTTTTTGGTCCGGGCTCATTCCCGTACCGTCATGCAATCTTGCAGTCGAAGAGGCCTTTTCGTCTTCCGCCGATCGGAAGCAGCGGCCGGCCGCTCGTTCCTTCAAACCGGGGAAGTCAGACCTCTCCTTTCTGGCGCATCTCGTCGCGAATGGAGCGAGCAACCCGGAAGGCTTCTACGCCGGCGGGAATGCCGCAATAGACCGCGATCTGCACGAGTGCGGCCCGCAATTCGTCGTCCGTCAGCCCGTTGCGAATGGCGCCGCGAAAGTGGATCCCGAATTCATGCATGCGGTTGAGCGCCGCCAGCATGCCGAGATTAAGAAGGCTGCGCTGCTTGAGATCGAGCCCTTCGTCGGTCCAGGCCGCACCCCAGCAATATTCGTTGAGAACGTCCTGAAACGGAGCGGAAAAGCTGTCGGCATTGTTCATCGCCCGGTCGACATAATCGTCGCCGAGAACCTTGCGTCTGACGGCCTCGCCGCTCTTTCTGAGTGTCTCATCCATGGTTCGTCTCCTCGCGGGTCAGGAAGTCGCGCATCAAATTCGCAACCGTTTCCGGCGCCTCGATCAGGATGGAATGGCGCAATCCGGGCAGGATGCTGAGCGTCGAGCCCGGGATGCGCTCGTGCATGTAGCGGGCCATGCGTGGATTGGATCCGGCATCCTCCTCGCCCGTCGCAATCAGGGTCGGGCAGCGGATCTGGTCGAGGAAGCCACCGAAATCCGTCTCCGCCAGCACGCGGTAGGCGGCGGCGTAACAGTCCGGATCATTCTCCGCATCGCGCTCACGAAGCCGCGCGATCACCGCGGGGTTTTTCTGCTGAAATTTTTCGGTCAGCCAGCGCGACAACGAGGCGTTGTGGTGGTCGGCGGGCGTCCCAGCCTGCAGCGCCGCCAGCCGCTCCAGCACTCGCGTCCGTTCCTCCCGTGTGCGGCCGGCGACCGTCGACAGCAGCACCAGCTTGCGCAACCGGTCGAGGTGGGTCAGCGCCAGTCGCTGGGCAATCAGGCCGCCGAGCGAGAAGCCGGCGAGATTGAAGGTTTGGAATCCAGCCTTGTCGGCCAGGGCCAGCGCCTCGTTGACGAAATCGTCGATCTCGTAGCGGCCCTTGACCCGGCTCGAATGGCCGTGGCCACGCAGATCGAAGGTCAGCACCGTGAACTGATCCTTCAGCCGCGCGACGACGCCCGACCAGGCTTCAAGATAAGAGCCGACACCATGAATGCAGACCAGCGGATCGCCGCTGCCGTCGATGCGGTAGTTGAGCGTCACGTCTCCGACGGTATGGCGCTGTGCCTCTGCCATGTCAGCCCGCCGCCGCCTTGCGCTGCTTGTCCTTTTCGCGCGCGGCGAAGAAGGGCATGATTTCCTTGACGAACAGCTCGATCGTCCGCTTCTGCAGCTCGAAGGGCAGGTTGAAGGTCAGGCCAAGGCAGTACTGATCGACACCGGCTTCTTCATAGACCAGCAGCTTCTCGATCGCCTCGTCGGGCGTGCCGAACATCAGGTTCTTGCGGATATTGTCCGGATTGTAGTTGTCCTTGCCCTTGACGGCTTCATAGGGCACCGCTTCCGGGAAGCCTTCGCGGACATTGCCGATATTCTGCATCAGGTTTTCGAAGGCGCGGCCGTAATCCATGCTGTGCTTGACCGCCAGTTCCCAGCCGTCGGCCTTGTCGTAGACGCAGGTGCGGCGCTGCATCATGAAGCGCGGGCGCGGCACCTCGGGATGATCGGCAACCGCCTTGTTGAACTTGTCGGCCAGAACCTGGATCTCGGCTGCCGGCTGCGAGAGAGGCGTGGAGAGAATGCTGGCGCCATTGGCGATCGCCCAGTCGAAGGAGCCGGGATCGCGTGCCGCGACCCAGATCGGCGGATGCGGCTGCTGCAGCGGCTTCGGCACCGAAGTGGCGGTCGGGAATTTCCAATAGTGCCCGTCATGGGCATAGTCACCGGCCCAGAGCTTCTTCACAGCCGGGACGATCTCCTTCATGTAGGCGACGCCTTCCTGCTGCGGCATGCCGCCGGCCATCCGGTCGAACTCATACTGGTAGGAGCCGCGGGCAATGCCGAATTCCAGGCGGCCGTTGGTCAGATGATCGCAGAGCGCGGATTCGCCGGCGAGCCGGATCGGGGTCCAGTAGGGCGCGACCAGCGTCGAGGTGCCGAGCCGGATCTGCTGCGTGTGCTGCGCCAGCCAGACGAGCGTCTGGAACGGATTAGGAGAGATCGTGCATTCGATCGTGTGGTGCTCGGCAGTCCAGAGCGCCTCGAAACCGCCCTCGTCGGCCATCCGTGCCAATTGCAGGAGATTGTTCTTGGCCGTCGACATCGGAATGTCGGGCGAGAAGCGTTCCATGGTCAGCGATACTGCGAATTTCATCTGCTAGCCTCCCTTTCGGGCTCTATTTTCTTTGAGCCGTCACTTCAGACGGATGACGAAGGGGTCCTGCATCGCCCCGGAATAGTCGATGATGACGTTTTTCAGCCGCGAGAATTCGTACATCACCTCGAAGCCGCCGCGCCGCCCGTAGCCGCTCTCCTTGAAGCCGCCATTGGCGGACATGAAGGAGGCCGAGCGATAGGTATTGACCCAGACGGTGCCGGCTTCGATCTGGTTGGCGAAGCGCAGGGCGCGGTCGATATCCTTGGTCCAAATCCCGGAAGCGAGGCCGTAATGGCTGTCGTTAGCGAGCGCGATCATCTCGGCCTCGTCGCGGAACGGCATGACGCCGACGACCGGGCCGAAAATCTCGTCGCGCATGAAGCCCATGTCGTTCTGCACATCGACCATCACCGTCGGCTCGAAGTACCAGCCGGCACGCGACAGACCTTCCTCCTGCGGACGGCGCCCGCCGGCGGCGATCTTCGCGCCTTCCTTGACGCCGGAAGCCACATAGCCCTCGACCTTCGTCAACTGATCGGAAAGCGCCAGCGGGCCGATATCGGTATCCTCTGCCGTCGGCAGACCGACGCGGATGCGGCCGGTGCGAGCAATCAGCGCGTCGATGAACTTGTCGTAGATGCTGGCCTCGACGAAGCAGCGTGAACCGGCCACGCAGGTCTGGCCGGCAGCGGCAAACACGCCGGAGACGACGCCATTGACGGCATGCTCGAGCTCGACATCGCCGAAGATCACATGCGGCGACTTTCCGCCGAGCTCCATCGAGCAGGGCACGAGGTTCTGCGCCGCATTTCCGGCGATGCGGCGGCCGGTGGCAGTGCTGCCGGTAAAGACATATTTTGAAACACCGGGGTGGCGGGTCAGCGCCTCACCCGCGCTCTTGCCGGTGCCGGTGACGACGTTGACGACCCCGGCGGGGAAGCCCGCCTCATGGATCAGTTCGGCAAGCGCCAGCGTCGAGGCGGTCGCATGTTCCGACGGCTTGATGACGACGGTGTTGCCGATCGCCAGGCACGGCGCCAGCGTGCCGGTCAAAAGCATCAGCGGCGAATTCCAGGGCGTAATCATGCCGACGACGCCGAGCGCTTCGCGCAGGTTGATGTTCAGCGTATCGGCCCTGTTGATCGGGATCGTATCGCCCTGCAGCTTGTCGGCCATACCGGCGAAATAATGATAGCTGTCCGGCATCGAGCGCATCTGCGCCCGGGTTTCCTTGAGAAGCTTACCGTTGTCGCGGGTCTCGATTTCGGCCAGCGTATCGGCATTGGCGCGGACAAGTTCGGCGAGCTTGCGTACCAGGCCGCCGCGATCGGTCTGCGTCATCCGCCGCCAGGCGGGATTGCGAAACGCGGCATTCGCAGCGGCAACGGCCGCAGAGACGTCATCGGCGTCGGCTTCCGCCAGATCGTACCAGCGCTCGCCGGTCGTCGGGTCGTAGCTGGCAATGTAGTTGCCGGCCTTGGGCGCCACGAACTCGCCGTTGATGAACAGGCCCTGTCGCGAACCTTCGATGGAGCTGACTGTCGTCTTCATGTCACTGTCCTTGGTCTTGGGAGGCTTGGATCCAGGCACGGGCTTCGCCGTCGATCATCGCGACGCGGCCGCCGTCATCCGAATCCATGTAGATGCCGAACCGGCCCGCCTGCCGCTCACGCACATAGCGCCGCAGCATGGAACGCAATTCATGGGTGGCGATCGCCTCGTAGGGCAGATCGTCGATGCCGAAGAAGCGGAGATCGGCAGGCAAGCTGATGCCTGCCCCCTCGCCTGCCAGCCGGGCGCGGTAAACGAGATAGCCGGGGTCGCTGTCGGCGACGTCAAAGACGGAATAGAGGAAGGTCTCTTCCGGCATCAGCCGAAGCGCATCGCCGCCCTCGACAACCAGCTGGCTGTCCGCCTTGCGGCGACGGGCCGAAGGTAGCACCCAGCCGCCCTTGCCGTCCGAGCGCAGCAGCAGGCCGCCGCCAGCCTCGATCAGATAGCCGATGATCATCCCATGCGAGGCAAGCCAGCCCGACGGTAGCGGATCCTTGATGCTGGCGTAACGACCGCGACAAAAGCCGAGCGGTGCGGTTGGGCTGGTGCCGAAAGCGCGGACCTGGCCGATCAGCACCGAATGGTCACCTGCATCGACGGCACTATAGGTCGTGCAGTCGAACCAGGTGAGGCTGTCGGTCAGCACGGGTGCGCCGGTATGGATATGATCGTGGGTGACGGACTGGAACTTGTCCGGAGACTTGGAGGCAAAGGTGCCCGAGATATCGACCTGCCCTTCGTGAAGGATATTGACCGCGAAGCAGCCGGAAGTGGTGAAGGCCTGATAGCTGGAGGCTGCCTTCGCGATGCAGACCAGGAGCAACGGCGGATCGAGCGACACGGATGTGAATGAATTCGCGGTCATGCCGCGCGGGGTCCCGTCCTCGTCGCGCGTGGTGATGACGGTTACGCCCGTCACGAAGGTTCCAAAGGCCCGGCGCAGTGCGATCGGGTCGATCGGGGCATCCATCCCTGCCGCTGTCTCCGCCATGCCTTTACGCCTCCTCTGTTTGGTGAAAGGAGGCTATCGCTGCCGCTTCGGCTGTTCTTCCTCGGCTTCGCAGGATGGGTCGCAAAACTTCTGCCTCGATCCAGAGGAGACAAAAGGCGGCGCAGGGGGCGGAGTCCCGACCGAGCAATTATGAGGGATGGACAACTACCTTTGAGCGGGCGAGCGATTGTCGATGACGCCGTGCAGACGGATCGCCAATTCGACGGCGAAACGCTTTTCCGGAGTCTCGACATCGACGCCGAAGAGGTCCTGAATGCGCGACAGCCGGTAGCGCAGCGTCGTAACATGCAGTCCCATCGTATCGGCGCAAGCCTGGCTGCGGCACCCCTCCTGCAGATAAATGGAGAGCGTTTCCATATATGGCGTGCCGTTTTCCCGATCGTGCTCGGCAATGGCGCCGACGCTTTCATGGACAAAGCTGCGCACGTCTCCAGCTTCCGAGGCCGCGACCAACATCGGAAGCGGCCCGAAGTCCTGGACCGAGACAGCACCGGTCAATCCGTAGGAGCGGGCGATGCGGATCATACGGCTGCACCGCTCCCAAGCTGCAGGGTAGTCGGGTAACGCGTCGCAGCGGTTGCCTGCGACGACAACCGGCGCTTCGCCGAAATAGCGGCCGAGTTCCTCGGCGATGCGGCGGGTGAGCTTCCCCGTGCGCTCCTGACGCTTGCTCGTGTCATAAGGCATGAGACAGACGACGCCGCCGTCGATCGCGACCAGGTTCGCCTGCAACGAGGCCTGTTGCATGATGCGCGTCAGCGTATGGTCGACATCGACGGAAGCTCCGCCGTAGGCTTTCGTCTTGTCGGGGAAATCGACGACAATGATTTGCTGCGGGATGGCGAAGCTCAGTCCGAGGCGCTGAGCCCGCTGAGCAATATCGCCGGCGTCCCGCCACCGGGCTTCGACGATCTCGAAGAACAGTTCGGTCTGAGTGCGGGTTTCGAAACGGAACCGGATGAAGCTGCGCATCATCTGGACGCTGAGCGCGAATTTGGCGCTGTCGAGCATGAGTAGGTCGAGATCGCTGAATTCCCGGGAGGTTGGGAAGATGACCAGCGCTCCGACCAACTGATTGTCGACCATCAGCGCCTCGATGCGGGCTGAAATCCTGAACCGTTGCGCCCCGTCGTCGAGAAACAGGTTGGCCGCATTGGTTATGCCGTGTTCGACTGCATCGCGCGCCGCCTTCATCAGCGGCCGGGCGAGAGTGGTCGAAGCGGCTTCCGGCCAGGAGGTCTCATCGTATAGTGCGTTCGGCGGGCGCCCGGCGATCACCTGATTGGCGGTAAAGTCGATCACCACCGTCGGGTTCGAAAGCATCATTCCAACCATCGCCGAAAGCGGTGCGACCGACCCGTCGCTCAGCACATGCTCGAGCAGCGAGGTATGCGCTTTCAGGGCTTTCTCGAGCCGCTGCGCTGACCGCTTCTCTGCTTCAAGCCGGTGTTCGCGCTCCACGGCAATTGCACCCAGATGAATGATGGTGCCGAGGAAGGCGAGATCGTCTTCCGATACTTCGGTGATCTGTCGGGCGATGACGCTGAGGACCATCGGGCGGCCTTCCGCATCCTTGCAGTTCATGGGCAAAACCAAGACGGTGCGGTAGTCACGCTCGAAGGCTTCCGCCCGATAGCCGGGGAACTCGGCAGACTCGCGGGCATCGGGGATATAGACGGGCTCGTTTCGCTGCAGAGCGATTAACGACGGGCTTGTCGCCAACTCCCATTTGTCCGGCAGCTGCCGTTCAATCAGTGTCGGATCGTAGCGTACGATGACATAGGCGTAACCATGCGCGGCGTCGATGCTCATGATCGATCCCAACGCCCAATCGGCATGGCGGCAGGCGGCGGCAATCAGCTGCTGGAGAATGGCCTGGAGATCGCCGCCGCTGTTAATTTGGCTGGCGACGTCTCGCAGCGACAGTACACGGGACCTCTGATCCAACCATTTCGCCTCGTTGACATCGATCAGCGAGTATGCGCGCGCTCAGCGGACAAATCTACTTGGTTTCATAGGAAGCAATTTGATCTGTCTTCCGGCGACACGTAGGAACGCCTTCCAATTCGGCTATGGTCGCTTTTGCCGATTGCATGTCGCGTACGTCACGTGATGCATTACTGGAGCCTGCTTGCTTTCGTAGGATCTTTCCGCAGCCTCTTCCTTCGAACGGAGGAAGAAATTTTCCGGCGCCGCTGTAGCCTAGCGCAAGTTTTCCCTTTTCAGCGGTTTTCAACATGAGCCTCGGCATTAGAAAATTCACCACCTTCCTGGAAGAGACCCTCGTCGAAGGCGGCAGGGCCGCGTCGCGCCCCGTCAATATCGTCGTGGTCGCGGCCGTGATCCAAAATCCCTGGGCCGGCCGCGGTTTTGTCGAAGATCTCAGGCCAGAGATCATCCGCATTGCCGGCAAGCTCAGCCACGAAATGACCAGTCGGCTGTTGCGCCAGATAGGCCCCGAGCAGATAGAGGCTTGCGGGAAAGCGGCGGCGGTCGGAATCAATGGCGAAATCGAGCATGCCTCGGCAATGATCCACACACTGCGTTTCGGCAATCCTTTCCGCGAAGCGATCGGCGGCACGAACTATCTCGAATTTGCCAACACGCGCAATGCACCGGGGGCTCTCCTCTCCTTGCCGATGATGCACAAAAGCGAAAACGGCAAGCGATCGCATTTCCTGACTGCCAATTTCCAGATTGCCGACGCGCCTGGTCCCGACGAGATCATCGTGGCGATCGGCGCTTCGGATAGCGGTCGCGCACATGCGCGCATCGCCGACCGCTTCCAGGATATCGCAGAGATGGAAGCGGAAAAGGCGGAGACCTTCTCGGGCATTTGACGAGCGCAGGCGCTGATCTTGGCGGGAGGTAGGATGAAGTTCGACGCCATCGATCTGCGCATTCTCGACGCCGTCCAGCGCGACGGCCGCATCACCAAGCTGGCACTGGCCGAAAAGGCGGGCCTGTCGCCGACGCCGTGCTGGATGCGGCTGCGCAAGCTCGAAAAAGCAGGGATCATCACCGGATACCACGCCCGCATCGCCCCGCGGCGCATCGCGCCGGTCGCCAGCGTGATGATGGAGGTGACCCTCGCCAACCATCGCCAGTCGGATTTCGAGCGCTTCGAGCGCGCCGTTGCCGCAATCCCGGAGATCGTCGCCTGCTGGTCGGTCGGCGGCGGCGTCGATTACATCCTGAAGATCATGGCAGCCGATATCGACGCCTATCAGCGGCTGGTCGACGGTCTTCTCGATCGAGAACTCGGCATCGACCGCTACTTCACCTATATCGTCACCAAGACGGTGAAGGAGGAAACGGTGCTTCCGGTCTCTTCCTTTGCGGCATCCGACGAGGACCAGAGCGCTTTGTAGACAATCTCTCTATCCGGCGGCTGTGGTTTAGACCGTTTCTCTCTTTTCGCCATCGCCAAAGGACAATCTCTCGTCCGCTCCTGTGGAAGACTTGCATCACCGCCACGAGGAGATTGGACATGACCGCCGTTTTTGCCCGCCCCGCCTATCATGACGCGCTGTCGCGGCTTTCCGACCGCCATCTCCTGCGCGATCTCGCCTATGTCGGCGGCCGCTGGATCGCCGGCAAAACCGGTGAGAGTTTCGAAGTTACCGATCCGGCCTCCTCCGCGACGCTGGCTTGGGTTGCAAGCCTTGGCACGGACGAGACAGAGGCGGCGATCGATGCAGCGTCAGAGGCTTTTGCCGCCTGGCGCGCCATGCTGCCGCAGAACCGGGCGGCGATCCTGCGGAAGTGGCACGAGTTGATGCTTGCGGCCAAGGAGGATCTGGCGCTGCTCATGACGCTCGAACAAGGTAAGCCACTTTCGGAATCGCGCGGCGAAATCGACTATGCCGCCTCTTTCCTCGAATGGTATGCCGAGGAAGGCAAGCGGCTGAATGCCGAAAGCGTCACGAGCCATCTGCCGGGCGCGGAGATGATCGTCCGGCGCGAGGCGCTCGGCGTTGTCGGCATCGTCACGCCCTGGAATTTTCCCTCGGCCATGGTCACGCGCAAGGCTGCCGCCGCCCTTGCCGCCGGCTGCACGGTCGTCGCTCACCCGTCCTCCGAGACGCCGCTTTCCGCACTTGCTCTTGCCGAACTCGGCGAGCGGGCCGGCATTCCCCCAGGTGTCTTCAATGTCGTGACCGGCCAAGCCGCGCCGATTGTGGGCGCCGTCTGTGAAGACAGCCGGGTACGTGCATTGAGCTTTACCGGTTCGACAAGCATCGGCAAGCTTATTGTCAGCCAATGCGCGCCGACCCTGAAGCGGCTGGTGATGGAACTCGGCGGCCACGCTCCGCTGATCGTCTTCGACGATGCCGATATCGACAAGGCGGTGGAGATCGCCGTCGATGCCAAGTTTGCTACGTCGGGCCAGGATTGCCTTGCCGCCAACCGCATCTTCGTCCAGCTCGGCATCGCCGATGCCTTCGCCAAGGCTTTTGCCGCCCGCATCGAGGAGCTGAAGGTCGGCGCCGGGCTCGAGGACGGCGCCGAGATCGGACCGCTGATGCATGAGCGCGCCGTCGTCAAGGTCGAGGAGCAGGTCGCCGACGCGCTGGCGCGGGGCGCGCGCCTCGTCACCGGCGGCAAACGCCATAAGGCCGGCCGGCTCTTCTACGAGCCGACGCTTCTGACGGATGTGCCGGCAAATGCGCTGATCATGCGCGAGGAGACGTTCGGGCCTGTGGCGGCGCTGACCACCTTCGACACGGAAGAAGAGGTCGTCGCCCGCGCCAATGATACCGAATACGGCCTTGTCGCCTATATCGTCACCGAAAATGGCGCCCGCCAGATGCGCCTCGGCCGCGCGCTGGAATACGGCATGGTGGCGGTCAACCGCGTGAAGATCACCGGCGGCCCTATTCCCTTCGGCGGCTGGAAGCAGTCCGGCCTCGGCCGCGAGGGCTCTCGCCATGGGCTCGAGGCCTTCACCGAGCTCAAATATCTCTGCATCGACACCGCCGCTTAAAGCTCTTTGTTTTTATGCATGTCGTTATCCCGGAACCGCGGCACACTTCCGGGCGACCTGCACTAACCGCCCATTTCAAAAAGAGGACAGGACATGCTCGACAAAAGCAACGAACTCACCGCCTGGGACCGCGATCACTTCTTCCATCCCTCCACCCATATGGGCATGCACGCCCGCGGCGAGACGCCGACCCGCGTCGTCGCCGGCGGCGAAGGCGTATACATCACCGACACGACAGGGCGGACAAGCCTCGACGCCTTTGCCGGGCTCTATTGCGTCAATGTCGGCTATGGCCGCCAGAAGATCGCCGACGCGATCGCCGAACAGGCAAAAAACCTCGCCTATTACCACGCCTATGTCGGCCACGGCACCGAGGCCTCGATCACGCTTTCGAAGATGATCATCGATCGTGCGCCTGAGGGCATGAGCCGCGTCTATTTCGGCCTGTCGGGCTCGGACGCCAACGAGACCAACATCAAGCTCATCTGGTATTACAACAACATCCTCGGCCGGCCGGAGAAGAAGAAGATCATTTCGCGCTGGCGCGGTTATCACGGCTCCGGCGTCATGACCGGCAGCCTCACCGGCCTGGCACTCTTCCACAATGCCTTCGACCTGCCGCGCGCGCCGATCCTTCACACCGAAGCGCCCTATTATTTCCGCCGGCCCGACCGCTCGATGGACGAGGAACAGTTCTCGCAATATTGCGCCGACAGGCTCGAGGAGATGATCCTCGCCGATGGCCCGGACACGATCGCCGCCTTCATCGGCGAACCCATCCTCGGCACCGGCGGCATCGTGCCGCCGCCGAAAGGCTACTGGCAGAAGATCCAGGCCGTGCTCGACAAATACGACATCCTGCTTGTCGCCGACGAAGTCGTCACCGGCTTCGGCCGTCTCGGCACGATGTTCGGCTCGGATCATTACGGCATGAAGCCGGACCTGATCACCATCGCCAAGGGCCTGACCTCGGCCTATGCTCCGCTTTCCGGCACAATCGTTTCGAGCAAGATGTGGCAGGTGCTGGTGCAAGGCTCCGACGAGATGGGGGCGATCGGCCACGGCTGGACCTATTCCGCCCATCCGATCTGTGCTGCCGCCGGCATTGCCAATCTCGAACTGATCGACGAACTCGGCCTCGTCGAAAATGCCGGCGCGACCGGCGGCTATTTCCGCTCGGAACTGGCAAAAGCGGTGGGCAGCCACCGCAATGTCGGGGAGGTCCGCGGCGACGGACTGATGGCGGCGGTCGAATTCGTCGAGGACAAGGACGACCGAAAATTCTTCGATGCCGGCCGCAAGATCGGCCCGCAGGTCGCCACCGCCCTTCTCGAACGCGGCGTCATCGGCCGCGCCATGCCGCAGGGCGATATCCTCGGCTTCGCTCCGCCGCTCTGCCTGACACGCGAGGAGGCCGATATCGTCGTCAAGGCCGCGGCCGACGCCATCGAAACCGTCTTCAAGACCATCTGAGGAGAAGCGCGGTATGACGATCCCGGAAAAGATGGCGGCCGTTCTGCTCACCGGCCATGGCGGGTTGGAGAAGCTCGTCTATGTCAGGGACGCGCCCGTCCCGACGCCCGCCGACGGCGAGGTTCTGATCCGGGTCACCGCCTGCGGCATGAACAACACCGATGTCTGGGTACGCCAGGGCGCTTACGGTACAGAGGACGACCCCTCCGCCGTCTCCACCTGGCGCCGGCAGGGCAATACGCTGAGCTTCCCGCGCATTCAGGGCACCGATACGGTCGGCCATATCGTTGACGTCGGCGCCGGCGTCGATCCGGCACGCATCGGCGAACGTGTCATGGTCGATTTCTCGATCTACAACCGCGACGACGACAGCCTTGCCGACATCGACTATATGGGCCATGGCCGCGATGGCGGTTATGCCGAATATATGGCGCTGCCGGCTGAGAACGCCCATGTCGTCGCGACCGATCTGACCGACGTCGAACTCGCCACCTTCTGCTGCGCCTATCTGACCGGCGAACGCATGCTGGAGCGGGCAAGGCTTGCCGCCGGCGAACGCGTCCTCGTCACCGGCGCCTCGGGCGGCGTCGGCTCGGCGATCATCCAGCTGGCGCGCGCCCGCGGCGCCATCCCGATCGCGGTCGCCGGTCCCGGCAAGGAGGCGGCAATCCTCGAGATCGGCGCCGAAGCTGTGGTGACCCGCGGCAAGGGCGATCTAGTCGAAGCCGTGCATTCCGCCAGCCGTGGCCAGCCGATCGACGTCGTCGCCGATCTCGTCGGCGGGCCGCTGTTCAATGACCTCCTGAAGATCCTGCGCCCCGAAGGCCGCTATACCACCGCCGGCGCCATCGCCGGCCCGGTCGTCCAACTCGACCTCAGGACGATGTATCTGAAGCAATTGGAGCTGCACGGCTCCAGCCAGGGAAGCCGCGCCGATTTCCGCCGGCTCGTCGGCTATATCGAAAGCCGGAAGATCCGGCCGCTCGTCGGCGGCGTCTATCCGCTGTCGGAATTCCACCGCGCCCAGACCGATTTCATGGCGAAGAATTTTGTCGGCAAACTGGTCGTGGTTCCGGACTAAAGCGCGTCGCGATCTTTCAGATTCGCTCCCCGCGCTTTAGCTCTTTGTTTTTGCGCATGTCGTTTTCGCAAAACCGCTGCGCACTTTTGCGCGACATGCTTTAGAGATAAGCGCGATCGCTTGTCGCGCGGCAGGCGAACCTTATCGGTTTTGCGGCGTTTCACGGCCATGGACACGGGCAAGACGACATACCTCACCTCCGCCGAACTCGGGCGAATTCGGCGCGCTGTCGGCATAGCCCGTCTGATGGATACGGCCGTTCGATTGCCGGTCATCGGTGTACGGATCGGCGCGGACTCGGTCCTCGGCCTCATCCCGGCCGTCGGCGACATTGCCGGATCCCTCATCGGTCTTTTCATCATCGATGAGGCAAGGCGGCTTGGCCTTCCCGGCCACAAACTCGCCCGCATGGCCGCCAATCTCGGTGTCGACGCCGCCTGCGGCACAGTTCCGCTGATCGGCGATCTCTTCGACGTCTATTTCAAGTCTCATCGCCGCAACGTCGGCATCATCCTCGACCATTTCGGCGTCAGCGAAGACGAGCTGAACCGCCGAATTTGACGGGGCCGGCCGCCCAGTGCTGTTTCCTTGGCGAGGGGCCTCCACGAGACCCGACGCCGATCGACCAACAGACTCTAAAGCTCAGTCAAAGCGCCCGCCGTCTTCACCGCGTGATCAAGAACAAATTGCAGCTTGGCAGCGTGGCCGAAACCCGGTTCGTCCGGCTGTCCTTTTCGCACGGCGTTGGCAAATCGCTGGAAATTGGTGATGACCGGTTCGACTTCGATCTTGCGCCAGATCGCCTTGTCGGCGTCGGCGCCTTCACAGGTCCTGAGCGTCGAGCCCTCAGGCGTATGCACCACCTCCAGCGCACCCTTGTCTCCATGCAGGCGCAGCCGCAATTCGTTCAGATGGCCGGTCGCCCAGCGCGTTGCATGGATGACGCCGGCCGCACCGTTTTCGAGTTCAGCCATCATCAGGAAACTGTCATTTGCATCGAGGTCGTATTCCCCGATCCGGTTCCCAGGACTTTTGTCGAATACTTTAAGATGCGATGCCGCCGCCTTGACGTCGCTTCCGGCGGCAAAAACCGCGAAGTCGAGAATATGGATACCGACATCACCCAGCACACCGTTGGAGCCGTGTTTCGTCGACAGCCGCCAAAGCCATTGCGATTCCTTCGTCCAGTCGCCCCAGGCCTTGGAGACCAACCAGCTTTGCAGATAGGAGGCTTCGAAGTGCCGGATCGCGCCGAGGCGACCGTCGAGCACCATCTTCCGCGCTGCTTGCAGCGGCGCGACATTGCGATATGTCAGGTTTACCATCGTGACCTTGCCGGACGCCGCCGCGGCGTCGGCCATCTCCTTGGCCTCGCCGTAGTTCACCGCCAGCGGCTTCTCGCAGAGCACATGCTTGCCGGCGCGAAGTAATTTCATCGTCGTGGAATAGTGGGCGCGATCCGGCGTCACATTGGTCACCGCATCAAATTCTCCCCAAGCAAGGGCATCATCGAGCGATGTGAACGTCAGCGGGATAGCATGCCTGAGCGCGAAAGCCCGCAGCCGGACCTCGTCCGTATCGACGGCGGCAACAATTTTGACGCCGGCGATTTCCGAGAAATTCATGGCATGGGTATTTGCCCATCCTCCGGTTCCGAGAATGATCAAGCGCATCTTTGTCCTCATTTGTTTATCGAATTGTTGGCAGCAAAATCGGTCGTCTGTCGCAAGCGCCCGACGCTCTTGCCAAGAAAGAGATCGGCCCGTTTCTTCCAGGCCAATCCCCTGTCTTGGCGTCCACGCGAGTAAGGTGTCTCAGCGCCTCAGCGGTAGCCGGCTTCGCCGGCCTGGTGCAGTTTCGGGCCGCGTTCGACGATCGGCTCCAGTGCCTTTTCTACCGGCACATTTGGGGCGTCGGTAATGCCAGTCAACGACCCTTGCGGGTTGTACGCCCATTTGACGCCGTTGATCAGCACCTTCTGGACGGTGGCGTCGTGATAGGTCGGATAGGTCTCGTGGCCGGGGCGGAAATAGAAGATGTTGCCGGCGCCGCGCCGCCAGGTCAGGCCGGAGCGGAACACTTCACCGCCCTGGAACCAGGAGATGAACACCGTTTCGAGCGGCTCCGGCACCGAGAACTGCTCGCCGTACATCTCCTCGTTCTCCAGCTCGAAATGCTCGCCGATGCCGGCGGCGATCGGATGGCGCGGGTTGATCGTCCACAGCCGCTCGCGCTCGCCCGCCTCGCGCCATTTCAGCGCGCAGGGCGTGCCCATCAGCCGTTTGAAGATCTTCGAGAAATGGCCGGAATGCAGCACCAACAGGCCCATGCCTTCCCAGACGCGCTTGGCGACCCGCTCGACGACGATGTCGGAGACGGCGCCATGATCCTTGTGGCCCCACCAGGTCAACACATCGGTTTCGGCAAGGCGGGCTTCGCCCAGCCCGTGTTCCGGCTCCTGCAGCGTCGCCGTCGTCGCCGAAATCCCGGGGTCGGTATTCAAAGCATTGGCAATCGCCGTGTGCATGCCCTCGGGATAGATGCCGCGGACAATTTCATTGGTAGTCTCGTGGATGTTTTCACCCCAGACAATGGTGCGAATGGTCACGTTGTTTACTCCTGGTGGTTAAACGGATCGCGCCTTGGGAAGAGCATCGACCCTGGGAAGATCAGGCAGCCTGCAGGGATGCCCGCTCAGCGCCCGGCCTGAGCGGTCGAAACGGTGGACATGGCCGGCAAGCGGTGCAAGGCCAAGCGTCTGGCCTGGCTCGTGACGGGAGACACCGGCCTCCCGCACGATGAGCGGCTCATCCGCGCCGATATCCACATAGACAAAGCTATCGGAGCCGAGGATTTCCGAATGAATGACCGTGCCGCTCCAAACCGGCGACTCGGCCGTGATGCGAACATGCTCTGCGCGCACGCCGATTGTATGGCTGTCATAGGGCTGTGCCAGCCCGCCCGACAGGAAGTTCATTTTCGGCGAACCGATGAAGCCGGCAACGAAGAGCGAATTGGGGCTTTCGTAAAGTTCGAGCGGCGTACCGATCTGCTCGACGACGCCGTCCCTCAACACACAGATCCGATCGGCCAGCGTCATCGCCTCGACCTGATCATGAGTCACATAGATCATCGTCGTGTTGTGCATGCTGCGATGAAGCTTGGCGATTTCCAGCCTGGTCGCGACGCGAAGCGCCGCATCGAGGTTGGACAGCGGCTCGTCGAAAAGAAAGACCTTGGGATCGCGGACGATCGCCCGGCCGATTGCGACGCGCTGGCGCTGGCCGCCGGAAAGCTGGCGCGGCAAGCGATCCAAATAGGGTGAGAGCTGCAGCATGCCGGCCGCCTCTTCAACACGCTGGCGGCATTCGTCTCTGGTGCGCCCGGACAGTTTCATGCCGAAAGCCATGTTGTCGAAGACGGTCATATGCGGATAGAGCGCATAGGACTGGAACACCATGGCGATCCCTCGCTTCGATGGCGCGTGCTGGTTCACCGTCGTGCTGTCAAAGGAGAGGGTTCCTGACGTAATGTCCTCCAGGCCGGAGATAAGCCGGAGCAGCGTGGACTTGCCGCATCCCGACGGTCCCACGAACACCATGAATTCACCTCTGCGGATGTCCATCGTCACGCCCTTGATCACCTCGAAAGCACCGAAGCTCTTACGGATGTTCTCCAGTCGGATTTCTGCCATGTCCTACTCCCTCAACCCTTGACGCCGCCGGCGGTCAGCCCGGAAATGATCCGGCGCTGGAATATCAAAACAAGCACGACAACCGGGACGGTGACGATGACCGACGCCGCCATGATGTTGCCCCAGGGGATCTCGAATTCGCTGTTGCCCGACAGCAGGGCAATGGCCACCGGGACGGTTCGCTGCGTATCCGATGACGTGAATGTCAGCGCAAAAAGGAACTCGTTCCACGCGGCGATGAAAGCAAGCAGCCCGGTCGTCACCAGCGCCGGCCACATCAACGGCATGAACACCTGGGTGATAATGACCCATGGCGAGGCGCCATCGACGATCGCCGCCTCCTCGATCTCGATCGGCAATTCCCGCATGAAGGTCGTCAGCACCCAGACGGTGAACGGCAGGGTGAAGATCGTGTAGGAGAAGATCAGCGCGAAAGGCGTGTTGAAAATGCCGAACCAGCGAATGAGTTCGAAGAGGCCGGCAAGAACGGCGATCTGGGGAAACATCGACACCGAGAGGATGGTCAGCATCAACAGCGCCCGCCCGCGGAAATTCACCCGCGCCAACGCGAATGCGGCGGTGATCGAAAGCAACAGCGATGCGGAAACCACAACGCAGGCGACCATCGCAGAATTCGCAAGACTGCGAACGAACCCGCCTTGGCCCATCACGGAAGTGTAGTTGGCGAAAGAGATCGAGGTCGGCCAGTAATCGACTTGGAAAAGCGCCGTGCCAGTCTTCAGGCTCGTCAGGATGGCATAGTAGAACGGAAACACCGCAATAATGACGATGATCGTGACGAGCAGGTAGAAGAGCGTGTTTTTGGTGATCGAAAGCAGCATCAGCGTTCCTCCCCACCGAGCTTGACGCGGCCGAACCAGATATAAAGGACGGTGACGGAGGCAATGATCAGGAAAAGCACCGTTGAGGCGGTGGCGCCGTAGGCGAATTTGTCGAAGTCGAACAGGTTCTCGCGCGCCATCACCGACATGGTTTTCGTCTGCGCATTGTTGGGCGTCAAAACATAGATCAGATCGAAGATGCGCATCGCATCCAGCATCCGGAAGATCACGGCAACCATGATGGCCGGTCGGATCAGCGGCAGCGTCAGACGCCAGAACACCTTGATCGGATTGACGCCGTCGATCTTGGCGGCTTCATAGATATCGCCCGGAACCATCTGCAGTCCCGCAAGGATCAGAAGCGCCATGAAAGGCGTCGTCTTCCAGACGTCGACGATCAGCACCGCGATCATCGCCGTTTCCAGATTGGCGGTCCAGGCAATCTTCTCGCTGATCAGCCCGAAGCCGAGCAGAATCTCATTCAAGATACCGAACTGGTCGTTGAGCATCCAAGCCCACATCTTGGCCGAGACGATCGTTGGGATCGCCCAAGGAATGAGGATTGCGGCCCGTACGACCCCACGTCCGACGAACCGGGCATTCAGTACCAGGGCGACGATCAGTCCGAGCACGGTCTCGATGACGACCGAAAGGACGGTGAACTTGGCGGTATTCCAGACGGCATGCCACCAGACCGGATCGGCAAGCAGCCCGCGATAGACGGTCCTTCCGCTCTTCAGCGTCACCCACGACAGATAATTGGAAAAGCCGACGAACTGCGCATTGCCAAGGTCGTTGAGCGACGCATTGGTAAAGCTGAAATAGATCGTTCTGAACAGCGGCCATCCGGCGACGATCGCCAGGATCAACAGCGTCGGCGCCAGAAACATCCAGGCAGATCGAATGCGTTCGGATTGCAGCTCCGTAGAGGCTCTGAGCTTGGAAAGCCTTCGTTCAATCGCTTGTGGAACTACGATTTCCGTCATGAAACGCCCCTCCTCGTTGACTCAGACCGAAGACCGGACCGACGGCTTGACAGCCGCCGGTCCCGATAGTCACCACGCGTCGCCCTTGAGGGTCGTCAGGTCGGCTTCGAGAAGCTCGAGGTTCTCGGCAGCTGAGCCGCTGCCGGACAGAGTATTGTGAACTGCAGTCCAGAACTTCGAAGACACTTCATTGTACTTGACTTTGGCCGTCGCCGAAGGACGCGGCACCGCGTCCTGGAAGATGGGTTTCCAGTTCGGCATGAAGGGCTGCGCCGCGGCAACATCCATGTCGTCATAAAGGTCCGTCAGCGTCGGCAAATTGGACAGCTCGACGGCACGCGCCTTTTGAACGTCCTTCGACGCCAGGAATTTTACCAGCGCGATGGCCGCTTCCTGCTTTTCGGAGTATTTCGACACCGCCAGATTCCAGCCGCCGAGCGTCGAAGACGGCTTGTCGCCGGCGGCCGCGACCGGTAGCGTCATCACGTCGAACTTGCCCTTAACAGCGCTGTCGGCACCATTGCCGAGGGAATAGGCATAAGGCCAGTTGCGCATGAAGACGGCGTTGCCGGTCTGCCAGACGCCCCGCGATTCCTCTTCCTGATAGGCGAGCACGCCTGGCGGTGAGATCGTGCCGATCCAGCCCTTGGCGCGTTCGATTGCTGCAGCCGCCTTCTCATTGTTGATGGAGATCGTCCCGTCCGTCTCGACGATCTGGCCGCCGCCCGACGACTTCACCCATTCCAGCGCGTTGCAGGTCAGCCCTTCGTAGGAATTGCCCTGAAACACGTAGCCCCAGAGGTCCTTCTGTCCGGCCTGACGTTCTTTATCCTGAACCTCTTTGGCCGTTGCGGCCATCTCGTCCCAGGTTTTCGGCGGCTGCTTGCCGTATTTGTCGAGCAGGTCCTTTCGGTAAAACAGCGCCGGAGCATCGGTAAACAACGGCAGCGCCACGAGCCGGCCATTGACGGTCTGCGACGCGATAATCGACGGGAAGAACTGGCCGACTACGTCTTTGGTGGCCTCCTTCAAATCGATGAACTGGTCGGCAAGCTGCGGCGCCCAGATCACGTCGGTCTGATAGACATCGATGTCCTTGTTTCCAGCCGCAAGCCACAAGCGGTATTGGGAGAACTGCTCGCTGCTCGATGATGGCATAGTGACGAGCTTGACATGATTGCCGGTCTCCTTCTCGAAAACAGCAACCTGCTTCTGCAGGAATTCGATGCTTTTCCCGGTAGTGTTGGCGGCGAACGAAATTTCGGCGGCGCGGATCGGGCCGGCGACCGCGACGGCGAGCGCGGATAAAGCCAAGGCAAACTGTTTCATGATCTCCTCCCAGAAATTGAAATCGATTTGGCCCGCAGAACATTGCAGAAGGTCTTGGCGGCGTCAAGCCGACAAATTGGCACTTCACAGTTGTGCAACATGTCGATCATGGCATCATATACAGCTTAAGAGGCATTTTTTAGCGCCTAAAGGTGACACCCCCAGTCAGTAGAATTGAAATCGATTTCAATCGCCGTCGAATTAGGCGCTTGCCCGTTGCGCATCGCCAAAGCATCGTCCATTGATTGCCCAGATAAAGAAGACATCCGATGAAACTTCGTGAATTTGCAAAGCAGCTTGGGCTTTCTCCGACGACGGTCAGCCGTGCGCTCAGCGGCTACCCAGAGGTGAGCGAAGCGACGCGCGCCCGGGTTGCAAGCGAAGCAATGCGGCTTGGCTATCGCCCCGATATCAATGCCGTGCGGCTAAAGACCGGACGAGCCGGAGCGATAGGCGTTATGATGGGACGTTCAGGAGAAATTCATTTCGCTGAATTCGTGTCGGGAATGGCGCAGCGCCTGGAAACGGCCGATACGGATATTCTCATCACGCCCATCACCGCACACAATGATGACGACGAGATCCAGGCCTATCGACGCCTGGTCGAAAGCCGCCGGGTGGATGCAGTGATCATTCATTCGCCACGCCCCCGGGACCCTCGGATCGAGATGCTGAACAGCCTCGGCGTGCCTTTCCTGGTTCACGGCCGCTCGGAGACCGAGCACGTTCACGCCTGGCTCGATATCGATAATGAAAATGCTGTGCGCAGGTCCACCGAACACCTGCTCGACCTCGGGCACCGGCGCATCGCCATGATCAACGGCCTCAGGGGCAAGACCTATTCGATCCATCGCGAGCAGGGTTTTCGGCTGGCGCATCAAGAGCGTGGGCTAACTGCCGATCCCAACCTGATGGTCTGCGATAAATTCTCCGACGAAAGCGGCTTTCGCCATGCCCGCTCCTTCCTCGAGAGAGCGAATGCGCCGACCGCCATCGTCGCGGGCTCCACGATGACGGCGCTTGGTGTTTATCGGGCCGTCCGTTCGCTTGGGATGACGGTGGGACAGGATGTTTCGGTCATCGCCCATGACGACGTCTTCCCTTATCTGACGGCCGAAAACATGGTGCCGTCGCTCTCGACGACGCGATCCTCGATGCGAGCTGCGGGCACGCGCTGTGCTGAGTTAACGCTACAGCTTATCGCCGGCCGTGCCGCGGATGAGGTCCATGAATTGTGGCCGGTCGAACTGATCCTCAGGGAAAGTACCGCCCCACCGCCCTGACGGAGCAACCTCTCGACACGGACAGGACCCGAGTGTCCTCTAAAGATGATCGATCGGAGCGACCTTCCCCGCCAAGAACGCCAGAGCCGCCGCGCCGACAAGGCCCGAGTTCTGATCCAATGCCGCCAGCATCACCTTGACATCCTTGAATGCCGGCATTGCCCATTGGCTGATATAGGCTTGAATACCCGGCTGCAGACGGTCGAACTCGTGCGAGAGCCCTCCCCCCATGACGATGATATCGGGACTGAAAATATGGATCAGGCTGGTGAAGCCGCGGCCGAGAATCTCCGCTTCCTCATCGACCAGTTGATTTGCGAGACGATCGCCATTTCTAGCCGCCGCGAAAACGCTGCGGCTGTCGAGGGCGCCGCCGTTGCTGCCTAGCGTTGTGTCGCGGCTTTCCATTGCCCGCATTTGCGCGCGCCGCGCAAATGCCGGCCCGGATCCATAGGCCTCGAAACAGCCCCTGTTGCCGCAAGGGCAAAGCTCGCCGTTCGGCACGACCGACATGTGGCCGACATGAGCTGCCATGCCCTTGCGGCCGCGCACCACCCGACCATCCGAGATAACGCCGCCGCCGATCCCGGTGCTGACCGTGACATAGACGAGGTTATCAAGCCCCTTGCCGATACCGAACTGCCACTCGCCGATCGCCGCGGCAATGGCGTCGTTTTCGAGATCGACCGGAAAGGCAAACCGCTTCTGCAACTCCGCCTTCAGCGGAAAATCGACGAAGCCCGGAAGGGTGGGGATATCGGTTGCGACACCGGTGACCGTATCGAGCGGGCCTGGGGCGGATACGCCGACGCCCACCACCGAAGCAGGCTTCGATGCTGCGAGCAGCCGATCGGCGAGGCCGCAAATCTGGGCGAGCACCCGGTCGGGGCCGGCCAGCGCATCCGTCGGTTCGGCCACACGCGTCAGGATCCTGCCGTGTTCGTCGACAAGGGCAGCGCGCACCTGCGTTCCGCCGAGGTCTATGCCAATGGCAACCTGCTGCATGTGAAGACCACCGGTTAGAGCGCGCGCATCCATGCCATCCGCTCATCGAGCGACGGTGCATTGAAAGCCAGGGAACCAAGAACGACCGTTTCCGCACCGGACTGGCGCAGGAGCGGCACCGTGTGCTCGCGAATGCCGCCATCGGCCGCCAATACGATCCGATCGGCCGCACCGCAGCCGGCGATGATCCGCTTTGCCTGTTGAAGCCGGGCGCCGGCCTTCTCGTCGAGGCCCTGGCCCTTCACCCCGATCGCCGTGCCAAGCAACGTCACGAAACGCAGCCGCGAAGCGTATGTCTCGATCCGCTCGACGGGGGTGTCGACCTTGAGAACCATGCCGGCTGCGACACCGCGGCGATCGAGAAGATCGAGAGCCTGGTCCGCGACGCGTTCGTTTTCGACATGAAGACTGATCAGGTCGCTGCCGGCATCGGCGAACTGCTCGATCTGCGACAGGATGATGCTGTCGGCAACCATCAAGTGAACATGGATCGGGCGCGCGGAGGCTTTGCGCACGCCGGCCACGAGATCGGGGAAAAACAACATCGCCGGCGCGAAATGGCCATCGGCGACATCGATATGGAGGATGTCGACGTGAGGATCGACACGTCCGAGATCATCGGCGAGACGCATGAGATCGGCCGACCAGACGGAGAATTCGGCAATCAGCCGATCCTTCGGAAGATCTTCGATCCAGCTTTTGGAGGGGGTGGACATCGTTTCAGAGCTCCTTCAGAAAATTGCCGACGGCAAGCCGAAAGTCGGCGACATATTGCGGACGGCTCTCGGTTTTCGGCGTGATCTGCACGAAACGCGCGCCGGCAATCCGCGCGGCAAGAGCATGCGCGTGGCCAAGAGGATGAATGCTGTCGCGATCATGGCCTATGACGAGGGTCGGCAGGGCGAGATTGCCGACCTCATCATCGGTCACACCAGGGCCGTCATTTGATATCCTGGTCAGCAACTCGGCGGTCACATCCAGAGGCGTGCGGGAGAAAAACCCGGCAAGCGAGGCGAGATTGTCCGGCGCCTCGGCGGCGAGCCGCATGCCCACAGGCCCGGCAAGGAATGCCTGCTTTGCCTCGCCCAGTGGCAGGATCTTCAGAAGCCGGCCGACTTCGGCATTCGGCGCCATATTGTCCGGCGCCGATGCCGCCAGCCAGGCCGGCCTTGCCAGGATCAGCGCCTTGACGAGATCGGGCCGTTTGACGGCGAGACGCAAGGCGATCGCGGCCCCCATCGAAATGCCGCCGACCACAACCGGCAGCTCAAGGTTCTGCTCGATATAGGCGGCGATATCGTCGCAGAAGGTCGAAATCGACAACTGCTCAACATTACCGGCCGCGGAACGGCCATGGCCGCGGGCTTCGACCGTAACCCGGCGATATCCGGTTTCGAGCGGAAAGACCTCGTCCGTCTGCGCCGCGTCTCCGCACAGACCATGCTGGAAGATTGCCGAGGCGCCCTCGCCCGCCATGTCGATGTTGAGAATGGTCCCGTCGCTGGTTGCGAACGGTTGAGCCCCTCTCATCGTCCTCTCCCCACGCCTTCGCCGTCGAGAGTCCCTTTCAGAAAGGAGGCCGCACCGGCAGCCTCCGAGGCCGAAAGACCGTGTGTGACGAGACTGCCGCCAAAGCCGATTGCCTTGAGACGGCCGAGATAATGCGGGTAGTCGAGGACGCCCTTGCCGGCGGTCGCGAAACTGCCGTCGGGATTGCGATCTTTCGCATGCGCCATGACGATCCGATCGGCCAGAAGATCGATGGCTGAAGACACGATGCGCCGCTGCTCCTCCAGCGTCGCAACCTCGAAAAGATTGGCCGGATCGAGCACGATCTTGACGCGGGGGCTCTTCAGCGCGGCGATCAGCCGATGGGCTTTCTCAGCCGAGTTGACGACATTGGCAAGCTCGGGCTCGATGCCGAGGTCCACATCATAGCGCTCGGCGATTGCGATGGCCGCTTCCATGGCTTCGAGGAGATCGCGCCAGGCCGCCGGCGTGTCGTTGTCGGCGTGCGCCTTCCACTGGTCGATGGGGTCGCGTGTGCCGGTGCAGAGCGTGATCAGGGCGGTCGACATGCCGGCGCAGCGCGCGGCCAGCGTCTCCAAATTGCGGAGGCCTGTTTCGCGCACGGCGGTATCGGGATGGATCATGTTGTAGGTGCCGGAAACCGCGACGATCTCGACACCAGTTTTGCGCGCCGCCTCCGTGACCGCGCGGGCCTGGGCCTCGGTAATCGTCTCCGGCATCGGCGGCAGACCCGAGCAGGCCATATTGTATTGTGCTGCGGTAAACCCGGCCTGCGCAACCGAATTGAGGACAGTCGAGGGCTCTGTTCCGTCGAAGGTCTTTGCGAAAATGCCGAGCTTCATCACACGCCACCCGTGACATCGGCCAGCGCGACCGGCTTGCCGCTTTCGGCGGAGCGTGCGACGGCGACCATGGCCCGGACTGAAGCCAGGCCGTCATCGATGTCGGCGCCTTCCATCACCGCGCCATCCAGAATGGTGCGGGCGAAGCCTTCGACCTGACGGCGATAGAAATGGCCGTCGGCACCGAGAACGCGATGGGTCGCGCCATCGGCTTCCCGGAAAATGTCGACCTCGCTGGTCTTGTAGTACCACGGGTTATAGGTCTTGCCCAAAATGCTGCCGTTCTTGCCATAGATCTGGAAACCTTCGTGCCAATCCATGCGCACCTGGACGGTGAGATCGAGATGGCCGAGCGTGCCGGAGGCAAATACCACGTCGACGAACCAGCACCAGATACCGGCCCGCTCGGACAGACGCGCAGTGACGGAAACGATATCGCCGGCGAAATAACGGGCCGTGTCGATCAGGTGGCAACCATGCGCCAGCATATAATAGCGGCGCAGGTCGGCTTTCGGATTGCCGGAGGGTTTTCGCGCATTGGCGCTGGCAACGATCAGGGGCTGGACCGCATCGGTCATCGGATAACGGTGGGTGCTGTCGCAATACCATGCTTTCAGGGCAACCATCTCACCCATCTCGTCACGGATGAAGGATTTGGCCGCCTGGAGCCCTGCGTCGAAACGCTTCATATGCCCGACCTGAAACACCTTTCCCGACTTGTCGACTTCAGCCTTCAGTTCCAGGCATTCCTCGACGGTGACCCCGACGGGTTTCTCGCACAGCACATGCTTGCCCGCCTGAAGGGCGCGAATGGAGGCCGGGACGTGAAAGGCATCGGCGGTCGCGATGATCACCGCATCGAGGTCGGGATCGGCAAGCATCTTGTCGTAGTCGTCGTAGGTTTTACCAGCTCCATGGGTGATTGCCATACGTTCGCGCAGATCCGCGGCGACGTCGCAGATCGCATAGAGATCGGCATTCACAGCCTTCGTGCAGCTCTCGAAGTGCGCGGCCTGGGCAATCTGGCCCGCTCCCAGTACGCCGATGCGGAGGCGTTGTTGCTGTTTTGCTGGCATCGATAAGCTCTCTAGGTCGAATGTTGAAGATAAACGCCGGTTTCGGCGCCGAAAGGAATGGCCCTTAGTCGAACTGCAATCAGCACCTCCCGGATCTGCCTAGTCAGTTCAAAGCCATATGCGTTTGAGGATGGAAAAAGTGCAGTTTCGCCGGGTCGATTGCCAGATTGATCGATTGGCCCGTCTCGACCGTGCTGACGGCCTCGAAGCGGGCGACGGCGTTGGCGGCACCGCTCAAATCTTCGACGGCATCGGGGTCGCCCGAGTCGATCCGGACCGCCTCGATCTTCAAATGCACGATCAACTCGGAGCCGAGCTCCTCGATCGACTTCACGACAACCGGGATCGTCGGATAGGAGGCTCCGGACGGCAACCGGCTGTCATAGAGGTCCTCGGGCCTGACACCAAAGATCAGCGCCTTCCCCTCGAAGGCGGAAAGGCCGGGAGCCCGCTCGAAGGCGCTGTCGGACAGAGGGATGGAGAAGCCTGGCAGATGGATCCGCATGCCCTCCAGACGCCCTTCGAAGAGGTTCATCGACGGCGAACCGATGAAGCCTGCGACAAACGCATTGACCGGGCGATGATAGAGGGCCTTGGGCGTGTCCACCTGCTGGAGCACGCCGCCCTTCAGTACCGCGACGCGATCGCCCATCGTCAAAGCTTCGGTCTGATCATGCGTCACGTAAATCGTCGTCACGCCCAGCTGCCGCTGCAGGCTGGCGATCTCGGCGCGCATCTGCACACGCAGCTTGGCATCGAGGTTGGAAAGCGGTTCATCCATCAGGAATGCCGCGGGCTCGCGGACCATGGCGCGGCCCATCGCAACACGCTGGCGCTGGCCGCCGGAAAGCTGGGCCGGCTTGTTGCCGAGCAGGCTTTCCAGCTGCAGGATCTTGGCGATCTCGTGAACGCGCTTGGTTCGCTCGGCCTTGGTCTTTCCGGCCAGCTTCATCGAAAAGGCAATGTTGTCGAACACCGTCATGTGCGGATAAAGCGCATAACTCTGGAAGACCATGGCAATATCCCGGTCCTTCGGCGCGAGATCGACGACGTCCTGACCGCCGATGCTCAAGGTTCCGCTGCTGATTTCCTCCAACCCGGCAATCATGCGGAGCGCGGTCGATTTTCCGCATCCGGACGGGCCGACCAGGATCAGAAACTCACCATCATGGATCGTCAGGCTCAGATCCTTGATCGCATGGTAGCTGTTTCCATAGGTCTTGCAGATTTTGTCCAGTACAACCACAGCCACGTCTCATCCTCCCGTGTCAGTCCGCTCACGTCTTCGACCGGCGCTCTTCCCGCCACCTCCGATCCTTTCGACAAGAAAGCTCAGGCCTGAGCTTCAATGTCAACAAAAGAATCGATCGCATTTCGCGTCCTCGTTTTCGAGATCTCGCCATATCCAATTGAAATATTTAACATTTTATCCGAAAATTAAGATTAATCTGCGCGCTAATATTTTTTTACGCGCGTAACTTTTATAACCGGCGCGACAGCTTTGAAGGATCTTTAAACCCTGCGATCAAGGTGTTGTTCTGCTCGGGCGGCCAGCCAGGTCGACACCGACTAACGGCACACTAATCGTGACATCCAGGAATCGGGCGCGGCGCCGGCGCATTTTCCCCTGCCATCCATGCCAGGCAGGTCCGGTTGTCGGGAAGGCCCCGGCGCCCTCCGCGTGCGGTCACGGAAATGGCAGCAGCCGCCGTGGCATAGGCTACGCAATCAAGTGGGGCTTTGCCCTCGGCAAGGGCAAGAGCGTAGGCCCCGTGAAAACAGTCGCCGGCGCCGGTCGTGTCGACCGCCTGAACCTGATAAGCCGGCAAAAACCACCGGGTGGGATCGCCTTTCTGGCGAAGGCAGGCCCCTCGTTCGCCATCTGTCAGCACGACAGCGGACCGATCCGTTGACCAGAGCTTCTCCAGGATGGTCCTTGGATCATCTTCACCGGTGTACTCTCTGGCGAAAGCGAGCGGCAGCACCAGATGGTCGGCGAAGGCGAGAAGCCGGTCCGTCGCCGCCCCGACCGTCCATTCGATATCGGCTATCACGGCAAGCCCGAGCGCCCGCGCCCGCGCCACCACGCTTTCCGAATGCATGGCATATCCATCGATCAGCAGGACCGGGGCCTGGATCAAGACGTCATCGGGCAGCGCATCGGATGTGCCGTGCAGCACATCGTCGTCATAGGCGATGAACCGGTCGCCGTCGGGAGCGACGGTGATCACGGAGCGGATCGGCGCGGCAGCGGCGTGGCGGGGCGCCAGGGATATGTCGACGCCCTCACGCTCAAGTTCGGCACCGGCCGGGTCGGTCGCAGGTTCATCGCCGAGCCAGCCGATAAAGCCGGCGCGCCCGCCGAGCCGGGCGACGGCAACCAGGGCCGTCGCCACGTTGCCGCCGTGGTCCGTGGCACGCTTCGTCACCTTCCCCTTGCCGGCCGAAAGGCCGCGATCGACATAGATGATGTCATCGATGGCAAGGGCGCCGAAGCCCAGAACCTGGAGCGGGCGCAACACGTTTCACACACCGGCAGCCGCCAGCGCCTCCTCTGGCGCCATCCCCTTATGGATGACGAGCTTGAAGGCGCGCGCGGCCATGGTCGTATCGCCGTGACCCCACAGGTTGCGGCCGACGACCGCCCCTTTGGCGCCAGCCCGCAAGGCTTCCGATGTCTGGACGAGCGCGCCAAGCAGCGTATCAGTCTTCGGGCCGCCGGCGATCACGACCGGAATCGGGCAGGTGGCGACGGTCTCCCGAAAGGATTCGAAATCTCCGGTGTAGCCGACCTTGATCACGTCGACGCCGGCCTCGAAACCGATGCGCACCGCATAGGCGATTTCATCCGGGGTGAACACGATCTTGCCGCCGTCGGAGAAATCGCGGGGATAGACGTGGGCGACGACCGGCATCTCGAAGCGGGCGGCAGCGTTGACCGTATCGGTGAGCCAGCGGATGTACTCTCCCTCGGTGGCGCCGCGCACGGGGATGGCGACAGCCAGAGCATCCGCGCCATAGCGGACCGCGTCTTCCGGGGTGGCGATGAGCTGGCGAATCCGGTCGTCGGCCGTAAAGCAGCCGCCCTGAATGACGAGGGCTGCCTTGCCGGCATAGTCCGACCAGAGGTGGCGGGCCGCGCCCGGCTGGATGCTGATGTAGTCGGGCCCTCCGGCCATGACGCGCCTCAGCGCCCCCGGCAGATCGGCAAGCCCGCCCTCCCGGACATTGCCATAACCGACAAAATGATCGACCGCGCCGCCAAACAAATGGCCCGAGGGGTTCGAGAACAAGCGTGCGAGGCGAATTTTGGTTCCGAGACCCATGGCGAGACTTCCTTTGCGATTGCGGCGTTGCGACTGCCGGCGTCGTTGCTGAGAAAATCCTAACTCGAAAGCAAACAAATGTTCAATATTTCGAATTCTTTCGTTTTTCACATGGAAAGAGATTTTTTGACGTGCATTTCGGCGGCGTAGCGGCTATTTTTGCGGAAGAGGCTGCAGGAAGATGCGGCAATCTTTCGTTTTTCAAAAGGTGCGTTGTTCCAAAGAGCGCGCGCAGTCGGGATCGCATATGCTTGCAGAACAGCGGCGGCAGCAGATCATGCTGGAACTTCAACGGGTCGGCCAGGCGCGCACCCGCCAGCTCGCGGAATTCTTCGAGGTCTCGGAAGTGACGATCCGCTCCGACCTCGAAATCATGGACGCGAAAAAGCAGCTGATCAAAACGCATGGCGGGGCAATCGCCCTGCCGTCCGACTCGCCGGCCGCAGCCTTCGAGGAGCGCATGCAGCGCAATTTCGATGCGAAGCGGCGCATTGCCCAGATGGCCGCGCGGCAGATCATCGACAACCAGTCGATCGTGTTCGACAGCGGCTCGACGCTGCTGCAGGTGGCCATGCAAATGCCGCCGGTCAACAACGTCGTGGTTGCGACGACGGCGATGAACATCGCCCAGCATCTGATGTACCGGCCGGGGCTCGACGTGCACATGATCGGCGGCCGGGTGTTCCCCAGCACCGTCAGCACGATCGTCTCGGATTCCGACAAGGCGGTCGGCGGACTTGTCGCCCACCAGGCCTTTGTCGGCGCTCATGCGATCGATCAGGCCTTCGACGTCGTCGATGTTTCCGAGGATATGGCGCGCACCAAGCGCAACCTGGTTCGCATGGCCCGGCGCGTCGTGCTCGTGGCGGATTCGAGCAAGTTCGACATCGGCGCCTCCTCCAAAGCCTTCTCGCTGTCGCGCGTCGATCTGATCATCACCGACAGCAACATGCCGCACAGCATCCGCCACCGGCTGGACAAGCTCGGCGTGGAGGTGCGCTACGCGTGACGGGCAGGCAGCCTCCCAACCTAGTCCGGAGCCGGGAGAACCTCGCGAAAGGTTTCGGCCGCGGCCGGGAAAACGAAGTCGCCTAAAACCCCAGTCGTCGAAGCGTCTCGCGGTTCTTGCGAACTGCCGTGGCCGGATCGGTTCCGGCATGATCCGACTCTTCTTCCACCACGATCCAGCCGGTGAACTCGGGCGCCTCCCGAACGGCCGAAATCACCGCCGGCACATCGCAGACGCCTTCGCCGAGCATCGCCCAGATCCCGCCGGCATCGACATCCTTCAGGTGCACGTAGCGGATACGGTCACGGTAGGCCGAAAGCGTGTCGTCGATCTCCTGGCCGCCACGCAGGATATGGCCGGTATCCGGCACCCAACCCACGCGTGGATCCAAAAGAGAAAACAGCCGGTCATAGTCGGCCCGGGTGAAGAGCAGCGTATTGTGGTGCGAGGAAGGGTGGACGGCAACGGCAACGCCGGACGATCGTCCGATCTCGGTCGCATGATTATAGCACTCCGCCGCGATGGCGAACTTCTCCTCGCGCGGACCATCCGAGACGACCGTGGCCGATCCCATCGACACCATCGCACCGGGAAAGTTTGCTGCGAAATCCACCCATCGCCGGGCCGTCTCCAGATCGGAGGCGATCTTTTCCGCCACCGTGAAACCGCTGGCGGAGCCGAAGGCAAAGGAAACCAGCGTCAAACCGGCATCCGCGAGTGTCCGGGCAAAGCCGGCTGGATCGAGCGCGTAGTGACCGATCATCGTGTCGGTGATCTCAAGACCGGCATATCTGCCATCGGCGATGGCGCGCACCAGATCATCCGGCCCACCGCTCCATCCCTTGCCCAGCATTTCCCAGGTGAATGTCTGGCAGCCGATCTTCAGCGCAGCATTGTTCATGAGTTGGTCCTGACCTATTTCGTTGGCGACAGCCGATATCGAATCCAGACCCTCCGCGCAGACGACGTCGGGGCACCTGGTATCCGGCATTTCCAAAAATGCTTTCTTCAAGAAGGGTCGATATCCCGAACGAAGGGTTTTCCCCCGGGGAATTGCGAAGCCTCCCAGCGTCTTGTCATTTCGTAGGGGAAAATGTTACCGTGCGTCAACATAATTTATTCCTCGCGCAGTCAACACAACGCACCCCAACTCTCCGAACGCTGAACGGCAAGGTCAGATACTTCGATGGCACAGACCAATCATATGAAACTCAGGATCGGCGTTGTGGGATGCGGCAGCATTTCGCTCGCCTATATGCGCAATGCGCCGCTGTTTCGCGGCGTCGAAATCACCGCTTGTGCGGATATCAATGCAGACGCCGCCAAGCGGCGCGCATCCGAGTTTAACCTTCGGGCGGCCGACGTCGACTCCCTCATTGACGATACGAACATCGACCTCATCCTCAACCTGACGATCCCGGCTGCGCATTTCGATGTTTCGATGCGGGCACTGTCGGCGGGCAAACATGTCTTCACCGAGAAGCCGCTCGGCGTCACGGCCGCCGAAGGGCGCCTGCTGGTCAATGCGGCCGCCGAAAGGAGCCTCATGCTCGGTTCAGCACCGGACACCTTCCTCGGGGCAGCCGGACGCCATGCCCGACGGCAGATGGAAGCCGGGGCTATCGGCAGGCCGGTAACGGGAACAGCCTTCATGATGGGCCGCGGCATGGAGCATTGGCATCCTGATCCCAGCTTCTACTACCAGGCCGGCGCCGGCCCGGTGATGGACATGGGCCCCTATTACCTGACGATGATGGTCAATCTGATGGGGCCGATCCGCCGTGTGCAGGCCGTCGCCACAAGCGGACAGGAAGAACGGCTCATTACCGCCGAAGGGCCGAAACAGGGCACCACGTTCAAAGTGGGCACGCCGACCAGCGTGCTTTCGCTGCTGGAATTCGATTGCGGCGCCACAGTCACCTTCGGCACCTCCTGGGACGTCTTCCGCCACTCCAACCACCCTATCGAGCTGCACGGCACAGAGGGCTCGCTGCGCCTGCCCGATCCGGACAATTTCGGCGGCCGCGTCGCGCTCTCCAGCCGTGGCGCGCCCTGGCTGGAAACCGATACGTCAGGCGCACTCTTCGGCGCCGTCAACTGGCCGATTGCAGCGCCGGACCGCGCCAACTACCGCATGCTTGGCCTTGCCGATCTCGCCCGTGCCATCATCGAGGCCCGTACGCCCCGCGCTTCGGGCGATCTCGCACTGCATGTGCTCGACGTCATGGAAGCAATCCTCCGGGCAGGTGAAACCGGTGTCGCCCAGACCATTCCGAGCACCGTTGCCCAACCAGCGGAATTGCAGGAAGACGAAGCAAGGAGCCTGCTCGCATGACGCAACTGGATGAATCCGCAAGACGCGCACTGGCCTGGCCTGGCGAGCCGCAGGAGCCGGTGGAAAGCTGTACGCCGGCGCTGGCGCGGCAACAGTATCTGGACGGTTTCGCAGATATCCAGTGGCCGCTCGAGGATGTGGCGGAGATCCTGGAAAGACATGCCGCCGCAACCCGTTTGAAGATCTGGCGCGGCCGCGCCGCGCCGCGCCAGCAGGCTCCCGCCTTGCTGTATCTCCATGGCGGCGGCTTTGTGATCGGCGCGCCGGAAACCCATGAGGACATCTGCCGGAGCCTTGCCAATATGGCCGGCGCCGTCGTGGTTTCGCCCGACTATCGCCTCGCCCCGGAACATCCCTTTCCGGCGGCGATCGAGGACTGCGCGGCCACGCTCGTCTGGATGAGGGATCAGGCCGATGCACTCGGCATCGATCCGGCGCGAATTGTCGTTGGCGGCGACAGCGCCGGCGGAAATCTCGCCGCCGTCATCGCTCTTCTGGCGCGGGACGGACATGTCCCGGCCGTCATCGGCCAGGTGCTGATCTATCCGGTGACCGACCAGACGCAGGCAACCGACAGCTATTTGCGTTACGCAGAAGGCTTCGGCCTGACGGCAGCGGCGATGCGATGGTTCCGGGACCACTATCTGCCGGACCCTGCGAGCGGATCCGACTGGCGGGCCTCGCCGCTTCGCGCAACGTCGCTGGCGGGCGTGGCGCCCGCCGTCGTCATCCTTGCCGGCCACGACGTGCTGTTCGACGAAGGCGCCCTCTATGCCGAGCGGCTCAGCTCGGAAGCCCAGGCGACAAGCCGGACATGGCCCGGACAGATCCACGGCTTCGTCTCGAAGCGACGAGCCATTCCGGAGGCGCAGGAGGCTCTCGAAGCCATTGCAACGGCATGGTGCGCCATGGACCCTGCGCTGGCCCGTTCAGCCGCAACCAACGACTGATCTCAAGCCGAGTCGCGCATCACCAGCGTCGCTTCCAGGATCACCCTGTTCGTTGAAGGGGTCGTCCCCTCGTCCTCGCTTTCAATATGAGAAAGCAGCAGCTCCACCGACTTTGCCGCGATCTCCGGTGCGTTCTGGGCCATCGTCGTCAGCGACGGGCAGGTATACCGGCTGAGCGGGTGGTCGTCGTGCCCGGCAATCCGCACGTCGCAGCCGTCGCTGCGGCCGATTTTCAAGCCGGACGCGAAGGCCGCCGCCATGGCGCCGAAAGCGAAGCGGTCGTTGGCGCAGAGCAGAGTTTTGCCGGGCAGGCCGCCACGCGCAAGAATCCTCTGCATCTGCTCGTATCCGAGACGCTCGAACTCCCAGGACGGCGGTGCGTCGCAATCGATGACCAGCGGCGAATGCCCTTCCCTTGTCATGGTCGCACGGTAGCTCGCCTGCCGCTCGCCGGCGTTTTCCGTCAGATGCGGAATTTCCAGGAATATCGGCGGCTCACCGGACCGGCAGAGATATTGCACAATGGCTGCCATGCTTTGGGCGTTGTCGTTGCCGACATAAGGAAGATCGCCGCTGGCAGGATTGTCGAAGCAGACGACAGGGATCGCGTCCTTCAGCCTTTCCAGCGCGGAGCGGCGCGAGCCGGCCCCGAGCGGCGCCACGATCGCGCCTGCCACCTTCAGCGACAGCAAGGTCCGCACCGCCTCCGCCTCCAGCTCCGGCCGCGTGTGCGACGAGATCTGGACCGGCCAAAATCCTTTGTCGCGCAACTCGAGTTCGATCAGCGACACGACCTGCACATAAAAGGGGTCCGACATGGTCGGGACCAGGATCCCGATATTCCTGGTCCGTTTGCGATTGAGATGCCGCGCGAAAAGGTTCGGCTCGAAATTCGACTTCTTGAGAGCCGCCTCGATGCGCTTGCGTGTCACCTCTTTGATCTGCGAGGGATCATTGAAATATTTCGACAGCGTCGGACGCGACACGCCGGAGGCGGTCGCGAAATCATCCATCGATTTATAACTCTTCTTGGCCATTCAGTTCCTTACGGCGGGATGATCACCTTGGATCGGATTGATAATCGCAGTGGCGGCACTGCTTTTCTAAACACGAAATAGTTGCCTCCATCCACCCGTTCCTCTCCCATGCCGGCGGCTGCAAACTTTCATTTGTTTACGAAAGTAAAGAAAAAATGCATCACAAGCAATACAAATTCTGCGAAAAAATCTCGGTCGCGACATTGGATAATACACTTTTTTATCAATGATTTATAAAGGCACACATCGCCCACGCGGCCGTCAATTTTTTCCCGCGTCGCATTTCTTCATTGACAGAAAGGCGCCTCAGGGAACCTAATTTGCCTACGGTCTTGAGGAGGATCGATCACTGACAATCTATGGGAGGCACAGATGAATATCAGAAAATTCAGCGTGACCATGCGGGCTGCCGTGGCGGTGTGGGCGCTTTGCGCCACCTCGGCGTTCGCCGACACCACCATCGAATTCATTCAATGGTGGGAACCGGAAATGCCGTCCGGCGCACTGCGCGGCATCATGAACGATTTCGAAGCGGCAAATCCCGGCATCAAGGTGACGCTCGTCAGCGGTCCCTATGCCACGACCCGTGACCAGATCGTCGTCGGCGCCGCCTCCGGGACCTTAAGCGACGTCGTCGGCCTGGATGGCGCCTGGGTCAACGGTCTCTCCAAGCAGGGCGCGATCGCCTCCATGGACGAACTGATGGAGAAGGCGAAATACGACAAGAGCCAGATCACCGATATCGTCAAGGTCGACGGCAAGAGCGTGATGTTCCCGCTGGCATCCTTCGTCTATCCCGTCTTCGTCAACCTCGATATCGCCAAGGCGTCGGGCGTCGACAAGCTGCCGACCACGCGCACGGAATTTGCCGAAGCCGCCAAGAAGATGACCGACGCGTCAAAGAACCAGTATGGCTGGGTTCTGCCGCTATCGCTGCAGTCTCCGAGCGGAATCCAGAATGACGTGATGTCCTGGGTCTGGGCCTCCGGCGCCTCGATGATGAAGGACGGCAAGCCTGACCTCGAAAATGAGGCGGTCGTCGGCACGCTAGATTATCTGGCTTCCCTCAACAAGGAAGGCGTTATTTCTCCCGGCATTTTCGCCAAGAAGGAACAGGACAAGGTCGAGGAATTCGTCAACGGCCGCGTCGGCATGATGGTCGATTCCCTCGCCCATGTGAATCTCATCCGCGAACGCAATCCGAAGCTCAAGTTCGGCATCTCCGCCTTGCCGGCCACCGACGGCTATACCGGCAAACGCGGCATGCCCTATGCGTCCTGGGGCATCGGCATCAGCGAGGGCAGCAAGCATAAGGAAGAAGCCTGGAAGCTGGTGGAATACCTGATGAGCCCGGACGTCAACGGCCGCCTGGTGTCGATTGCCAACGCCTTCCCCGGCAACGTCCATGCCAAGCCGGACTTCGTGGCATCGGACCCGATCTTCGCCGAAGCTTTCAAAATCTTCCAGAGCGGCTATCCTGCCAACGAATTCGTCGGCCTGCCGGTTGCCGAAGAGCTGATGCGCGACATGAACGTCGAAGTTCAGAAGATGTTCGACGGCGGCCAGTCGGCCAAGGACGCGGCTGCCAATACCGAGAAGGCCTGGCTCGCGAAGTTCTGATGCCTGTCGCCCGGAAGTGCGCAGCGGTTCCGGGATAACGACAGGCATAAAACAAAGGACGAAAGCACACAGCCTTCACGAGATCGCTTTCACGAGACCTCCGGCAGCGCGACGTGGCGCTGCCGGCATAAGTCGTCAAATCTCGGCAGAATGGGAAGTCACAGCTCATGAATCATTCCGCTCCGGCTCTGGTGGCTGCGCAAGTCAACGCGCGGAAGAAAAGATGGCTTCGTTACAGCACCTTGAGGAAACTGGTGCCGTATTTCTACGTGTCGCCGGCGACCTTTTTGCTTGTCCTGCTGATGCTGTTCCCGATGGTGATGGTCTTCAAATATTCATTGATGGACGGCGCCATCATGAAAAAGGACGCTGCCTTCGCAGGCGTCCAGAATTACCTGACCATCTTCGAAAATCCGGTCTTCTGGCAGTCGGTCGGCCAGACGATGTATTTCACGGTCATGAGCGTCGTCTTCCACTTTATCATCGGCCTGGCTTTCGCGCTGCTGTTGAACACTAACCGCGTCGATCCGCTTATCAGGAGCATATTGCGTGTGCTCTTCATCCTGCCGTGGCTGTTCACCGCCGTCATCATCGCCATCATCTGGCGCTTGCTGCTCGACCCGAACGGCGTCGTCAACAGCGTGCTGATGGCGCTTAATATCATCAACTTCAAAGTCGAGTGGTTCTCCTCGACCCACACCGCCATTCACGCACTGACCTTTGCAAACATCTGGGCGGGTTATCCGCTCTACATGGTCAGCCTGCTTGCCGGTCTCCAAGGCATTTCGAAGGAACTCTACGAGGCAGCCGGGATCGACGGCGCCAACGAACTGGAAAAATTCTGGTACATCACCATTCCGCAACTGATGCCGATCATCATCAGCATCGCGCTTCTCGACTTCATCTGGACAATGCAGGTTTTTCCGCTCGTGTGGATGACGACGGGCGGCGGTCCGATCTATTCGACGGAAGTGCTCTCCACCTTCACCTACAAGCTTGCCTTCTCCCAATATGAATTTTCGCTGGCTTCGGCGAGCGCAATGATCATCCTCATCATTTCGATGAGCGTTACCTACTTCTACATCAAACACCAGCAGCGCAGGTGACCGCCATGGCAAAGCGTTCCAAGAACTCGATACTGCCGACCATCCTCACCTATCTCGGGCTGGCGGTCGGTCTCATCTTTTCGACCTTCCCGATCGTCTGGATGTTTTTCAGCTCGCTGAAATCGAACACGGAAATCTTCGCTCTTCCGCCGCGGCTTTTGCCGGAGGATTTTACCGTGGCCGCCTATCTGACGATCTTCAATGATCCGGTGAAAGTGCGGTTCTTCATCAACAGTTACTTTGTCGCCGGCGTCGTCACCTGCCTGACCCTCGTCATCGCCATCCTGACCGCCTACGGCTTCAGCCGCTACTCGTTCCGCTTCAAGAACACCCTGAATATCTTCATCATCAGCACGCAGACCGTTCCGCCGATCACTCTTCTCATCCCCTATTTCGGTATGGTCGTCGCCTTCAGGATCTTCGACACCTATCTGGCGCTGATCCTCACCTATATGGTCTTCACCCTGCCTTACGCCGTCCTGCTGATGACTGGCTACCTCAACACCTTGCCGAAGGAATTGGACGAGGCCGTGCTTGTCGACGGCGGCTCGAGCTGGACGGCGCTGTGGCGCGTCATCGTGCCGGTCTCCATCCCCGGGATCGTCGCCACCGCGGTCTATACGTTTCTGCTGGCCTGGAACGAATTCCTCTTCGCGCTGACGCTGACAAAATCGATGGATCTCAGAACCGTTCCGATCGGCATCCAGCTGCTGATGGGCCAGCACGCTTTCGAATGGAATGAAATGATGGCGATGAGCGTGCTCGGCTCCCTACCCCTCCTGGTGCTTTACCTGGTTGCCCAACGCTATTTCCTGGCGGGCATGACCGCCGGTTCGGTCAAAAGCTGAGCGCGGCCGGAAGGACGAAGACCGGAGCGATCCGCGCTGACCAAGCCTGCCGAGCTTGGATCCAATTCTTCTTAGGCATTGAAATCAGCCGTGGCCTATTGCGAAGCGTCGCCGACCGCGTGCAGGATCGTCCGGGCAATGTCGGCAAAACCGAGGCCGGCGGGCTGCGACGAGACCCACTTGGGCGCGAATTGTAACTGCGGAAGGATCGGCAGGATGTTGTTGACGCCGAAGGAGTTGCGGATAAAACCGAACATCGGTGCGTCATTTCGAGAGTCGCCGACGAAGGCGGTAACAGCAGGTGTCTCGGTCGTGTCGACACCAAACAGCCCGGTTAAAACCCGCTCGCTCATCGAACGCTTGTTGTAGTCGCCGATCCACGTGTTGATGTGGATGGAACTGATCGCCACCGTCCCGCCCATGGCTCTGATGCTGGACGCGAGATCTTCGACGTCATGCGGATTGCGGCCCTGTATGTCGATTGCGACATCCGCCAGCCGGAAGACCTGGTCATGAGCGATCCTGAATGACCTGCTCTTTTGCGCCAGGAGCGCTTTGACCGTCTGCAGGTGCTGGCGTTGGCGCTCACCCTGCCGCGCCGCGTCCTCCCAATAGTCGAAGACGACTTCGCCATCCCGGCGGGTGACGCAATATGCGCCGCTTTCGCCGATGACGGCGGCCACCGGCCAGGCACGGACGATATGTTCGCACCAGCCGGCTGAGCCGCCCGTCACCGGCACGACGGCAATGCCGGCGCTGCTGAGATCCCACAGAGCCTGGTAGGTTTGCGGCAGAAGTTTGCCCTCTGTCGTCAGGGTATCGTCGATGTCGGTAAACAGGTAACGCACGTCCTGCAGCTCCCGCGCTGACGGCGCCAGGTCTACGTAGCTCATGTCGTCTCCTCGCTGCATGTCACCACGTCCAAGCCGCTTTCGGCGAGAGCATTGGCGGCAGACGCTTCCCCAGGCAGCCGGTCCGTGTAAAAACGGGTGAGTTTGCTGAACGGCGCAACCCGCACGGAGGCGGTGCGCGTCCACTTGCTGACGTCTGCCGCGAGAATCTGCGTTTGTGAATTCTCTAGAAGCGCGTTGGTGATCTGCGCTTCGCTATAGCTGAAATCCATCAGCCCGGTGAGCGGGCTTAAAGCGCCTGCGCCGACCACCGCGTGGGTTGCGTAGAATTTTTCGACGAACCGGATCACATCCGTGCCGACCACGTCACGGTCATCGTGACGCAAGAGACCGCCGGTCAAATGGACCTCGACACTGGGCGCGTCGCAAAGGCTCAAGGCGACGTGGATGTTGTTGGTGATCACCGTCAGACCCTGGTGGTCGCGCAGCGCGTCGGCAACGAATTGAACTGTGCTGCCGATGCCGAGGAACACTGTCGCCTCCGCCCCGATGTCGGCGGCGACGCGCCGTGCGATAAGCCGTTTGGCTCGCCGGTTGAGTTGGGCGCGGGCATTGAGCGAGATGTTGCTTCCCTCGACCGGCAGGTCGACACCGCCGTGGAAGCGGCGCGCGTGGCCCAGATCGCATAAAGCGTTGATATCGCGACGAATGGTCTGCGTCGTCAAATCGTACCGACGTGCCAATTCCTCGATGTACTGGACACCTTCGGTCTCGATCAGCGCAAGGATCTCGCGTTGTCGGCTCGATATGATCCGCTGCCCCATCGCCGCTCCTTAGGTGAGGTAGACACTGGGGTCGTCTGTTATCACGCCGGTCAAACCCACGCCCCAGAAAGATGCGAGCCGCTTCGGCTCGTTACAGGTCCATGCCCGCACCTTGATGCCGCGACGGGCGGCCTCTTCAAGAAACCCGATACTCAGAGCCTTGTAGTCAAGATGAATGGTCGTTGCCGGGATCGACCGAAGGATGTCCAACCAATCCACAGGCACCTTGCTCCACAGCATGGCGAGCTCGTAGTCCGGATCGAGCCCATGCATTCCTTTCAGAGCAGCGGCATCAAAGCTCGAGATCATGATCTTCGTGTGCGGCGCCCTTGCCTTCAGATGTTGATCGACGACATTGACCAACTGGTCGAGCGACTTGTGATGAGCATGCTGCTTGATCTCGACATTGGCGTTGAGGCCAAGTTCGCCGAGTGCCGAAACGACGCGCGCCAACGTCGGCAGCGGTTCGCCCTTGAATTGCGGGCCAAACCATGCGCCGGCGTCGATGGCCTTGAGATCCGACGCCGTGAGGTCGGCGAGACTTCCCTTCGACGACGAGCAGCGATCGATGGAAACATCGTGGATCACTACCGGAGTTCCATCGGAAAGCAGTGCGACGTCGAGTTCGACCCATTCCGCGCCTTGTTCGGCGGCTGCCCGGAAGGCAGCAATAGTATTTTCGGGCGCCACGGCAGAGGCGCCCCGATGCGCCTGAACTTCACTGCGTCTCGGGCCGGATCGTGGCTCTACCGTCGTCATCGTCTCATCACTTTCCGTCTTCTGCTGGATGAAGGAATAAAAATCCTGCGTCAATCCGTGCGTTTTCCGGTATCGCTGTTAAAAGGGTGCATCGCGTCGACACGGGCGAAAACGTCGATATTCGCATTCTCGGCAAAGTGCGGGCGACCCGGCACGGTCAGGACGACTGTCCGCTGGCTCTCACCCAATCGCACATGCAGATGACTTTCTCCGCCAATCGGCTCGAGCAACTCGGCCGTCGCATTCAGGCGAACGCTAGGCTCCGCCGGCTTGGTGACGAGTAACGCGTCGGGGCGAAGGCCGACCATGTCGGTGCCGGCAGGCAATGCCAGAGTGCCTGCGCTGTCGGCGGCCCTCAGCACGTCGACGGGGACAAGGTTCATAGGCGGCGAACCGATGAAGCTGGCGACGAACAAACTTGCCGGTCGATCGTAAACCGCCACGGGCGTGCCGACCTGTTCGACAAGCCCGCCGTTCATCACGACCAGCCGGTCAGCAAGGGTCATCGCTTCAAGCTGGTCGTGCGTGACGTAGATGCTGGTGGTCTTCAGGCGCCGTTGCAGCCGGCGAATTTCGACGCGCATCTGCACCCGCAATTTGGCATCGAGATTGGAAAGCGGCTCATCGAACAGGAAGGCGGCCGGCTCACGGACGATGGCGCGTCCCATCGCCACGCGCTGGCGCTGCCCGCCGGAGAGTTCACGAGGCTTGCGATCCAACATCGGCCCGATTTCGAGGATCTCGGCCGCCTCCGCCACGCGGCGGTTGATTTCTGCGCGCTCTGTGCCACGGTTTTTCAAACCATATTCGAGATTTCCGCGCACGGTCATATGCGGATAGAGCGCGTAATTTTGAAAGACCATCGCAATGTCGCGGTCGGCCGGCTCCGCCTTGTTCACATTGCGGCCGGCAATCTCGACATCGCCCTCGCTGATCGTTTCCAGCCCGGCAATCATGCGAAGCAGGGTTGATTTGCCACAGCCGGAGGGCCCGACGAGCACGATCAGTTCGCCGTCTGCAACCGCCAGGTTAATGCCTTTGACCGCCGGAATGGCGCCATAGTTCTTCTTGACGTGAATGATATTGATCGTGGCCATTTCATTTCTCCGTTTCGACCAGGCCTTTGACAAAAAGGCGTTGCATGGCGACGATGACGAGGACGGGTGGCAGGGCGGCCAGAATGACCGCTGCCATGACGAGATTCCAGCGCGGCTCGGCATCGGCAACCGCTGCCATGCGCTGGATGCCCATCACGACGGTGTAGAAACTCTGGTCGGTGGTTATGATGAGCGGCCAGAGATACTGGTTCCAGCCGAGCACGAAGAGGATGATGAACAGGGCGGCGATGTTGGTGATCGACAGCGGCAGCAGAATATCGCGGAAGAACTTCATCGGCCCTGCCCCGTCGACACGAGCGGCCTCCATCAATTCGTCAGGCACCGTCAGGAAGAACTGGCGAAACAGGAAGGTGGCCGTTGCCGAGGCGATCAGCGGGATGATGAGGCCGCCGAAATTGTTCAGCATTCCGAGGTCGGCCACGACCTTGTAGGTCGGCACGATGCGCACCTCGACCGGCAGCATCAGCGTGATGAAGATCATCCAGAATGCCAGGGTCCGGAACGGAAATCGGAAATAGACGATTGCAAAGGCCGAAAGGATCGAGATGGCGATCTTCCCGACGGCGACGCCGACCGCCATGATCAGCGAGTTGATCATCATCGGCCCGATCGGCGGCGCTCCCGAGCTTGTCATCCCGGAAGAGAGCATCGTCGAATAATTCTCGATGATGTGGCTCCCCGGAGTCAGCGGCACGACGCCCGACAGGAAGTCATTGGGCCCGTGGCTTGATGCGATGAATGCCACGTAGACCGGAAACACGACGATCGTAACGCCGAGGATGAGGACAAGGTGGGCCAGGAAATTTAGGAAAGGGCGATTTTCAACCATCCTTGGGCTCCCTCAATATTGCACGCGGCGTTCAATGAAGCGGAATTGCACTGCCGTCAGTGCGACGACGATCACCATCAGAATGACCGACTGCGCCGCCGACGAGCCGAGATTCAGTCCAATGAAACCGTCGAAATAGACTTTGTAGACCAGGATTTCGGTCGCGCGCGCCGGCCCGCCTTGGGTGGTCGCATGAACGATGCCGAAAGTATCGAACATCGCGTAAACGATGTTGATGACGATCAGATAGAAGGTCGTTGGCGAAATCAGCGGGAAGACAATCGTCCAGAAACGCTTCATAGGGCCAGCCCCATCGATGGCCCCGGCTTCCTGAAGCGAGCGGGGCACGGATTGCAGTGCCGCCAGGAAGAACAGGAAGTTATAGGAAATCTGTTTCCAGGTGGCGGCAATCACGATCAGGATCATCGCATCGTCGGGGTTGATCAGATGGTTCCAGTCGACGCCCATCGCTCGCAACATATAGGCGACAATGCCGATCGACGGATTGAACATGAACCACCAGAGAATACCGGCAATCGCCGGTGCGACGGCATAGGGCCAAATCAGCAGGGTCGAATAAATTCGAGAGGTGCGGAGCACGCGCATTGCCGCGGCTGCCAGGAGCAGCGCGATCGACGTCGACAGCACCGTCACCAGAATGGCGAAGATGAGCGTGTGGCCGAAAGCATTGATGTAAATCGGATCGGCAAAAAGCCGACGGTAGTTTTCGAACCAGACGAAGTTGGTCTTGAAGCCGAAGGCATCCTGGCGCAGGAAGGATTGCCAGAATGCAGTTGCCGCGGGCCAGAGGAAGAATACCACGGTCACGAAAATCTGGGGGGCAATGAGCAGGTAAGGCAAAAACTTGTTGGGAAATACGGTCCGTTTGGTTTGCATGAGCCCTCACACTGACGGATGGGAAACGGAGGCCGGTCTTGCACCAGCCCCCGTTACGGTGCTCATTGGTTGGCGGACTCGAAATCGCGAAGCTGTTCGTTGCCGCGTGCGACGACGGCATCGACCGCTTCTTTCGCCGTCTTCTTTCCACCCAGCAATGCGGCAAACTCATCGTCGATGATGCCGCGCACCTGGACGTAATTGCCAAAGCGGATGCCCTTGGAATTTTCGGTCGGCGTCACGCGCGTCAGTTGCTTGATACCGATATCGGCGCCGGGGTTCTTCTCATAATAGCCCTGATCCTGGCCGAGCTTATAAGCAGCTTCGGTAATCGGCAGGTAGCCGGAGAACTGATGCCAATCGGCCTGAACTTCCGGTTTCTGAAGGTAGGTGAAGAACTTCGCCACACCCTTGTATTCCTCTTCCGGCCGCCCCTTCAGCGTCCAGAGCGTGGCACCGCCGATGATTGAATTGAGCGGCTGCTTGATGACGTCATCGTAGAAAGGAAGTGGTGCAAAACCAACTTTGAAGCCTTTCGCGTTGTTGATGACACCGGCCCGGCCGGCCGACGAGTTCATATACATCGCGCATTCCTGCGAATAAAACATCGGAGGCGCGTTGTCGCCGCCGACTGGTCCACCGAATTTGAACAGACCTTCATCCTGCCACTTCTTCAGATTGTCCCAATGGCGGATCGTCAGATCGTTGTTGAAGGTGAATTCGGCGTCGAGACCGCCGAAGCCGTTGGCCTTGGTCGAGTAAGGCTTGTCGTGCAGGGCATTGAGATTTTCGGTCTGGATCCAGGAAATCCACGCGCTGGTGAAACCGCATTTGGCGGCACCTGATTTCATGATGGTCCGCGAGAAGGACTCCACCTCAGCCCATGTTTTCGGCGGCGTTTCCGGATCGAGTCCGGCCTTCTTGAAGACGTCCTTGTTGTAATACATGATCGGCGTCGAGGAATTGAAGGGCAGCGACAGGACGTTGCCGCTGGTGTCCGAGTAATAGCCGACGACCGGGGCAATGAATTTGCTCTGGTCCCAGGCCTCGCCTTGGTCTTTCATCAACTGGTATACGGGATAGACCGCACCCTGTGCCGCCATCATGGTGCCGGTGCCGACTTCATAGACCTGGACGATCGCCGGCTGCTGGTTGGCACGAAACGCGGCGATCGCGCCGGTCAGCGTCTCGTCATAGGTGCCCTTGTAGACCGGCACGATCTCATAATCGGACTGAGATGCGTTGAACCCCTTGGCGATCTGTTCAAGCTTCGCTCCATTCTCGCCGCCCATCGCATGCCACCACTGGATCTTCGTGGCCGCCATTGCCGGAACGGATAAGGACAGGCTGGTTAATCCTGCGGACAGGAAAAAAGCGATCTTGTTCATCTTCACTCCCCATTGCTTTCGGTCCGCAGCCTCCCGCTCCAGACGTGCGGCAATGGTAACAGGCATTGTTCACATTGCAATGATGAAATGTTCAAATGAACATCTGCACCAAAATGCCCGGACCCCGCGGTTGGTTTCTGTTGGCGAGGTCACTTCCCCATCTCACGGCTTTCCATGGCAGCCGCCGTGCTTTATGACGCTTTTGTGACAGCCGATGGAGCACCGATGTTAAGCTGGTTTCGAAGACTCATGCCGCGGGAAGATCGCTTCTTCGATCTCTTCGCTCAACACTCAAAGACTGTCGTCGGTGCGGCCGAAGCGCTCAACGAGCTTTTGGGCGGGTCAGACATTGAAGGCCATTGCGCCCGGATCATCCAGCTGGAGAATGAAGCCGACGACATTACCCGAGAAGTACTGCTTGCCGTGCGCCGTAGTTTTGTCACGCCGTTCGATCGTGGCGACATTAAGGATCTCATCCAGTCGATGGACGATGCGATCGACATGATGCAGAAGACGGTGAAGACCATCCGGCTGTTCGAGCAGAAAAGCTTCGACCCCGTGATGCAGGAAATGGGAAAGACGATCGTCCAGGCGGCCCATTTAATCGCCGAGGCCCTTCCTCTTCTCGACCGGATCAGCACCAATGCTCCCCGCTTGGCCGCGTTGGCGGAAGAAGTAACACGCGTCGAGGGCCGGTCCGACGAGTTGCATGAGCAGGGGCTGAAGGATCTTTTCCGCCGTCACGGCGCATCGAATGCGATGGCATATCTTATCGGCAGCGAGATCTATGGCGAGCTCGAGAAGGTCGTCGACCGTTTCGAGGATGTCGCCAATGAAATCAGTGGCATCGTCATCGAGAACGTTTGATGGAAGCCACCCTCGCTTTTCCCCTTTTGGCCGCGCTCGTGGCCGTTGCACTCTTCTTTGATTTCCTAAACGGCCTGCACGATGCCGCCAATTCCATCGCCACGATCGTGTCGACGCGGGTCCTGCGTCCGCAATATGCGGTGTTTTGGGCGGCTTTTTTCAATTTTATCGCCTTCTTGTTCTTTGGTCTGCACGTCGCAGAAACACTCGGGACCGGCATTATCGATCCGGCCATCGTCACGCCGCAGGTCATCTTCGCGGCGCTGGTGGGTGCGATCGTCTGGAATATCGTCACCTGGGTCTTCGGCATCCCTTCGAGTTCATCCCATGCATTGGTCGGCGGGTTGGTGGGCGCCGGTCTGATGAAAACGGGTTTCAGTTCGATCGTGTGGAGCGGATTGTTGAAAACGGCCGGCGCCATCGTGATGTCGCCGGCGATCGGGTTTTTCCTTGCGCTGCTGCTCATCCTGATCGTGTCGTGGATCTTCGTGCGACAGACGCCTTTCGCTGTCGATCGGACATTCCGGGTTTTCCAGTTTGTCTCCGCCTCGCTCTATTCCCTCGGCCACGGCGGCAACGATGCTCAAAAGACGATGGGCATCATTGCCGTGTTGCTCTATTCGCAAGGCTATCTGACCGGCGGCTTCCATGTGCCGCTCTGGGTCGTTCTCTCATGCCAAGGCGCAATGGCGCTCGGCACGCTTTGCGGCGGATGGCGCATCGTCCACACCATGGGCTCGAAGATCACACGCCTCAACCCGATGCAGGGCTTCTGCGCCGAAACCGGCGGAGCATTGACGTTGTTTGGCGCAACTTGGCTGGGCATCCCGGTCTCGACGACGCACACGATCACCGGCGCCATCATCGGCGTCGGTGCCTCCCGACGACTGTCTGCCGTTCGCTGGGGCCTGGCCGGCAATATTGTTATTGCCTGGATTGTCACCCTTCCCGCCGCAGCAACCATTTCAGCCCTCTGCTACTGGCTTTCGGACCTCTTTTAATCGTGATGTCGCTCAAAATGTGCGGGGATTTGGGATTGCGATGCGCAAAACGCGCTTAGCGATCTCTCATCGTCGTCACCAGCGCGTCCCAACCCCGTAGCGCATCGCAGACCTCGGCTCTTGTGGGCGCGCCGATACGGCCGCCGAACACCTGGCATTTGAGCGCTGCCGCCATGGAGGACAAGCGCATCGTCCCGGCGATCGCCACGCCTTCCGCGATCGCCAGAGCGAAAGCGCCATGGAAGATATCGCCTGCCGCGAGCGTATCGACGGCCTTCACCTTCGGCGCGGCAAGATGGGCGATTTCGCCGGTTTGGTCGTCAAACCAGAAAGAGCCGTTTTCCCCTGAGGTGACGCTGATGAAGGCGTGCTCGAACTTTCGCTTGAGAAGGCTGACGGCCTTCGCCGGCTCGGCAGTTCCTGTCAGGCGCTCGGCGGCCGGCTGCGAGAACACGATGTGGCTGGCAGCCGGCGCCAGCATCTCGATGACGCCGTCGCCTGCAACGTCGCCATCGAGGATGGCGGGCTTGCCTGCCTGTCCGGCGGCCGTCAGCGTCCGCAATGCGAGCTTCGGCCAACGAACGTCGACCAGCACCGCATCGAAAGCGGACAGGTCCTGCTTTGTGACCGGCTTCACCGTCTCGTGCAGGGCCGCATCGTAGAAGGGCACGATCAAACGCTCGCCCTGATCGTCGACAAGGATCGTCGAGACGGCCGAGCGGGCGCCTGGCACACGGACCATGCCGCTTGTCTCGATACCGCTGTTGCCCAGGTCGGCAATGATGCGTTCGCCGGTGGCATCATCTCCGACCGCGCCCCAGAGGCTGGCATGGCCGCCCAGCCGGGCGACCGCAAAGGCTGCACTTGACGCCATACCTTCGGCGATCTGCAGCATATCGTAGGGGAGAATTTTGCCTTGGCCGGTCGGCAACGCGCGCACGCGAAACAGCGTGTCCAGGACGGCGGCGCCGACGCACAAAACGCTGCGCCCCTGATCGGCCGGCGAATCGAAGGCAGAAGAAGTCGTCAAAACCGTCGTCTCACCTGCTCACTTGACGGCGCCGGCCGTCAGCCCCGCCACGATCTGCCGTTGCGCAAACACCGTCAATATCAGCACCGGCAAGGTAACGATCAATGCCGCCGCCGCAAGCGGGCCCCAACTGACCTGTTCGAATGACAGCATGTTGTAGACCGCGACCGGAAGCGTTCGCGTCTCGCGGCTGGCGAGCACGATGCCGAAGACGAAGTTGTTCCAGGAGAAGATGACCGACAGGATGAAGGCGACGACAATGCCGGGTTTGGCGATCGGCAGGGCGACCAGGCGGAAAATCTGCCAGGGCGTCGCACCGTCGATACTTGCAGCCTCTTCCAGCTCCATCGGTGTCGTCTCGAAATAGCCGATCATAATCCACACGACGATCGGCACGGTGACGACGAGATGGATGATGATCTGCGGCATCAGCGTGCCGAGCAGGTTCAGCCACTGGAACAGCAGGAAAAGCGGGATCAGGAAGGAAAGGCCGGGGGTCATGCGCGCGATCATGATGACCATCGCCGACTTCTCCGCCTTCAGCCGCGCGATGCCGTAGCCGGCCGGCACACCGATCAGCAGCGCCAGAAGCGTCGCGGCCCCCGTCACCAGCACCGAATTCCACAGATAGAGGAAGAAGTTGTTCTCCTCGAAGACCTTCAGATAATTCGTCCAGGCGAAACGCTCCGGAATGAAGATCGGCGGATAGGCGCCGTTGTCGATCTCGTACTTCAGCGACAGCGAGATCATCCAGAGGAAGAACAGCACGACCGGCGAGATCATCACCAGCGCGACGAACAGCAGTCCGATGCGATCGAGTGTCTTGCGCTTCATCAGCGTGCCTCCCCGTCGGACCAGTTCGCACGCTGCCGGAGCATCAGAAGGACAAAGGAGAGCAAGACGATGAGGATGAAGAAGACCACAGCCATGGCCGAGCCATAGCCGATATCGTAGTAGGCGAAAGCGGTGTTGTAGAGATAGATATTGATGGTTTCCGACGCCGTTCCCGGGCCGCCCTGGGTCATGGCATAGATGATGTCGAAGCTTTTCACCGCATCGATGCTGCGGATGATCACGGCGATCATCAGGAAGGGCGCTATCATCGGCAGCGTCAGATAGCGGAATTTCTGCCAGACATTGGCGCCGTCGATCTCCGCACTTTCATAGGGTTCGCGCGGCACCGCCGCCAGGCCGCCGAGCACGATCAGCATGATAAGCGGCGTCCATTGCCAGGTCTCGACCAGCACCAGCGAGGGGATGACACTGCTCTGATTATAGATCCACTCCTGCGGGCCGATGCCGATGAAGGAAAGAAGATAATTGAGGACGCCGAGCTGCGGATGGAACATCATGGTCCAGACGAGGGCGATGGCGACCGGTGTCGCCATCATCGGCATCACGAATATGCCGCGCAGAAGGCCGCGCAGCGGAAATTGCGTATCGAAAATCAGCGCGGCGAGCGTCCCCAGAAAAAGCGGCGCCACGACGGAGAGCGTCGTATAGAGCACCGTATGCCACAGCGACTCCCAGAAGCGCATGTCCACGGCCAGACGGGCATAATTGTCCAGCCCGGCGAAGACCTGGGACTGGCCGAGCGTCCAGCTGTTGACGCTCATCCAAAGGGTAAACACCCATGGAAAAACGATGACCGCCGCAATGACGATCAGCGCCGGGATGACGAAGGGCCAGTAGTTGGGAGCAACGCGACCCGCGTTGCTCCTTCCCTTCGAGGCGGCCTTGGCTGCGGCCGTTTCGATGCTTGCCGAGGCCATTATCCCTCGCTTTTCGCCAGGACGGGTTCGAACTGCGCCGTCGCCGCCTTGAGTTCGGCTTCCGGATCGGCGCCGCCAATCATATTGGTGAGACCGACGCCATAGATGTCGCGGAACTCGGTGACCGGAATGATGACCGGCAGCGCGAGCTGCGAGATCTTGCCAGAACCGACGACGGCATCGAGCCACGCGCCAGGCATCTTGACGCCTTCGCGGACTTTCGCATCCTCCAGGACAGACTGGCGGAACGGAACGCCGGCACCGGCCTGCAGCAGGCGGGCACCCATGTCATGCGAAATCGCCCATTGGCAGAAGAGGTAGGCGGCTTCCTTTTTCTGGCTGGCCGCGACGACGCCAAGCCCGTCGCCGAAGGTTCCCGCGGCCTGTGCCTTCGGGCCTTTCGGCATGATGCCGTAACCAACCTGGCCGACGACGCGCGACTTTTCCGGATTCTCGATCGGCGGCGCAAAGCCGACACCATCGAGCCACATGCCGATCTTGCCCTGCAGGAAGGCCGACTGGGCCTCGGCCCAGTTGAAGCCGGAAACGCCGGGAGGGGCGGTTTTGGTCATCAGCTTCTGGTAAAGCTTGGCGGCATCGATCGCTTCCGGCGATGTCGTGCGCAGCTTGCCGTCAGGGCCGAGCGGGCTCGAACCATAACCGAGCAGCAGCGACGTCCAGACCGGCGTATTGGCGTTCTTCAGGCCGCGGGCGACGAAACCGTAGGTGTTGGTTGACGGATCGGTGAGGGCTTCGGCCGCACTTGCCAGCTCTTCGAACGTCGTCGGGTAGGAAAGACCCTTCTTTTCGAACAGCGCCTTGTTCCAGTAGATGATCCAGTAATCGACCGAGAAGGGAAGAGAACGCAGAGCGCCGCCGGCGTCCTTGGCGAAGGCGAGGCCGGCTTCGGCGAAATCACCCTCCGTCAGCGATGGGTCGGTCAGCGCGGGATCCTTGAGGAAGCCGCCGATATCGGCAAGCCAGCCGCCCTTTTCGAACTGCCGCTTCTGGACGTGATAGCTCATATGCACGACGTCGAAGCTGGGCTTGCCGGAGCTGAGCTCAATCGTGGTCTTCTGGCGCTGCTGCTGCTCGGGCGTCGCTTCGGCATTGACCTTGATGCCGGTGAGCTCCTCGAATTCGGGTAGGTACTTCATGAGTATTTCGCTGCGCGGGCTCTTGACCAGATTGACCTCGAGCGTGGTGCCGGTGAAGCGCTTCCAGTCGACGGCAGCAGATGCCGAGCGCATGCCGAGCATGCTGCTGGCGCCAAGCGCGGCCGTGCCCGCCAGAAAACCTCTCCGCGTCGGATTCAAGAATGATGGCATGTGATTTCTCCTCCTATTGCCGGCGATCTCCTCATCTCCGGCTGATTATTCCCGATTATATCCTCAGCGCACGGTCCCTTGCACCGTTGATGTGTGCGACAAGGCTGTTGACGGCGTCCTCCGCCGATCGTCGTTCGATCGCCTCGAGCACCTTCAGATGCTCGCCCATGACAGGCCCAACGTGACCTTCGATGCGAAACCGGTCCTGGCTGATCAGGCGCATCTTGATCGAGTTCACGCGGTAGGCGTTCGAAATGATGGTATTGCCAAGCGCATCGATAAAGGCGTCATGCATGCCCCAGTCGACGGCCTGCGCGCGCAGTTCCAGTTCATGCGAGCCATCGCCGCTTCGAATGGCGTCGGCGATATCCCGATGCTGCTTCAAAAGCCCGGCGATCGTCTCGTCCGACGCCGACCGGGTGAAGAGTGCCACGGCCTCCTTCTCCAGGAAAACGCGGAGCTGGAATGCCTCGCGGATGAGATTGAGATCGATGTGAGCGATCTGCAGCCCGCGCTGCGGCACGGTCTTGATCAGGCCTTCGGCTTCAAGCCTGGGGATGAGTTCACGGATGGCTCCGAGCGTCAGTCCCGTCAGTTCCACGAGACGGCGCTGGGACACGAATTGGCCGGGACGCACGTCACGCGCAAGAAGATGGCGCGTGAAGCTCGCATACGCCTTTTCCCGCAGCGTCGGCTGCTCGTCCATTCCGTCCATCGCCTCTTCCCGCAGCATGCCTGACCTATGCCGCTTTCGACTGGAAAAGCTTATCGAAAGCAAGAGCGAGTTGCGTCTGCCCCTCACCGGATATTGAAGCGAGTGGTGGACGAACCGCAAGCCAGATTTCCTCCGACATCACGTGCGCCACCATCGTCTTCACGGCAGGGACAACAGGATATTTCAGCAGTTCGGCCACGAAACCCTCGATGCGGGGGTCGTCCTTGCCTTCTTCGGCCATCAGCTTGACGTCGCGGGGCACGAAATTCGCCATGCCGGAGATCGCCCCCTGGCCGCCGAGCCGTACGCCCTTGGCAAGGTGGCGTTCGTCACCAATCAGGATAATGAGATCGCCATGCGCCTTGAGCAGGCTTTCGGTATACGGCCAGTCGCCGGAAGAATCCTTGACGCCGGTCACGATCTTGGGGAAGGCGGTCCGCAGCCGCCCGATCAGCGATACGGTCAGCGGAACCATGGTGAGCGAAGGAAGGTTGTAGACGATGATGTCGCGCGCCTTGTCGCCCAACATGGCGAAAACGGCCGAAAACCACTGGAAGACACCGTCGTCGCTGACATTCTTGAAATAGGACGGCGGCGCAAGCAGGATGTTGCGAGCGCCCTTGGAAAGAGCAAGATCGGCCTGCATCGCCGCATCCTCGGCGGCGTCGACCAGCACGCCGACGATGATGTTCCTTGCCGCGATCCCGGCATCGAGAAAGGCCGCGAAGACGCGCTCCCGTTCCCGGCTACCGATCGACGAGCCTTCACCCGTCGTCCCAAACAGCGTGACGCTGGAGCAACCGCTGTCAAGGCATCGCCTTGCCTGCGCGATCATGACATCGATCGCGATATCGCCATTGCCGTCGAACGGCGTGGCGAGAGCGACTGACAGCCCGAATTTCTGGGTCAAATATATCCCTCCCAATTATCGGCATCAGACGTAGCAGAGTAACATGTTAGCTGTAAAGAGATGATTGCATGCGGACGCCTCTGATATTTGCCGCACCCTGTCTCGCTCAACCGACATGCTTTGCTGACGGCCCGTTTGCCCGCACAAGCGCCATCAACATCGGCCCGATTGCGAACTCGCCCCTCTCGGTTCTGCGGGTGAGATCTCGGAGATAGCCGCCGGGCGAATTGATGTGCCCACCCCGCTCCAGGATGCAGGCGATTACGGTCGCGGCATTTTCCGGCCCCATGCCGGCGCAGGCTTCCTCATAGGCCGAGGGACTGACGCCGAGCATTGAGCGAACGACGACGGCGGCCGACATCAGATCCCGCCAATTGCCGATCGCGCCTCCTGGCCCATAATCGAGAATGGCAGGGCAGGCCTGGAGAATGAGACCGAGCGGGAACGATTTCAGGCCCGGCCCGGACACCGGAGTGGCGGCACCCGATACCTTGCCGACCATTCCAGCCGCCGGCTTGAGCGACCTCGGCCTTTGCTCGGCCGGCGGTTCGGCAGTCCCCTCGTTGTTTGTCGCCGCCTTTTCGCCCTGCTTCGTTTCGAAGCTTGGTTCAAGTTCATAAATGGAGTGGGGGTTTGAATTCTGTTTGTGACGCTCAATCTGAGACTCATTGGCGTCTATTTTTTGTCTTTTAACGTGCCTTTCCAGCAAGTTGACAGCTTCGTTTCGCAACAGGCCCATCTCGTCGAGCAGTGATGCCAGTTCCTCGATACTCGCCACACGCGGAATTCTGGCGACGATAGCGCGAAACATCATCGTCATCTGCTCCCAGTCGCCTGGAACCGCTTCATCGATGGCCGTTGATATCAGCTTGGAGATGTCGCGGCGGCAGACCGTCAGGCGTTCCCGGGTGGCTCTGAGCATTTCCCGGTCGGCAATCGCCTGGGCGGCCAGACCTTCGATCTCGGCCGCGCGTGCTAGCAGCGGCGCGATGCTGAAGCCGAAAGCCTCGCCAATGACCCCTGCCCTGTCGCGCCGGGCATAACGCTTACCATTCGGGCTGTCCTTGCGCAGGATAAGACCCGCCTCGACCAGGACGGCCAGATGCCGCCTGAGCGTTGCCGGCGTCATGCCGCGGGCGCGAAGTGACAGCTGCGCGTTCGAGGGAAAGACGATCAGGCCTTTCTCCTCGGAGATTTCGTCATCGGGATAGAAGGTCAACAGCGCGTCGAGCACCGTCAGCGCCCGGTCGGTCACGCCGAGGGCCGGCCGCGCTTCGCATATTGCCCGGAACAGCTTCCACTTGCTGCGTTTCATTCCCGGCTCGATGGTCTCGGCCAGTTGCTGGCTTGCCAGCATGCCAAGCGACATCGGCCGCTGCCCAAAGGGCGTCGTCACATATCCACTCTCCATTTGCCTTCACCTTCGTTCAGGCAAAAGAAAACCATCCACCAATTTGGTGCCTAAGACGCTTGACTGTGATTCGTGGAAATGCGATTCTCGATGTGCTTAAGATCTGAGAAGGGCTTCCACGACGCCGTCGTTGGGGGCCTTTTTCTTTTGCGCGCTACGCTCCTCTGTCCTTGTTGAACTCCTGAAACAGGCCCTTCAGCCTTTCCTGGACGAATTGATCGAAACCGGGTGCGGTCTTGCCGTCGAAGACGAAGGTTGCACCGGACGCTGTCTTTTTCACCGTCACCGGCACGCCGCTGACCTGGGTTTTGGCAATCGCCGGCTTTGGGGCCGATGTCCGCTTGGTTGCGAGCACAAATGCGCGCTGAAACCGTTCGTCGCTTGGAATTTTGCGAGCGTCGTCCGCGGACAACTCGGCGATGATCCTCTCGATATCGGCACCGTCCAGCCGCTCGCCCAGTTCCAGCCACCGCCGGCGGCCGATATCCGGCGCCGCACCGATGGCGTTGATGAGATCAAGCGGAACCTGTCGTATGACGATCAGCATTCGCGACAGCGCCGCCTTATCGACGCTGAGAGCCGCCATGATCACATCGCGGCCAAAGCTTCGTTCTTCGAGCCTCGATGCAAAGAGCGCACGCTCGATGTAGGAAAGGTTGGTTCGAGCGCTGTTTTCCTGTCCCTGGCTGACGACCAGCTGACCGTCGGTGAGATCGCGGATGACCGCCCGCACCCTGATGCCTATTTCTCTGACGGCGGCCAGACGACGATGGCCGTAAGCCACCTGATAGCGTCCCCTGATTTCGGGATGCGGCCGCACAAGGATCGGAACCTGCTGCCCATGCTCGCGGATCTGTTCGACAAGCTGTGCAAGCTCGGCCGCGTCGATCGCCAATCGATCGCTGACGAAGGACGCGTCGATCAGGCCGGGATCGAGATCGACAATGGTCTGGCCGGCGGCAAGTTGACGTTCCAGTTCACTCGCCCGTTCCATTTTTTCGGTAATGTTGCCGAGCGTCTTGGTAATGCCGCCGACGGGTGCAGCACTGCGCTCCTGCGGCACGAATCCCGCGATCGGGCGATTGTCGCGCGGCGCGACGGTTTCCACCCTGGCCGGGCTCGGCGCAGAGATTTCGATGAGGTTCTTGCGCGCCATCGACTATTTCCTTCCCCAGGTGGAGCGAATATGCGCCTCGATCTCGCTGTTCACCAAGTTGAGGGACTCCAGAGCCCGATCATAGGTTCCGCGGGTGAATTGCGACCGCTCGACCTCGTAAAGTGTCTGCTTGGTGACGCCGGCATCGGAGACCGCCGTCGACTTCACCATCGCATTATGGAGCATTCGATTGCCGAAGATCGCCCGCATGAAGCCGGTCATCTGACTCTGCGGTCCGTCATTCGGCTCGAACCGCGTCACCAGATAGCGCATCCAGTCATAGCTGGTGCGTCCGCCGGCCTTCTCTACGACCGACATCAGCTCGCTCGTCATCGTCAGGAACTGCGACATCGACATGACGTCGAGCATCTGCGGATGAACCGTGATCAACACGGAGGTCGCCGCGCAGAGCGCCGACATCGTCAGGAACCCCAGCTGCGGCGGGCAGTCGATGACCACGACGTCGTAGAGGCTTTCGATTTCGGTCAGCACCTCGCCGATGCGGGCAAAGAACATCGTCTCCGCCCTACCCGACGACATCGCCTTCGGCGTTTCGTGCTCGAACTCCATCAGCTCGAGATTTCCGGGAATGAGATGCAGATTGGGCGTGTAGGTGGCACGCACGATGTCGGCGATGGGGCGCGGCTGCTCATAGCGGATCGCGCCGTAGATCGTTTCGCCCTCGCCGACGTCGAATTCCGGCTGATGGCCGAACAGGGCGGACAGGGAAGCCTGCGGATCGAGGTCGACGGCAAGCACGCGGTAGCCCCGCAGCGCCATGAACTGCGCCAGATGGGCCGCGGTGGTGGTCTTGCCCGAACCGCCCTTGAAATTCATGACGGAGACGATCTGGAGCTTTTCTCCCGGCCTGCGGGCCGGCACATATTTCGGCGTTCCGTTTCGCTCGTCGAGGACCCGGCGAATGCGATCCATATCCGTTGCGCTATAAAGCCGCCGTCCATTTGCCAGCGGATCGGGCCCATGGCCATCCGCAGCCACCTGCCGGAGATAACCTTCGCCGATGCCGATGAAGGCCGCGGCTTCCGCCGGCGAAAATGTTCTGATGGTCTTTTGGGACAGCGGCGGGAAGATTTTTGCCTGATGCTGCTGAAGTTGATAGGACAACTCCTTCGCATCTGTTGCCAGAAGCGAGGGGAGATGCTCTTGATCGTCCTGGAGAGCAAGACTCGGCTGCATGATCTGTTTCCCAAATAACTGCGCAATTTTGAACGAAAGCGCCTCAGTTGCGCAGTTACTATATGCCGCGATTCGTGACCGAATTACAAATGCTTAACCAAAAGGCGGCTCGAGGCATTCGAACGCAGCACACGAATCCGGCAGTTTCGCGGGCCAATCGGCGGGTGATTCGCAGCCTGCCGGGGTGCTGACGAGCAAGGCCGGCGCGCTCGTTATGCACATGAAATTCATTGAATTTTATGTGATGACGCCGGCGAGACGGAAAGGCTCGGCCTACCTATTGTCCGTCGTCTTTCAGGTAGTTGCTGCCGTTGATCACCAGGAGCCCGTCGGACGCTTTGTCCGGTTCGAATATGCTCATGCTTTCCGTCTTGCCGCTCGCGTCGGTGAGGTCGAGACGATAGCCGGAAAGCGCGTAGCGTCCACTGGCGCCCGGCCGGTTGCCCGACGTGGTCACGCCCGATTGCGATCCGCCGATCTCGTTCGTCATCGAGGCGCCGGACCAGCCCGTGCGTTCAAACGTGCCGTTTGAATGAAGTGTCAGCGTGTGGCTGGAAGCGACCGATCCCGACGAGGTCGCGGTCATGCCGCTCGAGGCAAAGGTGGACACCCATTCGCCGTCAAGCGTCGCGCCATCCTTGAACGGCGGCACCGCCCGATGGTCATCCTTGTCGATCACCAAGTCGTCGCCCTTTTTCGAAAATGGCTTCGTCTCGGTCTCGATCGTGCCGTAGGCAGAGGTGACGCTGCGCATCTCGATCGACCCGGCGGAGGAGAAGAAGCCGCCGCCGGTGAGTTTGTAAAGGCCGCAGTCGGTCGGGTCTTCCTTGCAGTGCTCGGCAATGCTCCGGCCGCCCTTGGGCAGCTCCGTACTGAACAGGCCCTTCGGATCGAACATGGTGATCTCGCTATCGGAATAGAAATCCACGCCGCCGAAGACATTCGGCCGGACACCGGTATCGAGATGGGTGAAGACGCCGTCGAGCCCGCCGTCGCCGCCTGCCGGCAGAAGATCGAAATCCTTATCGGAGGGATCAAGCTTGACCGAACGCACCAGCGCCTCGAAATCGGCTTCGGCACTTTCGCTTCGGTCGCCATTCAGATTCAACAGCACAAGCTGCAGATAGGCCTGCCGCTTGTCGCCGGCGATGCCGACGACGATCTGGCTGATGCTGACATTCTTCTGATGGATGCAGCAGCGTTCTTCCACACGGATGTCGTGGCCGTTTATCGTCATCCCGTAATGCTTGATCAGGATATCTTCCTTGGCCATGTCGGGCAACGTCGCGACGAAGGTCTTCATGCCGGCCGGGAGGGACGCGCGCGGGCTCGACAGCGGCTTGGTGATCTGGATCAGGGCACTGCCGCGCTTGTCGTCATCCGTTTCCGGAAAATCCTTCTGCAGCATGAAGAGATCGCCCTTGCCCGCCTTCCGCCAGCCGGCATCGGGCAGCGTCACCGTCAGCCCGCCGATATCGGCGGGCGCTGCCAATGTCTGGGAGGAGGACAGAAGATGGAAAAACACGAGAGCGAAGCTGAAGGCTGATTTGACTTTGCCAATTCGATCGACATGCGCGCAGCCCATGCGCCGCTCTCCTCTTCGTTCGACTACCGCCGCGGGATTTGGAGCCGCGCGCTATCATTTCAACCCTCAGCTTTCATGACACTTTCTTAAACGCCGCGCCACGCCGCCGTGCCCGTCTGGCTTGCAATAAAAAGACCGGTTGCTTTGGCGATGGACCTTACGTGCCGCCTAAAAGTCGCGACAGCATCTTGGCGTTCTTGATGGCGTTAGCGTCTCTGTCGTTGTTGAAGTAGGCCCAGACAGTTCTCGCTCCACTGCTCTTTATTCGGTCGGCCCAGACGGCCAGCTCGGCTTCGCTGTAATCGTGGCGGTACCATCGGGTGGTGCCATGGAAGCGAACGTAAATATCGTCTGCGGTCTTCACCAGTTCATCCGGAAGACGCGGCCCGCTACATGAGCCGAAGATAGCGCCGGCCGCTTCAAACTGCCGGAATACCTCATCGTTCCACCAACTTTTGTGGCGGAATTCGACGACATTCCGGCGGCAGGGATCGAGCTGACGAAGGATGAGGTGCAGCGTATCAGCCGAATAGCGAATGCTCGGCGGTAACTGGAAGAGGAAACAGCCCATTCGCTCACCGAGCATGTCCGCGACGTAACCGAAATCTCTAATCAATTCGCCGCAATCTTCGAAACGCCTGATATGCGTAATGAGCTCGCACACTTTGATTGTATAGACGAAATCGCCGGTCGCCTGGCGAAGCCAGGTTTTCACCGTGGCGACTGTCGGCCACGCGTAAAACGGAGCGTTCAGCTCGACCGTTTTGAACTCTCGCTCGTAAAACGAGAACCATTGATTTCGAGGAGCATCGGCGGGGTAGAACAGACCTTGCCAATGCCAGTAGTACCACCCGGAGCAGCCGATATGGACCTTACCCTCAGGTCCGCCATTGGCGATTGCTGCCTCTTCCGCCGGCGCGCCGATCCTGACCTCGTGCATCTTGGCTGCACGTTCGACATTGGCCTCGCGCTGCTTGCGACGCCGATCCTCCCGCCGCGCCTTTCGTTTCTCCCGCTCATCCGTCGACATTTCTGGCACGTCACAGGTTCCATGTGTATGACCGGCTTCAAGCGACCGTATTCCTGCAGCGGACGGACCCTGCCGCAGCATAGATTGCGGATTCAACTTCGACAGAAATCAACTGTTCCGCACAGGTCCCAGGCACAGGCTATCGCGACGGAACGCACGGCCGACCGCCGAGCCTTTCACAGGTCGGCTCGTCCTGCTCTGCCAAGCATCTCGACGGCAACCACCGTCGATATGCTGGCTGTCGCCCCACGGAGCCGGCGCATCGCGGGTCCCCTGCGCAGCAGCCTTCTGGCCATATCGGCGTCGCCGCAGCCCCAAGACGGCAGACCTGGTGCTCGACGCGCTGGAAGACCGCATATCCGACGATGCCATCCCCTTCCTGCCGACTCGCTTCGGGCAATAGGCTGGTCGGCCGATGTAGGCTTGGTTTGTCGCCTGGTCGCCGGCTGCCGCTAATCCGCCATCGATTGGTAGAGCCAGTCAGGTAGCGTCTGCGCAGCCGCCCGTGCGCCGGCGCCCGGAAGCAATGCGTCATCGGTCAATTCGACACCAAAATACGAAGTCGACGGATCCGTTATCACCGGCCGCTCGTCTTCGTTCGCGGCGAGATAGACCCGTGCGACGTCGTCGATACCGAACTGTTCCGGGCCGCCGATCTCGACGATACCGCCCAGAGGCGTTGCGAGGGTCAATTCGGCCAGAAAGGCGGCGACTTCCGCGGCTGCGACCGGCCTCATCAAGGCTGGCGGCAGCCGAAATACGTCGCCTTGCGCACCGATGTCGATCAATCCGTTTATGAACTCATAAAACTGGGTGGAGCGGAGGATTGTGTAGGGGCGATTTGAAGCCCGGATGAGATTTTCCTGCACCATTTTCGCGCGAAAATAGTCGCTTTCCACAAGCCGGGGCGTGCCGACGACGGAGAGGGCGAGATAATGCCCGACGCCTGCCTCGGAGGCGGCGGCAAGCAAATTCTTGGTCGACGCCCTGAAGAAATCCAGTGCCGCGCTGTCGCCGAATGATGCGGCGTTGGTGACATCGACGACGGCGTCGGTTCCCGCGATAGCCGCGTCAAGGCCTTTGCCAGTCACCGTATCGACGCCAAACGACAGGGACGCGTCGGTAACCTCGTGGCCCGATCGGCGCAGCCTTTCGCTGAGCCGCGTTCCGATGAGACCGCTTGCTCCCACCACGGTGATTTTCATGTCGGCATCCTCGCGATCTTTTGGATCGACCATGACCCGAAGCTCAAAACCCTTCCATCATGCGTGTGGCTCGACGCCTTCGCCTTAGGTATAGCGGACTAGACCTAAGGTCTAGGATGACCCACCGGAACGGGAGTGATCTCACCCTTGCTCTTTCGCGCCCAGGATCTGGGCTCGGTGCAACACTACCCCTCCGCGCAATGTATGGAATTCCATGAGTTGCGGCTGTGCTATGACGGGACTACGGTTCGCAGCATGAGCTCGCCAGCCCCGACATCAAGAACGAGTGCTGCACCAAATGCGAATGATCCCCCGGCCTTGTCTGCCCGGCAGGAACGGTGGATGACGAGCATCTGGTCGCACCGCCCCCGCGCCCTGTATCTGGGGCTCTTCATCGCCGCCTATGTGCTCGGCTGCGGCTTTGCCCAATCACTCGCGATCGTGCCGGGAACGGGCATTTCCATCTGGCCTCCGGCCGGGCTTTTCATCGCAACGCTCATCCTCGCCCCCAGGCGCAGCTGGCCGTGGTGGATATTGGGGGGCTGCTTGGCTGAGCTGTTCAGCAATGCCCTCTGGTTCTACAGTCCGCTGCCGGCCGCCTTTCTAATATACGTCGGCAACGCTCTTGAAGCAGTGGTCGCGGCATGGCTGGTCAATCGAGCCTTGAAGCGGCCGGCTCAGCTGGAAACCTTGCAGGAGGTTCTCGCATTCGTCGTCCTGGGCGCCGGAATTGCGCCAATCGTCAGCGCGACGGTGGGAAGCGCGACGCTTGCATGGTTCGGCATCCAATCGCAATCCTTCCTAACCGCCTGGCCCCTCTGGTGGATCGGTGATGCAACTGGTGTCCTGATCGTCGCGCCGCTGGCGCTCTCCGTCTTTCATAACTGGCGCGGCAAGACCCGCCTCTCGGCGGCGCAATGGTTGGAAGCTGGCGTCCTTGGACTGATTTTTCTCGGTGTCGCGGCTCTTTCGCTCAGCGGCTACCTTCCCTTCGCCTACATCATCATGCCGCCCCTTCTTTGGGCCGCGGTCCGCTTCGAATTCAAGGGCGCCGCCATATCGCTCGTGCTCCTCGCCCTGATCACGGCGGTCTTCACGATAACAGGCGCCGGCCAATCTGTCGGCGATGCCGAGTCCCAGAAACACAAGCAGATCATGCTGCAGCTTTTCCTGGCGATCTCCGCATTTTCGGCGCTGATCGTCGCTGCCATATCCAGGCAGCATCAGCTGGCCGTGCTCACATTGCGCCAAAGCGTTGAGACGTTACGCGAGCGGGAGCAAGAGCTCTCGCAGCTTGTCGACATGGTTCCGAGCCACGTCTGGCGCCTGACACCCGAGGGCGAACCGACCTTCTTCAATAGACGAATGGTCAACTTCCTCGGCCTCGATGTCGCGGATACGGACAGGCCCGGCATGAGCCGGCTGGAAGCGGTCGTCGATGCCATCATCCACCCCGATGACGCAGCAGGCTTCCGGGAGGCTCTCAACCATTGCATCGTCACCGGCGAAAACTTTGCCATGCGGTATCGGCTGCGCCGCGCCGACGGCGTCTATCACTGGATGTCGAGCCGCGCCGAGCCGATGCGGGATCAGGCCGGCCTCATCGTCCAGTGGTATGGCCTTTGCCACGACATCGACGATCAGGTCCGTGCCGAAGAGGCGGTGCGCCAGAGCGAGCAAGCGCTGCAGCAGATGATCGACGCGGTGCCGGTTCGCGTCTGGAGCGTGGAGCCGGCGAGCGGGTCGGTCTATTTCAACAAACGCTATCAAGATCATTTCCGCGCCGTCATCGCCAATTTCGACGCTCTCGGCGAGCCGCGCATCGAAGACCTGCTGCGGCAGCTGATTCATCCCGAAGACGCGCCCGACGTCCAGCGCACGCTGCGGAATTGTTTCGAAAGCGGCGGCGGCACCGCCATGCGGTTTCGCTGGCGCGAAAAAGACGACGTCTACCGCTGGGCGGAGTGCCGGATGGAACCCCGGCGCGACGACGATGGAAGGGTCGTGCAATGGTACGGCGTTTCTCTCGATATCGACGAGGAGGTGCGTGCACTCGAGGCATTGCGTGAACGCGAGCGCGAGCTCTCGCAGCTCGTGGACATGGTCCCGGCCCAGATCCGGCGCCTGACACCGACAGGCGAGCCTGTCTTCTTCAATAAACGACTGATCGATTTCTTCGGTCTCGACGTCGGCGACATGGATAAGCCGGGCGTCAGCCGCCTGTCGGCTGTCATCAATACTCTCGTTCATCCCGATGACGCACCGAGACTGCTTCAGACGATTCACCGTTCCCTCACCAGCGGCGATCCCTTCTCGATCAAATACCGCATGCGCCGTTTCGACGGAGCCTATCGCTGGGTCGACGGCCGCGCCGAGCCGCTGCGGGATCAGAACGGTACGATCACGCAATGGTACGTCATCTCGGTCGATATCGATGACGAGATGCGCGCCCAGGAAGCATTGCGCGACCGCGAACGCGAGCTCTCGCAGCTGGTTGACATGGTTCCGAGCCTGCTCTGGCGGCTTGATCCGGAAGGGACGCCGACCTTCTTCAACCAGCGCCTGAAAGATTTTCTTGGACTCGACATCATTGATAGCGAAACGCCGGGGATCAGCCGGCTTGCGGACCTCATCGAGGCCGCCGTGCATCCCGACGATGCCAGCAACCTCGCCCAAGCACTCAACCAATCGCTTGCCACCGGCGAACGCTTCTCCAAGCAGTATCGCCTGCGGCGCGCCGACGGCATCTATCGCTGGGTCAGAGGCAGCGCCGAGCCGCTGCGGGACGAGAGCGGCCGGATTGTCCAATGGTACGGTCTCTCGCACGACATCGACGATCAGTTGCGGGTCGAGGACGCGCTGCGAGAAAGAGAGCGCTCGCTCTGGCAGATTGTCGAAACGCTGCCGGCCATGATCGACTGCGCGGCTCCCGACGGAGAGCCGGTCTATCGCAACCCCCAGCTTCGCGACTTCCTCGGATATAAGCTCGAAGAGCTTGATGGAACGGGGAAAACCCGGCTGGACGGCACGCTCGACGCCGGCGTTCATCCCGACGACGTGGCAGGTGTCAAAGAGAATTATGCCCATTCATTGTCCACCGGCGAGCCCTATGCGCGCCGGCATCGTCTGCGGCGCTACGATGGCGAATATCGCTGGGTCGAGACACGCGCTGCGCCGATGCGTAACGCCGAAGGCGTGATTGTCCAGTGGAACGTCATCTGCCTCGATGTCGACGCTGAGGTTCGGGCGGAGGAAGATCTGCGTCAGGCGCGCGAGGGCCTTGCCCGGGCGAGCCAGGTGGCGAGCCTTGCCGAGCTTTCGGCCTCCATCGCTCACGAGGTGAACCAGCCCCTCGCCGCTGTCGTCGCCAACTCGCATGCCTGCCAGCGCTGGCTGATGGCCGAACCGCCGAACATGGAGCGGGCGCAGAGGACGGTCGAGCGCATCATCCGCGACGCCAACTCGGCCGCCGATGTCGTCAGCCGCATCCGCGCCCTGTTCAAACAATCCGCAGACAGAAGGGTTCATACGACGCTTTCAGGCGTCGTCAGTGAAGCGCGCAACCTCATGGCCGAGGAAGCGGCGCGCCGTCGCGCCCGTATGGACGTTGAGGTTGACGGCAACCTTCCGCTCATTGCCATCGATCGCATCCAGATCCAGCAGGTTCTGATCAATCTCGTCCGCAACGGCATCGAGGCGATGGACACGGTCGACGGCGACAGGGTGATCGGAATGCGCGTGCGCCATATGGGGAATGCCATTCAAACCGAAATCAGCGATCGCGGTCAGGGTATCGAGTTCCCCGAGAAGATGTTCGAACCTTTCTTCACGACCAAGGAAAACGGCATGGGCATGGGTCTGGCGATTTGCCGCTCGATCGTCGAGCTGCACGGCGGACGATTGTGGGCAGAGAAGAACGATCCGCACGGAGCGACGTTGATCTTCACCTTGCCCATAGAAACGAAGGCGGCGTCATGACGGACGATGACCATATTGTCTTCATCGTCGATGACGACGAACGTGTCCGGGAGGCGCTCAGCGAGCTCATGGACGCACATGGCATGCGCGCCATCGCCTTCGAATCCGCCGGCGATTACGTGAGGGCGGACAAGCCTGATGTGCCCGCCTGCCTCATCCTCGATATCGAGCTGCCCGACATCAATGGCCTCGATCTGCAGAGGCAGATTGCCGACGGGGATCATCCGCCGATTGTCTTCATTACCGGACATGGCGACATCCCCTCCTCCGTGCGTGCGATCAAAAGCGGCGCCGTGGATTTCCTGACCAAACCGTTCAGTGACGCGGATCTCCTGGCGGCAATCCATGCAGCGCTCGCCGAGGATCGGGAAAAGCGATCGGGACGCGCCGAACTCGACATGCTCAAACGACACTATCTCGACTTGACGCCTCGCGAGCGCGAAGTGCTGCCGCTCGTGGTCAGCGGTCTTCTCAACAAGCAGGCGGCAGCCGAACTCGGGATCAGCGAAGTCACGCTGCAGATCCATAGAAGAAACGTGATGCAGAAAATGGCGGCGGCGTCGCTCGCCGACCTCGTGCGGATCGCGGAGAAACTGGAAATACCGATTACCCACTCGCGCCGGGTGGGGGGGAATTGAAAATGAACGAAACAAGACATGTCGTCGCAGTTGTCGATGACGATCCAAGACTGCTTGAATCGATGGGCGACCTTCTGGAATCGGCGGGTTATGTGGCCCGCGGCTTCCCGTCGGCGGGCTCGCTGCTCATCAGCGGGCTATCGGACCTCGACCTGCTCATCACCGATATCGGAATGCCCGGCATCGACGGCTTCGAACTCCGGGACCTGGTGAGAAAATCACGTCCCGAGTTGCCGGTGTTCCTGATCACGGGCCGCCATGAGATAGCCGATCAGGGCCGCGCTCAAGGAGGCGGCGGTTTCTTCCGCAAGCCCTTCGATGCCCAGGCCCTGCTGGCGGCTATCGCCAATGCTTTACACCAATCGAGAGATGGAGGGTAACATGAGAGTTGACCAGCCGTTGCTGCGGAGATCGGCGCCGTTATCAGTGCAGGGCAGATATGAAGAAGATCAGCCGCTTGTCATTATCGTCGATGACGACGCGTCGGTTCGCGAAGCGCTGTCGGAGCTGATCCTGTCGGCGGGTTTTCAGTCGGTCAGTTTTGCCTCGACCCGCGAATTGCTTGACGCCGATATCTTGGAAAACCCCGGCTGCCTGATCCTCGATGTGCGCATGCCCGGAGCAAGCGGTCTCCACCTGCAGAGCCATCTGGCCGAAAACGGCATTTCCAAGCCGATCATTTTTCTGACCGGCCACGGCGATATCCCGATGACCGTCCAAGCTATGAAGGCGGGTGCTGTGGATTTTCTCACCAAGCCGGTGCGGGACCAGACGCTGCTCGACGCCATCACTGCAGCCATTGCGATGGATGCCGAACGACGGGCCGAAGCCGCAATCGCCAAACGCAATGTCAAACGCCTGGAGACGCTGACGCAGCGCGAACGTGAAGTTCTGCACGAAGTGGCGCGCGGACGCCTCAACAAACAGATCGCCTTCGATCTCGGCATCAGCGAAGTGACGGTCAAGCTGCATCGCAGCAACGTCATGCACAAGATGGAGGCCGCCTCCATCGGCGAACTGATCCGGGCCTGGGAGACGCTGCCGGCGCAAATGCGGCAGGCAGGCTCGCGTTAATTTTCTGCCGGGCGCTTCCCAACGGTTGAGGAATGCCGGCCTAAAACATCCGTTTCCTGTCCATTTGATGCGCGCCGTATCCGATTCGCGTTGAAAAAGACGACGCGGCGCCGGCAATGGGTTTCGCCGTCGCTCCCATGCGTTATCTCTAAATTAAAGCTCAGGGTCATGACCTCATGCCCGGCCTAGATTCCATAAAGGAGATGACGCCTGAACAACCGATCGCCAAGCGCACCTTCCCCAGAAACCACCGCCTTCGACATCGAAGCAAACTTCTTGTCGGCCATGGGGAACGCCAAACGGCTTCACATCCTGCATGTCTTGACCGAAGGAGAAGTGTCGGTGACCGACCTGGCCGAGGAAGTGGGACTGAGCCAATCGTCGACTTCCCAGCATCTGGCAATTCTTCGGGAACAAGGACTCGTGCATACGCGAAGGGTTGCCCAGACGATCTTCTATTCACTTCAATCCGGCACGGCGAGGACGATGCTCGATACGCTCGCCGACATCTTCGGATCGCGCCGTCGATCACCAGCGGAACGCGTTCACGCCGGGCGCCTGACGAAATGACCAAGCCTCGCCCCTGCCGCTCGTGATTGGTCTCCAATCGCTGAGGATAGGATGACCTTGCAGACAACCAGGACGGATCGAGCCCTGATGGACGTTTGATGTACGCCTCCTAGACCACGGTGTGATTCCGCCTCCGTTGCGAATGGAGATAATCAACCACACCAGCAACGAAACGGTCAGGACGAGGCGATCATGGACGTATATGAGGCAGTCACCAGCCGACGGTCGGTGCGCGGATTCAAAGACAGGCCTGTGGCAAGGGAGATCCTTGAGCGCGTGCTGTCCGCCGCGGCTTGGTCGCCGTCGGGATCGAACATCCAGCCATGGAACACCTATGTGATGACCGGCGCGCCGCTGGCCGAGCTCAAGACATCTGCCGTCGAGCGCGTGGCCCACGGCGACGCCTGGGACAAGCGGCAGTACGAGATGTATCCGTCGGCGCTGAAGTCCCCTTACGGAGAGCGCCGGTCCGCCTTCGGCAAGGAGCGCTACAGCGCGCTCGGCATTGCGCGCGAGGACTGGGAAGCGCGCCAGCGGGCAGCGATCGCCAACTGGAACTGCTTCGGCGCGCCCGCCGCCCTGTTCTGCTACATCGACCGTGAGCTGGGTCCGCCCCAATGGGCCGACGTCGGCATGTATCTGCAGACCGTCATGCTGCTGCTCCGCGCCGAGGGACTGCACAGCTGCCCGCAGATGGCGTGGTCACAAGTTCGCGAGACGGTCGCGGAGGCCCTGTCACCCCCGGACGGGCTCATCCTCTTCTGCGGCATGTCGATCGGGTACGAGGACGCCGCGGTCAGTTTTGCCCGTACGGGCCGCGCGCCGCTTGCCGAGACGGTCACTTTCGTCGACGATTAGCTGCTTGCGCTCAGAGGACGAGAGACCCCTTCCATGTTTCCTGCGCATGATACGTCCTATCATGCGCGATATTGGAGAACGCCATGACCACGCATAAAGTAGGCTATCTCATCGGCAGCCTTGCCAAGGGCTCGATCAATCGCAAACTCGCCAAGGCGTTGGTGCGGTTCGCCCCGCCGGAACTCGAAATGTCGGAGATATCCTTCAAGGACCTGCCGCTCTACAGCTACGACTATGACGCCGACTATCCTCCGGCCGGCAAGGCATTCAAGGCGGATATCGCGGCCGTCGACGCCGTGCTGTTCATCACGCCCGAATATAATCGATCGATACCCGGCGGGCTGAAAAACGCAATCGACTGGGCAAGCCGCCCCTACGGCACCAACTCGTTCACACGCAAGCCGTCAGCAGTTATCGGCACGTCGCCGGGCGCGATAGGCACAGCGGTTGCCCAGCAGAATTTGCGCAGCGTGCTCAGCTTCTGCAATTCGCCCCAGATGAATGCCCCGGAAGCCTACATCCAGTTCACACCGGGGCTGATCACCGATGACGGCGAGGTCACGAACGAGGCCACCGCGGATTTCCTTCGCAAATTCATGCAGGATTTCCATGTCTTTATCGCAAGGGTTCGCTCGGTGCTGCCGAAAGACGCCTAGATTGCACTTAAGAGGAACTGGCCGCTCCCATGCGGCAGCGGCCGGTTCCCTGTTTTCGTCTTAAGCGAAGGCGTAAGAACCGTCCGGCCGCTTTGGCACGCGCCGTTGCCAGTGGATGTAGCCTTCCTCCTCCATCGCCTTCTCGTCCATCTCGACGCCCCAGCCGGGCCGATCCGGGCGCAGTTCGAGATAACCGTCCTTCGGCAGATAGGGATCGACGACGTAACGGGTTTCCCCTTCCCGCTTCTCGATATCGTTGCCGCCATAGACGTAGGCCTGGCCCTTCGGCAGCCGGTATTCGAGGATGCGGAAATTCTGCGCCGCGGCCGAAAAATGCACGTTGACCGCCGTTGCCAGCGGCCCCATCGGATTGTGCGGCGCAACGCCGACGAAGAAGGCTTCGGCAAGCGTCGCAATGCGACGCATTTCGCTGATGCCGCCGACGACGCAGATATCCGGCTGGATGAGATCGGCGCCCTTGACCTGCAGCAGCCGCAGGAACTCGTTTCTGCTGTAGAGTGACTCACCGGTGGCGAGGACGCAGTTGAGCCCCTGTTTCAGGTCGCCCCAGGCCTCGATGTTCTCAGGGCGCAGCGGCTCCTCGAAAAACAGCGGATCGTAGGGCGCTAGCGCGTTGCCGAGCTGGCGAGCGGCGATCGGCTCGAAAATCTTGGCATGGGCGTCGAAGGCGATCTCGTATTCGTCGTTGACCGTTTCGCGCAGCGAACGGAAATAATCCGCCGAGGCTTTGACGACATTGCCCCAGCGATTGGCGTGCATGTCGATCCGCCAGGGGCTGAGCTTGAAGGCAGTGAACCCCCATCCCTCCTTCAGGCGATCGAATTCGTCGCGGGCCGCCGGCGCGTCCGGTGCGGTATAGACGCCGGCATAGACCTTGATGCGGTCGCGCACTTCGCCGCCGAGCAGCTTGTAGACCGGGACGTTCGCCGCCTTCGCCGCCAGGTCCCACAGGCAATGATCGAGCGCGGAGATCGCGGCAAGGCCGAGCGCGCCCGGCGGGAACCGGCTTTGCTGGATCAGCAGGTTGACCAGATAGTCGACGCGTGTCGGATCCTGGCCGGCCACAAAGGCATAGAGATAATCGAGCAGCGGCGGCAGCGCCTTGTCGGGGCCGTGATTGTAGCATTCGCCCCAGCCCGTCAGCCCGTCATCGGTATCGAGCGCGACGATCACGCGCGGACGGTCCTTGTCGCGGGTCATGAAAACCCGCATGCGGTCGATCTTCATCATTCTGTCCTTCTAGCGATTGAAATAGCTGCGGCGCGCCACGCGCGTCTGCACGTAGACATGCTCTTTGTCAGTTCCGGGATTGTAGGCGCCGGCGGCTTGCGGCACCGAGACGTTGCCGCCGCTGGGGAAGCGGGCCACGAAGGCTTCGTCTATATCGCAGCCGAGCCCGGGACCATCGGGAACGGCGATCAGGCCGTCGACCTGTTGCGGATGCGGCACGATCGTCTGGCGGCGGCCGTCCCAATCGTCGTCGAGGCGCTCGAGAATGAGGGCATTCGGGATCGCCGCCAGCAGATGCAGGGCCGCATATTCCGCCACCGGCCCGAGCGAGCCGGAATGCGGCGCCATCTGGATATGATGGGCCTCGGCCATGGCGGCGATCTTCTTCATCTGGGTGATGCCGCCGGCCCGGCCGGTATCGGGCTGGATCACGTCGACCAGTTCCTTTTCGATGAGTTCGCGCTCGCCGAAAATGGTCGCCGAGCGTTCACCGGCCGCAAGCGGCACATGAGCGGCGTCGCGGATGCGACGGTAGCCGTCGATATTCTCCGGCGCGATCGGATCTTCCACCCACATCAGCTCATAGGGTTCGAGCGCCCGCACCAGCCGGCAGGCATCCGCAGGTGTCAGCCATGGCGGCCCATGCAGATCGATGGCGATATCCATGTCGTCGCCGACGGCATCGCGGAGTGCTGCGACCTTGCGGACCGGGTCGGCGACGCCGCCGCACTTGATCGCCTTGATGCCGCGCGCCTTGAGCGCAAGCGCCCGCTCGGGCGTATTGGCATGCGAATAGATCGGGATCCGGTCGCGCACCTTGCCGCCGAGCAGCATCCAGACCGGCACGCCAAGCGCCTTGCCCTTGATGTCCCAGAGCGCCATATCAATCCCGGTCATCGCGCCGCCGCCGACAGTCCCGAGCATGCCATGGCCCATCATGGCGACATGCATCTTCTGCCACAGCCGTTCGATATGGGCCGGATCTTCGCCGATGAGGAGGGCCGCAAGATCATGGATCGCCGTCTCGACGACACGCGGCCAGCCCGAGCATTCGCCGATGCCAGTGATGCCCTCGTCGGTATCGATCTTCAGAAACAGCCAGTTCCGAGTGCCTCCGAACTGCTTCGCGGCAGCACCGCCGGGAGCTTGGTCGGACGCCCAGTTCGAGGGGTCGGGCTGACCGACATGCATGAGAAATGTGCGGATTCCGGTAATTTTCATCTCTGAGAACTTCCATTTTTCAGATGGTCGGGCTTCAGATTTTCGGGCGCGACGTAGCGGAAACGCCTGGAGTGATCGCGGTCGCGCGGATCGGGGCGTGGGATCGCCGATATCAGCGCCTGCGTGTAGGCGTGCTCGGGTGTGCGGCAGACCTGCTCCGCTTCGCCGATTTCGACGAGCTGGCCTTTGTACATGACGCCGACCCGATCGCACATGTAGCGGATGACGCCGATGTCATGACTGATGAAGATATAGGCAAGGCCGAGCTCGTCCTGCAGCCGCATCAGGAGGTCGAGCACCTGCGAGCGCACAGAGACGTCGAGCGCCGAAGTCGCCTCGTCGGCAACGACGACACGCGGATTGAGCGTGATGGCGCGGGCAATGCCGATGCGCTGGCGCTGACCGCCGGAGAATGCGTGCGGGTAGCGTTCGCGCGCCCTCGGATCGAGGCCCACCTGTTCCATGAGGTGACAGACCCGCTCCTCCAGCGCCCGCCCTTTGGCGACACCGTTGACGAGCAACGGCTCGCCAATGATCTGGGAGACGGTCATGCGCGGATTGAGGGAGCCGAACGGGTCCTGAAACACCATGCGCAATTCGCGGCGTGCCGCAGCCAGCGTCTGACCCTTTGCCGTTGCCAGATCGATGATGTCGCCGCCGGCATTGCGATAGAGGATTTCGCCGGCGGTGGGATCGATCAGCCGCATGATCGAGCGGCCCATCGTCGTCTTGCCGGATCCGCTTTCGCCGACGATGCCGAGTGTCTCGCCCGGCAGCAGCGAAATGGAAACATCGTCCAGCGCTTTCACTTCGCCGAAATCCATCGAGACGTTGCGCAATTCGAGGATCGGCGCTTTTGTCCTGTCGAGCGGGGGGCGTGCGAGGCGGATTTCGGCCTTCTGCTCCAGCTTCAGCACCGAGCCGATCAGCATGCGGGTATAGTCGTCTTGCGGCGCATGAAAGATCTGCTCGACCGGCCCATATTCCTTGGCGACGCCGTTATGCATGACGAGCACATCGTCGGCGATCTGCGCCACTACGCCCATGTCGTGCGTGATGAACAGAACGGCCATGCCGTTGGCCTTCTGCAGCCGGGCGATCAGGTCGAGAATTTCGGCCTGCGTCGTCACGTCGAGAGCCGTGGTCGGCTCGTCGGCGATCAGAAGCTGCGGTTTGCAGGCGAGCGCCATGGCAATCATCGCGCGCTGGCGCATGCCGCCGGAATATTGGAAGGCATAGCGATCGAGCGCTTTTTCCGGCGCGGGAATTTCGACCTGCTTGAGCAGCGATATGGCCTCGGTGCGCGCCTCCGCCTTGCTCATCCTGGTATGGAGGCGAAGCGCCTCGACGATCTGGTTGCCGACCGTGTGGATCGGCGACAGCGACGACATCGGCTCCTGGAAGATCATGGCGATGTCGCGGCCGCGGATCGCCCGGATCTGGCGCCCGCGCGGATTGAGGCTGGTCAGATTGGTCGAGCCGCCGTTCTGGTCGTTCAGGATGATCGATCCGGCCGCAATCCGGCCGGGTGCATCAACGATCTGCAGGATTGAACGCGCCGTCACCGACTTGCCGGATCCGCTTTCGCCGACGACGCAGAGCGTCTTGCCCGGCTCGATCGAGAAAGACAGATCGCTGACGGCGCGAAAGACGCCGGTGCGCAACGGGAATTCGACGGTGAGGTTCTTCACCTGGAGCAGCGGCCTGCCGGCAATGGGAACGATATCGGTCATGCCGGCCTCATTTGTTGTAGGGATCGGCCGCATCGCGCAGGCCGTCGCCGAGAAGGTTGAGCGCCATCACGGCAACGACAACGGCGCAGCCCGGCATGAAGAGCCAGGGTGCGGTGGCGATCGAGCGAATGTTCTGGGCCTCGCGCAGCAGCACGCCCCAGGAGATGGTCGGCGGCTGCAGCCCGAGCCCCAGGAAGGAAAGCGAGGTTTCGGCAAGGATCATCGCCGGCACCGCAAGCGTGATCGACGCGATGATATGGCTGGCAAAGCTCGGCAGCATATGGCGGAAGATGATGCGTCCTTCGCGAACGCCGTCGAGCCTGGCGGCAGCGACGAATTCCTCGGTGCGCAGCGACAGGAAGCGGCCCCGAACGACACGGGCGAGCTGCGCCCAGCCGGTCAGCGACAGGATGATCGTGATCATCATATATTGCAGCGTCGCCGGCCAATCCTGCGGCAGCGCCGCGGCCATCGCCAGCCAGATCGGGATCGTCGGCAACGACAGCACGAAATCGATCAGCCGCTGCATGAAGAAATCGATGCGGCCACCGTAATATCCTGAGATGCCGCCGATCACGATGCCGAGCATCAACGACAGGAAGACGCCGACGAGACCGATCGATAGGGAAACCTGCGAACCTTGCACCGTTCGGCTGAAGACGTCGCGCCCTAGCCGGTCGGCGCCGAAGAGAAGCAGCGGCGTGGTCTTGTCGGGCGAGGCGATCAGATGGATGTTTGTGTTGAACAGGCCGAACACGGAATATTCATAGCCGCGCCCGAAGAACTGGACGTCGACACGCTTCGTCGTGTCTTCCTTGAAGATGGCGGCCAGCGTTTCCGGATCGCGGGTGAGCTTCATCGGATAATAATGCGGGCCGAAGGAAAACCCGTTCTCGGTATCGATCAGATGCAGTTTCTGCGGCGGGTGAAAGGTCGCCCGCGCATTCTGCAGGTTCGGATCGTTGATGGCGAAGAAGCCGGGAACCAGCGCAACGATATACATCATCACGGTGACGACGAGCGCCACCATGGCCAGCCGGTGCCGGCGGAAAGCCCACCAGATCAGCTGCCATTGCGATGCGACGGCGGCGCGATCCGGCTGAATATTTGTAACGGCAATGTCGGCCATATCGGCTCCTATTCCAACCGAATGCGGGGATCGACCAGCGCAAGCAGGATATCGCTGATCAGAGAGCCTATCAGCGTCAGAGCGCAGATCAGCAGAACGAAGGCACCCGCCAGATACATGTCCTGAGCCATCAGCGCCTGCAGCAGCAAAGGTGCGGCCGTCGGCAGGTTGAGCACGATGGCGACGACGACCGAGCCGGAGATGAGGTTGGGCAGCAGCCAGGCAATGGTCGAGATGAACGGATTGAGCGCGATCATCATGGGGTATTTCATTAGCAGCCGGAATTCCGACAGACCTTTTGCCCGTGCGGTGGTCACGTAAGGCTTCGGCAGTTCATCGAGCATGTTCGCGCGCATGACGCGGATGAGGCTTGCTGTCGACGAGACGGCAAGAATGATGACGGGAAGCCAGAGATGCGAGAAGAGGTCGGCCATCTTGGCGAAGCTCCAGGACGCGTTCTCGTATTCCGGCGAAAACAGCCCGCCGACATCCTGTCCGAATTCGACCGCCGCGATATACATCAGCACCAGCGCCAGCAAGAAGGACGGAACGGCCAGGCCGAAGAAGGTGAAGGCGGTGAAGAAATAATCCCCGATCGAATATTTGCGCACGGCGGAATAGACGCCGATCGGCAGCGCGATCGCCCAGGTGGCGATCAATGTCGACAGAGCCAGAACAAGCGTCAGCGCCATGCGCTCCCAGATCAGATCAGAGACCGGCTGCTGCCATTCGAAGGAGATGCCGAAATCGCCGCGCGAGAGGATGCCCCATATCCATTTGAAATATTGGATGAGCATCGGATCGTCGAGGCCGAAACGCTCGCGCAATTGCGCCGCGGTATTCTGATCGACGATCTCGTTGGAGGCTGCCAGCGTCGCGATATAGGTGGTGACATAGTCGCCGGGCGGCAGCTGGATCAGCACGAAAGCCAGGAAGCTGACGGCGAAAAGCGATGGAATCATCCATAGCAAGCGTTTGGCGATGAAGACCAGCATGGGCGCCTCTTGCATTGAACGCCACCTTCCGTGCCTTGCCGGCTGTCAAGGCCGGCAAGGCATCTCGGAGGGCGAACCGAAAGAAAGCGCCGTACCGTCAGGCACGGCGCCGGAGATCCAAATCAGCTCGTGAAGGTGAACTGCTGCGGCAGCGCAGGCCCCGGATTGGGCCAGGACCAGCTGTCCGGCTCTTTTTCGGGAACATTGCGCAGGTTGTTGCGAATGATGCCGAAGCCGCCGACGGCAAGGCAGAGCCCGACGGTCTCGAATTCCTCCGCGGCGATATCGAAGATCTGCTTCATGACCGCACCACGCTTGTCGAGATCGGCCGTCGAGCGCGCCTCGTCGAAGAGCTTCATGCGCTTCTTCTGGCTTTCCGGCGGTTCTTCGCCGCGTGCACCGTTGGAGGTGTACCACAGCGTCCACGGAATGGCGTAACGCGAGCCCTGCGGATGGAAGGCGAAGAAATCGCGCGGATCGAGCATCGGATCGAGACCGCCTGGGCCCGGCCACACCTGCGCATCATGGGCGTTGTCGTCGCCGCGGGTGTAATAAAGCGCCCGTTCGATGGTGTTGACCTTCATGTCGATACCGATCTGGGCCCAATGCGTCTTGACCAGTTCGAGCGCGTCGACGAGGTCGGGATAGAGCGTCGGAATAACGTCGATAGAGAAGAACACCTTCTGGCCGTCCGGCCGGAGGCGGAAACCGTCGCCACCTTTCTTGTAGCCGGCCTGATCGAGCATCGCGCCTGCCTTGTCCGCGTCATATTCGGTGAATTGACGCGCATATTTCTCGTTATACCAGGGATGGGTCGGACGCGGTCCGGCCTGGTAAGGCTCGCTCTGGCCGAAATAGACGATATCGATGAGCTCCGGACGATTGATGCCGATCGACAACGCCTGCCGGAACGACTTATCCGCAAACATCTTGCGCATGGCAGGATCTTTGTGGGTGATGTTGAAGTAGATCTGGCACTGCTGCGAGGCCGAAGGCACGAGCGTCAGCAGACGATAGTCGCCCTTCTGCATGTTCTGGGACAGCGTCGGCTTGTTGGCAAGCACGCTGATATGGCGCTCCTGGATGTCGATCTTGCCCGAGATGACGTTCAGCATCAGCGATTCGACGTCCTGCGAGATGCCGAAGTTGATCTCATCGATATAGGGAAGCTGATTGCCCTCGGTATCGACCTGCCAGAAATAAGGATTCCGGGTCATGACGACACGCGTGGCGCCACCGACATAGGGTTCCTTGACCACCCATGGATCGAGCGTCGGCTTGTCGACATTGCCCCATCGTGTCGGGATCTCGATGTCGCCGCAACGGCTGCGGAACAGCTCCGTCCAACTGGTGACACCGGCCTTCTTCGCATCGGCTTCGATGTTGGGATTATATTTCGGCAGGAACTGGCTGCAGTAGTGCTTCGGAAAGAGCGTCGGATGCTGCCCGAGCGGCGTGGCGAGGTTTTCCAGGTAAAGCGCGTTGGCAGCAGCAAAGGTGAACTTCACCGTATGATCGTCGATCTTCTCGACGGTAACCGGCTTGCCGGCGACAGCAAGCTGCGCCGGTGTTGCACTGTAGAGCTCGGTGTTTTTGACGCAGTCTTCGATCGCGAAAACGACGTCATCGGCGGTGAAGGGATGACCGTCCGACCAGCGCACACCCTCGATCAGATGGAAGGTGAATTGCGTCGCGTCATCGCTGACTTCCCAGCGCTCGGCAAGGTTCGGCTCCACAGCGGTAAATTCGAGGTTCCAGCGTACGAGGCTCTGGTTGCCGACCATGCGCAGAATGCCGTTATGGTCGGATGAACCGCGAAGGCCGCGGCGCAGAGAGCCGCCATAGGTGCCGACTTTTTCGAACGGCTTGACGACCATCGGCTTCTTCGGCAGGCGCTCGGCGAGCGGCGGCAGTTTTCCATCTTTCACAAGTTGTGCAAGGGCGGGCGCTTCGCCGCCTGCGGCGAAAGCGCGGCCCGCGATGGATAGCGCCGCTGCACCGGCCATGCCGCCAAGCACGGCGCGGCGGGTAACGCCGCGCGACAGAATTTCATTAGGCATCGAGTTCCTCCCTTTCTATGCCGGCGCAACTTTTGAGCCGGCTGATGCGGCGGGCTCCCGACCTGCCGCTGCGCCCTCCTCGGCGCCCGGACCGAACCATAGACACGTTCCCAAATGATTACAAGAGTTGACAGATAATTACATATTTTGTAGCGATGCAGCATGAAAGCTTGAATTACACGCCTTAAAATCCAGGCTGGAGCGCACAAAAGACGCCAATCTGTCAGAATCTGTGAAGCGCATTGAAATGTCGTTGGCGGACAACTGCCTGACGTTCAGAGAAAAGGACGATAATGACATTCGCGGCCGACGCCGTTCCGAACCGAGGCGCGACGCGCTTCAGCGACATCATCTACGAGAAGATCGTGGGGATGATCGCCGACGGCAATTTTCCGGTGAACGAACGGTTGCCGTCGGAGACGAAGCTCGCCGCCGATTTCGGCGCTTCGAGGCCCGTCGTGCGCGAGGCACTCGAGCGCTTGAGAGCTGATGGCCTGGTCGTTTCCCGCAAGGGCTCCGGCTCCTATGTCCGGCAAAGACCGGATTCGTCGATGCTGAAAATGGTGCCGGTCGGATCGCTCGCCGATGTCCAGCGGTTTTTCGAATTCCGCGCAGGCCTCGAAGCCGAGGCGGCGGAGCTTGCCGCGCGAAACTGGCAGCCGGCCGACAAGGAGAGGATAACGGCAGCGCTTCTTTCGATCGAGCAATGCCTGCGCAACGGAGAACTCGGCGCCGAGGAGGATCAGGTTCTTCATGATGCCATCGCCATGGCGACCGGCAACCAGTTCCATATCACCGTGCGCGAATGGTTCAGGCCGCATTTCGCCATCGGGCATTCCGTTACGCGAAGCCTGAGCCTGAAACGCACGCTGGAGCAAATCCGCAGCGTCCAGGACGAGCACGCGGTGATCGTGGAGGCGATCTTCGCACGCCGGGAAACCGAAGCGCACGATGCGATGAAGAAGCACATACTGAATGCTCGTGCCCGCATGTTCCAGGGCGTTTGAGCGAGAATGGGAGGAAGAACGATGAAACGGATCGCTTTGACGGGGGCTACTGGGCGTGTCGGAACGCTGCTGCGCCCGCTCCTCCGCGCACATTTCGGCCACGTCAGCCTGATCGATCTGCAGGAGCCTGCCGGGCTTGGCGAAAACGAGACCTTCGTCGGGGCAGACCTTACAAAGCTCGATGAGGCAACGGCTGCGCTGAAGGATATCGACGGCGTCGTTCATCTCGCCGGTATCGCAAGCGGCACCGACATGAACGCCATTCTGCACGCTAATGTGCTTGGAACCTACAATCTCTACGAAGCGGCGCGGATCAACAAGGTCGAGCGGGTCGTCTACGCCTCCAGCAACCATGCGACCGGCTTCTATCCGCGTGGCGAAATCATATCGCCGCTCGATCCGATGCGTCCCGACAGCCCCTATGGACTTTCCAAATGCTGGGGCGAACTGGTGGCGGGGCTTTATTACGACACGTCGGGCATTCGCTCCCTTTCGATCCGCATCGGCAATGCCGGGACCTATCCCAACAGCGAACGATCGATTGCGATCTGGATCAGCGCGCGGGATCTGGCGCAGTTGGTGCGGATCGGGCTGTCCCACCCGTCGATCGCCGCGACGGTCGTCTACGGCGTTTCCGATACCGACGAGAAATGGTGGGACAATGATCTGGCGACGAGGCTCGGCTACCGGCCAGAGGACCGGCCGCGCGATCACGCCCGCATCGAACAGGGATCCGAAGGACCGGTCGCATTGGCGTTCCAGGGTGGCGGGTTCTGCGAGATCAATCACGACGGCACCATCCGTATGCGCGATGCAGAAGGTTTGGCCAAGAGCCTGGAGGCGGCCGAATGACGGCGCCTCGGATCATCCGCCCACAAATCCGACACGTGATCCAGCAACCGCTGACGGTCGGTGAATCGCCGGTATGGGACGATGAGACCGGCACGCTCTGGCTCGTCGATATCCTGGCGCCGGCGGTTGTCCGGCTCTCGGCTTCGGGAAAGATCGACCGCTTCGACATGCCAGCGGCGGTCGGCAGCCTCGGGCTTTGCCGCGATCATAGGATTGTCGTCGGCCTCCAGACGGGCGTCCATCTCTTCGATCCGGCCTCCCGCGATATCGAATTTCTATGCGACCCGGTCGGGCGCGAGATGATCGGCCGACTCAATGATGGAAAGGTCGGTCCGGACGGGCATTTCTGGGTCGGCTCGATCAGCGAAGCCAAGCCGCAGATCGAAGAGGCCGCTCTTTACCGCGTCGGCGCCGATGGCAGCACGCGGACGGTTGCAACGAGACTGACGAGCTCCAATGGCCTCGCCTGGTCGCCGGACGGCCGGCGGATGTATCACTCCGACAGCCGGCAATGTTTCCTGCAAGCATTCGACTTCGATGCCGAGACGAGCAGTCTCGGTGAAGGACGTCGCCTTCGCAGCTTCACAGAAGATGAGGGGCGGCCGGACGGGGCGACGACTGATCGCGACGGGTTTTACTGGAGCGCCGGCGTCTCCGCCGGCCGCCTCAACCGCATATCGAGCGAAGGTGAAATCGTCGAGATCTACATTCTGCCGGTCCCGGCACCGACCATGCCGTGTTTCGGGGGACCTGATCTCAGCACCCTCTTCGTCACCAGCCTGTCGACGGACCGCACCGGACGTTTCGAGGCGGGCACGGTCATCGCCTTCGACGTGGATGCAGAAGGGCTGCCGCCCTTCCGCTTCGGCAACCAATTATCTTGAAAGCGAACGGGGAAGAAAAATGAGCATCGCGATCATGCGCAAGGCGCTCACGGGCGTTTCGGGTGTTCCCGTCACGGCCTATGACAGCAAAGGCGAAGTCCAAACGCGGATTACGGCCAAGGTCTATGCGCGGGTGGCGGCCGCGGGCATTCACAACATCGTCGCTGCCGGCAATACCGGGGAATTCTACGCGCTGACGCCGCAGGAAATCCGGATCGTCCACGAAGCCGCGGTGTCAGGCGTCGACGGCCGCGCGCCGGTGACGGCGGCGATCGGCCGGTCGCTGCGCGAGGCGATCGGCATGGCGAGGGATGCGTCGGCGATCGGCGCAACCGCCGTCATGTCGCATCAGCCCGTCGATCCTTTCGCAGCACCTTCGGCCCAGATTGGCTATTTCTGCAATCTTGCCGATGCGTCCACTCTGCCGCTCGTCGCCTATGTCAGGGCCGAGGGTTTTGGTGTCGACGATATCGTCCGCCTCGCCAACCACGGCAATATCGCCGGCATCAAGTTTGCCACGACCGATCTGATGCTCTTGTCGCGTGCGATTCCGGCGGCCGATCCCGATGGTGCCCTGTTCGTCTGCGGCCTGGCGGAGAGCTGGGCGCCGACATTCACCGCCGCCGGCGCGCGCGGCTTCACGTCGGGCCTCGTCAACGTTGCGCCGCAGCTTTCGCTTGCCGTCCACGCCGCGCTCGAAAAAGGCGACTTTGCCGCGGCACGGGCGATCGTCAACAAGCTCGAGCCGTTCGAGCGGATGCGAACCAAATTCCGCAACGGCGCCAATGTGACCGTCGTGAAAGAGGCGGTCACCTATTCCGGCCTCAATGTCGGCCCCGTGCGCGTGCCGGGGTTGCCGCTGCTCGACCAGCATGATCGCGAGGAACTTCATCGGCTGCTACGAGGCTGGGAGGCCGAGGGCAGCATTCAAACTGATCCGGACCGGCAGCAGCCTGCCAAGGCGGCCGGCTGAGTTCGACATTATTTCTGCAAACAACAGGATTGGGAGGTCTAGAGATGCTGAAACAGCTACTGACAACGATCGCAATTACCGGCGCCCTGATAACGACGCAGCCTGCCTGGGCTGCCTCGCCGCCCAATATGCTGGTCATAGGCACCAATCTCACCGGCATCCGCACGCTCGATCCGGCCCAGAACAATGCCCGCACCGTTTCCGAGCTGATCTCGAACCTCTACGACAATCTGGTGCAGCTGTCGCCGGACGATCTCAAGACGCTGAAGCCGATGCTTGCGACGCAATGGAGCGTCTCAGACGACGGCAAGATCATCACGCTCACCCTGCGCGACGACGCCGTCTTCCAGAGCGGCAACAAGGTGACCGCCGAGGATGCGGCCTGGTCGATCCAGCGCGTCATCAAGATGGGCCAGGTCGGCTCGACTGACGTGGCGCTCTGGGGCTTCAAGCCCGATAACGTCGAAAAACTCGTTCGGGCAAAGGACGAGCATACGCTCGAGATCGAACTGCCGCAGTCGGTGAATACCGATCTGGTGCTCTATTCGCTGGCCGGCTCGTCGATCGGCATCGTCGACAAGAAGACGGTGCTGTCGCATGAGGCGAATGGCGATTTCGGCGGCGCCTGGCTTTCGGCCAATTCCGCCGGCAGCGGTCCGTTCAGCCTGGCGCAATGGCGGCCGAACGACGTGGCGATCTTCAATGCGCAGCCGAAATACTGGGGCGGCAAGCCCGCCATGGCCCGCGTCGTCGCCCGCCACATCCCGGAATCCGGCAACCTCAGGCTGCAGCTCGAAGCCGGCGACGTCGATGTCGGCCAGTATGTGGCAAGCGGCGATCTCGATGCGCTGTCCACCAACAAGGATATGGTCATCGACAATGTCCCGGGTCTTGGCTTCTATTATATCGCCCTCAATCAGAAAGACCCGGATCTGCAGAAGCCGAAGGTTCGCGAGGCCTTCCAGCACGCCTTCGACTGGAAGGCGATCTCCGGCAACATCATGCGCTATACGGGCTTTCCCTGGCAGTCGATGATCCCGCGCGGCATGATCGGCGCGCCCGATGAGGCTGCCGCCCGCTATGATTACGATCCCGCTAAAGCCAAGCAGCTGCTGGCGGAGGCCGGATATCCGAACGGCTTGAAGAAAGTGCTCAATCCGTCGGGGGCAGCGACCTTGCCCTTCGCCGAAGCGCTGCAGGCGAGCGCGCGGGCTGCCGGCCTCGATCTCGATCTGGTGCCCGGCGAGTTCACGCCCGCCTTCCGCGAACGCAAGTTCGAAGTGCTGCTCGGCAATTCCGGCGCCCGCCTGCCGGATCCCTTCGCCGTCGCCACACAATATGCCTTCAACCCTGACAATAGCGACGAAGCGCGCCTCGGCAGCTATTATCTCTGGCGCACAGGTATGAAGGTGGACGATCTCAACACCCTCATCGATCAGTCGATGAAAGAGCGCGATACGGCCAAGCGCACGGATATGTTCAAGAAGATGGACGGCATCTATGCCGGCATGGCCGCTCCGCTCGTCATCTTCTTCCAGCGAACCGACCCTTACGTCATGCGCGCCAACGTCAAGAATTATCACGGGCACACGACGTGGTCGACGCGCTGGCATGACGTGACCAAGGAGTAGAGCGCGTGGCGAGCGCCGATCTGACATCGAAGCAGGAAGGCCGTCGCTCTCAAGCGGGCGGGTTCGCCGATGCGGCCCCGCACCCGTTGATGAGCTTGCTGCGGCGCCTGGCGGGACGCGTGGTGGCTGTTGTGACCACGCTGCTCGGTCTGCTTTTCCTGACCTTTTCGATGGGGCGCCTGCTGCCTGCCGACCCGGTGCTTGCTATCACCGGGCCGGAGGTCAGCAAGGAGGTCTATGATCGGGTTTATAACGAGCTGGGGCTCGGACAGCCGATCTGGATGCAGTTCCTCTCCTATGTCGGAAAGATCGCCACAGGCAATCTCGGCACGTCGGCGACCACGGGCCAGCCGATCCTCACCGATCTGATGACGATCTTTCCCGCCACCATCGAGCTTGCGATCATCGCCATGATCATCGGCGCCATTATCGGCATTCCCTTGGGCGTCACGGCTGCCGTCAGGCGCGGAACCATCATCGATCACATCGCCCGGATCGTTGCGCTTGCCGGCCACTCCATCCCGATCTTCTGGACCGGGCTGATGGCGCTCTTCCTTTTCTACGCCAAGCTCAAGCTGGTCGGCGCATCGGGCCGCATCGACGTCTTCTATGAGGGCCTCGTCACCCCCATGACGGGCTTTCTGCTGATAGACGCGGCGATACAGCAGCAATGGGACGTGTTTTACAACGCGCTTGGCCACATCATCTTGCCGGCGGCGATCCTCGGTTATTACTCCGTCGCCTATATCAGCCGCATGTCGCGAAGCTTCATGCTGGAGCAGTTGAGCCAGGAATACATCATCACCGCCCGGGCCAAGGGGCTCGGCACCCGCAAGGTCGTCTGGCGGCACGCCTTCCGGAACATCCGCGTGCAGCTGCTGACGATCCTGGCACTGACCTTCGGCGGGCTGCTCGAAGGCGCGGTGCTGATCGAGACGGTTTTCGGCTGGCCGGGGCTCGGCCAGTATCTCACCCGCGGGCTACAGATGAACGATATGAACGTCGTCATGGGTTCGGTTCTGACGATCGGCGCCGTCTTCCTGACGATCAACATCCTGTCGGATGTGCTCTACCGCATCCTTGATCCGAGAACACGGTGACGCCATGACGATCTCCTCAGAAGACGCAGACGCCCACACCCTCGGCTTTCGCAGTTGGTTGCGGGCAGATGAGCCTCAGGGCTGGTTCCAGTCGTCGGCGCAGCAAATCCATCAGGGCTGGCTGAAATTCAGCCTGCACCCGCTTGGGCTGGCCGGCCTCTTCATCATCGTGCTGCTGATCGTCGTGGCGACGGCCGCCCCCTTGCTCACCAGCTACGATCCGATCGTGCAGGATATGGCCGGGCGACTCGCGCCGCCCTCGGCCGCCCATCTTCTCGGCACCGACAATTTCGGCCGCGACGTCTTTGCGCGGGTGATCTACGGCGCCCGCACCACGCTTTACATCATCATGCTGGTGACGATCATCGTCGCACCGCTCGGCCTGCTGATCGGCACGGTCTCCGGCTATTTCGGCGGCATTGTCGATGAGATCCTGATGCGCATCACCGATATCTTCCTCTCCTTCCCCGGACTGGTGCTGGCGCTCGGTTTTGCCGCCGCCCTCGGCCCCGGGATCACCAATGCGATCATCGCCATTTCGCTGACGGCCTGGCCGCCGATCGCGCGGCTGGCGCGCGCCGAAACGCTCAGCCTGCGCAAAGCGGATTATATCGCCGCCGTGCGCCTGCAGGGCGCGACATCGCTTGCGATCATCACCCGCCACATCCTGCCGATGTGCATTCCCTCGGTGATCGTCCGCGTCACCCTCAATATGGCCGGCATCATCATCACTGCCGCCGGTCTTGGCTTCCTCGGCCTCGGCGCGCAACCGCCCTGGCCGGAATGGGGCTCGATGGCCGCCAGCGGTCGTGAGTTCATGCTCGATAGCCCTTGGGTGATCGCCGCGCCCGGCATCGCCATCGCACTCGTCAGCCTCGCCTTCAATCTCGTCGGCGATGCGCTGCGCGACGTGCTCGACCCGAGAGGTTCGGAATGACAGAGCCGCTCATCGACATTCAAAACCTCGAAATCGCCTATGGCGGCGGCCACATGCGCGCGGTGCGCGGCGTGAGCTTTGCGCTCGGGCAGGAAAAACTCGGCATCGTCGGCGAATCCGGATCGGGCAAATCCACCGTCGGCCGGGCGATCATGAAGCTGCTGCCGCCGACCGCGATCGTCCGCGCCGAGCGGATGGCCTTTCGCGACGTCGACCTCCTCAAGGCCGACGAACGAAAGATGATGACGATCCGGGGGCGGCGGATCGGGCTGATCCTGCAGGACCCGAAATATTCGCTCAATCCGGTCATGCGCATCGGCGAACAGATCGCCGAGACCTACCGTTTCCATCATCCGAAGGCGGGCGCGAAGCAGACCTATCAACAGGCGCTCGACATGCTCGAAGCCGTCCAAATCCGCGATCCCGAGCGCGTCGCCCGTCTTTATCCGCACGAAATATCGGGCGGGATGGGCCAGCGCGTGATGATCGCCATGATGCTGATCGCCGAACCCGAAGTGCTGATCGCCGACGAGCCGACCTCGGCGCTCGACGTCACGGTCAGGCTCGAAATCCTGGCGCTGCTCGACGAACTCGTCTCACGCCGCAATCTCGGCCTGATCTTCATCAGCCATGACCTCAATCTGATCCGCAATTTCTGCGACCGCGTCCTCATCATGTATGCCGGCCGTGTCGTGGAGGTGCTGGAGGCGCGCGATCTCGACAAGGCGAAACACCCTTATACGCAGGGGCTGCTGGCATCCTTGCCGACGATCGAGAATCCTCCTGCCCGGCTGCCCATCCTGAAACGCGACCCGACCTGGCTTGACGACCTCGCAATGGAGGTGCGGCCATGATCCGGATCGACAACCTTACTATCCGTTTCGGACACGGCCAGCGGCCCGTTGTCAGAGATGTGAACCTCACGGTCGAGAGGGGGACGGCGTTCGGCCTGGTCGGCGAGTCCGGCTGCGGCAAGTCCACGGTTCTCCGGGCCCTCTCCGGCCTCAACGCCAATTATGATGGCAACATCGAACTCCAGGGCGAGACGCTGGACCGGCAGCGCAGCCGGCCGTTCTATCGCCGGGTGCAGATGGTGTTTCAGGACCCCTACGGATCGCTCCATCCCCGCAAGACCATCCGCTCGCAACTGAAAGAACCGCTGCGCAACCAGGGGCTGGAGACGAATTCCGTCGACGTCAACGCGGTACTCAGATCGGTCGGCCTCGATCCGGCGCTGAGCTACCGATTTCCGCATCAGCTTTCCGGCGGGCAGCGCCAGCGTGTGGCGATCGCCCGCGCCCTGATGCTGAACCCTGACGTCCTGCTTCTCGACGAACCGACATCGGCGCTCGATGTCTCTGTCCAGGCCGAGATCCTCAATCTGCTGCAGGATCTGCGCGCCGAGCGCGGCCTCACCTACCTCCTTGTCAGCCACGACCTCGCCGTCGTCTCCCATATGTGCAGCCGCGTCGCCATCATGGAAGCCGGCGAGATCGTCGAACAGGTCGATATCGAGGCCCTGCGCCGAGGCGCCGTCGAACATCCCTATTCGCAACGCTTGCTGCGGGCGAGCCGGATGTACGGGAGGGTGTAGCCGTCGATCGGTACGCCCTGCCGCTTCGCGGGTCACCGCAAGTGGGCGTCGATGGCGAAAATGATCTCTTCCCAATCGTTGGGATGAATTTCGTGGCCGCCACCTTCGAGGCGGACAAGCTTCGCGCCCCGGACGGTTCTTGCCAGCAGTTCGCCGTGCTCAACCGGATAAATCGGGTCGGCCGTTCCGTGTATGACGAGGAGGGACGCGGCCAGTTCCGCCAATTTTCCTTTCAAGGCCTGCCCGCCCCTCAACATGAAATGATTTGTGGCACTGACGAAGTTCTTCGCCCGCCTGACATCCCGTTCGACAAAGGCGCGCGCCCGCCCTTCGTCATAGGTGTGCGCCACCCCGGCGATCATCCGGGTGTCTCTGACAAGAAATTCGATCACCTGGGCATTGTCTGTCCAGTCGATGGCGTCACCCGTCGCGGCGTGCGCCATGTAGGCGTCAGTGGTATGCGGCAGCCCGCTAGTATCAATGCCTATTGGCGTGGTGGACATCAGCGTCAGCGTCTTGACGCGTTCGGGATAGGAGAGCGCTGCGATCTGGGCAATCGTGCCGCCCAGTGACATGCCGATCAGATTGACGCGGTCAATGCCGTAGCCATCCAGTACCCTGACGGCGTCCGCAGCCATGTCGTCCATGGTGTAAGGCGGTTCCCCCGGCTCGTAGATCGTCGAACGGCCAGTGTCTCGATTGTCATAGCGAATGACATAATATTTTAGAGCGGCGAGCTTCTGGCAGAACCCGTCCGGCCACCACAGCATCGACGCCATTGCGCCCATAATCAACAGGATCGGCTCATGCGCCGGGTCGCCAAAGGCCTGTGCGGCGATCTCGACGTCGTCAAACTTGATATTGCGTTCAGTCACTTGGAGCGTCCTTTATGTGTATCGGGTGAAGCGGCGAAGCCTTGGGTCCTGGTGTTAGCAGGCATCCCCATGTTGGGGCTAAGGCAGGAGTGCCGCATCAGGCATTTTGCCTAGGACAGGTTCAAAACACGCACGGGATGACTACGCCTCCATCTCTGCTAATCTTGAGCTTCACCTATCGGAGGACTTTGTGTCGACATCCCTCAAAAAGTCCCTGTTCTCGGGCCGTGCAGCAGAACTCGATGCGATGGAATCCGCGTTCCGGGACGTCTCCGGCGGCAGGCAACGCTCCATTCTTCTCGGGGCGGAAGCAGGCGGTGGCAAGAGCCGGCTGGTCGAGGAGTTTGCCGACCGACTGTCAGGCCGTGCGTTGATCCTGAAGGGCGGCTGCATCGAGCAGCGAGAATCGGCATTGCCCTATGCGCCGGTCACGGCCGTGCTGCATGAACTGGTTCAACTGCGCGGCGGGACGGCGGTCCGGTCGCTTGTCGGCGCCGCGAGTGCGCGCGAGCTGGCTTGGCTTCTTCCCGAATTCGGCGAAACATCTGAACGGTTTGATGCGGGCATCGCAAGAGCGAGGCTGTTCGAGGCGTTGAGGAAGTTGTTCGAAGAGCTCGCCCGGGAGATGCCGCTCGTCGTTGTCGTCGAAGACATTCACTGGGCCGACCAGGCCACTTGCGATCTGCTTCGTTTCCTCACGACGCGGCTGAAGAAAAGTCGGATGATGCTGATCGTCACCTACCGACCTGAGGAGACCAGCGGCAGCAACGTACTGCGAACGACCATCGCCGACCTCTCGCTGTCCGAGGCTGCCGAGGTGTTGAAGCTTCCCCGCCTGAAGCGCGCCGAAGTCGCCGCGCAGCTCGAGGGGCTGCTCGGGCGCCCGCCGACACCGGCCGTCATCAATGAGGTCCATGCGCGTTGCTGCGGGATCCCGCTTTTCACGGAGGTGCTTATCGATGCGAGCGGAAACTTGCGGACAGATTTCCCTGGCTCGCTCAACGACTACCTGCTGAAAAGCGTCAGGGAGATGCCGGCGTCGACGGCAGAACTCTTGAAGGTGATGGCGCTTGGCGGCCCACATATCACGCATGCGCTTCTTCGCAGCGTGACTGAGAAGTCCGATATCGAACTGGCAGAATTGCTGCGGCTTGCGATTTTGGCAGGGATCCTGGTGCCGGATGGCGACGGATATGCGTTCCGCCACGCCCTGATCCACGAGGCGGTGCGTAGTGACCTGATCGCCGGCGAAAGGATGGCCATCCATCGCGCCTATGCCGAAGTACTCGAACGCGGCTCGGTTCCAAGCTACCGGGTTTGGCATGCCGTTGCGCTCGCCCGCCATTGGCGCGGCGCCGGCCAGGCCGAACCGTGCCTGCGGTGGGCGTGGCAATCCGCCGCGGAAGCTGCTGCCGCCTTCGCCTATGCAGACCAGATGGAGATGCTGAAGCTCGTGCTGGCAGCCTGGCCCGACGTGGATCATGCGGCTGACCTGATCGGCGCGGATCACTGCAGGGTGTTGGAATTGGCTGCCGATGCGGCCTGCTGGGCAGCTGAAGCCGAACAGGGGCTGGCCTTCGTCGAACGTGCTCTCGCCGAAGTGAATGCCGAGCGCGACAGCGAACAGCTGGCAGCCCTTCTTCTGCAGCGCGCGGTGATGCGTCAGCACACGCTGATCCCAGGTGAGATCGCCGATCTTGAGCGAGCGCTTGACCACGCGGTCGATCCCACCAGGCTGCGTGCGGACGGACTGGGGCAGTTTTCCCGCGCTCTGATATTGCGGGGAGAATTCGATCGCGCCAGGCTCTTGGGCGACGAGTTGAAGGACCTGTCGGAGAGGCTCGATGACGAGGAATACCGCATCGAGGCACTGATCGTCGCGGCGTCCGTGGACATGGCCGCGGGCAACTCTCGCATCGACGCCTTCTGGAACGTGGCTAAGCGCGCCGGTCAGGCATCCATCGGCCGGGTCGAGGTGCTGGCGGGCGCAGCCCTGCTTCAAGCCCTGCTCGAGACAGGAGACTACGCTCAGATCATCGACATCGGACCGGCGATCTTTGCCCGGACCGTCGAATTCGGCCAGGCCCGGTATATCGGGGCAATCGTGGGTTCGCCCTTGTGCCGCGCCCTGCTCGCCGTCGGCCGCGTTTCCGAAGCCGTTGAGACATGCGAACGGATGGCGGCATTGGATCCGCTGCCGCTGGGGCTGGTTCATGTTTTCGAATGTCACGCGGAGATCGCCCTGGTCCTGGGGGATTCGGATCGCGTTGCCGCAGCGGCAAGCGCCTTGCGCGCTCTGCCACCCGGCCCCCAGGTCGCGGGCCGCATGACGGCCAATCTTTTGCGATTCGACCTCGAAAGCACCGCGCTGGCGGGCGATATGGATCAATCTGCGATCCTGATAAGATCGGCTTCGACCCAGTTGGAGAAGCAAGGAGGCGTCTCCTGGCCGCTCTTGGCCTCTGCCATGCGCGTCGCCATCGACACGAACCGGAAAGATGTCGCCCAGCAGCTCGCGGACCTCGCCGCTCGGACCCCGTGCCGCAACGTGGTGGAGCAAGCCGAGAGGCTTACTGTCTCGGCCGAGATGTCGCGCGCGACGGTTTCCGACCTCGATGCCTGGGAAGCGGCTGCCCAAAGCTGGGCTGATTTGAGCCAGCCCTTTCGGCAGGCATATGCCCTGATGCAGGCCGGGAGCGCTGCGGTGAATGCCGGTAAGCGCGCCAGAGGTGCAGACCATTTCAGGCGAGCTGCGGACCTTGCCCATTCGATCGGCGCCCGCCTGCTTGCCAATCAGATCGAGACGCTGGCCGCAAAGGCCCGCATTGATCTGCGAGGCGGGAAAGAGGGTAGTACACCGAAGGCGCCACTTGGCCTGACGGACCGGGAATTCGAGGTACTCAGGCTTGTCGCCGCCGGACAAAGCAATCGCGAGATCGCCGATAATCTGTTCATCTCGTCGAAAACGGCGAGCGTTCATGTCTCCAACATCTTGAGCAAACTTGCCGTCCCCAGCCGCGGTGCTGCGGCCGCCATGGCGCACCGGCTCCGGATCGTTGATCCGGCATAGATGTGAGCTTCCAGGAGTCCTGGCTAAGTCGTCCTGATATCCGCCGCTTTCTCGAAGCCCGCATCGCATTCCATTTTTTCACGGCCTAGGCATTTTGCCTGATGTGCTTACGCGGTCTTACGTCGAGCATGATGATATGGCGCCATCGAGCGGTGCCGGGATTTCATCAATCGGAGGTCAAAATGCACATCTCTTCCACCGCCTTGGCCGATACCCAATGCACGATCGATTCCTATGAAGGGGATGCCGATGACTATTGCCGCATCGTTGATCCCTTTCCCGCGCCGGGCCTGGAAGCCGCGCTGCAACAGCTCGCCATCGCCGCCGGCAAGGGCGGCCGGGTCCTTGAGATCGGGTCAGGCCCTGGGTGGGATGCGGATTTTCTCGAGACCCAGGGTGTTCTGGTAAGGCGAACCGATGCGACGCGACGATTTCTCGAGTTGCAGGCAGCGCGCGGCAAGCAGGGCGAATTGCTCAACGTCATCACCGGCAACCTTGGCGGCCCTTATGATGCGGTGATTGCACTTTGTGTTCTCATCCACGTGCCTCGCGACCAGACCGGCCACGTCCTCGAAAAGATCGCCGCCGCGCTGCGCCCCGGAGGCGTCTTCCTGGTGACGATGCGGGATGGAGACGGGGAGACGAGCGGCGCCTACCATATGACCTACTGGCGCCGCGACGAGTTCGCGCTGCGCCTCATGGCGGCCGGCCTGGATCTTGAATGGGATTCATACCGCATGAGCCGCAACAACGAAGCGTGGCACACCTTTTACACCCGACGACCGGGATGAGGCGCCGCATTTTCGCGCGAGGCTGCTAGCAGGCGTTCCGATCAAACGATAGGGCGCCGGCTATTTCCAGCTCGTGTAATCGGCGGCGGTGCAACCAAACGGCGCGCGATCCTGGCCAAACCGCTTCTTCAGCTGCTCGCATCCCCACTCGTTCAACGGCGCCGGCATGAGGTTGTTGATGTCCATGCCAGGTGATTGGAATTGTGTCGCCGAGCTCGTGACGTACCAAAGCCAGAAGCCGACTACACCAACGACGATCAGAAGCAACGTACCGAAGAAAAGCTGCAGCCGTTTCCAGATCGATACCGTCTTTTTGGGTTCTTCGATCAACACAGGCGCAGCCTGATCGCCGTCTTGCTGCTGCCCCAGGGGTGCAAGAGCCGCGGCGCGCTCGGCATCCGTGAGCTCGACCCGCTGCAGACGATCGTCCAGAAGCACTGGCAGGGCCGTATTGCCGTGCCTGACGGCCATTCCGATTGCCTTGCCATTGGCTTCACCGACGATCAGCGGCTCCTGTCCGCTCTTCATCCGCGTGTAAGCCGATCGTCCCGTTTTGTCGGCGGCGATCTTGTCATTGTAGGTGATGGAAAGAACCCCGCGTTTGCGGTCGAATGCACTGATCTCGACTGGGACGGGGATCAGCCTGGCAGGCCGGCACAATTGCCCCTTCACCCGCCAAATGCGGATACCAAGAAAAATCATGCCCAGGCTCATGCCGCCAAGCAGGACCACAAACACAGTGAGCGTGATGATCCTGTTCCAGAGCATGTCCAGACCCAGGCTCATTGTCGCGAGTTCCGGATGGTCGGCGGAAATCACCAGATCGGTTTCATAATCGCCGGTATGGAAATCGACGAACATGACCTCGACCTCGGTGTCGTAGTTTCGTCCGCCGTAGCTGTAGACAAGGCGTGCCTCGCAGTCGGTGAAGACTGCCTTGCGTGTTGTGCATTTCCCGTTTTGCACGTCGCCGTTCTCTAGCACCAAAGGGTTCTGGCTGATCTGGAAATCGCGGATCACACCGGGTGCTTCCGAGACGAATAGAAAGACGGCCAATGCCAGGATAATGGGCGTTGACCAGAAGTAAGCGTTCGGCGTGGAGATGACGTTGCGCGCCAGTGAAAGCGGGCGGCTGGGGAGAACAAGCGAAGACAACGGCGCAGACCCCTCAAATGACAGCGCGGCGCGCCGGTAAAGCTTCATACAGCGGCCGAGGACCAACGAGCGGAGTTGGCGTCATCCAGACCGGCTTGCACAATCCCATTGTGTGATACCGATCTACAACCTGTTATGGGCGATCGGCAATGCTTTTCTACACGCGCGGGCGGCAATCCTGCGTTGATTCTGTCGATGACGCGGGCGCAAACGAGAAACAGATTTCGACGATGCCTCCGGACGCACCATCGAGACGATGAAAAACGGTCGGATCGTCAGGCGATCGGCTGTCAGGAGCCGGTTTGACCCTCGCCAAAACTGTTGCCTCTTCGCCTTTAAAGTTGCGTCACCGGTATGAAGGTTGATAGAGGAGCGGCGGCGGTATAGTTTCGCTTTCGCAAATCGACGAATGACACAAGGAATAGTTATCTCATGCCGACAGGTACGGTTAAATTCTTCAATGACGACAAGGGCTTCGGCTTTATCACCCCCGAGGATGGCGGACAGGACGTGTTCGTGCACGTGTCTGCTCTGCAGCGCGGCGGGTCGCTCCGCGAAGGCGACAAGGTCAGCTTCGACGTCGGACAGGATCGCAAGACCGGAAAATCGAAGGCTGAGAACGTCTCAACCCTCTGATTCAAAGTCGAAGATCACCCAACCCGCGTTGAGCGGGTTGGGCTCGTCGCAACGCCATAGGCCGCGACGACGGTAATCGAGGTCTGTGCGTGTCGTTTTGGGGTACCGGGACGGCAGGAATGCTTCACGCATCCACGTCAGGCCGACGCGAGGCGCTCTCTACGCCTCCGATAGAATGCTTTCGGCCGCCTTCTCGGCAATCATGATCACCGACGAATTGGTGTTGCCCGAGATGATGGTCGGCATGATCGAGGCATCGACGACCCGCAGCTTCGCCATCCCATGCACCCGCAATTGCGAATCAACCACCGCCATCGTGTCGCTGCCCATTTTACAGGTGCCGACCGGATGGAAGATCGTTGTGGCGATATCGCCGGCGCGGCGAATCAGGTCCTCGTCACTTTGGTATTGCCTGCCCGGCAGCATCTCCTGCGGCCGGTACTGGGCGATGGCGCCGGCCGCCATCAGCCGGCGGGCATGCCGGATCGATTTCGTCGCCACGATCCGGTCGCCGACGGTCGAAAGATAATTCGGGCGGATGTCCGGCGCCATGGAGAAGTCCGGGCCGCCGACATGGACGGTGCCGCGGCTTTCCGGCCGCAGATTGCAGACGGAGACGGTAACCGCGGGATATTTGTGCAGCGGCTCGCCCAGCCGGTCGGTGCTCAAGGGCTGCACGTGATATTCGAGATCGGCGGTCGCAACAGCCGGATCGCTTTTGGCAAAAATGCCGAGCTGGCTCGGTGCCATAGACAGCGGCCCAGACCGGCGTAGCACATATTCAAGCCCCATGCCCGCCCGGGTGAACAGGTTGTGATAAAGCTGGTTCAGCGTCTTTGCGCCCTCGATGCGGAAAACCGTGCGGATCTGCAGATGATCCTGCAGATTTTCGCCGACGCCGGCAAGTTCATGGGTGACATCCAGCCCGGCGGCGGACAGCACGTCCGGGCGGCCAACGCCTGACAGTTCCAGGATTTTCGGCGAATTGATCGCACCGGCAGACAGAATGACCTCGCGGCCGGCGCGCGCCAGATGAGTCTGGCCGTTCAGCCGGAACCGCACGCCGGACACCCTCCTGCCGTCGAATTCCAGCCGCTCGGTTTCGGCGCCGGTCAGTACACGCAGATTGGCCCGCTTCATCGCCGGGCGCAGAAAGGCCTTGGTGGTGTTCCAGCGCAGGCCGCCGCGCTGATTGACCTCGAAATAGCCTGAACCCTCATTATCGCCATCGTTGAAATCGTCGGTTTTCGGAATGCCGAGTTCCTCGGCGGCATCGCGAAAGGCATCAAGGATCGGCCAGGAAAGCCGTTGCCTTTCCACACGCCATTCGCCGCCTGCCCCGTGCATCCGTGACCTGCCGCGGTAATTGTCCTCGGATTTCAGGAAATAGGGCAGCACGTCGTCCCAGCCCCAACCGGAATTGCCCGCCTGCCGCCAGCCGTCGTAATCGGCCGCCTGGCCGCGCATGTAGATCATGCCGTTGATCGACGAGCAGCCGCCCAGCACCTTTCCACGCGGATAGGGCAGCGAGCGGCCGTTCAGCCCGGTTTCTTCAGCCGTCTTCATCATCCAGTCGGTGCGGGGATTGCCCATGCAGTAGAGATAGCCGATCGGCACATGCACCCAATGATACCGGTCGCTGCCGCCGGCTTCGAGCAGCAGGACGCGGTTTTTCGGATCGGTCGACAGCCGGTTGGCGAGAACGCATCCCGCCGATCCCGCGCCGACGATGATATAGTCGTAGCTTCCCGCCTCGATGGCCGCATCGTTCACGCGCATGTTCACGCCGCCACTCCCGCTGCCGCCGGCGGAGCCGCCGTCAGACGCCGCCAGAGCGGCGCCATCGCCTCGGCGATATCCTGATAGAGAGCGTAGCGCCGCGCATAATGCTCCTCAAGCGAGACATCCGGCCGGTAATGCCGCTCGGTTTGCACCATGGCCGCAGCTCCAGAACCGAAGTCCGCGAAGATGCCGACGCCGGTTCCCGCCGCAATCGCCGCTCCCAGCGCACCGGTTTCGCGCGAACGGGCAACGGTGACGGGAACGCCGAGCACATCGGCAAAGATCTGCGGCCAAATCAGGCTGCGCGAGCCGCCGCCGGACAGCACGGCTTCGTTGAAGACCGCTCCGGCCTTTCGGATCGTTTCGATGTGCTGGCGATGGCCGAAGGCGACACCTTCGAGAAGCGCGCGAACGAGATGCCCCTTGCTGTGCCAGCCGGCAAGACCGTAGAATCCGGCGCGTGCGTGGCCGTCCTGTTGAGCGCCGTAGAGATAGGGATGATAGAGCGGATCGTCTGCCGCGGGCTTGATCGCCGTGGCGAGTGCGCAACAGGAATCGAAGGGCGAAACGCCTTCCGCATGCTCGCCTTCGAAGAACTCCCGCACCAGCCATTCGAGATTAGCGGCCGAGGTGGCGCTGTTTTCCATCGCCATGTAACGCGTTCGATCGAAGGTCGAGGACATAAACACCGGCCCGTCGAGGTCGGGACCGTCGATGATAACCTGGTTGATGCTCCAGGTGCCGGCAATAATCGAGGCGCTGCCGGTGCGCGAAACGCCCGAACCGAGCGCCGAGGCGACGACGTCGAACAGCCCGCCGACCACCGGCGTACCGGCGGCGAGGCCGGTTTGCGTCGCCACCTCTTCCGTCACCACGCCGGCAATGTCGGCGCTTTCGAGGAGCGGTGGCAGGAGGTCCATGCAATCGCCCAGTCCATAGGCCTCCATCAGCGCCTTGTCGTAACGGCGCGCAGCAAGATCGAGCAAACCGGCCCCCGACATGTCGGACACCTCGCTGACGCGGCGGCCGGTCAGGCGGTTGACGACGAAATCCTTGGAGAAGAACACCGTACCGATGCGGCCGAACAGGTCCGGCCGGTGACGTTTAAGCCAGGCGAGCAATGTCGGCGTCTGCGACGGCCACGGACGCTGGCGGGCAATCGGATAGGTCCGGTCGCCAACGCCGGCCTCTCGCCATTCATCGACCAGCCCGGCCGCCCGCGTGTCGAGCGACTGGATGGCGATCAACGGAGCACCGTCGCGATCAAGCGCATAGAGACCGTTGCCATGCCCGGCGCAGCCGATAGCGGCGATTTCCTCCGGCCGGATCTTTGCCTTTTCGATGCAGGCGCGGATGACCTGCCGTGCATTCGTCCAGAGTTCGTCCAACCCCCGCTCGACATGCCCCGGGCTCGGCATGCGGCTGTGCCCCTCTTCGGAGGCAGCCGCGATCTCGTTGCCGTGCCGATCGAAAATCACCGCCTTGATGACGGTATTTCCGGCGTCGAGCCCCAAAAGATAGTCTCCCATGCAGAACCCCTCCGAAGGTTCGAAATCGCAACTCAGCCCTGCTGATAGAGCGCAAAGGCCTGTTCGCCGCTCGCATCCTCGTGCACGATGGCCATCAGCCCGCGTACCACCGCACTCGGATTGGCGTGCTGATAGATGTTGCGCCCATAGACCATGCCCACCGCGCCCTGCCGCATCAAGGCCGCCGATTTGTCGAAGACGGCACGAAGATCCTCCTTGCCGCCGCCTCGGACGAGAACCGGGCACCGGGCTGCCTCCACGACCCTGTGGAAATCTTCGGCATTGGTGGTCGGATCCGCCTTGACGATATCGGCGCCCATCTCGCGGGCGAGCCGCGTCAGCGTGACGATCTTGTCAGCATCGCCATCGACCATGTAACCACCCTTTTCGGTGACCGGCTGCATCACCAGCGGCTCGATCATCAGCGGCATGCCATACTTGTCGCAATCGGCCCGCACGCGGGAAATATTCCCCACGCACTGGCGGAACAGGTCCGGCTCGTCCGGCAGCATGAACAGGTTGACGACGACGCAGGCCGCATCCATCTCGATCGCCCCGATCAACGGCTCGGCCTCGTTCTGCAGCACCGCCCACATGTCGCGGTGGCGTATTCGGTTATAGGGATTGCCCATGTCGATGCGCATGACCAGCGCCGGCTTGTCCTTGCCGGGCATGTCCTGCAGCAGGTCCGCCTGGCCGTAATTCATCTGGATCGCATCCGGGCCGGCAGAGACCAGGGCCCTGACGACGGCTGGAATATCCTCCAGCCCGTCGAGGAAGGACGGCTCGTTGCAGACGCCGTGATCGATCGCCACGTCGAGGCAGCGGTCGCGGCCGAACAGCCGGTTCATCCGGACTTTGCTGTTGTGTCGCATTCTGTGCTCCTTGGTTCGTTCCTTGCGGAAAGCATGTCTTCGTCGACGCCGTGGCGCTCGTTGAGAAGGGTGAGAAAGCGGTCGCGTTCCCGGGCGCGATCGCCCGGCGCCCAGCGCTTTTCTTGCGCCAGCAGGTCGAGTGCGGCATCCATCATGTCGAGCGAAAGCTCGCCCGAAACGGCAAGCGTGGTGCGCCGCAAAAGCAGGTCGTCGAGATGTTCCACCGCTTCCTCCCGGATCAGCAACTGCAATTCGCGCGTGGAGTAGCCGGCATGCGGCAGGGTTTCATCGCGGCCTGCCGCGATGAAACCGGCAATCGCCTCGGCATCCGTGCCATACCGGGCTAACAGCTCGGCCATGCGCCCGGCGGGAACGTCTTTGCCGGTCGCCGCCTGCGCCAGCCATACGGATCTATCGGCCGGAAATGTCCGCCCGCCGCCGATCGGCCGATCGGTTGTCGCAACCTGGCGCCTTCTGCCGAGCTTTTCCATAGCCAGGTCGGCCGCCAGTTCGCCGAAGGAGCGAAATGTCGTCCACTTACCGCCGATCATGCAGAGCACCGGCGGCCCGCCCTCGGACGGCTCCAGCACGGTGCAGAAATGATCGCGCGGGATACGTCCGGTAAAACTGTCGGTGCTGGCCGGCAGCGGCCGCACGCCGGCAAACTGGAAAACGATTTGCTCCGGCCGGATGGCGATGTCTGGCAACACGAAGGCGAGCGATTGCAGGACATAATCCCGCTCGTCCACCTCGCAGCGCACCGTTTCCGGATCATCGACGCGGATATCGGTGGAACCGACGAGAACCTTGCCGAGATAGGGAAACAGGATGCAGATCCGCCCGTCCTCGTTCTCATAATAGATCATGTGATCGGCAAGTGCGTCGTACAGCTCCGCATTGTCGATGATCAGATGCGAGCCCTTGGTGCCGCCCATCAGCGGCGCCGGCCGCGCTTCCTCGGAAAACAAGGTTCGATTGGTGACGTCGATCCAGCCGCCGGTGGCGTTGATGATCAGCGCCGGTTCGACGGCAACGGAGGCGCCGCCTATCCGGTCCTCGAGATGATACTCACCATTTTGCCCACGCCTCAGTTCGGCATAGTTCAGCGCCATCGCACCGGACTCGGCTGAAAGCCCATCCTGCAGAAGCTCGATGCCCAGCCGCTCGGGATGACTGACCCAGGCGTCGAAATAGGTGGCGGAACTCTTGATGTCGGGATTGAGTGCCGGCCACTTGGCAAGCGTCGCACGCCGGCCGCGAAACTGGTGGCGGGGCATGAGCGCTCGCTTGCGCGTCAGGAAATCATAGATGCTCAGGCCCGCCTTGATAGCGACGGCGCCGCGGCGGCTCGGACGGCGGCTGAGCCCCAGGAAGCGGACGATGCCATTGCCGAGGCCGGAGAAGAGATCGAACACCGGCACCGTCGTCGGCAAAGGCGCGACATAATGCGGCGCGTTCCGCAGCAGCCGGTCGCGCTCGACCAGCGATTCCTGCACCAGCTTGAATTCGCCGTTTTCAAGATAGCGAAGCCCGCCATGCACCATGCGCGACAGCGCCGAACTGGCGCCGGAGCAATAATCGTGCTTTTCGACGAGCAGCACATTCAGCCCCTGCAGCGCCAGCTCCCGAAAGACGCTGATGCCGTTGATGCCGCCGCCGATGATACACACGTCCACTTTCGGGCTCCGGCGAAGCCCGTCCAATATCTCTTCACGTTTCATGATGGCGATCCGCTATCTTATATCAGTCAGTTTCGCCGCGATGGCCGCATCGATTGCCGCACGGTCGGCCGCATGCAGCCGGATAGTCCCGGCCCGCGCATTGTCGATCGCCTGTGCCGGATTGCGCGCCCCGCAGAGCGCAAAGGTCACGCCGGGCTGGGCCAGCGTCCAGGCAATCACGGTCTGGGCGATGCTGGCGCTGTGCTTTTCGGCGATCGGCCGGATAGCGTCGGCAAGCGCCATTGCCTTCTGGCGGTTGACGACCGAAAAGCGCGGATTGTCCTTGCGCTGGTCGTCGCCTGAGAACACACGGTCCGGACCGATGGTGCCGGACAGCAACCCCAGCGCCAGCGAGGAGTAACTCAGCGTCGCTATGCCGTTCACCGTGGTCAGCGGCAGAAGCTCCGCCTCGATCTCGCGGTCGATCATGCTGAACCGCTCCTGGATCGCATCGAGACCACCGGCCGCGATATAGGCATTGAGGTCGTCGTGGCTGACATTGCTTGCCCCGATCGCCCGGATTTTTCCTGCTGTGCGCAGATCTTCCAACGCCCGCATCGTTTCTTCGACCGATGTCGTCGGGTCCTGCCAATGGGTGATGTAGAGGTCGATATAATCGGTTTTGAGCCGCCTCAGGCTTTCCTCGACCTCATGCAGGATCGCCTCGCGGCCGAGATAACGGTGGACCGGCTTGCCGTCTTGATCGAAGAAATGACGGCCCTTCTGCGTATGCCAGACAAGGCCACATTTGGTGGCGATGACAGCCTTGTCGCGGCGACCGGTCAAGGCCCTGCCGACGATTTCCTCGGAACGTCCGAGCCCATAGGCCGGCGCAGTGTCGATCAGCGTCACGCCGGCATCGAGCGATGCCTGGATTGCGGCGGTGGATTCTTTCTCGTCCGTCCCGCCCCACATCCAGCCGCCGATGGCCCAGGTGCCCAATCCGACCGCCGAGGCGGAAACGCCGGATTTGCCGATCTCACGTGTCAATTGCTGCGCGCTCATGCCCATTTTCCTTCGCCATTCGCCAGTGCCAGCACCCGCGCACCCGTCGCCTCGTCGGTCACCAGCGTATCCAGGTGATTGCCGCGGAGAACGCTGAGGATCGGGCCTGCCTTGTTCGGGCCGCTCGCGACACCGATCTTGGTGGGGATCGAGGCGAATTCCAGCAGCGTCAACGACACCAGCGAACGGTTGAGGCTGTAGTCGCAGACCCGGCCATGATCATCGAGCAGATGCGCCAGCAATTCGCAGGAGGCGCCGGACCGCTCGATCGCGGCGCGGTCGGTGCTCGATGAGGGATGCAGGTCGTAATAGCTGGAATCGTCCGACAGGATCGAGCCGATGCCGACCACGGCCACCCTCGCCTCGCGCGCCCGTTTGAAAACGTCTGCCACCGAACGCATGTTGATCAGCATTGCCCGCTGCTCGGCATCGTCGGCAAAGAGCGGTGCGTGGATCTGGTAGGAACGCCCGCCAAGCCGGTCGGCCATCAAGGTCGAGACGTGGTTGACGTCGGTATAGTGCTTGCCCTGCACGCAGCCGGTTGCCGGTATGACTTCGACATCGAAACGACGCGGCGGCTGCAGGCCGGCGACGACGGCGCTCACCCCTTTGCCGCCGGTGATGCAGATCGTATCGCCGTCGACGATCTCCTCCAGCAGCAACCGCGCTGCCGCTTCGCCGACGGCTTGCAGCGCCGTCTGCGGATTGTCGGACACCGTCGGCACCACCACGGCACGGCCGATGCCGCCAAGCGCCAGCAGCCGTTCTTCCATATCGACCAAAGGCTCGACCGGCGACTTGATCTTGATCTCGACCAGGCCGAGCTGGCGGCCGCGCTTGATCAGGCGGTTGACGGTGGCGTGCGAGATGCCGAGCTGATCGGCAATCTGCGCCTGCGTCAGTCCTTCGAGGAAATGCAGGACCAGAGCCTGGTGCATCTGCCGGGCGATGACGATTTCCTCGCGCGGCGCGTTTGCGGGTTTGAGTTTGGCTATCGGCATATCAGGCAGCCTTCCGCTTGTGCAGGAAATGATCGATCGAGACGGCGGCAAGCAGAATGCAGCCTTTGATCATGTCTTGCCAATAGACGGATACGTCGAGCAAGATCAACGAGCTCGTGACGACCGACAGCAGGGCGATGCCGAGAATTGCTCCGAGGATGGTGCCGGAGCCGCCATTCAGCGACGCACCGCCAATCACCGCGGCGGCGATGATGTTGAGTTCCATGCCGACGCCGAAGGTCGGGGTCGCGGCACCGAAGCGGGACATGTAGATCACCCCGGCAACACCGGACAACGTGGCGCAGAGCACCGTCACCCAGAACTTCACCTGATTGGTCTTGATGCCGGAATAGAGCGCCGCCTTCTCGTTGCTGCCGGTGTAGAACACTTTGCGGAAGGCGGTTGCCCGGCGGAGCAGGAAATCGAACAGCACGACGACGGCAACGAAGATCAGGATCACATAGGGGACGCCGGAGAACGTGCCCTGCCCGACCGCCTTGAACGAGGGCGGCAAGGTGAACAGCGACAGCGGCGTGCCCTTGGTGATGATCAGACAGACGCCGCGTACGATCACCATCGCCGCCAGCGAGGTGATGAAGTGGTTGAGCCCGACGACCGTGACGAAGAAGCCCATGACGCAGCCGATCAGGCCGCTGGCAACGATCCCGAGCAGGGACGCGTTCCATGGATCGAGCCCCAGCAGAAACAGCGAACCCGACAGCACCATCGAGAAGCAGACGACCGAGCCGACCGACAGGTCGATCCCGCCGACGATCAACAGGATGGTCATGCCGACGACGACGATCCCTTCGACCGAGAATGACATCAACATCGCCCGGAAATTGCCGAGTGTCAGAAAATGCGGCGAGGCAAAGCTCATGACGATGCAGAGCGCCAGGATGATTGCGATCAGTCCCGCCTCGCGCATCCTCCCCAGCCGTTTCCACCCGGGCGCGCGCGCCTGATGTGCCGCTGCCAACGTAGCCTCCGCCATGACCTTGTCTCCTACTCCTGCGTTTTCGTTATGCGGCATGCTCGGATGCCCTTGCGTGACCGCCGATGCCCGACGCGAGCCGCATGATCGCTTCTTCGGTCATCGTCTCGCCTTCGACCTCGCCGGCAACCCTGCCCTCGTGGATCACCAGCACCCGGTCGCACAGGCCGAGAAGCTCCGGCAGTTCCGACGAAATAACGACGATACCGATGCCGGAGCGCGCGAGATCGCGCAGCAGCCGATGGATTTCCGATTTGGCGCCGACATCGATGCCGCGGGTCGGCTCGTCCATCAGGATGACCTTTGGATTAACCGCCAGCTGCTTGCCAATCGCCACCTTCTGTTGGTTTCCACCCGACAGCGACGCGACCGGCATGTCGATACCGCCCATCCGCACACCGAGCCGCCGAACCAGGTCGCGAGCGCGATCCGCCTCGGCCTTCGAATTCAGCAGCCCCAACGGTCCGGTCAGCGATTTCAGATCGAGAACGGCAATGTTCTGGGCGATGGAGAGATCGAGGAATATGCCGGAGCCTTTCCGGTCTTCCGACAGGTAAACGACCCCGGCCTGCACGGCCTGCGCATAGGACCGCGTCCGCAGCCGCTGCCCATGCAGTTCAACCTCGCCTGCAATCACCGGCCGCAATCCGCAAATACCTTCGGCGATCTCGGTGCGGCCGGAGCCGATCAGCCCGCCGACGCCGAGAATTTCGCCCTTGCGCAGGTCGAAGCCTACATCCGCAAAGCGGCTGCCGTCGCCGAGATGGCGCACACTCAGAATGGTCTCGCCGGTCTGCTCCGCCGGCGCCTGCTTTTCGGGATAGAGCTGGGTGATCTCGCGTCCGACCATGCGGCGCACCACGTCATCCGGCGTCAAATCAGCCACCTTCTCTGTCGAGACATAGCGGCCATCGCGAAACACGGTGACCCGGTCGCACAGGCTGAAGATTTCGGCCATGCGGTGGCTGATATAGATAATCGAAATACCCTGCGCCTTGAGGTCGCGGATGATGCCGAACAGCACCTGCGTCTCCGATTCCGTCAGCGCTGCCGTCGGCTCGTCGAAGATCAGCACCCGGCAATCGAGTGTTAGCGCCTTGGCGATCTCGACGAGCTGCTGGCTGGAAATCGACAGGTCGCCGACTTTGCGGCGGACGTCGATCGGCGCCAGACGGTTCATCACGACCTGCGCCTCCCGCTCCAGCCTGCCGTAATTCATGAAAGGCCGGCGGCGGCGGTTGGTCGCGGCCATGAACATGTTCTCGGCCACCGTCGCATCGGGGCAGAGCGCAATTTCCTGATGCACGAGGCCGAGCCCGAGCGATTGCGCCACGGCCGGCGACGTCACCTTTACCGGCGCGCCGTCGACGAGAATGTCGCCCTCGGTCGGCTGCAGCACGCCGGCAGTGATGTTCATCAGCGTCGACTTTCCCGCGCCGTTTTCGCCGCAAAGCGCATGAACCTCGCCTTTCTCAAGGCTGAAGCTCACCTCAGTCAACGCCTTCACCGCACCGAAGTGCTTGCTGACATTGCGGATTTCCAGAACCGGCACCGCCGCCATCTTCCTCTCCTCCTCACGTTCATGGTGGCTGTCCGGAGCTCCTGGCCCGGACAGCCGAACCATCGGCTTACTCCTCGATGCCTTTGGTGCCCCGCCGCTTCAGGTATTTGTCCCAGTAGAAGTCGTCGGCATTATCAGCCGTGACGATCGACAGACCGTTGTCGACGAATGGAATGCTCATCGGGTTGAAGCTGGCGCGCTTGGCGTCGTTCATCGGGTCGATAAGTTCGGGATGTTTGGCCAGCCACAGGAGCATGAAGCCCATGTAACCCTGCATGCCCTGGTTCGGGTTGATCGAGCCGAACACTTCGCCTGCCTTGATCATGTCGAGGATATTGGCGTTGACGTCGGCGCACATCACCAGGATCTTGCCGCCGCTTTCCTTGTTGGCCTGCGAAGCGCCGATTGCCGAGTTCGCTTCCGGCATGAAGACGGCGCCAAGATTCGGATGGGCCTGCACCAGGCTCATCAGGCCCTGATAGGCCTTATTCGGGTCCTGGTTGGACGCAGCGCGGCCGACCAGTTTCATGTCCGGATATTTTTCGTCCATACGGGCGATGAAAGCGGCGATACGCTTGTCGTGGTTGTCCTGGCCCGGATTTTCCAGAACGGCATATTCGCCCTTGCCGCCCATCTTTTCGGCAATCGCGTCGGCCGCATAAGTGCCTTCGCGGGTATTGTCCGAAGTGATGAACGAGATGCGCTTGGAGAGCGGCGCATCGGCTGCGAAGGTGACGACCGCCGTGCCCTGATCGATCGCCCGGTTGATCGGCTCGATGAACGGGTCGGAATTCATCGGATGGACGAGGATACCGGCGGGGTTCTGGGCCAGAGCCTGGTCGAAGGTGGCGATCTGCTTGTTGACGTCATATTCCGGGGTGCCGGTATAGGCCGTTTCGCAACCGAGTTGCTGACCGGCCTGCTTGAACATTTCATAGACCGGGAACCAATATTCGACCCCCGAGACCATGACGTTCATGACGTATTTTTCGCCCGGCTTGCAGCGGAACGGATTTTCCGCACCCGCGCTGGCTGCGCCGGCAAATAGAGTCGATGCGAGGACCGCCAATGCGGTCGTGCCTAAAAATCTGCGCAAGTTTCCTCCTCGAGGCCGAAGCCCCTCCCAAATATCCGGCGGCGCCTGAGCGGCTGCCGATGATCCATTGAAGACCGGAGTTCCTCCTCGAAATCCGGTATGGGCAAGTAATCCTAGACACAGTCGTCTGTCAATATAATTCAGACGTTGAAATATATTTCACGCCCCAGGATGCTATCGGTTGTTTGCGGCAAGCGCGGGCTAACGGAGCACGCCGGCTTCTTCGGCCGCGACTTTGAAAGCCAATGCGGCCGCGGCTGCATCGGCTTGCCCGTGGATGGCGTCCGTGCAGATCTTCTTGGCGGCGGCGAAGGATGCCGCTTTCTCAGGTGGCCAACAGGTCATCAGATATGCGAGCGCGTCCCTGCTATTGCGGATACTTTTAAGATGGTCGCCATCCCCAATGATGACCTCAACGGGCTGGTCCCAAAAATCGCGGCGCATCGACATCTCCTCAGCTCTTGGCTATGGCTGAACGTCATCTGCGCGGGCTCGTTCCAGCATGGGACTTTGGTCCCATACGATCGGGCGAACGATCCGTCTGCGCTGCACGTGCGCGGTTCTCGTCCACTGGATTGTGATCCTCATTCGCTCTACAGCAAGGGACGCATTCCGAGCCCGTCCCCTTAAGGTGCAATTGATCTATGCCGAAAAAAATTTATCTCGCAGGTCCTGAAGTGTTCCTTCCAAACGCCCGTGATATGCTCGACCGGAAGGCAGCGCTTGTCCGCGATGCGGGACTTCACCCACTCTCACCCGGTGACCTGGAAATCCCACAGACGAACTCGAAGCGCGAGCGGGCGGCAGCGATAAACGCGGTGGACGAGAAGATGATGATGGAGGCCGATGCCATCATCGCCAATCTAACTCCCTTTCGCGGCATTGCCGCTGATACCGGGACGGCCTTCGAACTCGGCTTTATGTGCGCAAGCGGCAAGCCTGTCTTCGCCTATACGAATGTGGCCCGCGATCACAGCGGACGGGTGAGCGATCTTTATGGCGGCGCCGTCGCCTATGATGCCGAAGGTCGGCTGCGAGATCCGAACGGGATTGCGGTCGAGGATTTCGGCCTGGCCGACAATCTCATGCTGCACGCCGGGATCGAGCGGCGCGGCGGCGTCCTCATCGTCGGAGACGCGGCTCGTGACGCGCTCTATACAGACTTGTCCGCGTTCAAGACATGTCTCGCCATCGCAGTCGAGAAGCTGCGGTAAGGACTTCGTCCAGGCGTTTGAGCTTCCGCGCTGCGCTATGGATTTACGTCCGGCTTAAAGCGCTGACCTATCCAAGGGAAGCGTTAATCCGAAGGCGTCACGCGCCATCAGGCAGGCAGCGTCTCCGGGAACGCATTCGCGACAAACGACAGGGCGAATATCGTAGACAAGGCAAGATGTCTCGACACCGACCCGACCCGACAATGCAGCGCAACGCGACCCACTACAACGCATGCCCGTTTCATCTGCAGCAACGAAGCGCGGTGGCAGCAAATCGAGAGCAGCATCACTTTCCGTGGAAAATCTTGGCCAGTCAGATGAAAAGGAGCAACACGCACCGCAGGTTTGGCAATCTAGATCGCTTAGTGAATTCATACCCAGCTCCTACCACGGCACCTGCCGACAACGCAAAGTGCTTGATTCGGAAGATGACCGCCCGGCCTGGTCGGCCGTAATCATTTCTTCGGGGGAGGCCTGATTGAGGCGGAACGGTTTCAAGCGGCCTTTGCGCTGTCCTCGCTGTGACGTTCACGGCACTTTAGGCATTCCTTTGAAAGCTGCCAATGAAGTGCCGAACGATAGAGGACGGCGAACAAACAAAATCACTGATGAAACTGACCATTGACATTGGCGGTGTTAAGGCCGAAGCCGCACTCGGCTGCGCAATGCGCGGCCGTTTTCACGAGGATTCGAGAGATGAAGACCAAGGCGGCTGCAGCCAACGCCGGAAACCTGATCATGACGGGTGTCGTGCTGATGCTGCTCGGCGATCTGCTCTTTGCGCTGAACGATGCGATGGGCAAATGGCTGCTCACGAACTTCGCCCTCGGCCAGGTGCTGGTGATCCGCTCGGTCGGCTCTTTCATCGTGCTCGGGCCGATGATCGCACGGCAAGGGCCGATGGCCCTGTTCCGCGTCGAGAAGAAGGGCCTCCAGTTCATCCGTGTTTTCATGGCGACCGCCGATGTCGCTCTGTTCTACGCGGCCGTCGCCTATCTGCCGCTTGCCGACGTCATGACCTTCTATATGGCCGGGCCGATCTACATAGCCGCGCTCTCGCATTTCTTTCTTGGGGAAAAGATCGGCTGGCGCCGCTGGCTCGCCGTTCTGGTCGGCTTTGCAGGCGTCGTCATCGCGCTGCGTCCGTCGACGGCGATGCTGTCGCTTCCGTCGCTCTTCGGCCTTGCCGGCAGCCTTGCCTTTGCGCTGTCGCTGGTGATGAGTCGTTATCTGCGTTCGACCAGCGACACGACCCTGGTGACGTGGCAGACGATCGCCGCCCTTGCCACCGGCATTGCGCTGAGCATCGGCAATTGGCAGCCGGCAACGCTCGTCAATTGGTCCGGCATGCTGCTGCTCGGTGTCGTCGCTACGTGCGCGCATCTCTTGATCACCCGCTCGCTGAAGCTCGCGCCGGCATCGCTGCTGGCGCCGATGCAATATACGCTGCTGCTCTGGGCGATCGTGCTCGGCTACATCTTCTTCAACGACATTCCCGACATGCAGATCATCGTCGGCGCCGCAATCATCGTCTTTGCCGGGCTCTTCATCTTCCATCGGAAGAACTTGAAAGAGACGGTTCCGGTCGAAGCCGTCCCGCCCGACGGCCATTGAGGCTAAAGCGCCGCTTGTCTTTTCAGCTTCGCATAGGACGCTGCTGTAACCCCTGGAATTCCTGCATACTTCCATTCTTGAACCCGCGGGAATAATCAAAATGTCGGAGGCTTCGTCACTCAGGCTTTCCACGGAACAATTTGGACGCCTGCACGCTACTCTCGAGCATTCAAACCCGGGAGACCGCAATGGCGTCCATGACCATCGAAGACCTGTCCTCGCAACTGAAGAAGATCGATTTCTGCATGCTGTCGACGAACGCCGGCTCGGGCCGCATCTCGGCCCGACCGATGAGCAACAATGGCGACGTCGAATATGACGGTGATTCCTGGTTCTTTTCGTATGAGGACAGCAGAAAAATCACGGAGATCGAAGGCATCGACATCGTCTCGCTGACGTTCACGGCACCGCCCAGTCTCCTCGGCAAACCGGGGATTTTCATCGCTGTCGAGGGCGTCGCCTCACTGGTGCGCGACAAGGCGGCATTCGAAGAACATTGGGTGCCCGATCTCGAGCGGTGGTTTCCGGAAGGTGTGGACACTCCCGGGATCGTTCTCATCAAAGTCTCCGCGTCCTCCATCCGCTACTGGGATGGTGAGGAAAACGGCGAGGTCACCCTACCCGGATCAGCGAGATAAGAGAGCGGCATAACGGAGTGCCCTAGAACAGGATGATTTTAGGCCCGTTTGGCCTAAAATCTGAATCCTGTTCTAAATTAAAGAGTTAGAGCATGATGTCGCCCGAAAACCGCTCACACTTTTCGGCATCATGCTCTAGTCTGCGGGCGGCGGCTCCCAGCCGAAGACGCTCCGGCCGCCGAAATCGGCGGAGTGGCGGAATTCGCCGGCGATGATTTCCTTGAGGTCGGGACCTGTCACATAGCGTTCCATCTGCCTGGACTGGTCATCCAAACGCTTGAGCGCCTGCAGCTCTTCCTCCCGTCCGAGCCTGCCCTTCTGCACTGCCGATTTCATCACCCCGATCGTCTCGTCATAGACCTTGAGCGGCACCGGGAAAGGATGGCGGTCCTTGCCGCCGTGGGCGATCGAGAAGCGTGCCGGATCGGAAAACCGGCAGGGCGCGCCGTGGACGACTTCGGCCACCATGGCCAGCGCCTCCACCGTGCGGGCGCCGACACCGGGGACCAGCAGCAGCTCTTCGAAATCCGCCGGCCCGCGGTCGGCTGCGGCGGCGAGGTTTCCATGCAGCCGCCGCATATTGACATCGCTCTCGCGCACATCGTGATGCGCCGGCATGATCAGGTGCGGCAGCATCGGCTGCTCGGCGGGCTCGGGCGCCTGCTGCTCGACACGCAATAGGGCGGCGGCCTCGCGGATGATCCGGTCGGGACCGAGCGTTGCCAGCAGATCGAGCTGGCCGCGCCGCGACCGCTCGGCGCGCCTGTCGGCCAGATTGACAATCGTGCCCTGGCTCCTGCCCTCGATTGCCGCATGCGGCGAGTCAACAAAACTTTCCAGTCCTTCCGACAGCCAGTGATAGCGCCGTGCCTGCCGCCTGTCGCCGTTCATGCCCTGCTGCACGACCACCCAACGGCCGTCATCGGCGACGATGAACCCGTGCAGATAAAGATCGAACCCATCCTGAAGGGCGGCGCTATCGACCTTGGCGATGAGACGGCTCGTCGTCGCCAGGCCTTCGCCATCGAGGCCAACGCGTTCGCCGATCGAGACGAGTTCCTGCGGGGTTTTGCGCGAATGCGCGCCGCGGCCGCCGCAGACATGCAGACCGAGTTCGCCGGCGCGCGGTTTCAGCCCGCGCTTTAGCGCACCGAGAACGCTAGTCGTGATGCCGGAGGAATGCCAGTCCATGCCCATGACCGCGCCGAAGGACTGGAACCAGAAAGGATGGGCGAGCCTGCGCAGGAATTCGTCGCGGCCGTAGTGATGCACGATCGCTTCGGTGATCAGGGCTCCGAGCCGCGTCATCCGGTCGCCGAGCCAATGCGGCACACGTCCCCCGTGAAGGGGAAGATCGGCACTACCTGCGCGTTGTGACATTTCGTTTCCTTACGCCTCCATCACCTGAAAAAGCCCGCCCGGCCGCCTCTTCCGACGCCGCACGGAACCCAAAAATATTCCAGGCGTTTGTTTTCGCAGTTAGAAGCCGAGGCAATCATGACCGCAATCGAGACCGTCTTCAATAACCCGAGCCTGCCACAGGCAACATCGCAATGGCCGGACGGCCGCGAAAAACAGAATAATAGCGCTTTGCGCCTGGAGGGCAGTGCCGAGAAGGCGGCCTTCCTGATCAACGGCAACCGATATTTCGCCGAAGTTTCGCGAGCGCTGCGGCAGGCCCGGCGCACGATCTGGATCATCGGCTGGGATTTCAATCCCGACATCAAGTTGGAGCCGGAGAAATCCGACGAGACTTTGGCAGAGCTGTTGCATGGGCTCGCAGAGGCCAATCCCGAGTTGGAAATACGCATCCTCGTCTGGACGCTCGGGCCGGTCTATTCGGGAAAATCCCTGCAGGTGCTTCGCAAGAAGAACTTCCCGAGGAATGCCAGGATCGATCTGCGTTTCGATCTTCAAGGAGCCGTTCGCGGCTGCCACCATCAGAAGCTCGTCTGCATCGACGACACCGTCGGCTTCATCGGCGGCATCGACCTGACGTCGCGGCGATGGGACACAAAGCGCCATCATGCCACGGACAGGCACCGGCGGGACCCCGAGGGCGTTTCCTACGATCCGCTGCATGACGTTCAGGCGATGGTCACGGGCGACGCCGCCCGGCTGATCGGCGATATCGCCAGGCGACGCTGGGAAACAGCCACCGGCGAAGGGCACCCGCCGCTTGCCGAGCGCGCGCCCTTTCCCTGGCCCGACGATCTTGCCGTTTCGCTGCGGGAAATCCCGGTGAGCTTCGCGCTGACGGAGCCGTCGACGAGCTTGCGCGCCGGCATCAGCGACGGTATCGCCTCGACATTGGACATCATCTCCCGGGCACGGCGCCTGCTTTATATCGAGGCGCAATATCTCGCCTCCTTCCGCGTCGCCGATGCCATTGCCGCGCGGCTGCAGGAGGAAGACGGGCCCGAGGTCGTTATCATCTGCACGCGCAGCTCCCACGGGCTGATCGAAAAGATTATCATGGGCGGCAATCGCGACCGCGTCATTCGCCTTCTCAAACGGGCCGATCGCGCGAACCGGCTGCGGGTCTATTTTCCCGTTGTGCCCGGGCCAATCGTGCCCGGGCCGACAGTGCACGGGCCAGCCGTGCCCGGGCCGACAGCGCCGGCTACGGTTGACGAGGTCGAGGTGCTCATCCATTCCAAACTGATGATCGCCGACGATGAGCTGGTGCGCATCGGCTCATCCAATCTCAACAATCGCTCCGAAGGGATTGATTCGGAATGCGATATACACTTCGAGTCTGAAACAGACGAGCACCGCCGGGCGGTGGCGGAGCTGCGCAACCGCCTGCTGGCGGAATATCTCGGAACAGCCACCGAGACCTTTGCAGCCGCCTACGCGCAAAGCGGCTCGGTGATCGAAGGGATCGAGGCGCTGAATGATGCCGCCCGGGGTCTGAGAGAATTCGCCGTCGAGCTTTCCGGCAGCATCTCACCGATCAGAGGGACCGGGTTCTTTGACCCGGCCCGGCCTTTCCTGCCGCTACGCCGACTGGGCCTCGGCGCGCTCGTCCGCTTCCTCGTCCGTCCCGCGTGATCTTCGGAAGACGATCTCACTGATGAGGAGAAGCGTCGTGCCAAGCGCCAACGGAATGAAGAAATAGGCGCAGCGAAACGCGATCAGCGCGCCGATCGAGGCTTCCTGCGGCACGGCATAGGAGACGGTCGCCTCCAGCACGCCGAGCCCACCAGGAACATGGGTTGCGAGAATTGCCGAATTGGCCAGCACATACGCCGTCACCGACCTGAAGACGGCGACCTCGCCGAAGGCCGAGAGCATCTGGTGCAGGCAGGCGGAAACGAGGATGAAGTTGATCGTCCCGATCGCGACCTGCGCGACAGCAATAGAGAATCGCGGCAGTTGAAACGACCAGCGCCAAAGCCGCAACTTGCCGCGGATGAAAAACGCCAGCGCCGCATAGACGACCGGCACGACGAGCGCCAGCACGCCGAAGATACGCACGCTGGCCGGATCGAGCCGCAGCAGGCGCCCGGCATCACCCGGATTGACGATCAGAGCAAGGCCGCCGAGCGTGATCAGCCCGAGCCCGACCGTGACGCCGCAGAACAGGATAATCTTCGCCACGTCCTCGGTCGTCAGCCCCCAGCGCGAATAAAAGCGGTAGCGGAAGGCCCCGCTGCTCAGCCCGGCAAATCCGATATTGTGGCCGAGCGACAGGCTGATGAACGAAGCCAATGCAATTTTGGGATACGGCAAGGATTTGCCGAGCGAACGGATCGCCAGCAGATCGAAACAGCCAAGACACAGATAGGATGCAGCAGCAAAGAGAAGCGCTGCACAGAAGCTCGAAAGCGGTATGCTGCGAACAGACTGGACGATCTGGTCGAGGCTGTACTGCTCGAAGATGCGATAGAGAAGAAAGACTGCAAAACAGAGGGCGGCAACCAGCAGTCCATTCCAGATCATGCTTTTCAAGCTCATCGATTGTCCTCAGGAGTGCGAGCGCGGTGGGTCGATAATCTGGAACGATCAAATGAGTTTTGTGTTCCCCCGGAGCAAGATCGATGTCCCCAAGGGACGAGTTTCAGCGGGCCCATGGCGGAAAAATCAATCAGACTCCTGACCTATAACGTCCACAGCTGTATCGGCAGCGACCGTAAGCTCGATCCCGGGCGCATCGCTGCGGTCATCGCCGAGGCGCAAGCCGACATCGTCGCTCTTCAGGAGGTCGATGTCCTCAGGCGCAGAACCGGCGGCATCGACCAGGCCCATATGATCGCCTCGCTGCTCGAAATGCAGGCCCATTTTCATCCGGCGCTGTCGGTTGCCGAAGAGCAGTATGGCGATGCGATCATCACCGCCCTGCCGACGGGCGCGGTCAAGGCCGGCCCGCTGCCATCCATCGGCGAACAGCGCGGCGCTATTTCTGTCGAAATCCTGGTCGGCGACAGAAAACTGCTGGTCGTCAACACCCATCTGGGCCTTCGCGGCCGCGAGCGCATGCGGCAGATGACGACGCTATTGAACGCGGGCTGGCTGCGCGGCACGGCGGACGAACCGCTTCCCACTATTCTCTGCGGCGACTTCAACGCCATTCCGTCGTCGGCGACGTACCGACTTGCCGCGCGATCGCTGAAGGACGCCCAGCGCGCAGGCAATGCGCGGCCGAGAGCGACCTTTCCCGCCCGCTACCCGCTGATGCGTCTCGACCACGTCTTCGTCACCGACGACCTCATCGTCAAGCAGGCGACGGTTATGGAAAACCGCCTGGCAAGGGTCGCCTCCGACCACCTTCCTCTGCTCGCCGAAATTGCCTTCGCGTAAAACGCGCGCCGCAGCTCTTCGGATAGGATCCTCGCGCGCTTCTACCTGGCAAACTTCCGGTTCATCGCGGCCGCCACCAATGGCAGTGCCGTCGTCGTCACGGTTCCGAGCGGCAGCAGCCGGATGCCTCTCGTGACGACGAATGCTGCAGCCATTGCGCCTGCCAGCTTGAGCCAGGGCTGATTGCCAAGCTGCGCATGGGCGCTGGCATCGGCCCAGCGGGCGTTCTCAGCAACGACGGTCGCCGCCTGTCGCTGGATCACGTGAAGGCGGGCGCTGAGGTTTTCGAGTTCTTCTCTCAGGTCTCGCAGACGGTCTTCCAAGGCATGATCATCGGAGACCAGGAGACGGTCTTCGACAATGCCTTCAACCGGAACATGGCCGCCGAGCGTCGCAATATAAGCCAGATATTCGGTCTCGTTCGCGAAACCCTCACGCCTGATGAGATTGGGATTGGCGTTCGCCTCTTCGAAGGCAGCCGGCGCGGTGCCGGCATTGTCGCGCCCATCCCCATTCGTACCGGTGTCCCCGTATTCGTCCTTGAACATGATGCATCTCCAGTTGTTCCTGGCGATAGAACGCTCGAAGGATCAGAAGGATGCATCGGCCGCGGTTTTGGGGCGGGGTCCGGTCGGACCTCCGCGCCTGCCACAACCGTCATCGTCGCGACGCGCCGAAACGTTCGGGCCGAAACGCCGCCAGCAGCGGATGGCGGCGGCCGGTGGCGATCTCGTCCGCCAGCAACTCGCCGGCGATCAGGCCGAGGGTCGCGCCGCTATGGCTGAAGGCGACGAAATAGCCCCAGATCGAGGGCAACTCGCCGAAAACCGGCTCGCCGTCGCCCGGAATGGGCTTCGGGCCGACCCCATAATCGTCGACCTCAAGCGTCGGATTGCCTTCGAGAACCCTTGAAGCTTCGCGCAGCAGCCCGTCCAGCGTCGATTGTCTGACCTCATAGCTGCCGTCCGGCTTCACTCCGACCTCTTCCTCGGACCAGGCCGAATCGAGCGCGAAGCCGCCATTGGGTGTGGGCCGGATGGCGACGCGGGGAGTGTTGAGCACGGCCTTCAGCGCATGGCGGATCGGCTTGGTCCTGACAAGCAGGGCGACCGGCGTTGCATCGTCGATATGCTGGCCGGCTTCGGCAACGATTGCCGGAACGGCGCCGCCTGCGGCAAGCAGCACGGACTCCGCTTCCCAATATCTGCCGTCCGCGGTGCTCACGCCGCGGACGCGGGCGCCTTCGACATCAATTTTCGCGCGGCCGGCATCCGTGACGATCTCGCCGCCGAGAAAACGGAATTCCTCCGCGAGAATGCCGATCAGCGATGGGAGATCGACCCAACCTTCCCCGGGATTGAAGATCGCACCCTGGGGCGTCACCGTGCCGGCGTCGACACCGGGTGTCGCTCCGGCAATGTTTTCCTGCGCCAGCCATTGCGCGTGATAGCCGAGATCGCACTCATAGTTGAAGATCTCGGCGATCTCATTGCCGGCGTCATCGGCATCCCAGGTCAGCCCGCCATCGAAACGCAGCCAGGGCGCATCCGGATATCGAGCGGCGAGCGTTCGATAACGGTCGATGCCGGCAAGGCGCAGCCGGTGATAGGCATCGGAGCGTTTCCGGGCCGAATTGAGCCAGGCGAGCGAACGGCCGGAAGCGCCGTTGGCGAGCGGCCCGTCACTGACGAGCACGGTGGCGATCCCAAGGCGCGCGAGATGGACGGCCGTCGAGACGCCGAATATGCCGCCGCCGATGACGACAACCTTCGAAGGTTTTGGGGAAGCATTCATGTCGATAACCTTGTTTCCTGCTATGTCGAACGAATTCCGATGCATCCGTCGTGAGAGACGGCGGCGGCATGCTTCACGTCAGGGGCTAGAGGACTTCCGCAAGGAAGCGCTTCAGCCGCTCGCTTTGGGGATTGTCGAAGATCTGTTGTGGGCAACCGGCCTCGACGATCCGGCCCTCATCCATGAACACCACCTGATCGGCGACCCTGCGCGCAAATCCCATTTCGTGCGTGACGACGGCCATGGTCATGCCCTGGCGGCCGAGAGCCGCCATCAGGTCGAGAACGCCCTTGACCAGTTCGGGATCGAGCGCACTCGTCACTTCGTCGAACAGGATAAGCTCCGGATCCATGGCAAGAGCTCGCGCGATGGCGACGCGCTGCTGCTGCCCACCCGATAGACCTGCCGGGCGATGATCCCTGCGCTCGGCAAGACCGACCTCGGCCAAACGCGCCTCGGCGATGCGTCGCGCCTCCTGCCTCGGCATCTTCTTGATCTTCGTCAGGGAAAGCATGACGTTCTCAAGCGCTGTATGATCGGGAAAGAGGTTGAAGTGCTGGAACACCATCCCCACCCGCCGGCGCAACCGCTCCGGTTTCATGGCCAGAATGCTGTCGCCATCGAGCAGGATGTCGCCGCCTTTCGGTTCCACCAGCCTGTTCATGCAGCGCAAAAGCGTCGATTTTCCCGAGCCGGAGGGTCCGATGATGCAGGTGACGGTCCCGGCGGCGATGTCGAGGTCGACGCCCTTCAGCACGCCGAGATCGCCATAGGCCATGCTCAGATCCCGGATATTCAGGGCGCCGCCCTGGAAGCGCGGTTTCGTCTCTCCGGAAGATTTGGCTGCGGGCTGCGGGACGGCAGCGGCCTGCAACTCGCTGACCTCGGCTAGACCGCTCGCAGCACCCGAGCCGCGGCCCTGTTTTCCCAGGCGCAGTCTCACGTCGATATAGTTGACCAGGTGGGTGAGCGGCACGGTGATGACGAGATAGAAGAGGCCCGCCAGCAGCAAGGGCGACAGATTGCCCGTTACGACAGCCTGATCCTGCCCGACGCGGAAGATCTCCCGCTCGGAGGCGAGCAATCCGAGGAAATAGACGAGGCTGGAATCCTTGACGTTTCCGATGAACTGATTGACCAGCGCCGGCAGGACGCGCCGGATGCCTTGCGGGATGACGATCAGGCGCATGCCCTGCCCGTAGCTCATGCTCAGCGCCCGGCAGGCTTCCATCTGGCCGCGCTCGACGCTTTGGATACCCGAGCGGAAGATTTCGCCGATATAGGCCCCGGCGATCAGGCTGAGCGCCAGGATGCCGAGCGGGAATGGCGACGGGCCGAAGATCTCTCGTCCGATCCGGGCAAACCCCTGACCGATGATCAGGATCGTGACGATCGCCGGCAAGCCGCGAAAGATATCGGTGTAGATGCGCGCGGGCAGCCGCAGCCAGCGGGACTGCGAGATGCCCATCACGGCGAGAGCCATGCCGATGACGACGCCGAGCACGGTCGAGGCGGCGGCCAGGATCAGGGTGTTCTTCAGGCCGACGCTGATCATGCTCGGCAGCACTTCCGCCATGGCGTCCCAATCCAGGAAGCTGCGGCGCAGATTTTCAAGCCAGTTCATCGAGATCCCCATCGAAGCCCTCGCCGGGCATGACGCCGTCCGCCGGAGCGGACGGCCTGCTGCCTCACTTCTTGGGAAGATACTGGTCCGGCATCGGCGAGCCTGGGAACCATTTTTCGTAGAGGGTCTTCCAGGTGCCGTCCTGCATCGCGTCGTGAAGGGCGCCGTTCAGCGCCGTGCGGAAGGCATCATTCCCCTTGCGGATCACGAAGCCCGCCGGCGCATCGAAGGACGGGATGTTGACCGCAACCTTAAGTGCGGGATAGCGCTCGCCATATTGTTTGGCAGCCTCGTAATCGAGGAAATGCGCATCGACCGTTCCGTTGTTGAGGGCGGCGACGGCCGAATTGTTGTCGGGGAATTTCACCAGATCGGTCCCGCCGAAATTCTTGGCTGCATAGACTTCCTGCAAGGTCCCCTGCACGACGCCGAGACGTTTGCCCTTGAGGCCGTCGGCATCCTTGATGCCGGCATCCGCGGTCAAAACCGAGAGATAACCGGCAAGATAGCCGTCGGAAAAATCGACGGTCTTCTTGCGGGCTTCGGTGGTGCCGATCGCGGCGACGGCAACGTCGAAGCGCTCATTTGCCACCGACGGCAGGAGGGCTGAAAATTCCTGACCGGTGAACGTCACCTTGTCTTTCGGAAAGCCGAGGCGGGAGACGACGTTGAGAAACAGCTCGATATCGAAACCGGTGAACTGACCGTCGGCCGTCGCAAAGGTATAGGGTTTGGAATCGCCCATCGTGCCGACGCTGATCATCCCGGTCTCGATCAGGTTATAAGGATTGTCGGCCGCAACCGCAGAGCCTGCCCCCATCGCAAGAAGGCACGTCAAAATGCCGGCCCGCAATGGGGCAAGGGTGGCCGCAAATGATTGAAAAGGATTCATCGTGGTTCTCCGCTCTGAAAGGAATGCTCTTGTCGGCATATTGGTTTGCTCGGCCTCGCCGCGCATCGGCGGCAGAGATTTATGGACAAGATACCGGTCTCTGGTATAAAGAGACCGGTCTCACGGCATATTTGATATCTGTCATTTGACCGGTCGTCAACAACTCTTGTAGTCCTCGGTTATGGAAGATTCCGCTCATCCGAAACGGCCAGTCACGGTCGCCGACGTTGCGAAGGCCGCAAAGGTCTCGAAGGCGACGGCCGCCCGCGTGCTCGGCGGCTATGGCGTCGTCAGCGTCCAGATCAAGGATCAGGTGATGGCGGCAGCCGCCGCGCTCGAATACCGCCCGAACGAGCTCGCCCGGAGCATGAGCACGGGGCGATCCGGCATCATCGGCGTCGTTGTCGGCGATATCGAGAACGCTTTCTTCAGCCTGGCAGTACGCGGCATCAGCGATGCGGCCCGCCTTGCCGGCTTCAACATCATCATCGCCAATTCGGGCGAACAACTTGATGATGAGAGGTCGGCCGTCGACCTGCTGATCGGCAAGCGCGTCGATGGCCTGATCGTCACGCCCGCCCGCTGCGACCGCCTCGATCACCTGCAGCATGTCCGCCGAACCGGCGTGCCGCTGGTACTGTTCGACCGGGCCATCCCGGAGCTCGATGTCGACGCCGTCACCGGCGACGACCGGGAGGCGGCCCTCACCGCGACACGGTATCTGATCGGCCAAGGGCATCGCCGCCTCGCCTATGTCTCCGCCATGGATGCAGAGAAAGGCGGGCTCACCGATATCGCACTGATCTCGAATTCCGCCGTGCGCGAACGCGTCGAAGGCTTCGTCAGTGCCCTGACCGAGGCGGGCTTGCCGAACCCTCTTCATTACATCCGGCTCGGCGCCACGGACCAGCATCAGACGGACGCCGTGATGAAACGTCTGCTTTCGGAAACAGCGCCGCCGACGGCACTGCTGGCATCCGACAGCCTCGTCGGCTTGCGTATTTTCAAGTCGCTGCAATCGCTCGGCCTGTCGATTCCGCAGGATGTCTCGATGATTTCCTTTCTGGACGCCGACTGGACCAGCGTCACCGTTCCACCAATCACAATCGTCGACCAGCGCGTTTACGAGCTAGGCAAACTCGCCGGCGAACGGCTCGTCGCCCGCATCGAGCGCACCCCGCTTGCCGTCGAACATCTGCGCGTTACCACGAGCCTTGTCGTGCGCGGCTCCGTGGCGACGATCGGCCCGTGAGATCCGGGCTAAAGCCGATATGCTCTAATCATAGAGCTCGCCATGACCAATCTGCCCCTGCCTGGCAGATGTCTCGCTGATAGCGGGATCGTCGGCCGGATCGGGATCTTTCTTGTTGGCATCACGCAGAAACTGGGCGGCTTCAAGCAGCGCTGCAGTTATCTCTTCGGTTGCCCACCCGGCTTCATTGGCGGCTGCAATCAGTCCTTCCAATGCGTCGCGCGCGGCATCGGTCGCCTCTTTGAAGCGTTGCGCGGGCGCCTCGGTTTTCGGCGATGGAAAGGTCATCGGAATTCCCTCCACTAGGTTCTGACTATTGGAGATGAACGCAGCCCGCGCGAAATGGATGCACGATCATGCGGATTTCGACGACGACATCAGCCTCAGATGACCGTCTGCAACAGAAACGGCGAGCGCTCCAGCGGACGCTGGGCAAGGATCCTCAGCATCGCCGGGCCTTGTATGCCGGTCGTCGTCGTCGAGCGGCCGTCGTGATAGACCACCGTCATAACGCGGCTGAGGCTATCGTACCTGATCTGTGCGATCGTGCGCGTGTGAACCTGAAAGATGAATTCGTGGGGCTGAGATTTTCGCCTGGACCGCTTCGAGCTCATTGTGATGCCCCAGCAAAATGATGGCAGCATAGACCCGGCCGTCCCCGGCTCAGGATACGCGTGATAGTCGACAACACATCCCTCATCGAGTGCCTCCAATGCGCTCAATATTCGACCAAGCGACAAAGCGGTCAGTTCCGGCAATCGAACCGGCGACCTCCAGGTCAGAGACTTGGCCTCACACTACAGACGCCGATCAAGCACATATTGTTTCCACGGTCGCGTGACATCGGCGTGACATGCAGATCACGGCTCGAAAACTTGTCCGAAACGGGCATTGTGAGGTGTCGGTTTCACCAGGGGCAACGACAGCCCATCAATGCAATGTTCTATGTATCCCATGGGTACGGGCGGCATGCGGCCAGTATCCGACAGTGCGTGCGAGCGACCGAATGGCTTCGTCCACGACGAAAACCGCATCCCCGAGCCGTTCGATCTCGCAATCGAGTTCGTACACCTCGACTTCGTCAAGACCTTCAGTGAGCAGCAACCGCTTGCTGGTCTCGATCAGGCGCTCCGTGCGCCCGACAATATCGAGAGCGCTTCGTATGATGATGTCGAGCATGCCGTTGCCCTCGCTTGAATGACCAAGTGTCGGGCATAATCGGAATGCTGACAATCCCGAAATCTTGTCAGATGCGCGCGCGGATCGTGTCGTAGAAATCCCGCACCTCACGCAGCGCCGACTGGTGGCGACGGCGCGGCAGAGAGGCGCGGTGTCCCGCGAAGGCGAAGGCAGCCGCGACCGCAGCAACGAGAAGGAGCGTCGAGGTCGGATAGAGTTTCACCGCCGTTTCCGTCTGACGCATCGCTTTCCCGGCCCCGCCCTTTACCGATCGGGCGCCATCGAGGATTTGCCGCTGGAGCGTGTCGATTTGCTGCCGCAGCGCGCTCAACTCCTCGCCCAGGCCGTGATCAGGCTGCCGGGGAACGCCGACGGAGGCCGTACTCCGATCGATAACGGCTTTCGGCACCGGCTCGCCGATCTTGCTTCCTTCGGGGTCGAGGGTAGCCGTCTCAATGCTCTTGCGTCGCGGCATGATCCATCTCCTTGGCAAACAGTGATCACTCTGTGCTAGTCGTCATCGAACGAGAAGACCGGCCGATAGTGGCGTTCGGCAATCAGCAAGCTCCGGTCGGGCCGGATGATGTAAATTTCCTCGACCTGCCGTCCCCATTGATCCGTAAAGCTGTGTGGGAAAGAAGACCCCACGGGCGATTTCGTCAACTTCGTCCGAGGCTGACCATTATAAGTGATGCTGCCGGGGATGGGGGCCAGCCCAGCCGACGTGTAATATGCTTCGCCGGTCGTGCAGCCCGTCAGAATAACGGCAAAGACCAGCCCAAATCCCGTGCTCCGCTTCATAGAACCTCCAGCCGTTCCGTCCTTTGGGCGTCACTCATTCCATCGCCAATGTAACAGGGGACGACGGACATTGTTCCAGAATCGGCTGGAGACGCCACAACGAGTTGCCCAACAGCATAAGGCTCGCCTTGAACGTATGGGCTTGGCATTCGTGCCCGACCTTGAAGGCCTTCAGGCGGCGACTGCAGGAATAGGCAAGCCCAGGATCTCGGCATGTCGGCAAAGCTTCTCCCAAGCCGCATCGCCGACCGGGACGCCATCCTGCAACGCCGCGCGGCGCCTTCGTGCCGCGCTGTCACCCGGCATGCGGACCGGGCCGTCGTTCCAGGGCGCGGAGGGGTTGCTGCGGCAAGCAGAGGCGAGAAAATCGGACTGCGCGGTAAAGGCGTCCAGCCCGGCGAAAAAGCCGGGATCCATGACCTGAAGAAAGGCGCTTTGCGAAAACACGCCAGGCGGCGCGTTCGCCCGGCCCTTGCCGGAAAGCCCCTGCCCCAGCAACTCGACGATCAGCCCGAGCCCAAAACCCTTGTGTCCCTTCAATTGGCCGCCAAGGGGCATCATCGTTCCGCCGCGTTCGGTCACCTCGCGCGGGTCATCGGTCGGCTCGCCAGCGGCGGTGAAAGCCCATGCCTCGGGAAATTTCTTACCGGCCTTCGCCAGGTTTTGCGTCATCGTCGTGGTGGTGATCGAAGCCGAGACGTCGATCAGGATCGGATCCTCCGACGTCGGGAAACCGGCTGCCATCGGGTTCGGCGTCAGGAGCGGCTTGGTGCCGCCATAGGGCGCGACACGGCTTGCCGCGGGATGCGACACCGATAGCTGCACGATCAGGCCCTGCTCGGTAACCTGCCGCATGAAGGCCGACAGAGCGCAGGTATGATGGCAGTTTCGGATCGCCGCGGTGACGACGCCATGATCGCGTACGCGTTCGCAGGCCTGGTCGATCGCCTTGGTCAAAAGCCATGCGCCGGGCAAGGATTTGCCGTCCCAGACAAAGGCCGCGCCGCGGTCATTGACCACCTCATAGCTGCCGGATTTCGCCAGCGAACCGTCCTCCAATGCTTCGACATACCAGTTCAGCAGACTGACGCCATGCGTTTCATGGCCGATCATGTCGCCTTCCACCAGCACGGCGGCCGTGGTTTCGGCCTTGTCGGGCTCCATCCCGGCGCCGGTCAATATCTGCTCGGCGAATTGGGTGAGGGCAATGCGGTCAATCAGCGGCATAGGCGTCCATCCGTGATGTCATGGAAAGCGCGGGCCATCCGAAAGGGCGTGGCCCGCGTTTAAGTCCGCAAACCAGCTTACTTGAAGCGGATCTGCGACAGCTGCAGCTCGGAATTCGTCGCGATCGTCGGCTTGAAGTCGAGACGCGGCGAAACGCGGGTGAAACCGACCATATGGAACATCGGAATATCGGCGATGATCTCGGTGTTCACCTTGGCGAAAAGCTCCTTCCAGAGTTTCGTGCGCTCGTCGCCGGTGGCTGAGGTCGCCTTGGCGATAAGGGCGTCGACCGCGGGATCCCGAACCATGGAATGGGAGCCGTCGGTGGCGTATTTCACGAATGCGGTGAAGACGGGATCGCCGGTGGCATTGTCGTGCTGCGACTGGGTCAATGTCGGACCGGAATCGGCGACGAAGGGTGCAACGAAATAGCCGTTCCACACGGAAACGTCGTACATGTCGAGCTTGACGTTCAAGCCGACGTCCTGAAGCATGGCCATCATCGCTTCCATCGCCTCGGTGGCGTTGGGATATTGCCCGTTGCGGCCGATGATGCGGATCTGCTGATCGACCGGGACGCCGTCGGCTTTCGCCGCTTTGACCAGTTCCTTTGCTTTTTCGGGATCATAGGGCCAAGCGGGGATATCGGCGTTGTAGCCGATCGTTGTGGGTACGACGAGCTGTGTGGCGATCTTTGCCTGTTCGGGAAACAGCGTTCCGAGCATGGCCTGACGATCGATGGCGAGGTTCATCGCTTCGCGTATGCGCCGATCGTTGAGCGGTGCTGCGCGGGTGTCGATGCGCAGCGATGTCGTCTCCGAATTCGGATAGGCGAAATCGGTTTCCTTATTGGTGGCATCCTGCACCGACACGGCCGGGACGATATCGGCTTCGCCGGCATCGACCATCGCCGCCGCGACAGCACTATCCGAGCGGAACAGATAGGTCGCCTGCTCCACCTGCGGCTTCTCCCCCCAATAGTCCGGATTGCGCTTCAGCACGATCGACTGGCCAATCTCCCATTTGTCGAACGTATAGGGGCCGGTGCCGATCGGCTTGCGGGTAAATTCGTCTGCAGGTGTCGCTTCGGCCGATTCGACGGCCATCACCGTCATCAGTAACGGAAGAATCGGCTGCGCCGGTTTTGTCGTAATGCGGATGGTATTGGCATCAGGCGTCTCGAAGCTGAATTCCGTGCCGCCGAAATATTTGCCGCCGGTCTCGCAACTGAGCTTCTTGTTCTTGTTGCGCTCGATCGTGAACTGAACGTCTTTGGCGGTGAATGGCTTGCCATCATGCCATTTGACATTCGGGCGCAGCTTGAACTCCCAGGTGTCGTCGTCGATCTTCGACCATTCCGTCGCCAGGCGGGGTTTGAGGCCGCCATTTACGTAATCGAATTCCACCAGCATCTCGTTGACGTTTTCGGAAATGACCCGGCCGACGTCCTGGCGCGCTGCCATGCAGGGCTCGACGACATCGACGGTTTCGGCAAGCACAACAGTGACGTTGCTCTTGGCATCTTCAGCGTGAGCCGAGCCGATACTCAGCCCGATCACCGCGGTTGAAAAGCAGGCAGCTATCAAATGCAGTTTCATTTCGTTCTCCTCCCATGCGCCGGCGGCGCCCCTTACAGCAAATCTCGTCTTGTTTCGCTGGCCCCGCCCTCGCTTCCTCCTGCGAGAGCGACGCTAATACATAAGCGCACTAATATACTAGTTGAGAAGTGCGATCAAGCGCGGAGCCCGAAACACGAGCCGTCACCCGTCTGAATTCTCGTTTTTTAGCCGTGGCGAAGCGCGTCAGTCCGCGCATCTCTTCAAGGGTGAAAGCCTCAGCGGCGCACGCATTGGGCCTGCCTCAAAGCCGGCGAATGACCGCGAAGTTTCGTCACCGCGATCAATCTGATACTTCTCGGTCTCAGTTGCGCAGATCCTGGGGCAACAGGCCGGCGGGGAAATTCTGGTAAGCGACGGGACGCAGAAACCTGCGGATCGACATGGTCCCGACGCTGGTCGCACCGAAATTGGTCGAGGCCGGATAAGGTCCACCATGCACCATGGAATCGACAACCTCCACGCCGGTTGGGAAGCCATTGACCAGCAATCTGCCCGCCCTCCTTTCCAGGATCGGCAGCAGGTCGCGGGCAAGGCCAAGATCTGAGTCATCCATATGGATCGTCGCAGTCAGCTGTCCCTGGAAGCTTTCGGCAAGGGTGAGCATCTCTTCCGGCGAGCCAACCCGCACGACGAGACCGAGAGAGCCGAAGACCTCGTCGCTGAGCGAATGATCGGCAAGCCAGGCCGAGCCATTGGTCTCGAACAGGTTCGGGGCGGCGTCCCGGCCAGCGCTCTCAACGGAAAGAACCGGCGCGACGGCATTGCTCGCCCGCATGCGCTCGACACCGTCGTGATAGGCGGCGGCGATGCCTTGGGTCAACATCGTCTGTGGCGCCACCTTTTCGAGAGCCGCCTTGGCAGCGCCGGTAAACCTGTCCGCATCCGGCCCATCGACCACGACGGCGATACCGGGCTTGGTGCAGAACTGGCCCGCCCCAAGCGTCAGTGAACCGGCCCAGCCTGAACCGATCGCTTCCGCCCGGGCAGCGGTCGCGGCCGGCAGCAGGAACATCGGATTGACGCTGCCGAGCTCTCCGAAAAACGGGATCGGCTCGGGGCGCTGGGCGCAAAGGTCGAACAACGCACGACCGCCGGCAAGCGATCCGGTAAAGCCGACGGCCTTGATGGCGGGATGGGTCACCAGGCCGGTGCCGACATCGCGGCGCCCGCCCTGGATCAGGCTGAAGACGCCGGCCGGCATTTGGGTGCGCTCGATAGCAGCGGCGATCGCCTCGGCAATGATCTCGCCGGTGCCGGGATGGGCTGAATGTCCCTTCACCACGACCGGGCAGCCGGCGGCGAGCGCAGCGGCCGTATCACCACCGGCTGTCGAGAATGCCAGCGGAAAATTCGAGGCGCCGAAGACGGCGACCGGGCCGATCGGCCGCTGCACCAGGCGGATCTCCGGCCGCGGCGCCGGCTGCCGATCGGGTTGCGCCGCATCGATGCGAGCGTCGAGATGCGCGCCCTTGCGGATATGCTCGGCAAACAGCTTGAGCTGGCCGGTGGTGCGGGCGCGCTCGCCATTGAGCCGGCCTTCCGGGAGCCCGGTTTCCTCGGTTCCGATCAGGGTGACGGCCTCGCCGCGTCTGTCGATTTCCTCGGCGATGATCTCGAGGAAAATGGCGCGCTCTTCGCATGTCTTTGCGGAAAACGCCGCGAATGCGGCTTCGGCGGCGCGGCAGGCGCGGTCGACCAATTCCGTGGTGCCGACGGCGAAATCATGGGCCGGGCCGTGTGCCGGCTCGGAGCGAAAGGTCGTCGTTCCGGCAATCCACTCGCCGGCGATCAGATGCCTGCCTGAAGGGGTCCAGCTCATTGTTATCTCCTTGGCGGAGCCTCGCTCCGTCCTTGTGCGGTCTTTGCGCAAGATGCGCCGCGTAAAACATGATGCCGAAAAATGTGCACGGTTTTCGGGCTTAATATCAATTCCTGTTCTAGCGGCCATTCACCTTCCGCCACGCGGCAAAGAGCGTGAGATTGCTTTCATCGGTGGCCGGATAGAGACCAATAATCGTGTGTCCCTGCTTGACGCGCTCCGTGACGAAGTCCTCGTATGCGGTCATTTCGACCCCTTCGTCGGCGATCTCGTCGGCGATCTCAGCCGGGATGACGATCACGCTGTCGTCGTCGCCAACCATGATATCACCAGGGAAGACCGCCACGTCGCCGCAGCCGATCGGCACGTTGATGTCGATCGCCTCGTGCAGCGTGAGGTTGGTCGGGCTGGAGGGACGATGGTGATAGGCGGGAATATCAAGGCCGCCGATGGTCATGGCGTCACGGAAGCCGCCGTCGGTGACGACGCCGGCGCCGCCGCGCATCATCAGCCGGGTAATCAGAATGTCGCCGGCGGAGGCGGCGCGCGGATCCTTGCGACTGTCCATCACCAGAACATGGCCGTCCGGGCAGGTCTCGATCGCAAGCCGTTGCGGGTGTTTCGGGTTGCGAAACACGTTCATCGCGTTGCGGTCTTCGCGTGCCGGCATGTAACGCAGGGTGAAGGCCGGCCCCACCATGTTGCGGCCCTTCGGCTGCACCGGCCGAACATCCTGGATCGTCTGGTTTCTCAGGCCGCGCTTGAACAGTGCCGAGCAGAGTGTCGCGACCGATACGCCCATCAGCTTTTCACGGGTTGCGGGGTTCATATTTCCATCTCCTCGTTCGAATTCAGCCGCCGAAGCTGCGCGTTTCCACGGTCCAGTCACGGGTTTTGCCCGTCAGGCTGCAACCAAGCCCCGGACGGGCGGGCACGATCATCCGGCCGTCGCTGATATCGAGCTGTTCGTTGAACAGCGGCGCCAGCCAATCGAAATGCTCGACCCACGGCTCGTGCGCATAGGCGGCCGCCAGATGCAGATGGATTTCCATGGCGAAATGCGGCGCGAGCCGCATGCGTTTCGCCTCGGCTTGCGTGCAGATGCGCAGAAAGGGGGTGATGCCGCCGACCCGCGGCGCATCCGGCTGAATGAAGTCGACCGCATCGGCACGGATCAGGGCCATATGTTCGTCGGCGCTTGCCAGCATCTCGCCGGTGGCGATCGGTGTAGCGAGTTCGCGCGCCAGCGCGGCGTGGCCCTCGGCGTCATAGGCATCGAGCGGCTCTTCGATCCATTCGAGATTGAGCGGCTCGACCAGCCGGCCGAAGCGCAACGCCGTCGTGCGGTCCCATTGCTGGTTTGCATCGACCATCAGCGGCACGCGGCCATCGATATGGCTGGTCACCGCATCGAGCCGGCGAAGGTCGATCATCGGGTCCGGCTGCCCGACCTTGATCTTGATGCCGCCGATGCCGGCGGCGATCGAGTGATCGATGGCATCGCGGATTTCCTCGACGCTCGACGACAGGAAGCCGCCCGACGTGTTGTAACATGCGACGCTGTCGCGATGGGCGCCAAGCAGTTTCGCCAGCGGCAGGCCGGCACGTTTCGCCTTCAGGTCCCACAGGCAGATGTCGATGGCGGCGATAGCCTGCGTCGCAATGCCGGAGCGGCCGACCGAGGCCCCGGCCCAGCAGAGCTTGTCCCATATCCGTGCGGTATCATTAGGATCTTCGCCTATCAGATTGTCGGCAATCTCGCAGGCATGTGCGTAAAGCGCCGGTCCGCCTGCCCGCTTCGAGTAACTGAAGCCGAGACCGCTATGGCCAGCGTCGGAGACGATCTCGCAAAACAGAAACGCCACCTCCGTCAACGGCTTCTGCCGGCCGGTCAAAACCTTGGCGTCGCTGATCGGCCGCGCCAACGGCAGATAAGCGAGCGACAGGGTGACCGATCGGATCGCGTCCAGCTTGGACGGGCCGGCGGCGAAGCCAGCCTTGGGCGGCTGTGCGGGGATCGTGCGGCGGTCGGGATCAAACATCGTGGTGCCTCAGTTGATAGCCGGTTCAGGCGTCTTGCCACCGAATTCCGTCGTCAGGAAGTCGAAGTCGCAGCCTTTGTCCGCCTGCTCGATATGCTTGGAGAACATAAAGCCGTAACCGCGCTCATAGTGCCTTGTCGGCGCCAACCAGGCGGCGCGGCGGGCTGCGATCTCCTCTTCCGAAACCAGCATATTGAGGCTGCGCGCCGGAATGTCGAGCTCGACCATATCGCCCGTTTTCAGCAATGCCAACGGCCCGCCGATGTAGGATTCCGGTGCGGCGTGCAGCACGCAGGCACCGAAACTGGTTCCGGACATGCGGGCATCGGAGATGCGCACCATGTCGCGCAGGCCGAGTTTCAACAGCGCCTTCGGCATCGGGATCATGCCCCATTCCGGCATGCCGGGCCCGCCCTGGGGGCCGGCATTGCGCAGCACCAGTACCGTGTCCGGCGTCAAGGGATAATCGGGATCGTCGATGATCTTCTTCATCTCCGCATAGCTGTCGGCGACCAGAGCCGGGCCGCAATGGCGGTGGAATTTCGGGTCGCAGGCCGCCGGCTTGATGACCGCGCCGTCGGGACACAGGTTTCCCTTGAGCACCGCCAGCGAGCCCTCATGATAGACCGGGTTCGACAGTGGCCGGATGACGTCGTCATTGTAGATCTTTACCTGGTCGAGGCCGTCCACCAGAGGTTTGCCCGTGACGGTGATCGCGGTTGGATCAAGCTTGTCGCCGAGCTGCTTCATCAGCGCCCGCAGGCCGCCGGCATAGAAGAAATCCTCCATCAGGTAGGTCGATCCGGAAGGCCGGATGTTGGCAAGAACCGGCGTCGTGCGACCGATGCGATCAAGGTCATCGAGCTCCAGCGGCACGCCGGCGCGCCGTGCCATGGCGATCAGGTGAATGATCGCATTGGTCGAGCAGCCGGTCGCCATGGCGACAGTGACGGCATTGTCGACGGCCGCCGGCGTTATGATCTGGTCGGGCGTCAGATCCTCCCACACCATATCGACGATGCGGCGGCCGCAGGCCGCCGACATGCGCTGGTGGTTGGCGTCGGCTGCCGGAATCGACGAAGCGCCCGGCAGCGTCAGTCCCATCGCCTCGGCGATCGCCGTCATGGTCGACGCCGTGCCCATGGTCATGCAATGGCCGTAGCTGCGGGCAATGCCGCCTTCGATGCCCTGCCATTCCTCCTTGGTAATCGTGCCGGCACGCCGCTCGTCCCAATATTTGAAACCGTCGGTCCCGGAGCCGAGCGTCTTGCCGGCATAGTTGCCGCGAAGCATCGGCCCCGCCGGCAGATAAACAAAGGGAATTCCCATGCTGACCGCACCCATGATAAGGCCGGGTGTCGTCTTGTCGCAGCCACCCATCAGAACGGCGCCGTCGACAGGATGGCTGCGCAACAGCTCCTCGGTCTCCATCGCTAGCATGTTGCGATAGAGCATGGTGGTCGGCTTGACGAAGTTTTCGGAAAGGGAAAGTGCAGGCAGTTCCATGGGAAACCCGCCCGACTGAAGAATTCCCCGCTTCACCCATTCCGCGCGTTCGCGGAAATGCATGTGGCACGGCTGGGCTTCCGACCAGGTGTTGATGACGGCGATGATCGGCTTTCCCTGCCAATCCTCCGGCGCATAGCCCATCTGCATGGTTCGCGACCGGTGACCGAACGAGCGCTGATCATCCGGCAGCATCCATCGGGCCGACCGCAATTGCTGGTAAGTTTTCCTCCCGGTCACGGCTTTCTCCCATCTTTTTGCGCACTCCACTGCGCAAGCTCTTCCAACTGATATTTTAGTTTCCCATATATATCAACGGCAACTTTGCATTCTTGTGCATTAGGTCGCGCAAAGCTATGAATGGAGTGAAAGGATTGCCTCACATGAATTCCCAGTTCGCTTCCACATTCGGCCTGACTGCCCCCGGTTTTCCAGCCGCGGCCGGCAGCACGGTCCAGCGCGTCTATGATGATCTCAGAAAGCGCATCATCACCATTCAGCTGCCCCCGGACACCACGCTGTCGCGCACTGAGCTTACCGAGACCTATGAAGTCAGCCAGACTCCCATTCGCGACGCGTTGCAGCTCCTCAAACAGGAAGGTCTGGTGCGGATTTATCCGCAGTCCCGCACTGTCGTGACCCGAATCGACGTCCTGCAGATTTACGAGGCGCATTTCCTTCGCGTCGCGCTGGAATCGGAAGTCTGCCGCCGCCTCGCGACCGATCCGGATCCGGATCCGAGCGTCATCACGCGTGCCCGCTCGATCATCAAAATGCAGTCGGCCGTCGCCGACGACATCGACCAGGTTGCTATCTTCCAGGAGCTCGACGAACTCTTTCACCAGACATTGTTCGCAGGCGCCAAGCGCAGCAGCCTGCATCAACTGGTTCGCGAGCGGTCCGGCCATCTCGAACGCATTCGCCGTCTGCATCTGCCCGAAAAGGGCAAGATCACGAGCATTCTCGAGGGTCATCACGCCATCATCGACGCGATTGCCGCTCGCGACGAACAGGGTGCCGTCGATGCGATCCGCGAGCATCTCAGCCGTACAGTCGCAAAGGTCGAAGACCTCAGGAAGGAGTTCCCGGACTACTTCGTCTGACCCCGCCGCTCCGCGGCTTTCGGCCGGGCTCAATTGACCGGCGTCAGCAGCGGCCTGCCTGTAAAAAAGGCCGCAAGGTTGTCGACCGTCAATTGCGCCATCCTGTCGCGCGTTTCCTCGGTGCCGCTGGCATGATGCGGATAGAGCACAACATTATCGAGCGCTGCGAAGCGCGGATCGGGATTGGGTTCGTTCAGGTAGACATCGATGCCGGCCGAGGCGATCCGCTTTTCCTGCAAGGCTCGGATCAAGGCCGGCTCATCGACCACGGTGCCGCGGGCAATGTTGATGAAGCTGCCCGTCGGGCCGAGTGCGTTTAGCACCTCAGCCGAAATCAACCCTTCGGTCGATGCCCCGCCCGGCGTCGCCGCGATCAGAATATCGGCCCAGTTCGCCAGTTTTACCGGCTCGTCGAAATAGGCAAAATCGTTGCCGGCTTTTTTCGTCCGCCCGGAATAGCCGACCGTCAGCCCGACAGCTTCGCATCGCCTGGCAATCGCCATACCGATGCGACCGAGACCAACGATCCCGGCCCGCTTTCCCGACGTCGACGTCGTCAGCGGCATCATGCCCTTGCGCCCCCAGTCGCCGGAACGAACATAAAGGTCCCCTTCCGGCAGGCGCCGTCGCGCCGCCAGCATCAGGAGCAGCGCCGTGTCGGCAACGTCGTCGCACAGCACCTCGGATGTGTTGGTGAGTTTGATGCCGCGTCGCGTCATCGCCTCGACATCCATCTGATCGTAGCCCGCCGAGGAACAGGCGGCCAGCTTCAGTGCCGGCAATTTCGCAAGCAGCGCCTCATCGATCGTCACATGGCCGTTGCAGACCAGAGCCGTGCAGGTCGGGCCGGCTTTCTGAAGCAGAGCATCCCGCTCCTCGCCTTCTGCAAGATCCAGCCGGTGCAGCGTATAGGTTTCCTCCAGCACTGCCATCTGACGGGGTCGGAGCGGATAGGCGACGATGACATCGGGCTTCATGCGGGAACAAGTCCTTCCTGTGTGCGGCGTGTGGCCCGCCTTGTGGCCTGGATTTCCGGATCGGGATCGAGGCCGGCGGCAAGCAGCGCCTGGGTGTAGGGGTGGGAGGGCGCGTTGAAGATCTGGGCCACCGGCCCTTCCTCGACAATCTCGCCGGCCTTCATGACGATGACGCGATCGGCGAAATCGCGAACCACCGGCAAATCGTGCGCAATGAAAAGGTAGGACAGGTTGAATTCGCGGCGCAGGCCGTCGAGCAAGGCAATCACCTGCGCCTGGATCGACACGTCGAGCGCCGAAACCGCCTCGTCGCAGATGATCAGTTTCGGCTCCATCGCCAGCGCCCGGGCAATGGCGATGCGCTGGCGCTGGCCGCCGGAAAATTGATGCGGATACCGGTCCGCCATCTCCGGTTTCAGGCCGACCTTGACCAGCAATTCGGCCACCCTCTCCTTCCATCTCGCTTTCGGCAGGATATCCGGGTGAATGACCCAGGCCTCGGAAATCAGCCGGAACACGGTCATCCGCGGGTTGAGCGACTGCGTCGGGTCCTGAAAGACCATCTGCAAATCGCGACGCAGTCCGAATATTTCCTTCGGGGTCATCACCAGCAGATCGCTGCCGCGGTAGAGCACCTGCCCCTCCTGCGGATCGTCGAGACGAACGATCGCCCGGGCAAGGGTCGACTTGCCGGAACCGCTTTCGCCGACAACCGCAACGGTCTCGCCTGGCATGATGACGACGTCCACGCCTTTCAGGGCCTGGAATGCGCCAAAACTCTTCTTCAAGCCGATGGCGCGCAGCAGCGGTTCACCCTGCCGGTCACGCTCTTGCGCCATCGCGCCCTTCCCGGGTGCGGCGGCAATCAGCTTTTTCGTATAGGCGTTTTGCGGGTTGCGATAAACTTCTGCCGCATTGCCGGTTTCGACGACGCAGCCTGAATTCATCACCACGACGCGGTCGGCGATCTCGGCGACGACGCCGAGATCATGCGTGATCAGCAGCAGACCCATTCCGGTTTCCTGCTGCAATTCCTGCAGAAGTTCGAGCACCTGTGCCTGCACCGTAACGTCAAGCGCCGTGGTGGGTTCATCGGCAATCAGGATGTCGGGCTTGCAGGCGATCGCCATGGCGATCATCAGGCGCTGCCGCTGCCCGCCGGAGAACTGGAACGGATATTTTCGCATTGCCGCCTGCGGATCGGTGATGCCCACCCGCTCCATGAGTTCGAGCGCCCGGGCCCGGGCCTGCTCCGCGGACTGACCGTGCGTGGTCATCATCTCGGTGATTTGCCAGCCGACCGTGTAGACCGGGTTGAGATGGGCCAGCGGGTCCTGAAAGATCATGGCGATCCGGGCGCCGTTGATCGAACGCCGCTCCTCAGGCGTCATTGTCAGCATGTCGCGCCCATTCAGGAGAATGGTGCCGCTGGTGATCCTGCCGGGCGGCATGTCGATCAGGTTCATGATCGCCGAGGCGGAGACAGACTTGCCAGAACCGCTTTCGCCGAGGATTGCCAGCGTCTCGCCGCGATCGAGATGCCAGTTCACGTCCTGCACCGCCTTGACGGTGCCGCTGAGCGTGTGGAACTCGACCGAGAGGTTACGAACGTCCAGAAGATGTTCAGCCATTTTTCTTACCTCTCATTTCCCGGCCTCTCATTTCAAGCCGCCAGCGTTGCGTCGGATCGAGCGCGATGCGCAGCCAGTTCGACAGAAGATTGAGCGACAGCGTCGTCAGGATGATTGCAAGGCCGGGCCAGAAGGATAGCCACCAGGCATTGGTGAGATAGGGCCGCCCTTGAGCAACCATGAGACCCCAGGTGATCTCAGGCGCCTGAATGCCGATCCCCAGGAACGACAGCGAGGATTCCGCCAGCATGACGAATGCGAAATCAAGCGTCGCGATGGTCACCAGCGTTGGAAAGATGACCGGCAGGATGTGTTGGAAGACGATGCGCCGGTCCGATGCCCCCATGACCTTCGCCGCCTGCACGAACATCCGCTCGCGCACCTCCAGCACTTCGGCGCGAGCGGTGCGCAGATAGATGGGTATCCGGGTAATCGCCAGGACGAGGACGATATTGGTGACCGAGGGTTCGAGCATATAGAGCACGATCACTGCCAAAAGCAGCGACGGAAAGGACATGATGACGTCGCCGAGGCGCATGATCCATTGAGCGGCGGACGAGCGGCTGTAACCAGCCACCAGACCGAGCGCCGTGCCGACGACAGAGGATGCAAGCACCGCCGCCGCGGCAACCAGCATGGTATTTTGCGCCGCCACGACGACGCGGGCCAGAAGCGGCCTGCCCAGCGCATCGGCGCCAAGGACGTAAAGCCATCCGCGGGTGATATCGAAGGGCGGCGCGTTTCGGCCCCGCAGGTTCTGCTTGGTGGCGATGCCCTCCAGCAGAAACGGGCCGAACAGCGCACAGAGAAGAACGATCAGCAGGAATAGAGCGGCAAAGAAAGCCAGCTTGTCCGCCCACAGCATGGTCAGCCAGCGCCCGATCGGGCCGCTCGGTTTTTTCTCGATGAGGATTTGTGTGTCGGTCATCGCCATCGCTCAATACCGGATGCGCGGATCGAGCAGCGCATAGGCAATGTCGATCAACAGGTTCATGATGAAGATCGCCAATGCCGAGACCATGATGACGGCCAACACGACGGCGAAATCGCGAAGCAGGATCGAATCGATCATCAGCTTGCCGATTCCCGGAAAACCGAACACCGTCTCGACGACGACGGCACCGTTCAAGATGGCGGCGGCCTGGTCGCCGATGACGGTGATCACCGGCAGCATGGCGTTGCGCAATCCGTGAACGAAGATGATCGAGTTGGAACGGACGCCCTTGGCGCGCGCCGTCTTCACGTAGGCGGAAGACAGAACGCTGATCATCGAGCCGCGCACCACCTGCAGGATCAGGCCGAAGGGCCGGATGAACAACACGCTGACCGGCAGGACCCAGTGCCAGAAGGTTCCCGTTCCGGATGTCGGCAGGACATGCAGTTTGACGGCGAAAATGACGATCGCCACGATGGCAAGCCAGAAATCCGGGGCCGCAGCACCGATCAGCGAGAAGAAGGTGGCAAAACGATCGAAGACACCGCCGACGCGAAACGCCGCGAGCGAACCAATGACGATCGCAGCAACCGTGACCAGCGTCATGGTGATGACAGCCAGCCAGAAGGTCCAGACGAAGGCCTCCAGCACGACGTCCATGGCAGGACGAGCCTGCCGCAGCGACTGACCGAAGTTGCCCTGCGCGAGATCCGCGACATAACGGCCGAACTGGATGATCAACGGGTCGTTGAACCCGTTCATTTCGCGGAATTGCTGGCGCATTTCCGTGGTCGCATCAATCGGCAGGTAGAGATCGGTCGGATCGCCGGTTAGCCGGGACAGGAAGAACACGATGACGATAAGCACCACGAGCGATACGCCGCTGGCGATCGCGCGTTTGCCGATGAAACTCTTCATGCCACTCCTCCCGAGTGAAACCCATAGGACCGTTCGCCTGGTCCTCGCGTGTCCGCCGTCATGTTCCCCGTCGACAAGCGTGAACTGAAATATTAGTGCATCTAGAATTTTTGTGAACCCCCTTTCTCAAATTCGTCAGCTCTTATCGACCGGCGGCTTCCGTCTCCACGCCATACCGCCCGTGCCGATGATGGTTGCGCCAATGATGACTGCCGCGCCGATCCACGTCTGGGGCGCAGGAATTTCCGAGAAAAACAAAAAGGCCATCAGCGCCACCACCGGCAGCCGGAGAAAGTCGAGCGGCGCCAGAACGCTTGCAGCCGCCATGCCGAAGGCGCGGGTGATCAGCGTCATGTTAAATGCCCCGAGTGCCCCTTGCATGGCGAGCAGCCCGAGTTGGCTCCAACTCGGCATCGACCAAACCGGCAGCATGACGATCAGGCCAAGCGGCACCGTCGTGATCAGGTTCCATGCAACCAGCCGGTCCGCGCTGTCCCTCAACGCCATTCGCCGCAGCATCAACTGGCTGGCCGCCGTCAAGACCGCTCCCGCCAGCGCAAAAAGCAGCCATTGGTCGAAACCGGACGCCCCAGGGCGAATGATGATCATGACGCCGATAAAGCCTGCCACGATGCCGGCGACGCTGGAAACGCCGACACGCTCCTTGAGCACCAGCCACGCACCGAGTACGAGAAACATCGGCATGGTGAAATTGATCGCTGTGGCATCGGCCAGTGGCGCATGCGCAAAGGCGATGAACAAAGCAACCAGCGAGGCAAGCTTCAGGCCCGCACGCACGACATGCAGGACCCGGTAGGGAGAGGCTCTCAGACCAACGCGAGACACGATCCACGGCGAGACGGCGAGGAGCCCGAAAAACGACCGGAAAAAACCGATCATCAATGGATGCACATCGCCGGCCAGCGAGCGCACGATGATTGCGTCGAGACTGTTCAAAAAGGCGGCCGCCACCATCATGCAGACGGCAAGGCCTGTGTGACCGGGCTGCATTCCACTTCTCCTGATCGATGAGTGCAGCCCAAGCCATATCGGTCGTTCGATACCGCAAGCGCGCTGACCAGCATCTGCAACCACGGTCCTATCGCGATCCGCCAGCGGCCGTCCACACTAAAATACAAATATATTAGTTTTAAAAATGCGGACTGAGCGGCTTCAGGTGGCAGCGGAATTTCAGGGTTGCAAGAATCGAGGGAATACACTCTACGTCTGAGAATGAGCCGCAAAACGACCCATGCTGGAGAAAATCACGCCGACCATCCGCTAGGGAAGGCCAGCTATATCTCCTCGGCCCGACAGCTCCGGCGGTGCCTGACCTCCTCACCACCGAATTAGCGGCCAGATGTAACCGCGACATCCCTCCCAGCTCTCGGGCCTTCAGAGCAGGCGGATAGGTCCGGGAATTTCACAACCCGACGTCTACTTACTCCATAAGGATATTTTCATGAAGCATATGCGCAATCTCCGCCTAATGATGGCAAGCACTGCCTTCCTGGCCCTCGCCGGCCCCTCCTTCGCGCTTGACGGCGCTGATATGATGAAAAAGCTCAATGCCGCTACCAGTGCCGGCGGCACGGTCATCACCTTCGAAAAGGCTGAAGTCGATGGCGATACGGTAACCGCGACGGGTATCCAGGTGGGATCTGCGAGCCTGCCCGGCGATACTTTGAAGATCGGCGAGCTGACCTTCGAGGGCGTCGAGGAAACCGAAGGCGGCGGCTATCACGCCAAAACCGTCTCTTTCCCGGATATCGACATGAGCCAGGAAGAAGGCCGCTTTTCCGCAAAGGACATCGAGATCGCCGGCCTGACGATTCCGGCCAATGCCACGGGCGAGACGCTAAACGACATCCTCCTTTATGAAACGGTCAGCACCGGGCCGATCGCTCTCAACGTCAAGGGCAAGGACGTGTTTGCCATCGAGGGCATCGAGTCGAACCTCGAGCGCCAGGATGGCGGCTTTACTTATGACGCCAATGTCGCCGGCCTTAGAGCCGACCTGTCGCAGGTCGAGGATGCGAGCGCGAAGGACGCGATCGAGAAACTCGGGCTGGCCACGATCGACGGCACGGTGACGATGACGGGCAGCTGGGAAGTCGATAGCGGCAAGATCGCTGTCGACGAATACGCTTTCGACTTCAAGAATATCGGCCGGCTGAATATCGCCGTCGACTTCTCCGGCTACACGCTGGCCTTCGTCAAGTCGCTGCAGGAGGCGGTGAAGACCGCCGAGGCCAATCCGAACAAGGAAGAGGCCAACCAGGCCGTCGGCCTTGCGATGTTGGCACTGATGCAGCAGCTGACGTTCAACAGCGCCTCGATCCGTTTCGACGATGCCTCGATCACCAAGAAGGCACTCGACTATGCCGGCGCCCAGCAGGGCGTCACAGGCGACCAGCTGACGCAATCGCTGAAAGGTCTTGTGCCGATCATGATGGCGCAGCTCAACCTGCCGGAGCTGCAGAACCAGGTAGCGGCTGCCGTCAACACCTATCTCGACGGGCCGAAGAACCTGACGGTCAGCGCAGCACCGGAAAAGCCCGTTCCATTTCCGATGATCATCGGCGCGGCCATGGGCGCGCCGAACACCATTCCGTCGGTCCTTGGCGTCAAGGTCACGGCGAACGACTAAGCTGACGCTCCAGCAGCTGGAGGCGGGTTCGGACCTGCCTCCAGCTCCGTTTCCCCAGCCGGGGTTCGGCGATTTCCTGGAATTGCTCTACAGCTCGTCGCTGCGACGCCTCACGGCGTGCTTCAGCGCGATCATGTGTCTTCGCCGCTCCAGCATATAATCGGCATAGCCGACGCAGAAAAACAGCAACGTCGGGCCGGCGTAGATGATGATCAGGGCCAATGCGATAAGGATGAATGCGGTCGTCATGATCTTGTTTCCATCATATTGGTCGTGCCGCATTTAAAGCGGCGACAGCGGATAGGCCCTCATCTCGGCTTTCCCTGTCCTTATTTGATGAAAATTCGCCGGCTTCCTATTCGTTCCGTCCCCGATCGATTTCCATTCGCGCCGCGGAGGCGAAGCGCGGCCTTTCCTCCCGCATCGCCGCCGTTACGCGCTTGAGCAGCGGGACCGACAGCAGATCCTCCAGCGAAACCGAAAGCTTCGGCTTCCAGTTCGGATAGCTGTCGCTGGTGCCCGGAATATTGGTCGGCGCTTTCTCGTCGGTGAGATCGGCAAGCCGCACCGATGTCAGAAGCGATGGAGTGCGCGCAATGAAACGATAGGCGCTCACCGTCAGATCTTGCAACGCTTCCTGGCTTGCCCGCGCCGCCATGAGCCGGGGCGGCACGTCGAGGCCAGCGGCGTTGAAGACCGCTTTCAGATATCTCCGCTCGCGCTTGCGGTGTTTGAGATGTTCTTCGGTGAGATCGGGCGGCACGATACCATGTTCACAGCGATCCTGAATGTCGGCGCCGCGCCACCAGCCGGCAAGCGTCTGGTGGTCATGCGTCGAAATGCAGGCGAGCGCGAGGACCGGATAGGCATTGGCGGGCTTGAAGCCCTTCTCATCCTGTTCATAGGAAAGGATCCGGTAGGAGAGAATGCCGGCAGTAGCCAGATCCTCTTGCAAGCCTTCGGGAATCATTCCGAGGGACTCCCCGATGACAAGGCATCGATGTCCGGCGGAAACCTCGGCGAGGATCTGCAGCAGCCGGTCCTCGGGATAGCGGACATAGGCGCCGCTGTCCGGTCTGCTGCCTAGCGGAACCAGGAAAAGGCGGCGGATCGCCGGGGCGTGGTCGATGCGAATGGCGCCCGCGTAGCGCATGGCGGTGCCGACCATGCGCCGGTAAGGCGACATCTTCCCTCCGGCAATTTCGGACGGAAGGTATCCGGCAAGGTGCCAGTCCTGCCCGTCGACGGCGAATGGATCGGGAGGACTGCCAATCGTTGCCTGCGAGACATAGATATCCGGCTCGCTCCACGTCGCCGAGCCGTCGACCGCCTCCCCGACGGCAAGATCGAGATAGAGCCCTATCCTGAGGCCGGCCTTGCGGGCCCGATCCGCCGCCTGCATCAGCTGGCGGTGGGCGAGCCATTGCAGCCACATGTGGAAGCGAACGTCATCTGCATGCTCGCGTTCGAAATCGCCGACAGCGGCGCTGTCGAAGCGCTGGAACTCGGCCGGCCAATGTTGCCAGCCGGCACCCGCCCCGCGCTCGACCATGGAAGAGGAGAGGCATTCGAACAGCGCATGCAGCCGCAGGCTGTCGCCGCCTTGCGCGACAAATGCGTCGAAATCGGCCTCGTCATCAACACGGCGTTGTCGCCGCGCCGACCAGAGATCACGAAGGGCTCCAAGTTTGGTCCGGGCGACCCCGATGTAATCGACGAGATCGGATTGGCGAAGGCGCTCCAATTCCTGTTCGAGTTCGGGATTGCCGGTAAACCCCGGCACCTCATCGACCGCAATATAGAGCGGGTTGAGATGCTGGCGGCTTGACGGTTCATAGGGGCTGCAGCGGTCGGGATCGGCGAGGAACGGCGCGTGAAGCGGATTGAGGCCGATGAAATCCGCCTCCAGCGATCCCGCCAGATCGGCCAAATCGGCCAGATCCTGGAAGTCTCCTATGCCCCAGTTGCGTGCCGAACGGAGCTCGTAAAGCTGCAGGCTCATGCCCCAGACGCGTGTGTCGGACAGGAAATCCGGCAGAAACGACACCGGGATCTTCCTGCCATCCGGCTTCGCCTTCCGCCGTAGCGCGCCGGGCTCTTGGTCCGTCGTCAGTTCAATATTCAATGCCGAGAGTATTTTGCGCTTAGTCACGGCCGAAATCGCCACTTCCCGGTTCTCCGGGCTGGGCCTGGTCGGGCTGATGCCGTGGCGGCGGGCGAGTTTGTCGAGCTCTGCGGATTTCATCATTCGACCCTTTCCTCCCAGCGTCGTCACGCCTGGCTCAGGCTCCAGATCACTGCCCAGGGCGCCAGATCGCCGCCGTCGCGTCCGCCGAGATGGAATATCGTCTCATCGTCCTGCTGTTGTGAATCGAGCGCCGCCGCCTCGTCGCCGAGGTTGGCGCGCAGATGAAGATGCCGGCCTTCCGCAAGAGTCCAATCCACTGCGATCGCATTTCCCGTCGAGCGGTGGACGGCGCTTCCCGCCGTCACACCTTTCAGCAAAGGAACGATCTTCCGGTGCCGGACATCGAGCAACGTTCTGTAGAAATCGAGGATCTCGGAGGAAGCGCGTTTCGACCAATCCAGTTTGGCCGCAGCAAAGGTCGATGGCGCCGTCGGGTCGAGAAGGTCTTCGGCGTCGAAGCCCGGCAAACGCGAAAGCTCCTCGCGACGGCCTTTCCTGACCTTCTCATTCAACTCCTCGTCGAAATCGCAGAAAAACGGGAAAGGCTCTACAGCGCCCCACTCCTCGCCCATGAACAGCATCGGGATCTCCGGCGCCAACAGGTAGATTGATATGATGGCTTTGACGGCGTCGGCCGGGCTCGACGCCATGACCCGGTCGCCCAGCGCCCGATTGCCGATCTGATCATGGTTCTGGATGAAGGAGATGAAAGCCGTCGGCGGCAGGTGACCGCTCGGCCTGCCGCGGCTTGCCCCCCGATAGGGCATCGGCTCGCCCTGGAACACGAAGCCTTCCGCCAGCGCCCGGCCGAGCTTGCCGGCGTCGCCGGCGTAATCGGCATAATAGCCGAAGGTTTCACCGGTGGCAGTGATATGCAGCACATGGTGGACGTCGTCGTTCCACTGGGCGGTGAACAGCTTCGCTTCGCCTTTTTCGTCTCGCTTCAGCAGATCGCTGTCATTCTCCTCGTTTTCGACGATCAGATGAACGTGCCGGTGGCCGGCCGCCGCCCTGACGCGGCGGGCAAGTTCGTGAAGCAGATGCTCGTCGCTGTCGTCCTTGATCGCGTGAACGGCATCGAAGCGGAAGCCGTCGAGCCTGAATTCGGTGATCCAGTAGATGGCGTTCTCAATGACAAATTCCCGGATCATCTGCGATCCGTCGCCGTCATAGTTGATGCCGTGGCCCCAGGGCGTCTTGTGATGGTCGGTAAAGAGCGGCGCATAGGAAGGGATATAATTCCCGTCAGGCCCGAAGTGGTTGTAGACCACATCGAGGAACACCGAGATGCCACGCTGATGCGCCGCATCGACCAGCGCCATGAAATCTTCCGGCCGGCCATAACTGCTGTCCGGAGCATAGGGTAACACGCCGTCATAACCCCAGCTGTAACGGCCGGGGAATTCGCTGACCGGCATGATCTGCAACGCCGTGACACCCAGTTCCCGCAGATGATCGAGCCGCTCGATCGCCGCCGTGAAAGTCCCCTCCGGCGTGAAGCAGCCGATATGCATCTCGTAGACGACCATCTCCTCCCATGGCCGGCCGGTCCAGTCACTCGTCTTCCAGCGATAGGACAGGTCGACCACTTCGCTCGGACCGTGCACATCCTGTGGCTGGAACCGCGACGCAGGATCGGGAATTTCAAGACCGTCCGGCAGAACGAAGCGATAGCGCGTGCCGGCATGGGCATTCGGAACCGTGCATCGATGCCAGCCATCTCCCACCGCCTGCATCGGCCGCGGATCGGCGCCTTCGATTTTCAACGACACGCTTTCATGCAGGGGTGCCCAGAGCCGAAACAGCATACCGTCTTCAGTGAATGCGGGACCGAACGTCATATTGGTCAAAGGAAAGCCTTCGTGAAGAGCATGGGATTTGAGTAACTTTTGCAGGAGCAAAAAGTTTCGTCCGCACGCGGACGCCATAATGGGCGCCTGAGCAAATACTGGAAAGAGTAGGACTCCATCCCATCGCGAGCAGGATTTTATCCTACTGCGTGCTATAATTATCCTGCAAAAGAGGAGTCAGCCGATGCGCTCGACGCAACAGATGAGCATCACACTCCCGGTGGAAATGGCGAAGCGCGTCAAGCAACGGGTGTCCGACGGGGATTACGCCTCGGAAAGCGAAGTCATACGCGAGGGCCTGCGAGCTTTGCAGGAACGCGAGAATGCTGTCGAGCATTGGCTGCGAACGGAAGTTGTGGCCACCTATGATGCCCACAAGGCCGACCCCACCAAGGCCAAGCCTCTCGAAGATGTCTGGAAACGGCTCAAAGCACGCATGGACGAAATCGATCGGGAAGAAAATTGATGAAGCGTTGCCGTTCAAAGGGCAAACAGTGGCATGGTGAAAGCTTCGGGCACTAAATTTGAAGGCAGCGTTTATGTTGCACAGCGATCAGCCGTGATGCGAAGATGAAGACGATGGTCCACACTTTCAGCTTTGCCTCGATGTTGCTTGTACTCGGGCTGTATACGCCTCATCTGCCAGAGAGTTTTTCTATAAAATCGCTCGACTCCGTCGAAATTAAGTGCCCCGGCTTTGGAAAAACGTCATCTGACGCGGCACTTGTTGTGGAGTGCGACGGAAGCAAGCGGACGTTAAGGCTTACAAAGAGCTTAAACTTTGACGGCAGTTCTTACATTAGAAATCCAGACATTCATGCAAAGGAAATTTTGTCGGACGTCGGCAAGATTATAAACGAGGATTTGAGGATAGAACGTCGCCATGTGACATTTTGCGACCCTACGGTAGACACTCTCGGCAGATGCAAGACAGTTTACATTCTGAGTGGCTCGAGGGATTTTGATGAGGCGGCTTTGGCGATAAACCCCAGAGATAATAAAATAGATAGCTTTTCATACTTTCTCATCGTCTCCTGGAAGGCAGGAAAATAACAGGTGGAAATGATCCACTTTCACCCATTCGGGTTCAACCTCATCCCAAGATTTCGACCGCACCCCGCCGCTGCGTTTCGACCGTCACGCGACCGCGACTTTGCCTGAGAGTGCCTTGTCCATGGCCGCCTGAAGCTGTTCCTGGGTGAAGGGCTTGGTCATCCGGAGCATCCGTCCGAGGCCGTGGTCTTCGGAAAATTCGGCATAGCCGGAGGCGAGGATGATGGGCAGGCCCGGGAAGGCCGAGCGGAGGTGGCGCGCAAGCTCGGCGCCTGTCATGCCGGGCATCGCATGATCGGTGATGACGAGATCGCAATCTCGTCCGTCGGCGAGGAATTCCAGGGCCTGCGAGGCGGAAGACGCCTCGCGCGGCAGGTGTCCGAGATCCTCCAGCATCGCTACAGTTCCCGTCCGGACAAGCGCATCGTCGTCGACGACGAGAATGGCGAGCGGCCGTGACACCGGGTTTAAGGCTTCCGTTGCAGGAGGCTCGACGGCCGGCTGCGTCTTGACGAAGGCTTCGGCGACGGGCAGCCAAAGGGATACGGTGGTGCCCTTGTCCCTCGCGCTCGATATCTGGATCGAGCCGCCGGATTGCGCGGCTAGGCCATGCACCATCGACAGGCCGAGGCCGGTACCCTTGCCGACCCCTTTGGTGGTGAAAAACGGTTCAGCGGCGCGAGCGACGGTTGCCTCATCCATGCCCTCGCCATCGTCCGACACCGATATCCTGATGTAATTGCCGCCGGCGAGACCGGCCGGCCGAGCCTCTTCGGCCGCTGCCGCGGCAACCGTCACGGCGCCGCCGCTTTCGAGCGCATCGCGGGCATTGACGAAGAGGTTGAGCAGTGCCAGCTCCAGCTGGTTGCTATCCACCAGAAGCGGCGCCAGATCCGCCGGAATGCGCTTGTGGATTTCGATGCGCGGCCCCACCGCCTTGGCGAGAAGATCCTCGACGTTTTCGAACAGTCTGAGGAAATCGACCGCCTGCGGCTTGAGCTCCTGGCGGCGGGCGAAGGCAAGCAGTCGCTGGGTCAGCGCCGTGCCGCGCTCGGCCGCCTGGATCGCATTCGTCAGCAGACGTTCGCTGCGTTCATCCGCCGGAAGCCGCTTCTTCAGCAGCCCAAGGCTGCCGAGCACCGCCATCAAAAGATTGTTGAAGTCGTGCGCCACCCCACCCGTCAGGTGACCGATCGTGTCGAGCTTCTGCGCCTCGAACAGTTGCGCCAGCGCCTCCTCGCGCTCCCGCGTCCTTTGATCGATCCGGTGCTCCAACTCCTCGTTAAGCTGCCGCAGCTGAGCGGCCGAGGCCTCGAGTTCGGCGGTGCGCTGGCGAACCCGAGCCTCCAGTTCCGCATTCAGCCGTTCGAGTTCTCGCGTCTTCCTATAGAGATCGGCAAAGACCCTGACCTTGGCTCTCAGCACCTCGGGCACGATCGGGACGGAGACGTAGTCGACGGCGCCCACCGCATAGCCGCGCAGCCGGTCGGGTTCGGCCAGCATCACCGCGGAAACGAAGATGATCGGCGTGTTCTGATAGCGCGGATGCTGCCGGATCATGCCGACAAGCTCGAAGCCATCCTGTTCCGGCATGCAAACATCGACGAGGATCACGGCGATTTCGGTGCGCAGCAGGTGCTCGAAAGCTTCGCGCGCCGATTGCGCCTTGATGAGGTTTTCCTCGAGTTCTTCGAGAATGACCTCGTAGCTCAGTAGTTTCGCAGGCTGATCGTCGACGAGAAGGATGTTGACGGGGTTCATGATCGGATCCTCAGCGGTGCAGCCACATGCGAAGCGCCGACAGAAGCTGCTCGGTATTGACCGGCTTCGCCAGGTAATCGGATGCGCCCGCTTCCAGGCATTTCTCCCGGTCGCCCTTCATCGCCTTGGCCGTCAGCGCCAGGATCGGCAGCCGCCGGAACCGTGGCTCCGAACGGATGACCTGCATCGTCTCGTAGCCGTCCATTCCCGGCATCATGATATCCATCAGCACGATCGCCACCGAAGGCTCGTTGTAGATGACGTCGATGGCTTCGCTGCCGGTCGTGGCCGTCAGCACCCGCATTCCCCGGCGTTCCAGCACGCTGCTCAGCGCAAAGATATTGCGGGCATCGTCGTCGACGAGCAGCACGGTTTCGCCGACGAGATCCTCATCCGAGCTGTGCAGTTCCTGCAGGGTGGCCTGTTTTGCCGCCGGCAGGTCGGCGACGACCCGGTGCAGGAACAGAGCCGTCTCATCGAGAAGACGTTCCGGAGACTCGACGCCCTTCACGACGACGCTTCGGGCCATGCTGTGCAGCGTCGCATCTTCCTCTGGGGAAAGCTCTCGGCCGGTGAAGACGACCACCGGCACCTCACCGATCTCGGCGTCGTCGCGTATCTGCTCCAGGACGTCGAAGCCTGACATGTCAGGCAGCGAAAGGTCGAGCACCACGCAATCCGGCGGATCCTGCCTGAGGGCGGCAAGCGCTTCCGATCCGGAACCGACACTTGTGATGTCGATGTCGTCATGTCCGAGAAGCGCGGTGACGCTCAGCCGCTCGGCCTCGTTGTCTTCCACCAGCAGCAGATGCTTGCGGCGTGGTTGCGCGTAGGCCTTCAAACGCGACAGCGCCTTGCCGAGGCCCTCTGGCGTCGTCGGCTTGCTCATGAAGGCGAAGGCGCCACGGGTCAGCCCATGCTGGCGATCCTCGTCGAGGCTGATGATCTGCACCGGGATATGCCGCGTCTGCGGATTCTGCTTGAGCTGGCTCAGCACCGTCCAGCCGAGCATATCGGGCAGGAAGATGTCGAGCGAGATCGCCGCCGGCCGGTAGTCCTGCGCGAGTGACAGCGCATCGCTGCCACGCATCGCCACCAGAACCTTGAATCCGCTGTCACGGGCAAGATCGACCAGGACACGGGCATAATGCGCATCGTCCTCGACGATGAGAAGCACCGAATCGCCGGCCGCGATCTGGTGGCGATCGTCTGCCACATGTTCGATGGTCTTCTCGGCGCGGCGACTCGCCGCCGCCTCGGCGAACTCCACGACATTGGCCGATGGAAGGGACTTCGGCGCGACCGCGCCGGCACCGACATAAGTGAGCGGCAGATAGAGGACGAAAGTGCTGCCGACGCCCGGGGTGCTGCGCAGCTGGATCTCGCCGCCCAGGAGGTTTGCCAGTTCGCGGCTGATCGCCAGCCCGAGACCGGTGCCGCCATATTTGCGGCTCGTCGAGGCATCCGCCTGCTGGAACGCCTCGAAAATGATGCGCTGCTTTTCCGGCGGGATGCCGATGCCGGTGTCGACGACTTCGAAGGCGATGACCGAAGGCGCGTGCCGGAGCGACGGATGATCCGGCGACCAGCCGCTCGCTGCCAACGCGACGCGAAGCGTCACACCGCCTTGCGCGGTGAATTTGAAGGCGTTCGACAGCAGGTTCTTGAGGATCTGCTGCAGCCGCTTCGAATCCGTGATGATGCTCTTCGTGACATCACCGCCGATCTCGACCGCAAACGACAGGCTGCGGTTTTCCGCCTCGTGCCGGAATGGCCGGGCCATCACCTCGAGCAGGTTGCTGACGAAAATCTCCTCGGCATCGACCGAAACCGTTCCGGATTCGATCTTCGACAGGTCGAGGATATCGCTGATCAGGTTCAAGAGGTCGGTTCCGGCGCCGTGGATCGTCTTGGCAAATTCGACCTGTTTGCCCGACAGATTGCCGTCGGGGTTTTCGCCGAGCTGCTGGCCGAGAATGAGAATCGAATTCAAAGGCGTGCGCAGCTCGTGCGACATGTTGGCGAGGAATTCGGATTTATACTTCGATGTCAGGGCCAGCTCGGTGGCCTTTTCCTCCAGCGCGCGCCGGGCCTGCTCGATCTCCTGGTTCTTCGCCTCGACTTCGACGTTGCGTTCCTCGAGCTGCTGCGCCTTCTGGCCGAGCTGCTCGTTGGTCTGCTGCAACTCGCGCTGCTGCGTCTGCAGCTCGGCGGCGAGTTTCTGCGACTGCTTGAGCAGGCCTTCGGTCTGCATGGTCGCCTCGATCGAATTGAGGACGATACCGATCGACGTCGTCAGCTGGTCGAGGAAGGACAGCTGCAACTCGGTGAATTCGCCGGCGGAGGCCAGCTCGATTACCGCTTTCACCTGCCCCTCGAAATGCACCGGCAGCACGATCGCGCTTCGCGGCAGGGTCGTGAACACGCCGGAACTGATCGGAACGACATTCTCGGGAAGGTCGGTGACAAGGATTCGGCGGGCATCACTGGCGCACTGGCCGACAAGTCCCTGGCCGAAATCGAGCCGCGGCGGATGCGCCGCCTCGACCCCTTGCGCATAGACCGACAGAAGCGACAGGAACGGCTGTTCCTCATCGGCGTCGACCTGGTAGATCACCCCCTGATGCGCGCTGACGAGCGGCGCCAGCTCCGACAGCAGCAACTTGCCGACCAGCGTCAGATCGCGCTGGCCCTGCAGCATGTTGGTGAAGCGGGCCAGGTTGGTCTTCAGCCAGTCCTGTTCGGTGTTGCGCTCCGTCGTCAGGCGCAGGTTGTCGATCATCGTGTTGATATTGTCTTTGAGCTCGGCGACTTCGCCGCGCGCATCGACCTTGATCGAGCGCGTCAGGTCGCCCTTGGTGACGGCGGTCGCCACCTCGGCAATGGCGCGCACCTGCGTCGTCAGGTTGGCGGCAAGCAGGTTGACGTTGCCGGTGAGATCCTTCCATGTGCCGGCCGTGCCCGGAACATTCGCCTGGCCGCCGAGACGGCCTTCCACGCCCACCTCTCGAGCCACCGTCGTCACCTGATCGGCGAAGGTCGCAAGCGTATTGGTCATGTTGTTGATGGTTTCGGCGAGCGCCGCCACCTCGCCCTTGGAGGCGACGGTGAGGTTCTGCTTGAGGTCGCCGTTCGCCACCGCCGTCACCACCTTGACGATGCCGCGCACCTGTTCGGTCAGGTTGGCAGCCATGACGTTGACGGTGTCGGTCAGGTCCTTCCAGGTACCGGCCACTCCAGGCACCTGCGCCTGGCCGCCAAGCTTGCCTTCGGTGCCGACTTCGCGGGCGACGCGCGTCACTTCGCCGGCAAAGGCGTTGAGCTGGTCCACCATGGTGTTGATGGTGTTCTTCAGTTCGAGGATTTCCCCCTTCACGTCGACGGTGATCTTGCGTGAGAGGTCGCCGCGCGCCACGGCGGTCGTGACTTCGGCGATGTTTCGAACCTGGGTCGTGAGGTTGGCGGCGAGCAGGTTGACGTTGTCGGTCAGGTCCTTCCAGGTGCCGGCAACGCCGGGAACGACGGCCTGACCGCCAAGCCTGCCATCGGTGCCGACTTCGCGCGCCACGCGCGTCACTTCACCGGCGAAGGAGCGAAGCTGGTCGACCATGGTATTCAACGTATCCTTCAGCAGCAGGATTTCGCCGCGCACGTCGACGGTGATTTTGCGCGACAGGTCGCCATTGGCGATTGCGGTCGCCACCTCGGCGATGTTGCGCACCTGCGCCGTCAGATTGCCGGCCATCGAGTTGACACTGTCGGTCAGATCCTTCCAGGTGCCGGCGACGCCGGAAACCTGCGCCTGGCCGCCGAGCTTGCCTTCGGTGCCGACTTCGCGGGCGACACGCGTCACCTCACCGGCAAAGGCGTTGAGCTGGTCCACCATCGTATTGATGGTGTTCTTCAGTTCGAGGATTTCCCCCTTCACGTCGACGGTGATCTTGCGCGACAGGTCGCCGCGCGCCACGGCGGTCGTCACTTCGGCGATGTTGCGCACCTGGCCCGTCAGGTTGGAAGCCATGGAATTGACGTTCTCGGTCAGATCCTTCCAGGTGCCGGCGACACCCGGCACCTGCGCCTGACCGCCGAGCTTGCCTTCGGTTCCGACTTCGCGCGCGACGCGCGTCACTTCGGAGGCGAAGCGGTTCAGCTGGTCGACCATGGTGTTCAGCGTTTCCTTGAGTTCAAGGATTTCCCCCGAGACCGAAACGGTGATCTTCTTCGACAGGTCGCCATTGGCAATCGCGGTCGAGACCTCGGCGATGTTGCGCACCTGCGCCGTCAGATTGCCCGCCATCGAATTGACGCTGTCGGTCAGATCCTTCCAGGTGCCGGCGACGCCGAGCACGTTGGCCTGGCCACCGAGCCGGCCTTCTGTGCCGACCTCGCGCGCCACACGCGTCACCTCGCCGGCAAAGCCGTTCAGCTGATCGACCATCGTGTTGATGGTCTCCTTCAGCTCGAGGATCTCGCCCGACACGGTGACGGTGATCTTCTTCGACAGGTCTCCCTGGGCGACGGCGGTGGCGACTTCGGCGATGTTGCGCACCTGCCCCGTCAGGTTGGAAGCCATGGAATTGACGCTATCGGTCAGATCCTTCCAGGTGCCGGCGACGCCGCGCACATTGGCCTGGCCGCCGAGCCGGCCCTCGGTTCCGACTTCGCGGGCGACACGGGTGACTTCCGAAGCGAAGGCGTTCAACTGGTCGACCATCGTGTTGATGGTTTCCTTCAGTTCCAGGATTTCGCCTTTCACGTCGACGGTGATCTTCTTCGACAAGTCGCCATTGGCAATGGCGGTCGAGACTTCGGCGATGTTGCGCACCTGTGCCGTCAGGTTTCCGCCCATCGAGTTGACGTTCTCGGTCAGATCCTTCCAGGTGCCGGCGACGCCGCGCACATTGGCCTGGCCGCCGAGCCGGCCCTCGGTGCCGACTTCGCGGGCGACGCGGGTGACTTCCGATGCAAAGGCATTCAGCTGATCGACCATCGTGTTGATAGTCTCCTTCAGCTCGAGGATTTCCCCCGATACCGTCACCGTGATCTTCTTCGACAGGTCGCCATTGGCGATGGCGGTCGACACCTCGGCGATGTTGCGCACCTGCGCGGTGAGGTTCGAGGCCATGGAATTGACGTTGTCGGTCAAGTCCTTCCAGGTGCCGGCGACACCCGGCACCTGCGCCTGACCGCCGAGCCGCCCTTCGGTGCCGACTTCACGCGCCACGCGCGTCACCTCGCCGGCAAAGCCGTTGAGCTGGTCGACCATCGTGTTGATGGTTTCCTTCAGTTCCAGGATTTCGCCCGAGACGTCCACGGTGATCTTGCGCGACAGGTCACCGCGCGCGACCGCCGTCGTCACCTGGGCAATGTTGCGCACCTGGGCCGTCAGATTGCCGCACATGGCGTTGACGGAGTCGGTCAGGTCCTTCCAAGTGCCGGCGACACCCGGCACCAGCGCCTGGCCGCCGAGCTTGCCTTCGGTGCCGACCTCTCGGGCAACACGCGTCACTTCTGAAGCGAAGGAGCGCAGCTGGTCGACCATGGTATTGATGGCCTCCTTGAGCTGCAGGATTTCGCCGCGCACGTCGACGGTGATCTTCTTGGAAAGGTCGCCGTTGGCAACCGCGATCGTCACTTCGGCGATGTTGCGGACCTGCGCGGTCAAGTTCGACGCCATCGAGTTGACGCTTTCGGTCAAGTCCTTCCAGACGCCGGTCACTGCAGGCACCTGCGCCTGTCCGCCGAGTTTTCCGTCCGTGCCGACCTCGCGGGCAACGCGCGTCACCTCGGAGGTGAAGACGCTCAGCTGTTTGATCATCGTGTTGACGATATCGGCCGATCGCAGGAACTCGCCCTTGAGAGCCCGTCCGTCGACGTCGAGCGGCACTGTCTGCAGCAGATCACCCTTGGCGACTGCGGTGATCGTGCGGGTGACGGCCGTCGTCGGCCACAGGAGATCGTCGATCAGGCCGTTGATCGATCCCTCCATCTCCGACCAGGACCCGTCGGACAGGCCGAAGCGTACCCGCGTGCTCGTGCGCCCATCCCGGCCGACGACCTGGCCGACATGTTCCAGCTGCTGGGCCATGCGCTGATTGCCGGCGATAATGTCGTTGAGGGCATCGGCGATCTTGCCGGTGACGCCGGTCAGATCCGATCGCATCCGCACGGAAAAGTCACCGCGCCGGACCGCAACAAGGACCTCCAGAAGCGCGCTGGCGTCATCGAATGCCATGGTTTTGTGGTCATGGCCATTGAGGCTGTCTGCCGCGACGCTGTCGCGCGCGCGTTCACTGGTTTGGTTGCTCACGAAAATCCCCCTCTTCGACGACTGGTAATTTAGTGCTCAACGCAGAAAATGGTATGGGGTGATCCCACACACAGCTTATCATCATTTGTCATTCAAAATGAACTTGCTAGCTGCATGAATCCACAGCGCCCATTTCAAACCCTCTCGAGGCGATCTGCGGTTTTTCGCGCAGACGGGAACAGTTCCGCGCCAGCCGTCGTTTCCGTCCTGATAATGGAGAGCGACATGTCGAACGTCTCAAGAACAGGCAAGGAAGAGATCAACAACGCAACCAGCCCGACCACCTTCGGAAGGTCGGCCGAGAGCCAGGCGCAAATGCAGGATGCGGCAGCGGAAGCCTCGCCCGAAACGGGCGGCGAGATGCTCAACATCTACCGGCTGGCACCGATCGCCGCTCCCGACGATCCGAGATGGGACAATGCCCCCGGCCACGGCATCGTCGTCGTGGCCGCCAGAACGCCGGGTGACGCCAGGATCGTCGCCGCCGCGCGCGAACTCGATTTCATGGAAGTGGATGCGGCTCCCGCCGAGGATGTGACGACCGCCAATGCCAGTGCCTTCCGCGACGACAAGCTCTATACTGTCATAGAGATCGACCGGAACAGACGCGATATCAAGCGCGGCATCGTCGAGGGCATGGTCTCGGTCGACACGATCCGCCCAGTCCAACCGGATTAGAGGCCACCCGTTTTTATTGGAGTTCTCATGAATACGGCCAATCTGCAGCTCAAAGGGCTGATCATGGCGATGACGTCGATCTGCGACGCAATCGTCGACAAGGACGTGCTCACGCGCGGGGAAATCAACGCCGCGCTGTCGAAAGCTCAAAGAGCAATCGAGGAGGACGACGATCATGAGCTGTCGGGCGCCAACCGCGCCGCGATCCTGTTTCCCATCCGGGTGTTGCAACTCGCCGGTGAGGCCGCCGGGAAAGGCGAACAGCCGACATTTTCGGATTATGCGAAGCTCGTGGGAAAACTGAGCTGACGTCTGAGGTTTTACCAAACGCCGCGGCGATTGGATGGATCCGGCACGTTGCCCGGCAACTTGTCGAGTCGTGTCGACTTTTCCAGATAAGTTGATTTATTTGGTCTTGTTTTCCGGTCGTTTCTGAGGCTATACCCCGGCCGCATACACTCACGCACCGGGATTTCTACGTGACCAGCCTCAAATCGCTTCTGGCCGCCTGCGGCCTTTCCGCCCTGATCGGTCTTGCCGCAACGCCGTCTCTGGCCGGTTCGACGACCTACCCGCTGACGCTGGAAAACTGCGGCGTTGAGGTGACCTTCAAGAAGGCGCCCGAGCGGGCGATCGGCCTCGGCCAGAACAGCGCGGAAATCCTGCTGCTGCTCGGCCTTCAGGACAAGATGGTCGGCACCGCCTTCTGGCCGAGTAAGGTGCTGCCGCAGTTGGCCGAAGCCAATGCCAAGGTCAAGCTTCTGACCGTGGAGATGCCGACCTTCGAGTCGATGCTCGCCGAAAATCCCGACTTCGTGGCGGTGGCGTTGCCAAGCCTGGTCGGCCCGAACAGCAAAATCGCCAAGCGCGAGGATTTCGACAAGGTCGGCGTCGCCACCTATCTTTCGCCGAGCACCTGCCTCAGCACCAAGGACGTCAAGGACCAATACGGCAGCCGCGCCGAATTGTGGAACATGGATCTTCTCTACAAGGAGATCGATGAGCTTTCTGAGATCTTCGACGTCGCCGATCGCGGCCAGGCGCTGATCGCCGATTTCAAGGCGCGTGAAGCCAAGCTTCGCGGGAGCGTTGCCAAGGACGGCAAGAACCTCTCCTACGTCTTCTGGTTCTCCAGCCCCAGCCCGTCGGCCGATGCCTATGTCGGCGGCAAGAACAGCGCCTCCGGCTTCATCGCCGACCTGCTCGGCGGCCACAATGCGATATCGGCGGAAGCAGAATGGCCGACCGTCGGCTGGGAAGGCGTCATCGCCGCGAACCCCGACGTCATCGTCGTCGCCAGCCTCGACCGTAACCGCTGGGAACTCGACAAGCCCGAGGCCAAGATCAACTTCCTGAACACCGATCCGGCCGTCAGCCAGACCCCGGCCGTGAAGAACAAGGCGCTCGTCGTCATGGACGGCCAGGCGATGAACCCGACCATTCGGACGATCTACGGCGCCGAACAGGTGGCCGAGCAGTTGAAGGCCCTCGGTCTGCTGAAGTGACCGACGCCGGCCGTCTGCTCCGGCAGTTGGGAGCGGTCGCCGCGCTGCTCCTGGCTTCCTTCTGTCTCATCGCTGTCGCCATCGGCGTCAGCGTCGGGATCGGCGACCTGCCGATTCCGCTGGCGACCACGTTTTCGGCCGTTACCAACCGGCTCGGCTGGACCGCGGTCGAGCTCAACCGGATCCACGAAACGGTGATCTGGGATTATCGCCTGAGCCGGGCGCTGGTCGCCGCCTTTTGCGGCGCGGGCCTGGCGCTGTCGGGCGCCATCATGCAGTCGCTGCTGCGCAATCCGCTTGCCGAACCCTATGTGCTCGGCATCTCCGCCGGTGCCTCCACCGGCGCCGTGGCGATCGTCATTCTGGGGCTCGGCGCGGGTGCGGTGTCGCTGTCATCAGGAGCCTTTGCCGGCGCCTTCGCCGCCTTCTTCTTCGTGGCGCTGCTCTCGAACGGCACCCGCGGCGGCGCGGACCGCACCATCCTTGCCGGCGTGGCTGCCTCGCAGCTCTTCAATGCCTCGACCTCCTATATCGTCACCACCTCGGCCAATGCGCAGCAGGCCCGCGACGTGATGTTCTGGCTGCTCGGCAGTTTCAGCGGCGTGCGCTGGCCGGAATTCGCGCTGGTCTCGGTTGTCGTCGGCCTCGGCCTTGCCGCCTGTCTGTTTTATGCCCGCGTGCTCGACGCCTTCGCTTTCGGCGACGAGGCGGCCTCCTCGCTCGGTGTCAATGTCGGCCGCGCCCGCATGGTGCTCTTCGCGCTGACTGCTATGATGACGGCGACGATCGTCAGCATGGTCGGCTCGATCGGCTTTGTCGGCCTCGTCGTGCCGCATGTCGCGCGCTTCGTCGTCGGGCCGTTGCATATCCGCCTGCTGCCGGCCTGCGCCATCGCTGGAGCGATCTTCATGGTGCTCGCCGACATTGCCGCGCGCGCCCTCATTCCCAACCAGATCCTGCCGATCGGCGTCGTCACGGCGCTGGTCGGCGTTCCCTTCTTCTCGATCATCCTCTACCGGTTCCAGCGCGCGTCATGAGCATCAAGGCCGACAACCTCACCTGGAAAATTGGCAAAAAAACCATTCTGGACGGCGTTTCCATGGAGGCGCGGCCGGGCCGGATGCTCGGCCTGCTTGGTCCGAACGGCTCCGGCAAGACTTCGCTGCTGCGGCTTCTCGCCGGGCTGAAGCGGCCGCATTCCGGCCGGGTTACGCTCGACCGAAGCGATATCAGCTCGATTAGCCGCCGCTCGATCGCCCGGCGCATCGCCTTCGTCGAGCAGCATGCGACGACCAATGCCAATCTGAAGGTTATCGATGTGGTCAAGCTCGGCCGCTTTCCGCATCGCTCGATGTTCTCCGGCTGGACGAGCGCCGACGAAGAGGCGGTCGAAGCGGCACTCACCCGCGCCGGCATGGCGGAGAAGCGCGACGATCGCTGGCAGAACCTGTCGGGCGGCGAAAAGCAGCGCACCCATATTGCCAGGGCGCTCGCCCAGTCACCTAGGGAATTGATCCTCGACGAACCCACCAACCATCTCGACATCCAGCACCAGATCGGCCTGATGCGGCTCGTCTCCGGCCTGCCGATCACCAGCATCGTCGCCCTGCACGATCTCAACCATGCCGCCATGTTCTGCGATGAGCTTGTTATCATGCAGCAGGGCAGGATCGTCGCCTCGGGCGCGCCTGAAGACGTGCTGAGCGAGAACCTTCTGCGCGACGTCTTTTCCGTCGAGGCCCGCATCGAGGCCTCGCCCCATCATTCGCGCCCGCATATCCACTACCTCAGATGAGAATGGCTAGAACAGGATTCAGATTTTAGGCCGGATCGGCCTAAAATCTGAATCTGTTCTAAATTAAAAAGTCAGAGCATGATGTCGCGCGAAAACCGCTCACACTTTTCGGCATCATGCTCCGTTCTCACGTCACGATCTGCAGCGGCAAAGCGGTCGTCTTTTTCAGCGTCTTGAGGACGATGCTTGACTTGACCGAGGCCAGATTGTCGGTGACCCGGATCATTCTTTCGAGAAATTGGCTGAGATGGTCGAGGTCGCGCGCCATCACCTTCATCAGAAAATCGGCATCCCCCGTCTGCGAATAACACTCCAGGATCTCCGGCGCGGTTTCGATGAAACGATGGAGCCGCTCGTTTCCGCCTTCCGTATGCGCACGCAAGCTGACGAGGGTATGAGCGACGACGGCAAAGCCCAGTTTTGCAGGATTGAGGATAGCAACGACGCTCTGGATGTACTGCTCATTGCGCAGCCTTTCCAAACGGCGGGCGCATTGGGTCGCGGAGAGATTGACCTTCTGCGACAGCTCACCCTGCGTCACTTCACTGTTTTGCTGGAGAGCGGCGAGCAATTTGATATCGAACTGGTCAAGCATGACTCACCCGAAAGAAGGAGAATTTCGGCATATTATAGCCAGATTACGCAGAATGTCTGCATCCAGATATCGCATTAGGCAGATAATCGCATAAAATCGCCGCGGAACTTCCGTTAATCTCCAGCCATTGGATAAAACGGAGGTGGACTTGTGTTTGAGAAACTGAACAACCGACCAGCCGACAGCCTGCTTGCCCTCATCAAGGCCTTTCAGGCCGACGAGCGCAACGGAAAGATCGACCTCGGCGTCGGCGTCTATCGCGACGCCATGGGCCGCACACCGGTGATGCGAGCCGTGAAGGCAGCGGAGCAGTTTCTTCTCGATACCCAGGACAGCAAGAAATATCTCGGCCCGGAAGGCGATCTGCAATTCGTCCGCCTGCTACAGCCCATTATTTTCGGCAAATCGCCGAAGTTCGATCACCGCCTTGTCGGCATTCAGACACCTGGCGGCAGCGGCGCGCTGCGTCTCGGCGCCGAGCTCATCCAGACGGCAAATCCGTCGGCGAAGGTTCTGTTGGGGACCCCGAGCTGGCCGAACCACGCGCCGATCTTTGCCTCGGCGCGCCTGGCTGTAAAGGACTACGCCTTCGTCGATCTGACGTCGCAACAGGTCAAATTCGAAAGCGTCGTCGACGCCCTGTCTTCCGCTGCGGAAGGCGATGTCGTCCTCCTTCACGGTTGCTGCCACAATCCGACCGGTATCGATTTCACCATGGAGCAGTGGCTAGAGATTACTGAACTCCTCGTTGCGCACAAATTGGTGCCGTTCATCGATCTTGCCTATCAGGGGCTTGGCGACGGTCTCGAACAGGACGCTGCACCGACCCGCATGATCCTCGACGCGGTCGACGAGGCGCTGATCGCCTATTCCTGCGACAAGAATTTCGGTCTCTATCGCGAGCGCGTCGGTGCGCTTTACGCCATGACCCGCAGTGCCGACGACATCGGCAAGGCCGAAAGCAATATGGCCGCACTTGCCCGTGTGAACTGGTCGATGCCGCCCGATCATGGCGCCGCGATCGTCAGAACCATTCTCGAAAGCCCCGAAATGTCGGCAATGTGGCGTACCGAACTCGAGGAGATGTGCGAGCGTGTCAACGGCAACCGCGCGGCGATCGCCGCCGCTGCGCCGGATCTCGCCTTCATCAGCCGGCAGCGCGGCTTGTTCTCCAATCTCTCCATGTCGAAAGAAACGGCTGCGGCGCTGCGCGCCAAACACGGCATCTACATGGCCGATTCCGGCCGTATGAACCTTGCGGGCATGCAGCCGGCCGATGCCGGCGCAATCGTGACCGCACTTCGCGCTGAAGGCTGCTTGAGATGAGCAAGAAGGAAACGACCGGCCAGGCGATGACCCGTTCGCTCGTCGCCCATGGGATCGACACGGTGTTCGGCATCCCGGGCGCCCACATGTACGATTTCAACGATGCCCTCTACGGCGCCCGTGACCAGGTTCGGTTCATTCACACAAGGCACGAACAGGGCGCCGGATATATGGCCTATGGCTATGCCAAATCCACCGGCCGGATCGGCGCCTATACCGTGGTCCCCGGCCCGGGTGTTCTCAATTCCGGGGCAGCGCTTTGCACCGCTTACGGCGCCAACGCGCCGGTGCTTTGCATCACCGGCAACATCATGTCCCACCTGATTGGCCAGGGCAGAGGGCAGTTGCACGAACTGCCCGATCAACTCGCGACAATGCGCGGGCTTACCAAGACGGCGGAACGCATCAATCATCCGTCCGAGGCCGGCCCTGTCATGGCCGAGGTTGTTAACAAAATGCTCTCCGGCCGCCAGGGGCCGGGAGCGGTCGAAGCCCCATGGGACGTGTTTGGTCAATCCGGCCCCGAAGTCGATCTTCCCTTAGGCAAGAGAGCCCCTCACCCGGCCGTCAACGCCGATCAGATCGCTGCCGCAGCAGCGCTGATAGCGGGCGCCAGCAATCCGATGATCATGGTCGGCGGCGGTGCGGTGGATGCCGGCGCCGAGATCGCCGCCCTTGCGGAACTGCTGCAATCGCCCGTCACCTCCCATCGTTCCGGCAAGGGCAACGTCGCCGACGACCACCCGAACTATCTGAACTTCGTCGCCGCCTATGAATATTGGAAGAAGACCGACGTTCTGATCGGCATCGGCAGCCGGCTCGAACTGCAGTTCATGCGTTGGAAATGGCTTCCGAAGGATCTCAAGATCATCCGCATCGATATCGATCCGACCGAAATGGTCCGCCTCAAGCCCCGTGTCGGCATCGTCGCCGATGCCAAGGCGGGAACGCAGGCTCTGATCGATGCATTGGCAGGCGCCCGACGCGATGATCGCACCCGCGAATTCGCCGACCTCAACAAAGACGCCAGATCCCGGTTCTCGGAAGTACAGCCGCAGCTTGCCTATCTCGATGCCATTCGTCAGGCTCTGCCGACAGACGGCTTCTTCGTCGAGGAAGTCAGCCAGATAGGCTTTACCGCCCGTTTTGCCTTCCCCGTCTACGGCCCGCGTCAGTACGTGACATGCGGTTATCAGGACAATCTGGGTTTTGGCTTCAACACCGCCTTGGGCGTGAAAGTCGCCAATCCCGATAAAGCGGTTGTTTCCGTTTCCGGCGATGGCGGCTTCATGTTCGGCGTTCAGGAGCTTGCCACCGCCGTCCAGCACAAGATCGCTGTCGTCGCTATCGTCTTCAACAATTCGGCCTATGGCAATGTTCTGCGCGATCAGAAGCAGGCGTATCAGGGCCGCTATCTCGGCTCGGATCTCACCAATCCGGATTTTGTCGCGCTTGCCGAGAGCTTCGGTATCCGCGCATTCAAGGTGACAAGCCCCGGCGAACTCAAAGCAATGATCGAGAAGGCCCTCTCTCTCGACGAACCCGTGCTCATCGAGGTCCCGATCGAAAAGGGATCCGAGGCAAGTCCCTGGCCTTTCATTCATCCAGCGCCGCACGCCGAATGAACCCCTATCAAGGCGGCGGGCTTTTGAGAAAGACCGTCGCCAGCGGCGGCAGCGTCAGCGACAGGGAAACCGGCCTGCCGTGGGCGGGGATGGGTTCGCTCGACAGCGCGCCGTTGACGAGGCCGGAGCCGCCATATTCGCGCGCATCCGTGGTGATCCGCTCGATCCACACGCCGTCATCAGGCACGCCGATCCTATAGCCGTAGCGCGGCACCGGCGTGAAATTTGATACGACAAGGACGGAGGAAGAGCGATCCTTGGCATAACGGAGCATACCGAGGACGGAATTGGCGGCGTCGTCGGCGGCCGCCCATTCGAAGCCCTGGGGATGAAAATCGCCGAACTGCAATGCCGGCTCGTCCCCGTAGAGGCTGTTCAGATCCTTGACCAGCCGCTGAATGCCGACATGCTGAGGCCGGTCCAGTACGTCCCAGCTCACCTGCGCATCGTGGTTCCATTCGCCCGGCTGGGCGATTTCGCTCCCCATGAACAACAGCTTCTTGCCGGGATGGCCCCACATGAAAGCGAGGTAGCTGCGCAGATTGGCAAATTTCTGCCATTCGTCGCCCGGCATCTTCGTCAGCAGCGAGCCCTTGCCGTAGACCACCTCGTCATGGGAAATCGGCAGCATGAACCGCTCGGAATAGGCGTAGATCATGCCGAAGGTCATCGTGCCATGATGATGGCTCCGATAGACCGGATCCTTCTCGATGTAGCTTAGGCTGTCATGCATCCAGCCCATGTTCCATTTGATGTCGAAGCCCAGCCCGCCTTCTTCCGGCGGCTTCGTCACACCCGGCCAGGCCGTCGATTCCTCGGCGATGGTCATTGCATGCGGGCAGCGCTCGTGGACGATGCTGTTCAGATGCTTGAAGAACTCAACCGCTTCGAGATTTTCGCGACCGCCATATTGGTTGGGAATCCACTCGCCTTCATTGCGGCTGTAATCGCGGTAGAGCATCGAGGCCACGGCATCGACGCGCAAGCCGTCGACATGATAGCGCTCCAGCCATTCGAGCGCGCTGGCGATCAGGAAGCCTTTCACCTCGTTGCGGCCGAGATTGTAGATCAGCGTATTCCAGTCGCGGTGAAAGCCCTCGCGCGGGTCCTCGTGTTCATACAGCGCGCTGCCGTCGAAACGGGCAAGACCCCAGACATCCGTGGGGAAGTGAGCCGGCACCCAGTCGAGGATGACGCCGAGCCCGGCGCCATGGCAGCGGTCGACGAAATAGGCGAAATCCTCGGGCGTTCCGTACCGCCCGGTCGGGGCAAACAGGCCGAGCGGCTGATAGCCCCAGGACCCGCCGAACGGGTGCTCCATGATCGGCAGCAGCTCGATATGGGTAAACCCCATGTCGCTGGCATAGGGAACAAGCCGCTGGCTGAGCTCGACCCAGTCGAGATATCTGTTGCCGTCCCGCCCGTCGCGCAGCCAGGAGCCGGCGTGCACCTCGTAAACTGAGATCGCGCCCTCCAGTCTCGCTTGCCGAGACCGGCCCTTCATCCAGCCGTCATCGGTCCATCGAAACGGCGTCGACGATGCGACGATGGAGGCGGTGGAGGGGGCGGCCTCGCTCGCCCTCGCCACCGGATCGGCCTTTTGCGGCAGGCATGTCCCCTCAGCATCGATGATCTCGAACTTGTATCTTTCGCCGGGGGCGAGCCTCGGAATGAACAGCTCCCAAACGCCCGCCGATTGCCTCAGCCGCATCGGATTTCGCCGCCCGTCCCAGGCATTGAAGTCGCCGACGACCGAGACGCGGCGTGCATTTGGCGCCCATACGGCGAAACGGACGCCTGATATGCCGTCGATCGACATCGCCACCGCGCCAAGCGTGCGGCTCAGACTGTAATGCGTGCCCTCCGATACCAAATGCAGGTCGAGCTCACCGAGCAGCAGGCCGAAACTATAGGGATCCTCGGTGATCTGCACCGCATCCGGCCATGTGATCTTCAGCCGGTATCCGCTCCGCAAACCGGTTGCCGCCGCAAACAGGCCGGCGGGATGGGCGATGCTGAAGGGCGTCACCACCCGTCCGCTCGCAGCCTCGATGAGATCGACCGCCTCCGCCCCGGGCAGGTAGACCCGCACGATCGTCATCCCGCCGCTTTCATGGGGGCCGAGGATCGAAAAAGGATCGCCGTGGCGCCCCTCGATCAGAGCCCAGAGGGCATCGTGCCCGATGCCGGCGAGAAGTTCTGAGCGCTCAACATTCATGCCGGAACTCCCGCCAGACGCGAGACGATTTCGGTGAGGCCGGCAAGCGGGATCGGAAGCCATTTCGGCCGGTTGCGGGCTTCATAGGCGATCTCATAGGCGGCCTTTTCGAGAAGAAAGGCATCGAGGACCCTCCGTCGTTGATCGGGTGGCATATCAAGCGCCTTCGATGCCGAAACCGCCTGCGAATAGGCGTCGAGAAACGCTTCTTCCGCCTGGCGCCCGAAGCGGGCGATGGCCTCGCGCCGGACTTCGTTCTCGTGTTCGATGACGGCGTCGTTATCAAGCTGGGCGGTGGCGACGAGATAACTCAGTGACCTCAAAAGCCCGGCGACATCGCGCAGCGGATTGGTCTTGGCGCGGCGCTCGGCCAGGTTTTTCGCCGGCTCGCCCTCGAAATCGATGATGACGGCATCGCCCTCGCTGACGAGGATCTGACCAAGGTGAAAATCGCCATGCGTGCGCGTCATCAGCGTATGGCGTGTGGCCTCAGTCAGCGTCGCGGCAAGCTCGACGAGTTCGGAACGGCGCTTGAGCAACGGAGCAGCGAGCAGATCGATCGCCGGATCGGCATTCTCCTCCCGTTCGGCAAGTTTCGACATGGCATAGGCGACTTCGCCGGCAACCGCCTTCTTCATCGCCTCGACTTCGCTGTCGCCGGCGATCACAGGGCTGAAGGCTTCGTCCGCAGTCTCCCCGGCGAGCACGACATGCAGTTCTCCGAGCCGCATGCCGACCATCGCGACGAAGCTGATCAGCGGCTGGAAGACGTCGTCGCCCGGCTGGACGGCCGGGTCGTTCAGCACGAGTTCGTCTGCCCCGCGGCGCAGGTTGTTCAGCATCCAGTTCCAGGCATCGCCCTGATTGCGGATCGCGCCTTGGACGATGATCAATGTCGAGCGGCGTCCACTGGAATCCGTGTGCGCGACCTCGCCGAGCAAGGGCGCCGTGTGATCGTAGCCGGCACGGGTGAGATAGCGCGTCATCTCGACCTCCGGATGAATGCCGGGAAAGATGTGCCTGATCAGCTTGATCATCGCGATATCGCCGACGATCAGCGAACTGTTGGATTGCTCGGCCGAGAGCCAATGGACCGGAAGGTCGTCGGTGACGGCAAGACGGTCGAGCCGCTCCGTGCCGAGAAATTCAAGCGTGCCGGTGCGCCCGGTGGTACGCGAGCGGTCGCCAAGCCCGCGCAGGATGCCGCGCGCCATCGCCTCCACGGCAAATCCGTCCGTCAGGAAGCCGACGCGCCGGCCCTGGCGGACCCGCCCGAGTGCAAGCTGCTGGGTCAGCACCGATGGCTGCGCATCGTCCCAGGCCACCGCCAGCGGCAGCTGGTAGGATTCGCTATGATTTGGCAGCACGGCCTCCAGTTCGCCGAGAACGATCCCGTCGGCAAAGGGGATCGGCGTTGCGGAAATCAGACGCGCCGCCTGCAGCGGCTGGTCCTTCGCCCCGAACCACCGCCGCTTCGCCAGATAGGCCGGCAGAATTTCATTGCTGAGAACGCGTGCAAGCTTGGGTTCATCGACAAGATCGAGCAGGCCGCGGCGGGTGACCATCGTCACCAGATCGGGAAGCTGCTCCGGCGGCGCGGTGCGCCATGCCGGCGGATCGGCATCGGCCTCCAGCTGGAACCAGAAAAATCCGTAGGGCGGCAGTGTCAGCAGATAGGTCAGCTGGCCGATCGGTGGAAAGGGCGACATGCCGGTCAATTCGATCGGCACGCGGCCCTCAAAGGCTGAGAGGTCGAGTTCGACTGCCTGGGGCAGCCGGGAGAGATTTGCGACACACATCAGGGTCTCGCCTTCATACTCCCTGAGATAGGCGAGGATCTTGCGGTTCTCCGGCGCGAGGAACCGCAACGAACCGCGGCCGAAGGCCGGATGCCGCCCGCGCAGCGCCAGCATCTTGCGCGTCCAGTTGAGCAGCGAATGCGCGTCCGTGCTCTGCGCCTCGACATTGACGGCCTCGAAACCGTAGAGCGGGTCGGCGACCGGCGGCAGGACGAGACGCGCCGGGTCTACTCTGGAGAAGCCGCCATTGCGGTCGGGAGACCATTGCATCGGCGTCCTCACCCCATCCCGGTCGCCGAGATAGATATTGTCGCCCATGCCGATCTCGTCGCCGTAATAGATGACCGGCGTTCCCGGCATCGAGAGCAGCAGCGCATTCATCAGCTCGATGCGCCGGCGGTCGCGCTCCATCAGCGGCGCCAGGCGCCGCCTGATGCCGAGATTGATGCGGGCGCGCTTGTCGGATGCGTAGGTTTCCCAGAGATAATCGCGCTCGGCGTCCGTCACCATTTCGAGCGTCAGTTCGTCGTGGTTGCGCAGGAAGATCGCCCATTGGCAATTCTCCGGGATCTCCGGCGTCTGGCGCAGGATATCGGTGATCGGAAACCGATCCTCCTTGGCGATCGCCATGTACATGCGCGGCATCAACGGGAAGTGGAAGGCCATGTGGCATTCGTCGCCGTCGCCGAAATATTCGCGCGTATCCTCCGGCCATTGATTGGCCTCGGCCAGCAACATCACGCCGGGATGGGTGGCATCGAGGGCTGCACGGATGCGCTTGAGGATCGCATGGGTCTCGGGCAGGTTCTCGTTGATCGTCCCCTCGCGCTCGACAAGGTAAGGGATCGCGTCGAGACGGAAGCCGTCGATGCCGGTTTCCAGCCAGAAGCGCATCACCTTCAGCAGTTCCTCCATGACCAGGGGACTGTCAAAGTTGAGGTCAGGCTGGTGCGAATAAAAGCGATGCCAGTAATAGGCGCCCGCCACGGCATCCCATGTCCAGTTGGACTTTTCCGTATCGATGAAAATGATGCGCGTTTCCGGGAATTTCTGATCGGTATCCGACCAGACGTAAAAATCGCGCTCCGGGGATCCGGCCGGTGCCTGACGGGCGCGCTGGAACCAGGGATGCTGATCGGAGGTGTGGTTGATGACGAGCTCGATGATGACGCGGATATTACGCTGGTGTGCGGCGTCGACGAAGGCGCGAAAATCCTCCAAGGTGCCGTAATCGGGGCTGACATTGCCGTAGTCGGCGATGTCGTAGCCGTCGTCGCGGCGGGGCGAGGGAAAGAAAGGCAGCAGCCAGATTGCATTGACGCCGAGCGCTGCGATGTGATCGAGCTTGGCGTGCAGGCCGGCAAAGTCGCCGACGCCGTCGCCATTGGCGTCGTAGAACGACTTGATGTGCAGTTGGTAGATGATCGCATCCTTGTACCAGAGGGGCTGCTCAATGCCATCGGGGTTCATCGTGTCCATTCATGCCTCCGCTGCTCGAACGCGCCAGATCGCAAAGGGCAGGATCTCAGGGTTCAGGCTGACGCTCTGCCGTTTGCCGGTCCATTTGAAACGATGCCCACCGACCAGATCCTCGGCATCCAGCGCACCGCCGTCGCCGAGCGACCAGTGCCAGAGCGGCAGTTCGACATCGCTTTGCTGAAAATTGTGAGGGTCGAGGCTGATTGCGATCAGCAGGACATTGTCGCGGGCCTTGCTTGCCTTCTCGAAGAACAGGATATTGTCATTCCAGGCATTCAAGAGCGTCAGCCCGAGATGCGAATGCAGCGCGGTGTTCTCGTTCCTGATACGGTTGAGCATCCTGATTTCGCCGACGATATTGCCCGGCCGGTCGTAGTCCCAGACGCGGATTTCGTATTTCTCGCTGTCGGCATATTCCTTGCGCTTGGCATCGGGTCGCCCCTCGCAAAGCTCGAAACCATTATAGACGCCCCACAGGCCCGAAAGCGTGGCGGCGAGAGCGGCGCGGATCAGGAAGGCCGGGCGCGGTGCGTTCTGCAGAAAATCCGGATTGATGTCATGGGTGTTGACGAAGAAGTGCGGACGGAAGAATTCCTTCGCCTCCGTCTGCGTCAGCTCGCGCATATATTGCTCGAGCTCCCATTTGGCATTGCGCCAGGTGAAATAGGTGTAGGACTGGGAGAAGCCGATCTTCGCCAGCCGGTACATGACCTTCGGCTTGGTGAAGGCTTCCGACAGGAAGACCACATCGGGATGACGCGCCCTAATATCGCCGATCAGCCATTCCCAGAATGGGAAAGGCTTGGTGTGCGGATTGTCGACGCGAAACAGCTTGACGCCCTGGTCGACCCATAGCTGGACGACATCCCTCAGCTCCACCCATAACGAGGGCAGCGCGTCCTTCGTGTAGAAATCGACGTTGACGATGTCCTCGTATTTCTTCGGCGGGTTTTCGGCATATTTAATCGTGCCGTCCGGGCGCCAGTCGAACCAGCCGGGATGTTCCTTCAGCCAGGGGTGATCCGGCGACGCCTGGATTGCAAGGTCGAGAGCGATCTCCAGCCCGTGCCGGCCCGCCTCCTCGACCAGCCGTCCGAAATCCTCGAAATCGCCGAGCTCGGGATGGATGGCATCGTGGCCGCCCTCCTCGGAACCGATCGCATAGGGGCTGCCGGGATCGCCAGGAGCGGCCTTCAGGCTGTTGTTGCGCCCCTTCCGGTTGGTCGAGCCGATCGGGTGAATGGGCGGGAAGTAGAGGACGTCGAAGCCCATGCCGCGGATATCGGCCAGCCTCGGGATGACGTCGTCGAAGGTGCCGTGGCGGTTGGGATCGCCGCTCTGCGAGCGCGGGAAGATCTGGTACCAGCTGGCAAAGGCCGCTTCCTTGCGTTCGGCATCGACGGCGCTTGCCGTGGAGCGGAGCCGGAACGGTCGTCTGTCAGCTTTGTTCATCAGCTCGGATGTCTGGGGATCGAGGAGGATCGCCGTCCGCTCGGCATCCGAGGCGGTTTCGAGACTGTCGCTCAGGGCCTGCAGTTTGGGGCCGAGCGCTGCAGGCGCCCCGGCCTGCGCGGCGCGGACGAGGTTCAATCCCTCCTGCAGCTCGAGCTTCAGGTCGAGCCGGGCGTCGTTCTTCTTGGTCAGCTCGTAGCGGAAGATCGCGAACGGATTTTTCCACGCCTCGACGGCGAACTCGTAGCGGCCGGTGCGCTCCAGAAGGAACTCGCCGCGCCAGCGGTCGTTTTCGACCAGATGCATCTCCGTCTCGTTCCAGTCCGCCATGGCATCGAGCGGCCGCCAGAGCAGGACGGCGGCGATCGGGTCGTGGCCGTCGGCGAATATGTCAGCCTCGACAGTGATGATGTCGCCAACCACCCGTTTGACCGGGAAACGTCCGTCATCGACGCGCGGCATGATGTTTTCGATGGCAAGCCGCGGCGACGCCGTCGCCTGCGCGATCTCCAGGGCGGGTCTAGAGGTAATCGGCATCGGCGCCTTGCCTTGGATGACCAGCGCCTCCCCTGCCCGCAGGCGCAGAACCCCAGCGTCGGCTGCGACGGGCAGAAATCCGGAGGCCGCTTCACGAAGTGCCGTCACCGGCGCGGGCGCGCTTTTCCGAAGGTCTCTGTTCAGCAGAATGAAGCGCACATTGTCGGCGCTGCGCAGATCCTGCACCTCGGATTGCAGGAGCGCCGAGACCGGCCCATTGGCGTTGCGGATCAAGCGCAGCGATGCGGCTGGCGCATGGTCGATCTTGCCGATTTCGGTGTTCGCACGCCGGATTTCGGACGAAAGATCGAAAGCCAGGTCGTGACGCAGTCCCTTAAGACCCGCCCTGTTCCCATGCGTCGGATCGAGCGGCGTGACTGCGCCATATTCAAAGCCCATCGGAACCATCAGGCCACCGCCGAGCGAAGCGGCAAGGCGCAGGGCTCTTACGGCGCGCCGTTCGAGGATCTCGCGGCTCTCGGTTCCGTGCGCGATACGCCGTGCGAATGGCGGTTCCGGAAACGCGACCTGCCAGCCGAGCGGCTGCTGCACACGATGCTCGTCGATGAACCATCTCTCGTCGAAATCCCACCAGGCCATCGACGAAAAACAGCCGTTGAAACCTGCCCCCTTGATCCCGTCCCTCACGGCAAAATCGGTGCCGGGCGTCCAGGCGAGGAATTGCGACTCGGTCTTTTCGCGCACCGCCGCAATCAGTGATTTGAAAAGCGCCGGCGTCGCCCGATCGATCCCGAGCACCCGATAGCCGGCGAGGCCGGCGTCGGACAGCCGCTGCAGCCGTTCCGTCCATTCCGCCAACAGCTGCGATTGTCGTTCCGCCCCCATCGCCGTCATCGGCTCCAGCGGGTCCAGTGGCGAGCGTCTCGGATCGACGGGGCGAAAGCCCGCCTCGGCATCTCTCGCCCTGCCGTCGAGCATCAGGTCCATCATCACGGCGACGCCGCTCTTTCGGCCAGCCTCCGCCAGTCGCGCCACCCCATCCCCGACATCGCTTCCGAGCGACAGTTCAGGATCGAGACGGTCGAAGTCCCGGGAGGCAAAGACGCTGCGCTCCCCGCCGCGGTCGAAGAGGGGTGCCGTCAGCACATGATCGAAACCGATATCCGCCGCATGGTCGAAAACCTCGCGCCATGCGTCGATGCCTTGGAGAAGGAGCGGATTGACATAATAGATCCGGGGCGGGGTGCTCAACACACCCCCGTTTGCACGAAATAACATCGGCCGCCGCCTCGAGTTGCTTTTCAGGCAAACTTCCTTTGGCGGTTGTTGTTCCACCGGCAAGGCCAATTCGCGGCTGTACGAACTCATCCGTCGCATCGGCGGCGGATCGAGGGGACGCATTTCGTTCGAGCATCCAAGCCCTTCCAGGAGACGAAGAAACCTTGAGAATTCCAACCGCATCCGGGTAGTCTTCCGTCATCTACAGAGATGAGTCAGTTGGCTGTTGAAAGCGCATCCATGCTTCGATCAATACTCGTCGCCGCAACCCTGCCGGCTTGCATCCTGTGCCTCACCGCCTGGAGCATCGAGACCGATCGTTCGACAGAGTACAAGCAAGGCCTGTTTGAAATTCGCCAGGAGGCCCGGCGCTTCATTGCGCAGGAGAACGTCAGCGAGCACGAGCAGTGGAACGTGCTGGAACCCAACGCGAAGGTGCTGGTTCCCCGATGCGCGGTCCCGCTTCAGGCGCAGTGGACGCCGAAGAGCCTCGGCCGCTCAAAACCCAGCGTGATGGTCGTGTGCCCAGCCGCGGTGCCGAATGCCGTGATGAAACGATGGGATGTGCCGGTGCCGGTGCGGCAGAAACTAACATCGAACTGAGCATTTCCGTCGATCCGCCGGCACATTGACAAATTGTGTAATTTACGTATTTTACACATTTTAGCGGAGAGGAGAAAATGGCCCAAATATTGAGAGTGCCGGCGACCACATTCTCTCGCAGCTTCGCACGATATCAGGACGAAGCGCTGAGCGAAAAGATTATCGAAGTCACAAGCCATGGGCGGGTCATTGGCGGATATCTTTCCGCAAGCGAGCTTGAACACTATAAGAGCCTGAAGCGCAGGGAACGTGAAGTTCTCATCGTCGGAGAGTTGGACGAGGACACGATTTCGGACATTGAAAACGCTCAATACGGCGTTGCGCCGAAGTGAAGTTTCCCGAACCCGCACCAGGCCTGGTGATCAGATATTCGTTTCTTTGGAAAGAGGACTACGACAAAGGAAAATATGAAGCGTCGAAGGACAGGCCTTGTGCGGTCGTTCTTGCAGCAAAGGTGAAAGACACAACGGCAATTCAAGTCGTTGTTGTACCCATCACGCACTCGCAACCCGACCAGACCGATCGCTCGGCATCGCTTGAAATACCTGCCGCAATCGCAAAATCACTTGGCCTTGATGGTGGGCGGCATTGGCTGCGACTAACTCAGCTGAACCGCTTTATCTGGCCTGGTTATGATCTGCGCGTACGGCCCGATGACCCTGGCCGCGTCGATTACGGCTTCATCCCCGAGGCGTTCTTCAACCAGATCAAAGCTGCGATCATTGCGGAAAACAACCGAAGGAGGCTCTCCTTTACACCGCGGGACGAGCAGCCTTGAAGTGCTTCCTGTGCTTCACTCCCGAGCAAGATTTCGACTATCTCGACGAAAGCAGTCCGACGGCAACAGAGGCGACCAGACGTGAACGCATCGGTAGAATTGTGCGCCTATCCCGAACTTGACGATCGGATCGTGATCGTTCGGGCGGGGGATGAAGTTGATGCCGTGTTTGTCCGGACCGACAGATTCAACGTTCTGATCGATACGCTTGGAACGCCCGAGCTATGCCGGATGGCGCTGGATCTGCTTGAGGGGAAGACTGCAGCTCGCCCGCTGATCGTCATCAATTCGCATATGGATTGGGATCACTTCTGGGGAAATGCAGCTATCGTGGGCCGCGCTCCGATTATCGCGCATGCCGCAGCACTCGATCGCTTGCGTGAACCCTCCGCGCAACAGGTTCTGAAAGACAAGGCCAGCCAGGAATCGCGGTTTCGCAATGTCGAGCTCATCGGCCCAGATATCACCTTCTCCGGCCCGATGGTTCTCAACGGCGGCGATCTGACGCTCGAACTCATCCATACGCCCGGGCACACGCCCGACCATATCGCCGTCTGGATTCCCGAGCTTCGCATCTGCCTGGCTGTCGATGCGGTGGAATATCCTATCCCCGAAGTCTGGAGCAAAAGCGCCGGAGACCTTCGCCTGATCCGTTCATCGCTGGAGCGGATCCGTGATCTCGACGCGAGGCTGGTCATCCCCGCGCATGGCCAGACATCGTCGCCTTCGACGGTGAAGGCGAACCTTGCCTATTTCGAAGCCCTGGCCGAGCGTGTCGACGGGTTGAGCGAAAGCCAGTTGGCGAATGGGCAGCTCAGCCGCTCAAGCGGCTTCCAGCTCGAAGACTTCATCGCCATCCCCGACGGGATGCCTGCGGATACGGTGACGTTCTACCGGAACTGCCACGAGACGAACCTTGGCGCCACCGTTCAGGCCCAGATGGAAAAACGGAAATCCGCGTAGATGGATCTGACGGGGGAGAATGACATGAAACCGTTGGAAGGTGGGCGAACCGGGCAGATCTGGCGCGACGGCGATACCGTCGTCAGGCCATCAGGCGCTTGGACGCCGACGATACATCGGTTTTTGCGCCATCTGAGGAGCAGAGGCTTCCTGGCGGCACCGGAGCCGATCGACATCACAGGAGAAAACCAGGAGATCGTCAGCTTCGTCGCCGGGCGCGTCTGCGAAGACTTGGGTGACCCGTTTGTCGGATCCGAGCGCATGCTGCTTTCGGCGGCCAGGCTTCTGCGCGATTTTCACACGGCATCGCAAGGTTTTCTGGAGAGGGATGACGAGACCCATACGTGGATGCTGCCGCCACAGGAACCGCGCGAAATCGTCTGCCACGGAGATTACGCGCCTTACAACGTCGCCACGACAGAGCATGAGGCTGTCGGGATCATCGATTTCGACACCGCGCATCCCGCACCGCGACTCTGGGATCTGGCCTATGCAGTCTATCGCTGGGCGCCCCTATCCGATCCCTCCCATCCTGGCGTGATGCCAGGCCTCAACGAACAGCTGCGGCGAGCGGAAATCTTCTGTACGGCCTATGGCACAACGGCAGAAGACCGGCGTCAGCTCCCGGCGATGATCTGCAGGCGGCTCCAGGCGCTTGTCAATTTCATGCAGGCAAGGGCTTCGGCCGGAGACGAGACCTTCGTGGAACACGTGGCCGCAGGGGACGCTCAGCTGTATCTAAGCGATATCGACTATGTGCAGAGACATCGAGGCCGACTGCTGAACGCGCTCCAGTAGTTAGAGCCACTTCCGCCGACGGAAAAAACCGAACAGGCCGAGGCACAGGACGCCGATGACACCGAGCACGACGAAATAGCCATACTGGGTTTTCAGTTCCGGCATGTCGCTGAAGTTCATCCCGTAAATGCCGGCGATCGCGGTGGGAACGGCGAGAATTGCCGCCCAGGCGGCGAGCTTGCGGGCAATCGCCGTCTGCTCGGTCTGGCCGATCATCACGCTGGCCTCGAAGGCGAAAGCCAACACCTCGCGCAAAGCGTCGATATCTTCCTGAACCCGGCGCACGTGATCGGTCACATCGCGAAAAAGCGACTGCAGCGTCGGATCCATGCCGGGAAGATCGATGTGCTCATATCGCCGACAGACGTCGACCAGCGGCACAACGGCATTGCGCAGCCGCAAGAGCTTGCGCCGCAGCAGATAAAGCCGCTCGATATCGGACTTCCCCAGCTGTTCGCGCAGCACCAGATCCTCGAGCTTCTCGACCTCTTCCTGCACGACCTCGATGACCGGCATGTAGTTGTCGACGATGAAATCGAGGATGGAATAGAGAATGTAATTTTCACCGTGAGCGAGCGCCGTCGGTGTCGCCTCGCACCGTTGCCGCACCGACAGGTAAGACGACGAGTCACCGTGGCGAACCGAGACGACATAACCGCGGCCGACGAACAAATGCGTTTCGCCGAAGATGATTTCGTCATTCTTCATATGGGCGGTCCGGGCGACGATGAACATCGCGTCCCCATAAATCTCCAGCTTCGGGCGCTGGTGGGGCTGTGCCGCGTCCTCGATCGCCAAGGCGTGGAGATTGAATTCGGCCTGGACCTGATGCAGCAGCACTTCATCCGGCTCGTGCAGGCCGATCCAGACGATGGCATTCTCCCGACTGCGCCATTCGCCGGCTTCTTCTATCCTGATGTCGCGAATGCGCTGCCCATGCTGATACACGGCGGCTGCCACGACGCCAGGCCGTTCATAGGGCAGCGATGCCGAATCGCCGCCAGCCTGCGCGGAAATTTCGTCCAGATCCTTCAGCCGTTCCAAATCCTGCCGTCCTCCCACTTCCGCACGGATCAAGCATCCGGCACCAACGCCCGGCCAGGCGTCGCGTCGATCATAATGCTATTTCGTAAAACATGCATCTGTCTCAGCGTGGGGTCTGCAGAGGCTGCCTCTGCCCAGCAAAACCGCAGAACGCGCGGCCGAAGGCTATCGTCTCCCCCTACTTATCCGCCACGACCTGATAGCCATGCTCGGATATCCTCCAAGGAGCGAATGAGGATCGAAGAATTATCACGCGACGGTATGAAACCCCAACTCTGCCAAAACTGTTCGGCCTCTTCATCGATCGCTCGGACGATGATGGCGCGTCCGCCGACGATATCCGCTCCCGCGACGCAGCGAAGAAAGGCGTCCTTCACGAGTGCCGATCCTATGCCTTTGCCCTTGTAGCGGCTATCCACGGCCAATTGCCCAATCAAGAGACAGGGAATTGGATCCGGCGGGCGACCGGTTCTAATTCTGCGAGGCACGGCATTGGGCTCGATGACGGTCGGGCCGAGGCCGTAATAGCCGACCACCTTGTCGTCGTCACAAACAACAAAAGTGCGGGTAAATTGACGCTGCTGGTTCGACGCTGCAAAGTTCTGCAGCCAGAAATCCAAAGGCGGGTTGCCGCAAGTGAACCCCTCTAGTCTATGACGTCCCTCGAGAAGTTCGACATTCGACAGCACTACCGGTCAGTTCTCCCACGGCGCCTTGCGCTGCAAGCGCTCTGCGACCTTCGGCGGAGGCGCGGAGGGAGCAGCCTCGATTGCCGCAACGAAGGCATCGAAGGCATCGGGAGAGAGGCGGATGACACTTTCATTCAGGATCGCAGTCTGCGCCTCATGTACAGCGGCACGGCGCATAAACTCCGTGCGGGAAAGGCCGGTGAGCGCGGCTCCGCGGTCAATGATTGCCAGATCATCGTCGCGAAAACGCATCGATACCGGTATTTCCTTGCGGGGAGCAGGGTTAGCCATGGTTTCCTCATGAAGTGTCAGGCAAGAACAATAACAAATGTAACGCAGAACGCAATACGAAGGAATGACCGACACCTCTAACCGATCATGTGTCCGTAGAAATATCGTCCCAATCCTGATCCGTGTAGCCGATCAGCCAATTGAGGGCGTAGTGCCATTCGTAGACGACGCCCTTGTCCAATCCGCCCGGTGGCTCTTCGCCCTTCAGCCTTGCGTTCACGGCCGCCCAATCATAGCGGTAGATCAGGTCGGCGGCGTCGAGCAGCTCTTTCTGCGGGCGCAGTTTGGCACGGCGCATCAGCCCGTCCGTTCCCAATTCGCGAAGTGTTTTCGCGATGAACGGGACATCGCAAATATGGTCGGGACGTTCGAGCTGCGGCGAAATCCCGAGCGCCCACAACATCACGTGCACGCCTTCGTAACGCCAGGCGAAGTTTGCGCGATCCTGATCGGAGGGATTGGGATCGTCCAGAAAGGCCTGCTCTTTCGGAGTGAAAAAACTTGCTGCGTCGAACTGCCGGATGAGAGCCTGACCCATGGCATGGTCGCCGGTCTCGCCTTTCACGGCAACGATCGCAAGCGCGATCGTGCGCTGCACGACCGCCTCGGTATTTCGGCGGGTGCTCTCGCTCTCGGGCTCGACGGTAGGCAGATGATCGATCGTCGGCACGCCTTCCGATTGAAGCTGAGCGATCGACCGGGCTTTGCGCGCCCCTGTCTCATCGGCGGGTTGCGAGACGGCTGCCTGAACCGGAAGGATCAATGCAAGAAGGGCAGAAAACAGGCGCTTCATCATGTATGGCTCCTCTCATCTCTTTGACGCATCGATAAACATTTCCAGCGCTATCGGGATATGTTTTGCGCAAAAGCGACGTCGGTTTCCGGAAGGGTGGTAAACGGCATTTTACATATTGAGCAAATCGTTAAATTTTTCTCGGTACAAAAGTCCCTAGCCAAGCCGGTATAGGCCGGACCGTTCGATCGAGGACTTTCTATGCGTCGTCCAAACATTAAAACGAGTTTGCTGTTGATTTTCAGCGGTGTAGCTCTTCTTTTCGGTCTTGTAGCCTATCTCGCGGTCGACGGTCTTCGCAAGACGAACGGCTCGACCGAGGAAATTGCCACCGACTGGCTGCCAAGCGTGCAGGCGTCGCAGGCAATCAATCTCGCCATGACGAATTTGCGCCTCACTTACCGCGATCACATCATCGCGCAGTCGGAGGCGGAAAAGAAAACACGCGAGGAGGCCATCAAGGTTGCCGAGGATGCGATACGCAAATCGGTCGACGCCTATCTTCCGCTGGCGTCGTCCGATCACGAGCGCGACCTGATCAAGACGATCAAGGAGAGCGTTGAAGGTTACATCTCAAGCAGCTCGCAACTCCTCGCCCTTTCCCGCGCCAACAAGACCGAGGAAGCCGGGCAATATCTTGGCGGAGGAATGCGCTCCTATTCCGACAAGCTTAAGGAAGCCACGGCGGCCCTGGTCGAATTGAACGTCACCGGCAGCAAGAAGGCCGCCGACCTCAGCACGGAGACCTTCGCCTCCATAGAATTCTACCTGGTTGCAACGATCGCTGTCGCCGGGTTGCTCGTTCTCGGTGCTGTCGCTTTCGTGCTGAAGGCAATCGCCAACCCGATTACCGGCATCACCGCCTCGATGCGGCGGCTGGCAGAGGGAGACACAAGTTCACAGATTCCATTTGCCGACCGCGCCGACGAAATCGGATCCATGGCAGGGGCGGTGGAGATCTTCCGCCAGGCCGCCATCGCGAACAAGCGGATGGCGACGGAAGCCGAGGAAAACCGCGTCCGGGCGGAGGCTGACCGCGTTGACACCCAGAAGCTGGCGGAAGCCGACGCATCCGAGCGGTTGCGCATCGCCACCTCGGGCCTTGCCGCAGGCTTGAAGCGGCTGGCTGCAGGCGACCTCGCCTTCCAACTCGACGAGGCTTTCGCGCCCGACTTCGAGGCACTGCGCCACGACTTCAACCAGTCCGTCACCCAGCTAGGCGCGACGCTCCGGGCGATCTCCGACAGCATCGGCACGATCGACGAAGGAACCCGGGAGATTTCTTCCGGTGCGAGCGATCTGTCGAAGCGCACGGAGCAGCAGGCGGCCTCGCTCGAAGAGACGGCAGCCGCACTGGAAGAGATCACCGCAAACGTTGCGAACTCCAGCAAGCGGACCGAGGAGACACGCACAGTGGCCACCGAGGCAAACCGCAGCGCCGGCATCTCCGCGGAAGTCGTTTCCCACGCCGAAGAGGCGATGGAACGCATCGAGACCTCGTCGCAGCAGATTTCCAACATCATCAGCGTCATCGACGAAATCGCGTTCCAGACCAACCTTCTCGCGCTCAATGCCGGCGTGGAAGCCGCCCGTGCCGGCGAGGCCGGCAAGGGCTTTGCCGTCGTCGCCCAGGAAGTGCGCGAACTCGCTCAGCGCTCGGCAAGTGCAGCCAAAGAAATCAAGGGCTTGATCCAGAACTCTTCGAAGGAAGTTGAAAGCGGCGTCAAGCTCGTCCGCGATACCGGCCAGGCTCTGAAGACCATCGGCGGCTTCATCACCCAGATCAATCACCATATGGACTCGATCGCCACTTCTGCGAAAGAGCAGTCCATCGGACTCAGCGAAGTCAATGTCGCGGTTAATCGGATGGACCAGACGACGCAGCAGAACGCGACCATGGTGCAGGAGTCGACGGCGGCATCCGATTCACTCGCGCAGCAAGCCCAGACACTTCGCGAGCTTATCGCCCAGTTCAGGCTCGACGATACGACGTCCAACCAGTCGTCAGCCCTTCGCTCAACGGCAAGAACGATGGCGCAGCCTACAGCCCGCGCCGCGATCCATGCGGTTGCCGCTCGCCGCTAGGACGGATGCGCCCTAACCATTTGGACAGACCAGATATGAAAGCGCCCGGCAATGCCGGGCGCCTCTCATTTTATCGTGCGGCGAAGGCCGGATTGCGCCGGGCGCCCATTCTCAGCACGAAATAGATCGCCCCGCCGATCCCGACGCCGAAGAACCAGCCATAGGTGCCCCACCAATCCGGCAGAATGCTGGTGAAGGTCGGCAGGATCGAGGAGAACAGCGCGCCGACCGCAAATGCGATGAAGGCATTGCCGTGCCAGCCGTTCTGGAAGCGGAACTCACCATTCTCATGGTAGAGCGCCTCGACGTTCAGCTGGCTCTTCCGGATGAGATAGTAGTCCACCATCATGATGCCGAAGATCGGCCCCATCGTCGACCCGATGAAGTTGACGAAATGCGCCGCACCCGTCTCCCAGGGAGCAAACGGATAAAGCACGAGGGCGATCAATGCGGCGATATACCCGCCGCGTTTGAAGTTGATTTGGCGCGGGAAGACATTGGCGAAGTCGAAGGCCGGCGAGACGAAGTTCGCCACGACGTTGATGCCGAGCGTGGCGATCGCGAATGTCAGTGCCGCAAGCAACGCCAGGAACCAGCTTTCGAATTTCGCCGATATCATTTCGGGATGCAGCAGAACCTCGCCATATACGGTGAAGGCCGCCGTGGTGGTGACGCCTGCGACGAGGCAGAACGCCAGAAGATTGATCGGCAGACCCCAGAGATTGCCCTTGCGCAGCGCCTTTTCGCTTGTCGCATAACGCGAGAAATCGCAGAAATTCAGATAGAGCGCTGCGAAATAGGTGATCCAGGTGGCGGCCACCGCGGCAAGTGCTGCAAACGAGCCGGGCTCGCCCGGCACGCCGGCATCCTTGGTCTTCTCGATCAGCACATCACGCGGGATCTCTGAACCGAAGGAGAAGGTGCCGGATTTGACGACCAGATAGACGGCCAGGATCAGCATCATGATCCAGACGGCCGGACCTGCCCAATCCTGAAACTTGCGAACCGTTTCCATGCCCCGCTGGATGATCAGCAGCTGCAGCGCCCAGACGATGACGTAGCAGATGAGTTCGAGGGTGGAATGGCCAAGCATATGGCTGTTCTGGTGGAAGGCGAGCAGGCTCTCGTTGCGGATCAGCAGAGCGACGATCGCACCCGATGCGGCGGCGGTCTGCGCGCCGTACCAGAAGCAGGCGACCACCGCCCGGACTAGGGCCGGAACGTTGGCGCCGAACGTGCCGAAGGAGGCGCGCGCCAGAACCGGAAAGGGTACGCCGGTGCGCACGCCCGCATTGCCGACCATGCTCATCAGAAGGAAGATGACCAGGGAGCCGATGCCGATGGCGATGACGAAATTCACGAAGCTGCCGCACAGCAGGAACAGGCTAGCCGCCAGGTAATAGCCCCACAGGCTGTGGACGTCGGATGTCCAGACGTTAAAGATACTGAATGCACCCCATTTGCGCTCCGCGGCGGGTGCAAGATCCTCGTTATATAACGAGGGAGACGGATTTCGAATGCTCATGAATGCCCTCCCATATCCCCTGAGGCCGACTCGACCCCGGACGGAAGTTTGCGCCTCATTTAGGCATCTGACAATTTAATAGTCATATTGTACACAATGTCGGCGGTCGGCTGTACAGATCCCTGCTGAGCCGCCCTCGCGATGTCACTGCGCGCCGACGACCCGTCCAGCCAGCCGAAACGGGCTTGCGACTGCAGCGCCGGCCGCATCGAAGACATAGGCGCCGACGTCGCCGGCGGTCGAACGCCTGCCGGTTTCGAAGGAGGCAAGCTGCGCACCGAACTTGGCGAGTGATGCATAACGATCATGCCCGAGCCCGTCGGACGCCTGTATCGACGTGATGTCGATGACCCGGAGCCTCTCCTTCACGGCCGCCTCCTCGATAACGGGATCGTTGATATCGAGGCGCCCGACGCGCGGCCGCTCTCCTGCGATGAAGCTCGAGGCCACGAGCGCCCGATCGTCCTTCGAGACCAGGAGAGAGATGGGGGTCGGCATTCGCCCGATATCCCTCAGCTGAGATCGGAAGACATCGACGTCGATGTCGGGAGCGGCGAGGATCACCGCCAGTTTGCCGACGACATCGTCGCGATGCTGCAGCTTGAGTTGGCGGACCGTTTCCATGACCAAGAACCCGCCCATGCTGTGTCCGAACAGGACGATGCGTTTCACCTTGCCGGAGGCCGAAAGCGAGGTGACGAGCGAATCGAGCGCGCTGCGGGAGGCGAGCGCGGCATCCCGGTCGGCGACATATCCGGCAACGGCTGCAGCCGAAGGCCAGGAAAACAGGATCGGGGCGCCCGGCATTTTCGCATCCGCGGCGATCTGCGCCGTGCGATAGAGCGCTTCCTGGTAGCTGTAGTTGTAACCATGCACGAAGATGCCGATGGTACCGTCCGGCTGCACCGACCGCAACGCCTCCTCGACGAAGGCGTCCTTTGCAAGCTGCTTGCGGCCGATGACGGCAAATTGCCGTTCGGGATCCAGTGTCGAGGTCGGGTATGCGATGGTGGTACCCTTTCTGTCCGGAGGGACAGAAAATGCATATTGCTCATAGGTGAGGTTGTCGGCCCATGCGCTCCCAAACCCGCCCCGCACGGTGTCGGCGGTCCTGTTCGTCGCAGTCAGCACGCCCACCTCGGTCTCATCTGCACGAGCCTGCAAATGCACCGGCTTCAAGACATCGGGCGACGGCCTCGAGACGCAGCCCGTGAGTGTCGCCAGACCGAGCGCGACCAGCACGGCCGGCGCTATTTTCGCAAGCCCGTTCAAACGTCGTTGCTCCATCGAGCGATCCCTTTGCAGGTCAAGGCGTGCAGCGGCCGCTTCGGGCCGCTGCGATAGCTGACGAACCTCGTTCATGCCTCTGCCGGGACATCGGCCTTGACGGCTTCATCTCTCGGGATCCTGAACCAGGCGACGTAGAGCGCCGGCAGGAACAGCAGGGTGAGCGCGGTTCCCACAACGATACCGCCCATCATGGCATAGGCCATCGGCCCCCAGAAGATCTCGCGCGAGATCGGGATCAGCGCGAGGGTGGCCGCCGCAGCGGTCAGCATGATCGGCCGCATGCGGTGCTCGGTCGCCTCGATGACCGCCTGCCAGGCCGCGACCCCTTCGGCGCGCAGATGCTCGATCTGCACGACCAGGATGACCGAGTTGCGGATCAGGATGCCGATCAGCGCCAGCACGCCGAGGATCGCCACGAAGCCCATAGGGGCATTGCTCAGCAGGAGCGCGGCCACCACGCCGATCAGCGCCGTCGGGGCGACCGCGAAGACCAGGAAGAGGCGGCTGAAGCTCTGCAGCTGGATCATCAGGATCGTCGCCATGATGAACAGCATCAGCGGAGCCACCGCCGCGATCGGCCCCTGGGCCTCGGCACTGGATTCGACCGCCCCGCCCACTTCCACCTTGTATCCCACAGGCAGGTTCTTCTGGAACGCCTCAACCTTCGGCTTCAGCTGGTCGACGATCGTCGCCGGCTGCGTCGAACCGATGACCGCCGCCTTGAGGGTGATGGTCGGTTGTCGGTCACGACGCCAGATCGTCGGTTGCTCGAGTTCGTAACGGAAATTCGCGACCGCCGAGAGCGGCACGACCTTGCCGTTGGAGGTCGAGAGCTGCAGATTCTCAAGCGTCTGGATGGAGTCGCGCTCGGAGGCCCTGGCGCGGCCGATGACGTTGACCAGATAGATGTCGTCGCGGATCTGTGTGGCGGTCGAGCCTTCGACGATGCCGTTGAGGGCAGTGGCGATATCCTCGGAGGAGACGCCGAGCTGGCGCGCCTTGTCCTGTAGCACGTCGACCTTGACCACGCGGGAGGGCTCGTTCCAGTCCAGCACCATGTTCGACAGCAGCGGATGCGTGCCGACGACGCCGGCGAATTGCTGCGAGACATCCCGGACCTTCTGAATATCGGGGCCGCTGATCCGGTACTGGACCGGTTTTCCCACAGGCGGGCCGATATCGAGAAGCTTTACGAAAGCGTCGGTGCCCGGGAAGGTTTTCGTCAGATAGTCCTGCAGTTCCGCCCGCACCTTATCGCGCACGTCGAGGCCCGTGGTGACGATCACCGTCTGTCCGAACGAAACGTCGGGCGTCTGCACGTCGAAGGAAAGGATAAAGCGCGGGGCGCCCTGGCCGACATAGGTCGTCCAGTGGTCGATATCCTTGTTACCGGCCAGCATCTCCTTCTCGAACCTCGCCATCTGCCTGTTGGTCTCGGCAATCGAACTGTTGTGCGGCAGGTTCCAGTCGATGATCAGCTCGGGCCTGTCGGAATTGGGGAAGAACTGCTGCTGCACCAGTCCCATGCCGCCGATCGAGAGACCGAAGACGCCGACCGTCAGGATGATGGTGATCCAGCGCCAGCGCATCGCCAGCCCGAGGAGCCAGGAGAAGACGGCGGCAAAGCGGCCCTTCTTCTCATGGTGCGATTTCATGGTCTTCGGCAGGATGGTGACGCCGAGAAGCGGCGTGAACAGCACCGCCACGATCCAGGAAACGACCAGCGAAACCGCGATGACCACGAAAAGCGTGTAGGTGAATTCGCCGGCGGCGCTGTTGTTGAGACCGACGGGAATGAAGCCGGCGACGGTGACGAGCGTTCCCGTCAGCATCGGAAAGGCGGTGGACGTATAGACGTAGGTTGCCGCCTTCCTCAGATCGTCGCCCGCCTCCAAACGGGCCACCATCATCTCGACGGCGATCATGGCGTCGTCGACGAGCAGCCCGAGTGCGATGATGAGCGCGCCGAGCGAGATGCGCTGCAGCGAAATGCCGGAATATTCCATCACCACGAAGGTGATCGCCAGCACGAGAGGTATGGAGATCGCCACCACCATGCCGGCGCGAAGGCCGAGGCTGATGAAGCTGATGACGAGCACGATGACGATCGCTTCGAAGAGCGCGCGGGTAAACCCGGAAACCGCTTCATCGACGACATGCGGCTGGTCGGAAACACGGTGGACGTCCACACCGATCGGAAGATCGGCGACGACGCGTTTCATCTGCGCATCGAGCGCCTCGCCGAACTGCAGCAGGTTGGCGCCCTGCTTCATGCCGATCGCAAGCCCGATCGCCGGCTGGCCGTCGAACCGGAACAGCGCCGAGGGCGGGTCGACATAGCCGCGCTTGATCGTAGCGACATCGGTCAGCGGGAAGAAGCGGTCGTTGATGCGAAGGTTGATCGATCGCAGGCTTTCCTCGGAGGTGAACTGTCCGCTCACCCGCAAGGCAATTCGCTCCGGCCCGGCATAGACGAAACCGGACTGCGTCACGGCATTCTGCGCCTGCAGGGTCTGGATGACCGACTGCTGATCGATGCCGAGGGCTGCGATCTGGCGGGTGGAGAATTCGAGATAGATCGCCTCGTCCTGCGCACCGACCACGTCGACCTTGCCGACATTCGGCACGGTCAGAACCTCGGAGCGCGCGTCTTCCACCAGATCGCGAAGCTGGCGCTGGGTCAGCCCGTCACTGGTGAAGGCGTAGATGTTTCCGAACACGTCGCCAAAGCGATCGTTGAAGAAGGGACCGACGACGCCGGTCGGGAAATCGCCCTTGATGTCAGCGATCATGTTGCGGATGCGCAGCCAGGTCGGCGCGACATCCCTTGCCTTGGTGGTCGGCAGCAGTTCGACGAAGACGGTGGTCTGGCCGGCAACGGTTTCGCTCTTGGTATAATCGAGCGATTCCAGTTCCTGGAGCTTCTTCTCGATCCGGTCGGTCACCTGCCGCGTCACCTCATCGGCCGAAGCGCCGGGCCACTGCGCGGTGATCACCATCGTTTTGATCGTGAAGTTCGGGTCTTCCTCGCGGCCGAGATTCAGGTAGGAGAAGGCGCCGGCGAGAATGAAGACGATCATGAAGTACCAGACGAGCGAACGGTGTTCGAGCGCCCAGTCGGAGAGATTGAAGGACTTCACTGGCTGATCTCCTGGTCGATCCTGATGGCCTGGCCATCTTCAAGTTTATGCACGCCGGCCACGACCACCCTGTCTCCGGGGGCAAGCCCTTCGGTGACGCGGATAGTGCCGCCATCGACGACATCGCCGTCGATCTTCACGCGGCGGCGCGAGACTTTCTTGCCCGGCACGTCGACGATCCAGACGCTCGGGCCGTCGGTGGCGGCAAGGATTGCCGAAGACGGCAGCACGATCTCAGGATCGGCGGCGATGGTGGCCGAGGCTGTGATGACGGAGCCAAGCCGGAAGGCCTCAGGCGGATCGCTGAGCGCGATCTTGGTCCGGCTCGTCCGCGTCGCCGTCTCCGCCTCCGGCGCAATCTCCCGCACAACGCCGGATGTGCGGATCGTCGGATCTAGCTGCAGCGTTACCTCGAAGGGCGCGCCGATCTTCAGTTTCTGGGCGGCGCCCTGCGGCACGTCGACCACCGCGTCGCGCTTGTCCGGCCGCGCAATGGTGACGACGGTCTGGCCGGCCGAGACGACCTGCCCGACCTCGGCCGAGGTCGCCGTCACCACCCCGTCGAATTCCGCCCGAAGTTGGGCATAGCCGAGCTGCTCCTTGGCCTTGTCGAGATTGGCCTGCGCCTTGGCGACGGCAGCCGCGGCCGTGCGTCTCGCCTGCTCGGCCTCCTCAAGCGCGGCCTCGGTGCCGGAGCGCGACTCCAGTAGCGCGCGCTGGCGCTGCTCAGTGGTCACCGCGTTTCTCAACTGCGCGTCGCTATTCTCAACGTCGGACTGGGCGTTGCGCACGGCAAGCTCCAGCGCCAGCGGATCGATGGCCGCCACGACGTCATCCTTCTTGACGACATCGCCGACATTGACGTTGCGGGCGATCATCCGTCCGAGAATCCGGAAGCCGAGTTCAGTCTCGATCGTCGGCTCGATCGTGCCGGTCAGGCTGAGGCTCGATGCGGGCGTCTGCTTGACGGTGATCGACAGCACCGGACGAGGCGCCTCCTCCCCACTCTTTTCTTCCTTCGGCGCGCAAGAGGAAATGAGGGCCGTGCCCACCATCAGTGCGACGATCTTGAGACGAATACTCACTTGGAAGCTTCCTTGACATAAGACACGATTTCACCGGGCCTGAGGAACTTGGTTCCGTCGGTCACCACGGTGTCGCCTGCCGAGACACCCGATTTGACGATGAAGCTGCCGGTCTCGTAACCGGCAACATCAACCGCCCTCGCCGAAACCGCCGACGATGCGGGGTCGACGATCCAGACGGCCGGCTTGCCGTCCTTGGAGGTCATTGCCGACCAGGGCAGCTGGATGACGTCCTGCGCGACGTAATTGAAGCGTCCGACGACAGGAGCACCCAGCGGAATGGGAGCGTCGCTCGAGAGCGCAACCTTGACCTTGATCGTGCCGGTGGAAGAATCGATCGTCGGCGAAATCTCGCGAACCCTGGCGGTGATCTTCTGCGAAGGGTCCGACAGGAGAGTCACGGTGCCGTCGCCCTCAATCGGGCGCAGAAAGGCGCTTTCGACCACTTCGAAGACGGCGTCCCGGTCGCCGTCATGGGCAAGGGTGAAGACGACCTGGGCCGCCTGCGCCACCTGCCCGACCTCGGCGTTGCGGGCGGTGATCACCCCATCGGCGTCCGCCTTCAGCTCGGTGTAAGAGAGGGTATCCTGAGCGGTTTCCAATAGCGCCTGTGCCGATTTCGCCGATGCCTGCGCCGTCAAAAGCGCTTCCTGCGCCTGATCGAGTGCAGCACGCGTCGTCACTTGCGTTCGAAACAGGCTCTGTTGCCGGTCGAATGCGAGCTGTGCCTGGGTTTGCTGCGCTTGCGCCGACTGAAGATTGGCGGCCGCCACGTCCAGGTCGGCTTTCTGCTCTTCCGGATCGATGCGCGCCAGGACCTGCCCAGCCTTCACGGACTGCCCGACCTCCACCAGTCGCTCGACGATCTTGCCGCTGACACGGAAGGACAGGTCGGTCTGGATGCGGGCCCTGACTTCTCCGGTGAGCGCGCCGCCCTGGGCCAGCGGCTCGGACTTGGCCACGACGACGCCGACCTGCCGCGGGACGGGTTCGGTCGGCCCGCTCGAATCGCTGCATGATCCGAGACCGATGGCGCATACGATCGCGGAAGCGATCAGAGTGGTTCTCATAGTTGACCTCTTGCTCTCAACGGCAGCTGCTATATAATTGACTGACGAATTAGTCAATGAAACTTTGCGTCGCAGGGACGAGGCGCACGCAACAATGGGGGAGGCAGGAAATGGCAGCTCAGAAGAAGCTCACACGCGCGGAACAGAAGGCGCTGCGGCCCATCCAAATTCTGGATGCCGCCTTCGAGGAATTCGTCAAATGCGGCTTTTCCGGAACACGCGTCGAAGATATCGCCGACAGGGTCGGCGTCACCAAAGGCACGGTCTACGTCTACTTCGAAACCAAGGAAAAGCTTTTCGAAGCCATGATCAACCACTTCTCCGTGCCCTTTGAGGAACTGGTCGCAATCGCCGATCGGCTGAGCGGCAGCGCTACGGACAGGCTGATTTCCATTCTCCGTCTCTTCTACGAGCAAATTCCCGAGGACCGCGCGACGCGGGAATTGACACGGCTGGTCATTTCGGAGGGGCAGCGTTTCCCCGACCTTATCGATCGTCACCACGATCAGTTCATTGCGCCTGTTATCGCCAATATCGACGCCCTCATCCTGGAGGGCGTGGCCTCGGGCGAGTTTCGTCCAATTCCGGTGGAATTCTCCGACATCGTGGTCGCGCCCATCCTGACGACGACGGTTCTGCGGCTGATCTTCGACGACCGCCGCGTGCCCACTCCCAATAAGGAGGCCTTCCTGCGGACCTATATCGACCTGCTGTTCAACGGCCTGCTCGCCAAGCCTCTGTGATCGGCAATAGCGCCGGGCACCCGCGATTCATCGCCCGTTTGCGGTAGCGTTGCGACCGGTTTTCACCGAAAGCGGAAAAATCGGCCACGCAGCACGTAGCTTTTCTGAAGTCTTTATGTGAAAACATTGAGTTAGCTTGTGCCTTTAAAAGCATGACCTCAATTTGCGACGGAATAAAGTGGAACGCAAAGTCAATCTCAAGGATGTCGCGCGCGACGCTGATGTATCGCTGAGCACAGCCTCGCACGCGCTGAACGGAACCGCGCCGCTGACGGTCGAAGTGCGCGAAAGGGTCCTGGATTCGGCCAAACGCTTGGGCTATCTCGACCGCCGCAGGAAGAAGGCGACGATCGCGGCACTGCGTGTCCTGCTTCTTGCCATTCCCGGCGATGCGGCGCCGGAGAGCGACCTCAATCTGGTGAGCTGGACTATCCTCAACGGTCTGAGGAAAGAATGCGAGCGTCGCGGCATCCGGATCGTGCCTTTCGTCAGCACCGGCCGGCGCATCGACGGCGCTGAGGTCAAACAGATCGCGCTTTCGGAACGCGCCGACGGCATCGTCGTCCTGAACGACGATCAGCCGGAGCTCATCCGCAGCCTCTCCTCCCCCGATATGCCCGTCGTCATCGTCAACGGCGAGGATCCGGCCATGCTGGTCGATACGGTGACACCGGAAAACCGCTTCGGGGCGCGGCTTGGCATCGAGCACCTGCTGGCACTCGGACATCGCCGCATCCTGCACCTGACCTGGAAGGGCCGCACGACGATCCAGCGCCGATATGACGGCTTTTCCGATGCCTATTTCGCCGCGCAGCTTCCCGTGCCCGAAGGCATGATCGTCGAGGCCGAAGGATACGAGCCTCGTCACGGTGAGGCTGCCATCAACGCGCTGCTCGATCGCGATCCGACGATGAACGGCGCCACCGCCGTTTTCTGCGCCGCCGATAATCTGGCGCTCGGCTGCCTGAAGGCATTGGCCGATCGCGACATACGCGTGCCCGAAGCGATCTCCGTGCTGGGCTTCGACGATATCGTCCCCGGCGAGTTCAGCCGCCCGCCTCTTTCAACGGTCAGCGTGCCCACCGACAAGCTCGGCGCTGCCGCCTTGGCGCTCATCGAACAAAGGCTGATCGCCAACGACCCGCAGCGGCCGGCCCATCGCCTGGAGCTCGGATGCCACCTCGTCCTGCGCGGCAGCATCGCGCCCCCGCGTTAAAACCTGTCGGAAAGCGGCAGAACCCCGAAAGGCTCGAAGCCCGAGCTAACGCAAGCGCTCTGCCCGTAGGCGCGTATCGCGCGGGCTTTCGCCGAAGGTGCTGCGATAGATGATGGAGAACCTGCCCGCATGTGCGAAGCCCCATATCGCGCAGATTTCGCGGACGGATCGCTGGTTCGTTGGATCCCGCAGTTGCTCACGGGCTGCCTGGAGCCGGATCGTACGCAGGTAACCAGCCGGCGAGGTTCCTCTGAAGGCCTTGAAACCCGTCTGCAGCGCGCGAAGTGAAACGCCGACATCGTCCGCAACCATCGTCATGGTGAGAGGCTCTGCGATATTGGCATGCATATAGTCGATGGCACGCCGGACATGCCAAGGCGCAACCAACGACACTTTCTTTTTCTCCAGATGGCCGGACAGGCGGTGGTGGCCAAATCGGATGACAAGATGAGCGAGCGTTTCACTCATCGTCGCCATGGCGAGAGGGGAAGACAGAAGCGGACCGCTGTTGCGCATGCCCTGCACGATCGTCTGCACCAGGTTGCCGATAAGCTGGCCCGACTGTGTCGAAAGATCCAGGATGGGCTCAAGGTTGAGCGACTCGGAAAGCGGCGTTTCCGCAAGTGAAATGAGCACACGCTTTACGATATTCCAGTCGAGGAAGAGGACATCCGAAGTGTGCGGGCCCTGGACGAAGCGATCGCCGGCCTCATGGTTGTTGGCCATAAGGAGATAACCCGCTCCACTTTCAACCGCCCTTTTCCCGATGGACACTCGAAAGGACCCGGTCTGCGGCAGGTAGAAGGCAAGGTGTTGGGGCGTCTCATTGAGCGTTCGGACTGTCCAGGAACTTCGAAAGACGGAGTGAAGGACCGTAAACCCATCGCCTCTTCTCAAGTCCGCCGCCCAGCGGAAGTTTCGATCGTTGCCTAGCGGCTGTGCGGCAAAAACCCCATAACCGGTCGACAATGTCTTAACCATCGACTCAAAGTCGTGGCCTTGATGCGTCGGTGCGAACTCATAATCCTCGCGCTCAGGAGCGCGCGCCGTGTTCTCGTACCTCATGCAGCTCGATCCTCCCTTTCAGCATCCGCCTCCCGCATGGCCGAACGTTCCATCTCGCTCAGGCTTGCGGTGATGGCGAATGGTTCCTCCAAACGCACGGACCCGCTCTTCGAGTCCCTGAAATGCGCTCACCTCGGCTGGCTTGGCCAATCTTGATGAGGTAAGCAAGCTCGGCAAACGAGGGACCGAATCCCCTCATTTGACAGAAGCAACATGCCCCTTCAATGTGCTTCACACTCACAGTGTAAATCAAAACGATCTGCAAATGAAGTATGATCCGCTAGAACATGTTGCCACGCATTTTTTGCGCGATGCACAACCGGCCCGGGTGGCGTCCCGCAACGAGCGGGATCTCTTGCGGCTGATCTGGAAATCCCCAGGGATCGAGCGCTCCGACCTGACCGAGCCGCTCGACCTCACCCAGCAATCCCTGCACAGGATCGTCGCGCGGCTTCATGAGCGAGGAATGATCGTCTTTTCGCATGCCGAAGCCCGGCGCGCCGGTCCACCCAGCCCGGAGCTGACCCTTCGAAAAGACTGGTGTCTGACGCTCGGAATCGCCGTCAACGTCGGCTCGATCGGCCTTTGTCTCATGGGTTTCGGCGAGCCTCTGGAGAATATGGAAATCCGGCAGGCAGGCGCCTCGCTGTCGGTGGAATTGGAACGGATCGAAGCGGCGGTCGAAGACATTCTGGCCCGCCGGGGCGCCAAGCGGCGCGACATCCTCGGCGTCGGTCTGGCGGTCGCCGGCCACCGAATGCTGGAAACGGCCTTCAATTGTCCGCTGCCACTTGCCCATTGGTCACTGATCGACCTGGCACCTTTGCTCGGGAAGCAACTTGCCTTGCCGGTCTGGGCGGACAATGTCGCCAGGACCGCAGCTTTGGCGGAAGCGATCTTCGGCGTTGGTCGCGACGTTGCGGATTTCGCCTATATTGCTCATCTTCACGGCTACGGTGGCGGCCTGGTTTCCGGAGGCATGCCGTTTCGCGGCAGTTTCGGCAATGCCGGCGAATTCTCCGTTCTCTTCGGGCGTGAGGACTATGACGACCGTCCCGCACTCAACCAGTTGCTCGAACATCTTCGCGCCAAAGGGCGCCCGGGCCTGACCCTGAACGACCTGAAGAACGAAGAACTGGTGGGTTGGGACGGCGTCGAGGAGTGGGTCGACCGGGTCATGCCTGCCCACAACCGCGCCATCAATGCGATCTGCGCGATCTTCGATCCGGCCCTCATCGTCCTTGGCGGCGAGCTTCCGCATTCCCTTGCGAGAAAGCTTATCGAGCGGACCGAATTCAACAATCTGCCTCGCCACGGCGCAGTGCGCGACGTTCCGCAGCTTGCAGTGGCGGAGATCATCGATGCCCCAGGCGCGATTGGCGCGGCCTTGATCCCACTCTTCGAAACCGTTTTGTGAGACCCGGGCAGTCCAGTCCGTGCTTCCAACTCTGCATCCCCTCGTGCCGGGGCACGCAAGAATGCGTGTCGGTCGCTAAAAAGGACTGAATCGCACCGCAGGATCAGGTGCGGTGCGCAATCAGCAGGCGCGACGACATTGGAAGCACTCAGCCCAGAACGGACGACGCGTTAGAATTCATCACTTCATCCCTGTACCTGCAATGCCGGTGGTGATGTATTTCTGCAGGAACAGGAAGACGACGGTGACGGGCAGCAGGCTGAGGAAGGTCATCGCCAGGATATAGTGCCACTGCACCGAGAACTCTCCCTGGAAGGCGTTGAGGCCGACCTGCAGGGTGAAATTCTCGCGACTGTTGAGGACGATGAGCGGCCAGAGGAAGTCGTTCCAGCGCCAGAGCACCGAAAAGATCGCCAACACTGCAAGCGCCGGCGCCGTCAGCGGCAGGATGATGCGCCAGAAGATGCAGAATTCGCTTGCCGCATCGACGCGCGCCGCCTCGATCAGTTCGTCCGGTATGGTCAGCATATATTGCCGCAGCAGGAAGACGGCGGTCGGAGAGGCGATCGTCGGCAGGATGACGCCCCAGAGATTGTCGGCAAGCCCGACCCCGACGATGACGAGATAGGCCGGCACCATGACGACGGCGAGCGGGATCATCAGGGTCGAGATGATGATGACGAAAACCGTCGTGTCGCCGCGAAATTTATATTTCGACAGCGCAAAGGCGGCCATGGCATTGACAACAAGCGTCAGCAGCGTCGCGACCACGGTGACGAACACCGAATTCTTCAGGAAGGTCAGGAAGCTGAAGCGCGTCAGCGGGTCGGTGTAATTCTCGGTGGCCACGGTCAGATGCTGGACCGGCGTGATCCCCTTGACGTCGACGCTGACCGGCTGTCCCGGATTTGCCGGATCGACCATCTGGGCCTTGAGGCCGATGCGCCGCACCATGGCCATTTCGCGCTGTTGACCGTCGACGGTGACCTGCCAGAGGCTGAGCGGCTTGTCGAAGCCGGGCACGGTCTGTTCCACGGCGGCGCGTGGAAGCAGCGTCGGCGGAAAGCGGGTGATTTCGGCCGCCGGCTTCAGTGAGGAGAGGCCGGCCCAGACGACGGGAACGAGCACCGCCAGCGTTCCGCCGATCAACCAGACCCATGACAGAATATCGGTGATGTCGATGCGTCCGGCCCGGCGTGTACGCGTCATGAAGCGAATCGGGTTCATAGAGCTGTTCATCTCAGGACTCCATTCGCTTGCCGAGGCGCAGTTGTATGAGGGTGAGAACCAGAAGCACCAATCCCATCAGAACCGAGGCGGCCGAGGCTAGGCCGAAGAGACGGAGATCGCTGCTGAAGGCCATCTGGTAGATATATTGGACGATGAAGCTGTTGGCCGTACCGGGGCCGCCGCCATTCGTCAGAACCCAGGCCTCGTCGAAGATCTGCACGGATTTGATCATCAAAAGGATGAAGACGACGAGCAGGTTCGGTGCAAGCAGCGGCAGCGTGATCCTGAACAAGGTGCGGCGCGGCGAAGCGGCGTCGATGGAGGCGGCCTCGTAGAGTTCCTTCGGAATCGCCTGGAGGCCGGCGAGCAGGATGAGGGTGTAAAAGCCCATATGGAACCAGACCGACACCACGACGACGAAGAAACGCGACCAGCCGACATCCAGCAGGAAAATCTCAGGCGGCACGCCAATCATCTGAAAGAAGGCGTTCAGCAGGCCGTTGCGATCGAGGAACCATTTCCAGATCAGGCCGATAACAACAGGCGACAGCAGGACCGGATAGAAGAACATCGCCCGGAAGAAGCCGCGCGCAAAGATCGCCCGGTTGAGGATCAGCGCCGTGATCAGCGCCACCAGCAAAGTGGCGGTGACGTTCAATGCGACGAACCAGAGCGTATTCCACACCGCCGTCCAGAACAGCGATTCCTGGCAGGTTCCCGGCTGCAGATAATTGCCGCAGGAAAGCAGGGCACGGAAATTGTCGAAGCCGACGAAGGGCCGCTCCGAGACGAAAAGATTGGTGCCGCCGGTAAAGGCGTAACCGACCGCAATCGCGATCGGAAGGAATGTGAAGATGGCGAACAGAACGAGGTTCGGCGCCAGGAACAGCCAGGGCATGCGCTTGCGCCCGAAGATGCGCTCGACCACATTCATCGGAGCCTCGACCACTCTCATTGCCATGTCGCCCGCCTGCGCGAGCAATGCACCAGCAGCAGCCATGGTCAGCGCCTCCCCTGCCCTGATCGGCGGGCAAAGGCCAGGCCGCTTTCGGGATCGAACAGATGAACGCGTGCCGGATCGGCATCGATCATGATCCGGTCGCCCTGAACAGGCGCGAAGTGGCCGGCCTCATGGATGATGATCTGCTCCTCCTGGCCGGCAAGATTGCCGTAGACATAAGTCTCGGTGCCGAGGCCTTCGTGATACTGGACGATGAACGGCAGGCCCTTTTCGCTGGAGCGGGAGAAATGCGCGGGCCTTATGCCGGCAAGCACATCCTGCCCGACAGCAATGCCCTTGGGATCGACGTCGCTGATGATGTTACCGCCGCCCGCCACATCGATGGCCACACCGCTCTCGCCGATGCCCGACACCTTGCCCTTGATGATGTTCATGCGCGGCGAGCCGAGGAAGCCGGCGACGAAGAGATTGCGCGGGTGGTCGAAGAGTTCGAGCGGTGCACCGACCTGCTCGACCCGCCCGGCGCGCAGCACGACGATCTTGTCGGCCATCGTCATCGCCTCGACCTGGTCGTGCGTGACATAGATCATCGTCGTCTTGATCTCGCGATGGAGCTTGGTGATCTCTGCACGGGTCTGGACGCGCAGCGCCGCGTCGAGATTGGACAGCGGCTCGTCGAAGAGGAAGATATCCGGTTCGCGCACGATCGCCCGGCCGATCGCCACGCGCTGGCGCTGACCGCCGGAAAGCTGCTTCGGGCGCCGGTCGAGATAGGGTTCGATCGCCAGCATCCGGGCGGCTTCGGCAATCCGCGCCTCGATCTCGGCGCGCTTGAACTTCAGATTTTCAAGGCCGAAAGCGAGGTTTTTGCGAACGCTCATATGCGGATAGAGCGCGTAGGACTGGAAGACCATGGCGATCTTGCGCTCGGCCGGAGAAAGGGCGCTGACGTCGCGGCCGCCGATCGCAATTCCGCCCGACGTGACCTCTTCCAGGCCTGCGATGACGCGCAGCAGGGTCGACTTGCCGCATCCCGACGGACCGACGAAGACGACGAATTCGCCGTCCTTGATATCGAGTTCGACGTCATGCAGCACTTTGACGGAGCCATACGACTTGTTGACGGTGGAAAGTTTCAGTTCTGCCATGCCCCACTCCCATCGGGTGCCGCCGTCTCGAAGACGACGTCGATTGCGTTCCAGCCTTGCGGCAGCGGTGTCGGTCTGGTGATCCGCACCTCGTTCATCAATATCCCGGTGATATCAGCCACGTAGACGGCGGGCATTCCGCCCGGATAGTCCTGCAGGCCGATCACCCGCCCGTCCGCCCCGCGCGTCCAGGCATTGGCGCGGCCGCCGCCGTCCGCCTTCGGCGCAAGGTCCGCGTTTGTCGGACGCAGGTCGTAGGACTGCGCGGTGCCCAGTTCGCCGGGCCGCTGGTCTATGCCGATGCGCGCCAGCGATGCATTGCGGATGCCGGCGGGCGAAGCCGAAATGACGGTGATCGCCCCTTCCATGCGCCCGGTAATGTCCTCGACAATGAGGTTTTCGATGGCGCCTGCCGGGCGTTCAGCGACACGGTCGACGACATTGACGGTCAGCGCCTCTCCCGAGCCCCAGAAGCCGTCGAGCGTTTCGCGGCACTCCACGGCAATCCGCGAAAACCTGACGTTCGAGATCCGGCCGCCGTCGCGTGAGAAGATACCGAGCGCCCGGTTGGAAGATGAAACGCTGCAATCCTCGAAGACGACATTGGTGACATCGCCATGCGTTTCCGTGCCGATCTTCAGCGCGCAGCTGAGGCTCTGAACGGAGCAGCGGCGGATAACAATATTCTCGCATCGCCCGATGGCGACACCCTGCGGGCCGATGCTTGTCTTCAGACATATGCCGTCATCGGCCGTCGATATCGTGCAATCCTCGATCACGGCGCCGCGGCAGGCATCGAGCACGATACCATCCGTATTGGGAAGGCGACGGTCGTTGTCGATGGTGACGTTGCGGACCGCGACATCGGTGCAGTCGACGACATGCAGCGTCCACATTGGCGAGCGGCTGATATGCAACGCGCTGATCTCGACTTCGTCGCAGCCCTCGAAGACGACGACGCGGGGACGGAATTCCGCCGGGATAAAGGTCCCCACCGTCTCGTCATCCCCGATGATGAAGCTCTCGCAGCCGGCTTCAATCCGCCCCGGACCCGTCAGGCCGATCCGCCGCGCGCCCTTGGCGACGATCATGCCGCGGTCCGACTTCTCGGCGATCACCGAAACAGTCGTATGCGCATAGGCCGCGTAGTCCGGAACCGGCAGCAGGATCGCGCCCGCGGTCAGATGCAGATCAACGCCCGAGCGCAACCGGAGCCCCCGGCAGATGTGGATGCCCGCCAGGAGCTCCAGGCGTCCGCCGCCGGAAGCCGAGAGATCGTCGATCGCCGCCTGCAGGCGCTGGGTATGGTCGCCGTCGAGCGCCTCGATCGAAACGAGGGAAGCTGAAGTCATTGACGCTGACCGCCTTCGAGAAAGACTTCCGTCAGCAGCAGCATGGTCAGTGCCTGGCCGTAAGGCGTCGGCAGGTTCGGGATGCGCCGGTAGAAATCGAGGTCGTGCCCCATCGGCGTGCCGTCCGAAACGCCGTGGACGACGCCCTCCTCGTCGATCTGCGCCAGCACGGCCTTGAGCGCCCGTTCCGCATGGGGCCTGTCGCTCTCGTCCAGAATGCCGGCATCGATGGCGCGCAACATGCCGTAGGCGATGCCAGCCGTGGCCGAGGTTTCGAGCGGCGAGGACGGATCGTCCAGAAGGGTCGTGAACATCCCGTCCGGCCGCTGATATGCCTTCAGCGAGCGAACCTGGCTGACGAGAACATTCGAAAGGAAACGCCGGTCCTTCTCGCCAAGGGTCGGAACGAGATCGAAGAGTTCTGGAATGGCGACGGTGATCCAGGCATTGCCGCGCGCCCAGAAGGCATTGGCGAAATTGTGCCGGCCGTTGAAGGTCCAGCCGTGATACCAGAGCCCGCTGACCGGATCGGAGAGATAGCGGGTGTGGATCACGAACTGATAGACGGCCTCGTCGACCCAGTCGCTGCGCTCGCAGAGCACGCCGGCCCTGGCGAGGAACAGGCAGGCCATGAACAGCGTGTCGTCCCACAATTCACCGTCGTTGAGGCGTTCCTTGACGACGTGCTGGAAGCCGCCCTCCTCCGTCTTCGGCAATTCCTTGACGAGCCATTCGGCCCAGTCCTCGACGAGCGCGCGGAAATCGGGTCGGTCGACATGCTGGACAAGGATTGCCAGCGGCAGCATCGGCGCCGTGCTGTTGATCTGGCGCGGCGGCAGGCCGCGTTCGATCTGGCCGGCATACCAGGCGACGAGCTCCTGCAGCGCTTTCTGATCGTTGGTGGAAATCGCGCGTCGCAAGAATCCGTAAAGGCCGACGCCGACTTCCCAGTCCCACTCGTCGAACTGTATCCCGGAGGTGGCGCTTCCGCTGACGAGACCTTCCTTGATGCCTCTGAGCCGGCTGAAAGCCGTCGCCACGCGATCGATCGTCGTCAGGAGCGCGGCGTTATCGACAGATGTTGTGTTCATGCTGGGGACCTATGTTTTACGAGTAGAGCGGTCCGTCAGTACCGGCTTGGGACGCGGCACTGTCGTGGGTGAGAATCGGGTGCGGCTGATCATGTGTGAACGGCCGGGGCTTGCCGGCGATCGAAAGACCGTCGGCATAGGAAAGCGAGAGCGCGGGGCCGCCCGGCGGCGTCAACGAGAGATGCCGAAGCGCAGGATCGAAGGAAACCGTCGTCTGGGACAGGCGCTCGATGAAGGTCTTGAAGGCGTCGTCATTGCCGCATCCGACGATAGCAGCCCAGCCGCAGATCGCCCCGTAGGAGCGCGCCTCGCGGCCGGCCGTCGGCCCATCAGTGATCAGTTCCAGACCGTTGGAGGCCCAGAGGGCGGAAAATCCTCGGCCCGACCGCGCGATCAGCCACTTGCCGTCGACGATGAGATCATCGAGGCCATCGCGGCCGATATAGGCATGCGTCCATGCATGCCGTGCGTCGCCGGTGTCCTCGATCAGAAGGGCGACGTCGCGATGCTGGGCGACGCGCGGCAGGATGCCGTTGCCGGCCCAATAGGACGGTCTTTGATTGCCCCAGGGATCGTCTTCGCCGGCATGATTGACCCAGAGCCTCGCCATCGGATGGCCGGCCAGCCTGACATCGAGGACGTGCTGTTGGTGGCCTTTCCCGCCGGTTTTGTGATCGACCACCGTCGAAAGCTGCGCCGCCTCGTTTTTGAACAGCACCAGCTTTCCGCTCTCGAGCCCCTGGCTGTAACGCGCCTCGACACTTCTGCCTCTGGAAAGGGCGGCAAGCTCGGTCAGATCGGCGGGCGGCTCATAGCTGCCGGCGCAGAACATCGTCAATGCCGCCACGCCGTTGTTGAGCCAGCCGGTGCCGAAAGCCACCTGTGCGAAGGGCGCAAGCTCGGTCAGCGGGCCGGCGCGCAGCTCCTTGTCGTAAGCGCGGCCTTGCGAGCCGGCCGGAACGCCGGCCAGCGTATGAAGGGCGATCATGCGGAAGATGAGGTCGATCTGGCCGCGGGCGCGATCGGCGATCCCGCTCCCGGCCCAGCGCTCCAGCGCCAAGAGACCGATGAAATCGATCGGGTAATAGGCGGCCGAATTCCACTCCGCCAGGCCATGGGCCTCGACGCTGTCGAACCAGCGCCCAAGGCGCTCGACGGCGAGTTCCGCCTGCTGCCGTCCCGTCCGCCCCGAGGCCGAGAATACTGCGTCGGGCAGAAGGAGTCCGGCCAGCAGTTGGCTGGTATGGAAGCAGAGCACATGGTTCTCGCTCCAGAACCACATCGCATCATTGCCCGGCTCGTCGACCCAGTAGCGATAGGAAAGAACCGAACGGCGGATGCGCTCGACGGTCGCCTCCGGCATCCGGTCGCCATAGGCGCCGAGCAGCCACAGAAGCGGCACCATGATGAAATCCGAGCAATCCTCCCGCGCATCAATCGAGGCAAGCGTCGCATCGACGATGCGGTCGAAGCTTTCCGGGTCGAGATGGCCGGTTTCCATCATCGCGATAAGGCGCCCGGCGCGGTTGGCGCCGAAGCGGGCGCTGTATTCCAGCGCGTGGCGCTTGCGGGCGGAAAGCGAGGTCTCTTCAGGTACTGGCGAAAGGCTGCTCATGAAGGCGGCATCGATAACGCGGGTGACCGAACCCGGTCCGGAGCCGATCGTCATATGGATGCCGTGATAACCGTCCGCAATGGCGCAGACATCCTCGGCGATCAGACGGCTCTGACCGGCATGCAGCGTCAGTTTCGAATAGGCGAGAACCGGCCGCTCATGGCCATGACCGACCACCTTGAGCTCGACGGGCAGGTCGCGCTCGGGCGCCGTGTCGAAAATGATCTCCAGCGGCTGATTGACGAAGACGTCGCGGGCCGGGCGCACGCCGCGCGAAAGGGCCTCCAGCTCGCGCACCTCGCCCTGATCCAGGGATACCGGCAGCAGCACGCAGAGCGGCTGCTTGTCCAGCATTTCGAGTTCGAAGAACCAGGTCGTGTCGCGCTCGGCAAGGTCTTCGGTGTGGATGAGAATCTCGTTGTCGCCGGCTTCGAGCGTCAGCATTATCTCGGTTGCGCTCTCGACGTTGCGCTTGAATGGCTCAAAGCGCACCGCTTCCTGCCCGTTGACCCAGATGCGGACACCGCCGCAGGTCTTCAGCGCGAAGTTGAGCGTGCGGGGGGCTTCCGTCCTGAACGTGCCCTTCAGCCATCGCCTGATATGCGTCGGCACATGCCAGAAGCTGGTAAACTCGACGCGGCGGTTCGAGCCGGGAAGATAGAGGCTTTCCGCCGGCCAGGACGTGTCCGGCGCCAGCGCCCGCCCGACAATGGTGGACCAGAAGGCCTTGCGGCAAGGCAGGTCGCCGACATCGACGAAACCGTTGATGAAGCGGTAGTTCACTCGATCTTCGGCAGGTGCCGGCTCGCCTGGAAAATAGGTCTCGATGAGGCCGGAAACGGCCCATGCCGTCACCGTCTGCCCCTCGGCCACGCTATAGGCTGGCGCCATGTCGTCCGGCTGCTTGATGCTTTCCGTTTTCACAGATCGCCTCCTCTGCAATACTATGAAAAAATTTTCATTAGGTCATTTGGGTGCGTGATTTTTGAAAGTTGCTCAAAAACATCGCTATTCGCACAGAAAATAGCTTGACGGAACGAATGTCAAGTATATGAAATTCACTTATCGATGGCTGATGCCGCGATTGATGAAAATGTTTTCATGGGAGGATGAAAATGAAAACGTATCTTTCAGGGGCTTTCGCACTGGCGCTTGCCACCGTTTCTTTCGCATGGTCCAGCGTGGCCATGGCGGAAACCCAGACGATCACCTTTCTCTTCACCGACGACGACCAGGCTTATGTCGAGCGGATGGAAGCGCTGAGCAAGGAATTCGAGACGGCGCATCCCGACATCAAGGTGAATTTCGTCTCGTCGGGCTATGATGCCGTCGCCAAGCAGCTGCCCGTGCAGCTTGCCATCGGCGAAGGCCCTGATGTCGCCAAGATCACCGACTGGCAGCTGGCACCCTATTACCTCGACATGCGGCCGCTGATGAAGGATCCGGATGGCTTCGCCAAGCTGCACGGCGACAGCCTGAACACGCTTCGCTTCCCCGGCGTCAACGATCCGAACTCGATCAACGGCTACGTCGCGTCGCAGACCTTCAACCTGCCCTTCGTCAACAAGACGCTGTTCGAACAGGCGAAAGAGCCGCTTCCGCAGCCGACCGCCACGCTGAAGGACATCGTCGAAGCCTCGGCCCGCGTTGCCAAGGCGACCGGCGCTCAGATCCCCTTCACGATGGACCGCTCGGGCCACCGCTTCTCGGGTGCTGCCTTCTCCTACGGCTCGAACTACGTCAAGGACGGCAAGTTCGCCTTCCCCGACGATGCCGCCAAGCACTACATCACCGATCTCTACAACTGGACGAAGGACGGCTCCTTCCCGAAGGAAATGTGGGGTGCTGCCGGCGGAACCCAGTACAAGAACATGGGTGACGAGTTCGTCAACGGCAATGTCGTGACCTATCTCGCCGGCAACTGGATGGTCAATCCGTTCCAGAAGAAGATCGGCGACGCCTTCGACTGGACGGCAATCAGCGCGCCCTGCGGCGATGTCGGTTGCTATGCGATGCCGGGTGGTACCGCAATCGTCGGCTTCAAGCGCACCAAGTACCCGCAGGCCGTGGCCTCCTTCATCGAGTTCCTCGGCTCTGAAAAGGTCCAGCGTGAAATCGCCGAAAACTACGTCATCCTGACCGGCGCCGACATCAAGGATCCGCAGTACAAGCTCGACAGCAAGAACGCCAAGGACGCCATGGCCGTCTTCCTCGCAAGCCGCAACAGTGCGCCGAAGGCAGCCCGCGACCTCGAACGCCTGAAGGGATCCTCTGCCATCTATCAGCTCATCGTCCAGCGGATGAGCCAGCTGATCGTCGGCGAGCTTTCCCTTGAGGACACCTTCAAGGCGATGAGCGCAGACGTCGACAAGGTCAACGTCGCGCTGGCCGCCAACAAGTAAACGGCCGCGCCTGTCTCCCACAGATTGCGCGCTGCATCAGCCACGGCCTCGCAACGGGCCGTGGCTGATCGTTTTTTACCTCTCCCTATGCCGATCTTCGCCTTCCTCGGAGAAGCCGAGACCGGCTTCGTCGTCGCGATGTCGGCCGGCGGCAGTGTGCATCTGCTCGGGACCTTCCTCGCCTAGCGCTCATTCTGAACACGCGGCTGGACGACTGATGCGAAGGCGTCGTGACACGAGCCTCTGGAGAGGCTATAGGCGTTGTCAGCCTGAGCCAGTCCCAGGCGCCATATCAAATTATCAAGCGCCGGCACCCGGTCGTTCCGCCGGCGACCCAGCGACTGTCTACCGTATAGAGGTGCATCTCCATGCCGATGGGTTCCGAGCATCCGCTGCGCAGGGAGCTTCACAACGAGTTGCATGCCCGGCCATCGCTTTATTTCGATGGCGACACCGATGTCTGGCATGTCGCCATCGTCGGCGACAATGCTGCGCCTGCGTTTCCGAATTCCCTGCCCGGGCTGGAAGATATCACCACGACCTACGAGGGCAACCACGGCATCGGCCGCGTCGGCGACGGCCGGCTGAAATGGGAGGCGCATACCGAATTCCTGACCCTCACCTTCGTCGTTCCCGCATCGTCCGAACCCGGCAGCAATCCGCCGGAAGCCTTTCAGGCCTGTTACCGTCAGATCGAAGGCAAAGTCATGGCGGCCGTCCGTGTGGTGGTGCGTGACGAGAAGGATGGACAGCGTCTCGAAAAACCAAAGCTCGACTATGTCGCCTCTCAGGTCGGCGGCGGCGGTGCGGAAGTGCATTCGAACTTCCGTCTGACCGACAGTGGTTTCGTCGAATTCCTGTTCTTCAACCGCGACCTCAACGCCTATCGCACCGGCCGCATGGTCAGGCGTTTCCTGGAGATCGAAACCTACCGGATGATGGCGCTTTTGGCGCTGCCGAAGGCGCGCGAGACGGTGTCCAAGCTTTCGGCCTTCGACCAGCGCCTCGATCTGCTGATCACGCATATGCAGAGTGCCGTCAAGGTGGACAAGGCGCTGCTGTCCGAGGTGACCAGGCTCTCGTCCGATGTGCTCAACTTCTCGGCGCTCGCTCGCCACCGTTTCGGTGCGACGAAAGCCTATGCCGATATCGTCGCCAGTCGGCTGTCCGAGCTTCGCGAAGAGCGGGTCGAGGGAAGGCAACGACTGGGGACGTTCATCGACCGACGCTTCCAACCGGCTGTGCGATCGGTCTATGCAGCAGAGCGGCGCCTCGACGAACTGGCCGAACGCGTCAGCTTGGCCGGAGACCTGCTCCGAACCACCGTGCAGGTTCAGCTTGAAGATCAGAACGCCTCGCTGCTGACCTCGATGGAGGAGCGGGCGCGCATCCAGGTGCATATCCAGCAGGCGGTCGAAGGGTTTTCGGTCATCGCCATTACCTACTATACCGTCGGCTTGGCAAAGATCTGCCTGGAAAGCATTTCCGCACTGGGCGTCGATCCGCACGTGGCAAAACTCGCCGTTCTCGGCGCCATCCCGCTTGTGCTCTTCGCCGTCTGGACGGCGGTTCGTCATGTGCGGCGAAGCATCGCCGGTGTGCCGCACGGCCCCGCATCCGGAAGCCACTGACACGCGTTCACCGCCGCCCTTTCGGAGCGGCGGTGTTTTCTTCGCTGCATCAGCAGAACGTCACGATGCCATTGCATAATGGCGGTGGTTCGATGCCTGGCGGCTGCCCGTCTTAAACCGCCGCAACAGATCGGCAAGGCTTTCGGTTTCCTGCGTCAGGCTCTGGGCGGCCGCCGTGGTTTCCTCGACCATTGCGGCGTTCTGCTGGGTCACCTTGTCCATCTGGTCGCCGGCGGCCGAGACCTCGCGCAGGCTCGTCGCCTGTTCGCGGGCGGCAACGGCGATCTCGGCGACGGTCGCATTCATGGCGGTAACCTGCTCGACGATCTGTTCGAGCGAGAGGCCGGATTCGCCGACCAGCTGGACGCCGGTCTTGACCTGCGCCGAGGAGGTGGAAATCAATTGCTTGATCTCCCGAGCCGCATTGGCGGAGCGCTGTGCGAGCTCGCGGACTTCCTGGGCGACGACGGCAAAGCCCTTGCCCGCCTCACCGGCACGCGCCGCTTCGACGCCGGCATTCAGCGCCAACAGGTTGGTCTGGAAGGCGATCTCGTCGATGACGCTGATGATGTTGCCGATCTTGGACGACGAATTTTGAATTTCCGTCATCGCGTCGATGGCGCGGGCGACGATTTCACCGCCCTTTTCGGCATTGGTGCGGGCCGTCGCCACGACAGCCTGGGCGCGGCCTGCGCCCTCCGCCGTGCCGTTGACGCCGCGGGTGACGTCGCCGAGGGCTGCGACTGTTTCTTCCAGGGAGGCTGCCTGCTGCTCGGTGCGGCGGGCGAGATCATTGGAGGCGGTGGAGATTTCCGACAGGCCGGAGCGGATGGTGGCGACCGCGCGAATGACGGAGTCGACCGCTTCCTCGAGGCTTGCGACCGAGTTGTTGAAATGATCGCGGATCCTGACATAGCGATGGTCGACTTCGCCGACGCGGACGGTGAGATCGCCCTTGGAGAGCGCGTCGAGGCCCACGGAAATCTGGCGGAAGGCATGTTCCATCACCTGCGCATCGGAAAGCCGCTCGGCCTCCTGGCGCAGCCGCTCTTCTTCGGCGGCGAGGCGCGCCCGTTCGGCATTGGCTTCGGCGATCAGCTTGGCGCGGCCGGTCTCCTGGAAAACCTTCAGCGAACGCGCCATGGCCCCCAGTTCATGGCGGTGCTCGACGCCCGTTATCGCGATCTTCTCCTCACCGCGGGCAAGCTGCTCCATGGACTGGGCCATCTTGCGCACCGCCGAGGAAATCAGCCGGCCGACGAAATAGGAAAGCACGAGGCCGATGACGATCAGCAGCCCGCTGATGACGAGCGTCGTGCTGGTCGCGGAGGCAACCGTCGTCTCCACAGAACCATCCAGGGCCTTCTGGGCACCTGTCACGGTCGCCTGCAAATCCGTGAATTCGCCCGATATTTTCGGCGCGAGCACGCCGAGCTGCGTCTGGCGGATATTGCCGGAGGCCTGAAGCACCTCCTTCATGTCGCCGAGACGGGCGGTGTAGTTCTGCATGAGCTGGCCGGCGCCCATCAGGCGCTTCTTCTGCAGTTCGTTCTTTGCAGCCTTGGCAGCGGCATCATTGAGCGCGACGGCTTCGATAAGAGCCGCCTGCGCCGTGTCGTAGGCCGCGAAATCGTTGGAATGCACGAAACGTTCGGAGAAATAGAGGCTGCGGTTCAGGGCCTCCAGCGTCGCTGCCGTCATCTGCAGCAGGGCAACGTCGTTCTGGCGCCAGGCGCTGCGCACGACGTCGTTGAGCGCGATGCTCGTCCAGGGGCCGAATTCGGTAACCTTGGAAATCAACACGTCACGTCGGGCCTGCAGCGAAACGATTTGTTCAAAGGCCTTGCCGTAGGCGGCGATATCCTGGCGGATCACAGCAAGGCCGGACTGCAGGTCTTTGTTGCCGGCAAAACGCGGATCGTCGGCCTCGAAGGCCTTCACGCCGGCGCGGAAGCTGTCGACGACAGCCTGGGTCGGTGTCGAGCGGAAGGCTTCCGCCGACATCTGGATCTCGTGCAACTGGTCGCTGTAGTCGGAGATGGCGAGGCTCTGGCCGGCCGTGACGCGGTAGGACGCAAAGATGGCGGCAAGACCGTTCATGCCGGAAATTGCGCTGACGGTGAGCAGGCTCATCAGCAGGATCAATGGCACGAAGCCCGAAGTGATCTGCGCGCGAATGCCGAATTTATTCCAGAAATGCAACATTATAGGCCTCTTATGCTCACTGGCTCTTCGGCAGGTATTGGGCAATGTTTTCGGGTGTGACGAGTTCGAAGGGGACGTTGTTTTCGCGCGGCACCTTCTCCTTATTGACGAGCTTCACGGCAGCATCGACGGCCGCCGCCCCCTGCCCGACCGCACTCTGGAGAATGGTCACGTCGAGATCCCCGGCCACCATGGCGGCAAGCGCGTCGTCGGTGGCATCGACGCCGGCGACGACAACGTCCTTCATCGGGATATTGGCCTTCTTCATGGCGCGGATCGCACCGAGCGCCATCTCGTCATTGTTGGCGATCACAGCATCGAACTTGACGCCGGCTCCCAACCATTCCTGCATCTGCTGATCGGCATAATCGCGCGACCAATAGGCCGCTTGCTGCTCGACGATCTCAAGGCCTTTGCATTCCGGCGTCGCGATGACATCTGATATGTCCTGGGTGCGGGTACGGGCGGCCACATGGAAGACCTCCCCCATCAGCACGACGACACGGCCCTTGCCCTTGAGGAGAGAGCACACTTGCTTCGTCTCCAGCGTACCGGAGTCTTTCTCATCGGAGGCGACAACGACCTGATTGTCCGGCAAGTCCGAAAGATTGGAGGGCGTCGTGTTGATGTAGATCAGCGGAATGCCGGCATCCGCTGCGATCTTGGTCATTTGCGGCCCGAAATCGCCATCAGACAGCATCATGATAATGGCATCGACCTTGTCGGCAACGAACTGCTGAACCTGCTTCTTCTGAAGCTCGTTGTCGCCGTTGGCATTCTGGGTGACGAGCTTGAGGCCTGATATCGTCTTCCCGTGCGAGAGGACGCCGTTCAGAAGCATCTCCCGGAATTTGTCGAGATTGGTCATCGAAACCCCGATCGTCTGTGCATTGGCAACAGAGACCGATATCGCCAAGGCGATGGATGCAAGCGTGGCCGTTTTCATGAATTCCCCTGCAATTCGGATATGAACGCGTTATTTCAAATTTTGGTTAAATTTTACTTTTCGTGAGGAACCGAAAGTTAAGATCGGGGATATGATTTTGCGGTGCGGAAGCGCCTTCGGCGGCGAGCAGCCGACCTTGACCGGCTTCGCCTCGAACTTCGCGCGATGCACATAAATCTCTGTTTTTATGTAAACTATCTTCCGCCGAAGCCGGAGCTGACGGTGATGCCTCTATAAATCACCCGCTGCAGCACGATGGCGAGGACAACACCCGGCAGCATCGAGATCGTCGCGCCCGCCATGATGTAGTTCCACGCCGTGCCCTGCTGGGTCTGGAACAGAGTGAGCCCGAGCGGCAGCGTGGCTTTTTCCACGCCGCTGGTGGCAATCAGCGGCCACAGGAAACTCTTCCACTGGGCGATGAAGGTGAAGAGCGACAAAAGCCCGATCGCCGGCATGGCGAGCGGCACGATGACCGTGACCAGGATGCGCAGGCGCGAAGCGCCGTCCATCATCGCCGCCTCGTCGAGATCCTTGGGAATGCCGAGGATGAACTGCCGCAGCAGGAAGGTGCCGAAGGAAGAGAAGGCGACCGGCAGAATCATGCCGTGATAGGTATTGATCCAGCCGAGCTTGCTGACCAGGAGGAAAAGCGGGATCACCAGCATCACCTGCGGGATCATCAGCGTGCTGAGATAGGTGAGCAGCAGCCCTTCGCGGCCGGGAAACCGCAGCCGCGCGAAGGCGTAGGCGGAAAGGCAGGATACCGCAATCACGATTGCCGTGACGCCGCAGGCGACCACGAGGGAATTCAGCAGGAAGGTTCCGAACGGCAGGGCCACCAGGGCTTCGACGAAGGTGCTCCAATGATATTCTTCGGGAAAGATGCGAACCGGCACGGCCATCACCTCGGCATTCGAGCGCACCGCGTTCGACACCATCCAGAAGAACGGGAAGAGGAAAAGCAGCGCGACCAGCGAAAGGCCGGCATAACTGAAGAAGGCGCCGATGCGCCGCAGGAGACGCTGCCGACCTGCGGAAACGGAATGCGGATGCCGTGAGGTCCGGTCAGTCGTCATAATGCACCCATTTGCGCTGCATGTGGAACTGCAGGATGGTGAGCGCCATGATCATGACGAACATCACCCAGGCGAGAGCGGAGGCATAGCCCATCTGGAAGTTGGTGAAGCCCTTCTGGTAGATGGCAAAGCCGAGCGTTGCCGTCGCCGAGCCCGGGCCGCCGCGCGTCATCGCAAAGATTTCGTCGAAGACCTGCAGCGAGGTGATCGCCGTCATCACGGTGGCGAAGAAGACGGTCGGCGAGATCAGCGGCAGACGGATGCGCCAGAAGCGCTGCCAGGCATTGGCGCCGTCGATCGTCGCCGCCTCGAGATAGTGTTTCGGCACGAGATCGAGCGCGGCGTTGAACATCACGACGTTGTAGCCGACATTCGCCCAGAGCGTGACGATCACCACCGCCTGCATCGCCCAGGTCGGGTTCAGCAGGAAATTCGGCAGGCCGAGGCCGAGCGAACGGATGACCGTGTCGGCCAGTCCGTCCGGCGTGAAGATCAGCAGCCACACCACCGAAGCGGCAATCGTCGGGGTGAAGGTCGGCAGGAAGAAGATCACCCGGAAGATCGCCTTGCCGCGCTTCAGGCTGGATATCCAAACCGCCAGTATCAGCGAGACGATGATATTCACCGCCAGATACTCGACGGCGAAGAACAGCGTGTTTCTGAGGATGGTGTAGAAGGCCGGATCGACGGTGAGGAGCTTGATATAATTCTGAAGACCGACGAAGGACGGCGTCGAGATCAGCTGCCAGTTGGTGAAGGAGAGCGCCAACGACGCCAGGATCGGCAGCGCCATGAAGATCATGAAGCCGAGAAAACTCGGCAGCAGGAACAGCATGGCCGTCTGCGTCTCAGGTTTCAGAAAGCGCCGCGGCCGACCGGGCTGCAGGGGAATTTCGGCAACGGCGCTTTGCGACATGTCTTCCTCCGTGCGCGGCAATCCTGCCGCCGCGCTTTAACCTCTTGTTTTCACGCATGTCATCATCGCAAGAACCGCGTGCGCGACATGCTCTATTGTTGCGCGAGGCTCTGGATCGACTCCATCGTCTGCTTGGCGTCGGCGCTGCCGCCGAAGGCCGGCGGGAAATACTGGTTGAACAGGTTTTCGACCGCCGCCCAGTTGTTGGTGATCACGTAGGGCACGGAATGCGCCAGAGAATAGTCGATGGCCTCGCCGCCATTGGTGATGTCCTTGGCCGCGACCTTGTACCAGGAGGATTGCGACGCCGTGCGCGCCGGCAGCGCACGGCCCTGTTCGGCGAGATACTGCAATGCCTCGGGGCTGGTCAGCACCTGGATCGCCTTCCAGGCCGCATCCTTGTTCTTGCTCGTCGTGGCGATGCCGAAACCCGAGCCCGCCGTGACCGCGGTAAGCTCACTGTCTCCGCGCGGCAGGGAAGTGGAACCAATCTTGAACTTGACCTTGTCCTTCATGCCAATGATCGACCATGGACCGTCGACATACATGGCGACATTGCCCGAATAGAACCGGCCTTGGATGACCGTGCCGGCATCGGCGCTCGACGGCACCAGCGGCGCTACCTTATCCTTGGCGGCAAAGCCGATCACCCTCTCGGCCGCAGCTATGGCGCTCGGATTGGTGAGGTCGAGCTCTCCTGCATCATTGACATATTTATCGCCCCAGGCAGCCGCCAGGACCGAATAGTTCTGCGGGGTGATGCCGAAGCCGTATTTGCCGTCCTTGGTCAGCTTCTTGGCAGCATCGGTGAATTCGGCAAGCGTCCAGCCCGGCTTCGGCAGCGGAACGCCGGCGGCTTCGAGCGCGTCCTGGTTATAATAGATGACCCACGGACCGACGTCGTAAGGCAGGCCGTAAAGCTGCTTGTCAACGGACATGCCGCCGATGATCGAGGGGGTGAAAGCGCCAACATCGAGTTTGTCGGCGGCGATCCGGTCATTCAGGGGCTCGAGCAGCGAATAGAAATTCGGCATGCGCAGCGACTGCATGGAAACGATGTCGGCAAGCTGTCCCGACGCCGCCAGCACCGGCAGCCTCGTCCAGTAGTCGACCCAGCCGGTCGTCGTCAGCGTCACCTTGATATCGGGGTACTTGGCGGTGACCATGTCGGCCAGGTGCTGCCAGCCCTTGGTGTCGGCATCGGAACCGGTCCACATCTGCCAGGTCAGATTGACCTGTTCGGCCGATGCGGCTGTGGCAAAAAGACTGCCGCCGATTGTGGCGAGCAAAAGCGCTTTCTTCAGAACCTTCATGGGTTTCTCCTCCCTCCATGACGCAATGAACACGCGAGTGCGACCGAGTTCACGCCTTGAGGACGATCTCGATCACCGGGACGGTAACGTCAGGTCGCCGGACCGGCAGTTCGAGCGTGATCATGCCTTGCGGCACCATCACGCCGATATTGGAATCCACTTCCTTCGTCTGGCTGAGCCAGCGCACTTCGCTGGCGTCGTGCAGGAATTGCGCATAGGCGATCCTGTCGGCGAGGCCCTCGATATGGATGTGGCGGTAAGGCCAGTTATAGACATGCAGGTAGAGACGGTTGCCGCGCTGGGTGTAGCGGCACCCGGCCGGCACCGGTAAACCGGACGGGCCGGCCCCATAGATGGAGCGGCCGTTGACGGCCATCCAGTTCTGGTAGACCTCAAGCGCATCGATGGCACGGGCGTCGAAGGTACCGCGGCCGGTCGGGCCGACATTCATCAAAAGGTTACCGCCGAGCGCAACGGAATCGATCAGCAGTTGAATGATCTGTTCCGGGCTCTTCCAGCTATCCTCGTCGCGATGATAACCCCAGGAGCCGCTGAAGGTGTGGCAGGCTTCCCAAAGCACCCCCTGGCTGGCGATGGCAGGCGCCACACGCGGCGTATATTGCTCCGGCGTCGTCACGTCGGGCAGCTTGCCCGGCGGCAGATCGAGGCGGTTGTTGACGATGATTTCGGGCTGCAGCTCGCGCACCAGCTCGATCAGCCGCTCGCTTTCCCAGTCGGCGCGCCCCTTGCCGGGCAGGCCGTGATATTCGCGGCCGGGATAGCTGAAATCGAACCAGATGATGTCGATCCGGCCGAAGCCGGTCAGGAGCTCGCGTACCTGTTCGCGCATATAGGCGGCGTAATTGGCGATGTTGCGGCCGACATTCAGCGCTTTGGCGTCGGCATGGTTGCGCAAGGGATGGTGGACGTCGATCGGAAAGTCCGGATGGTGCCAGTCGAGCAGCGAATAATAAAAGCCGATCTTCAGCCCCTCGGCGCGAAACGCCTCGACCAGCGGCGTCAGCAGATCCCTGCCGCAGGGCGTGTTCGGCGCCTTGTAATCGGTCACCTTGCTGTCCCAGAGGCAGAAACCCTCGTGATGCTTGGTCGTCACCACGACATATTTCATGCCGGCGAGACGCGCCCGGCGGGCCCACTCTTTGGGATCGTAGAGATCGGGATCGAAATTGTCGAAATAGCGCTGGTAATGCTCGTCGGTCAGCTCTTCGCGGTTCTTCAACCATTCGTGCCGGGCTCCGAGAGCATAGAGACCCCAATGGATGAACATACCCAGGCGATCATGGCTGAACCAGGCGTGCCTGCCCGCCTCTCCCGATGCCGGATTTTCCAGCTGACGTGCTGCAATCGTCACAGGTTTCTCCTCCCTGTTTCCGGCTCACCACATCATCGAACCGGTTCGGTAGGTTGATCATTCACCCCGGTTCCTCACCTGTCAAGCTGAAATCAACCAGCTAAAATTCGGCTGGATATCCACAGATTGGCGCATTATCCGGCAACCTGTTGCACCAGCTAATGGAATCTGGCACTATCGGTTAATAGAACCGGTTCGAAATTATGACCACCATACGAGATGTAGCGCGCCTTGCGGGAGTTTCGATCTCGACCGTCTCGCTCGCGCTCAACAGCCCGAAGCGGGTCGGCGTCGAGACGCTCGACCGCATCCAGCAGGCGATAAAATCGACCGGTTACCGCATCGACCCCGTCGCTCAGACGTTGGCGCGCGGGCGCAGCTCACTGATCGGTTTCGTGTCTGCCAATCTCGGCAACATGTTTTTCGGCGACATCCGCCGCGAGATCGAACATCAGGCGCTTGATCACGGTTATTTCGTCCTGATCGCCGACTCCTCGGGCCGGGCCGATCTCGAACGGGCGCTGCTGGAGCGGTTGGAGGCACAGAAGATCGCCGGGATTGCCTTGGCGGCAAACGGACGCGGCGACGAATACGCAACCTTCCTGCGCGACTTCAAGACCCCGATCGTGATGTTCGACCAGAAGGTGGAGGACGCGGAACGCGATTTCGTCGGCTCCGACAATCCGCTGACGACGACCATCCTGACGGAGCATCTGCTGCAGCTTGGGCACAGGCGCATCGGCTTCATCTCCGGCCCAAGCGGCCTGCACACCGCCGACGAACGCCTGAAAGGTTTCATGGATACGATGGCCGGCGCCGGCGCTGAGATCGACCCGTCGCTGGTCGTCGAAGGCGGCTACACTAGGACCGGCGGCCATGCGCAGGCGATGCGGCTGCTCACCCGCCGCGACCGGCCGACCGCCATCATCGGCGCCAACAACATGATGGGCTTGGCGGCGCTGCAGGTGATGCAGGAAATGGGCTTCCGCTGCCCCGACGACGTGTCGCTGGCGATGGTTGACGACGTGCCCTGGAGCAACGTCATCACGCCCCGCATCACCATGGTCGTACAGGATGCGCAGAAGCTCGGGGAACTCGCGGCACAGCGCCTGCTGGCAAGAATCGCAAGCCCCGAGGCCGCCGCCGAGCCGCCGCAGGATTTCATCCTGACGCCGAAATTCGTGCGCGGCGAGTCGACTAGGCGACTCTGAGTCCCCTCCCTCGATCTCTGTTGACCATGCAAAGGGCGAGGCGGGTCCCCAAGCGCTGATACATAAGAAGCAGCGTTGCGTCATGCTTCGAGGCTTCGCCCTTCGGGCTGCGCTCCTCAGCATGACGAGCGTCGGAGGATGCCGCACCAAGGCCCACAATACGCTCTGCGCCCGGCGACACTCCCAGCAAAACAGGTAGCGACGGTGCCGTTCATCATTGAAAGATCGAAGAATTTGTCATACATGTGTGATGAATCGAGATTTTGCGTGCCGCTGGATGGCCGCATGCGGGTCGAAGCCGATGCGGGGGCGAAGCGTGGCTATGCAGGTGAAGGATCGCAGCAGGGGCTCCGGGTCGCTGGTCGCGCAGGTCGGCGAAAGCCTCCGGCAAGCCATCTTGAGCGGTCAATATTCCGCCGGCGACAAGCTTCCGAGCGAGCATGAACTGACCGAGACGCACAGCGTCAGCCGTACCGTGGTGCGCGAAGCCGTGGCCGCGCTTCGTTCCGACGGACTGGTCGAGGTGCGCCAGGGCGCAGGCATTTTCGTGATCGGCGCCGACCCGGCGCTGTCAGGTCGAAAGGTCGACAAGGCCCGTGTCGCCTCCGATCTGGAAGTGCTCGAAATCCGAACCCCTGTCGAAATCGAGGCAGCGGGACTTGCCGCGCTTCGCCGCTCGCCGGCGCAGGAGGAGGCAATCTTCGAATGCCACCGGAAGATCCTCCAGTGCATCGAGGAAGATCGATCCGTCCGCGAAGCGGATCTCGAGCTTCATGTGGCGATCGCCGAGGCAACGAACAATCCGCTGTTCAGGCATTTCCTGGAATCCCAGGGGGCGGCGATCATCCCGCAATCGCGGCTTGTCCCGGAAACGAGGACAGCCGAGCAGACTGCCTACCGAAAGCTGATCCACCGGGAGCACGAAGCGATCGTCATGGCGATCTCCGACAGGGACGATCAGGCCGCCCGCAACGCCATGCGCGAGCACCTGGTCGGAAGCCAGACCAGGTACCGCAACCTGCTGAAGGACCTGCGGAGTTTTGCGACCTAAGTCCAAGCTCCGCCCCCACGGCAAGCTTTTCGGCCGCCACGAGCCAGGCCATTCCCACATTCGCGCGGAAAAGCGGCTTTCCTGGCGATTTGCGCAGGCGCCTGTACGGCAGCGTCCTCAGCGCGCGTCGGCGTGATGCATAGATTGAACGCGCGGGTAGCGTCCGCGGCTGAAAGCTAGTTGAAAGCTTCGACGTCATAGGTAAGAGGCAGCATCGTGGAGGAGCACGGTCAAGGTGGCCAGACGACGATGCAAGCCAATCACCAGGAGGAGATTTCCATGCGTTCTTCACGCAACCTTTTTCAAACCGTCGCCATTTCCGCGCTTTTCGCCGCAGCATCTTTCGGTGCGAGCGCCGCCAACGCAGCCGACAAGATTACCATCATGGTCGGTGGTTATGAAAAGCAGATCTATCTGCCCGCCAAGCTTGCCGAATCCCTCGGTTACTTCAAGGACGAGGGCCTCGACGTCGAACTTCTGAACGAAGCTGCCGGCGTCGATGCCGAAAACCAGCTTTTGGCAGGCGCCGTCCAGGGTGTCGTCGGCTTCTACGACCACTGCGTGGACCTGCAGGCCAAGGGGAAATTCGTCGAATCCATCGTCCAGTTCAGCCAGGCGCCTGGAGAAGTCGAGATGGTATCGAGCAAACATCCCGACATCAAGTCGCCGGCCGATTTCAAGGGCAAGAGCCTCGGCGTCACCGGTCTCGGCTCGTCCACCAACTTCCTGACCCTCTTCATGGCCTCCAAGGCCGGTTTGAAGCCCGGCGACGTCGTCACGGTTCCGGTCGGCGCCGGCGGCACCTTCATCGCCGCCATGCAGCAGGATCAGATCCAGGCCGGCATGACCACCGAGCCGACGATCTCGCGCATGGTCAAAACTGGCGAAGCCAGCGTGCTCGTCGACATGCGCACGGTCGAGTCGACCCGCCAGGCGCTCGGCGGCACCTACCCCGCCGCCTCGCTCTACATGGAAGCCGCCTGGGTCGACGCACACAAGGACGAGGCGCAGAAGCTTGCCAACGCCTTCGTCAAGACACTGCGCTACATCAATACGCATTCTGCCGCCGAGATCGCGGACAAGATGCCGAAGGATTTCTACGTCGGCGACAAGGACGGTTACATCAAGGCTTTGAACGACGGCAAGGGAATGTTCACGCCCGATGGCGTCATGCCGGAAGACGGTCCGAAGACAGTGCTTGCCGTGCTCTCGGAGTTCTCCAAGAACGTCAAGGGCAAGCAGATCGACCTCTCCAAGACCTACACGACGGAATTCGTCAAGAACGTCAAGTAAGTCAGTCGCGCCGCTCCCGGCTCCCAAGCGGGAGCGGCCTCCGTTCGATCATGGGCATTGCGTGCGCGCCCGCAAAGCACGCCTCAGGTATCACCATGCAACAGGATAATAAGCAGATCCCGGCGATCGAGCTGATCAATGTCAGCCGGCGCTTCGTTTCGCCGACCGGGAAATCCCTGACCGCCTTGCGCGATTTCAACATGACGGTCGCCCGCGGCGAGTTCGTCGCCGTCGTCGGTCCCACCGGCTGCGGCAAATCGACGACGCTCAACCTGGTCACCGGTCTGGCACGGCCGAGCGCCGGCGAAGTCCGCCTGATGGGCGGGCCGATCACCGGCATCGATCCGCGTGTCGGCTTCGCGTTCCAGACCGATGCACTCTTTCCCTGGAAGAACGTGATCGACAACGTCATGGCCGGGCCGCTGTTTCGCGGCAAGTCACGCGCCGAGGCGGAAAAAATGGCCCGCGACTGGCTGGCCCGCGTCGGCCTGTCGAAGTTTCTGCACCACTATCCCCATCAGCTTTCCGGCGGCATGCGCAAGCGCGTCTCGCTGGCGCAGACCTTCATCAACGAACCTGAGATAATGCTGATGGACGAGCCCTTTTCGGCGCTCGACGTGCAGACCCGCACGGTCATGCATGAGGAGCTCCTGAAGCTGTGGGCGGAGCGAAAGGCCTCGGTGGTGTTCGTCACCCACGACCTCGAAGAGGCTGTCGCACTTGCCGACAAGGTCTATGTGCTCACAGCCGGCCCTGCGACGGTCAAGTCGGTCTACACCATCGATCTTCCCCGCCCGCGCGTCGTGTCGGAGATCCGCTACGAGCAGAACTTCATCGATTATTGCAAGACGATCTGGGAGGACCTCCGCGAAGAGGTTGAGACCAGCTACCGCCGCGCAAGCGAAGCGGCTTGAGAGGAGGATATCATGGCACATACCACTTTCGAGGCCGGTTCCGCCGCGCTGTTTCGCCCGGGCACATCAGATGCCGAGATTGAAGCCTCCGCACTGAAGGCAATACGCCGGCGCAATACGCTCGTGCGTTTCTGGCAGATCGCCATCCTGGTCTTCGTGATCGGCATGTGGGAGCTCTCCTCCAACATGCAGTGGATCGATCCGTTCTTCTACTCGAGCCCGAGCGGCGTTCTTCAGCGCCTCTATGAATGGGCGACCGAGGGCACCACCGAAGGGTCGCTCTGGTACAATCTCTGGGTAACGATGGAGGAGGCGCTGATCGGCTTCTTCGCAGGTTCGATCACCGGCGTCTTCGTCGGCATCGGCCTCGGCCGCAACCGCTTCCTGTCGGATATCTTCTCCGTCTACATCAAGGCGATCAACTCGATCCCTCGCGTCGTCCTTGCCCCGATCTTTATCATGATCATGGGTCTCGGCCTGCCGTCCAAGGTCGCGCTCGCCTTCATCATGGTCTTCTTCGTCGTCTTCGCCAACGCCTTCCAGGGCGTGCGAGAAGCCGACCGCAACATGATCGCCAATGCCCGCATCCTCGGCGCCTCGGACTGGCAGGTGACCCGCACGGTGGTCATTCCTTCGGCGATGAGCTGGATCTTTGCGAGCCTGCACGTCTCCTTCGGCTTTGCGATCATCGGCGCGATCGTCGGCGAATTCGTCGGCGCCCGCTTCGGCATCGGTCAGCTCATCTCGATTGCCAAGGGCACGTTCGACGCGGCCGGCATGTTCGCGGCGATCCTCCTCGTCATGGTCGTCACGCTGTTTGCCGAATTCATCATGACACTGGTCGAGAACCGCCTGGCGAAGTGGCGGCCGCAGCAGCACCTCGACACACAGTAATCAGATCGACCTCCTCCCAAGGCAGATCGAAGAGAAGGCCGGGCGCCATGCCCGGCCTTCCGCATTTTGATGCACTTCAGGTTCACGTGAGCGGAAGCCGCACGGTCACGACGAGGCCGCCACCTTCTGCATCGTCGAGCGAGACCGAACCTCCCGCCCCTTCGACAACCTCCCGGACGATCGCCAGCCCCAGGCCGCTGCCTTCCGCTTCCGTCCCCATGATCCGGTAAAACCGTTCAAAAACCTGTTCGCGCTCACCGCTCGGAATTCCCGGCCCGTTGTCCTCGACGGTAACGACGGCGTTGCCATCCGCCTGCCCCACCGCAACGGTCACCCGTCCATTCGGGCTGACATAGCGGATCGCGTTGTCAATGAGGTTGACCAACATCTCCCGCAGCATCGTCCCGTCGCCTTCGACGATGACGGGGCCGTCCGCTTCCAGACCGACGTCGATATTGCGCCTCAGCGCCTCTTCGGCATGCGCTTCCAGTATCTCGCGGGCTGCTTTGCTAAGATCGGCCGCGTCGCTGCGCGGGCGCCGGCTTCCGGGCTCGGCTCGTGACAAGGTCAGAAGCTGGCTGGCCAGGCGCGAAATCTGCCGCGTGCTGGTGCGAAGGGCAAGAAGCGCCTCGTCGCGGCGGACCGCATCGCCTTCGCGGGCCGCCACGCTTGCCTGCGTCGAAATCAGCGCCAGAGGCGTTCTCAATTGATGGGCGGCATTCGATACGAAGCGTCGCTGCGCAGCCATCTGATTCTGGACACGCTCCATATAGTCGTTGAGCGCATGAACGAGCGGCTGCAATTCGCTCTGCACCATCTCGGGCGTTAAGGGATCGAGACGGTTGCGGCCGCGCTGGCGCACGGCGTCCCGCAGTCTGAGAGCCGGCGCCAGACCGCGTTGGAGCCCGAGGATGGTCACCAGGCTTGCGACGAAGACGAGCACGAACTGCTTCGAAAAGTCCGAAAGCCACAGCTGCCTTCGCATCGCGTACTGGCTGTGATGGGTCACGGCGACGGTCACCGAGATGGTGCCGTCATCAGGAAGGCCGACGACGGGATGGTCGAGCATCAGGACGCGCACATCGGCGCCATGGAATGAGCGATCTTCACCTGCCCGCTGGACAGTCGGCAACGGCAAGTCGGGAAAGCCGCTGACCAGACTGCCCCAGGCGGTGATCACCTGATAGGAGACCCGGTCACCGAAGCCGGTATCGAACATCTCGAGCGCAGCCGGCGGCACGTCCACCTGAACATTGCCGCCCTCATCGACGCGGACGGCCTCGGCAATGACGCGGGCCGAGGCCAGAAGCGTTCGATCCGTCACCAGCTTCGCCGTCGCATCCGCCGTCCAGAAGCTGTCGTAAAGATTGAAGCCGATCGCGCCGAGCAGGGTCAGCAGCACCCAGCAAAGCAACTGTACCCTCAGGCTCCGGCTGAGCCGCGCGATCGTCGCGCCGGCCTTTGTGACGACGCTATTCGACATGTCTGAGGAGATAACCGAGCCCGCGCAGCGTCGCGATTTGAACCGAGCTGCTTTCGAGCTTTTTTCTGAGCCGGTGGACGTAGATTTCGATGGCACTCGGATCCGCCTCGTCGTCGAAACCGAACACGCTTTCGGAAAGGGCGGCTTTCGACACCGTGTTGCCCACCTTCATGACGAGCTGTTCGAGAACGGCGTATTCCCGTGGCGTCAGCTGCAGCAGCTCGTCCGCGACGAAAAACTGCCGCGTCCCGCCGGAAAAGCGCAGGTTGCCGACGGTGATCTCGGACGAGGCGCGATCCTGACCGCGGCGCACCACCGCGCGGATTCTCGCTTCGAGCTCGGCAATTTCGAAGGGCTTGGCGAGATAGTCGTCGGCACCGCTGTCGAGCCCCGCCACACGGCCGTCCAGGCTTGCATTCGCGGTCAGGATGATCACCGGAAGCTTGTTTCCGGATTGCCTCAGCCGCTTCAAAAGCGTCAAGCCGTCAAGCTTGGGCAGCGCAAGGTCAAGGATCATCGCCGAATACTCGGCCACCTTGAGCATATGCTCGGCATCCTCGCCGTCATGGGCGATATCGATAGCATATTGCGCCTGTCGCAGGGCTTTGCCCAGCCAGGCCGCCAGATCCTTGTTGTCCTCCACCACAAGCAGTCTCATCCATCCCCCTTAGCACGGGCAGACGGTCTGGCGGAAGCGCGACACTGTTGGTTCTAGGCGTGCTCAGCCTCGTCTTCGACGGCAACGGCTGCGGCGTTCCGGTCTCCGGCCATCGGCACCTCCGTTCCCCAGATTTCGATCTGCGTCAGCGCCGGAAAGGGCGAGCCGTCCTCCGCCTTGATCAGGCCGTGCAGCTCCACCCATTCGACGACGCAGGGCTCTATGGAAAAGCCTTGCGCCGCACCCGATTTCGCCAGCGGAAAGGAGGAAGTCCTGCCGTTCGAGAAGGTGACGCTGGCTTTCTCCCACCAGGAATCATGCGGGAAGTCCGCCCGGAGGTAGAAGACGATCTCATCGATCCGGACGGGCCGGCCGAACTCCACCGTCAGGGCGGCTTCAGGATCTCGATTGATGCCCCAGCTCGTATAGGGCCAGAAGCCGTGATCGTCGTTGGCCTTTTCGCCGTCGATGGCGTTGCGCGCGGCAAAGACCGCTTCGCCCCGGGTTTCGACATTGGCGCGCGCATGCGGAAACAGCGTTCGATTGGCGTGATCGTCCCAGGGGTTCAGGGCGAGATTGCGCCGCTGGGCAATCTCGTCGGGCCGCGCGCTTCGGACTGAAAGCCGATGCATATCGCCGCTGAAGGCGTTCGGCGAATAGGGTTTACGCTTGTCGCCGAACGGCACGGCGAGGCAATAATCGCATTCCTTCATATAGACCGGGCCGGGTTGGGAAGCGCTGTCCAATGCCAGGAAGATATGCCCGGGTTCGGAAGCCTCCACGACGACGCAGTCGCCCTCGCGATAGCTCTGCCGATAGACCAGAAACGTTTCGTCCTGCCCCGTGGCGCTTGCCAGCACGAAACCATCGGCATCCATGATCTTCAGCGTCAATTCCATGCTCGCCCTCCTCAAGGCTAGACGATCCGCAATCTCAGAAGCTTGCCGGCAAACGGCAGGCGCAGCCGGTAGAGCTTCTCGGGCCAGGCCGCCATCAGCCTGCTGTCATCAACCGCGATCTCGTCGATTTCGATCGACCCGGCGCCGTCGACGGCAATGCTGCCGAGATCGGCGAGATCGATCCGGCCGGGGGCGACGGTCGGCGCCACGCAGGCCATGAGCAACAGGACCGCCGGTTTGTCCCCGTCATAGGTATCGACGATTTCGACATGGCGACCCCGTTGCAGGGAGACCGCGCGCCGATAGCTGCGCACATCCGCTTCCGGTGGATAGGCGCCGGATATATCGAGAGATATACGCGCTTCGCCGTCGCCAAATTCGACCTCGACATCGCGGGCCCCGAAGGCTTCGCCGGCGGACTGCATGACGCCGCCGAAGGTCGGCAGGTTGTGATAGGCCGATTGCATCGTCCATATCTCGTAGCGCCGCGGCGAAAAGGTCTTTGCGGTATAGGTCTCGACGCCGACGTCGATCAGGAAGGGACGGCCGTTCTTGTAGAGCGTGACGCTGCCGACATCGTTGTGATTGTGGCCCTCGCCGTTGTTGCCGGCCTTGACCGCTAGGGAAAATTGCCCGTCGCGGGCGATGAACAGGCCGATGCCGGGATAAAAGATATCCCGGCCTGCCGGCTGCAGTTCGGCGGCGGGGATCGTATGACCGACCAGCAGCTCCTGCACGCGATACCAGAGGTTCCATTCGCCGGGCAGGTGCGGGCTCTCGGCGGCCGCCCGGTCGGCTGCGGCGAACGTCGAAAGCATCTCGGAACCAACAGACTTGCCGAACAGGTATTCCCGTGCGCTGCAAGGCTCGACCACCGCGGAGGAATCCGCGAAGTTGAAATAATGGCGGCCGGCGACATGCATGTTGGCGATATATTCGGCCATGTTGCGGATCTTCGGCTGCCGCCAGATCCCGTCGAACAGGCCGGGCGCCACGCGATCGAGCACGGTCAGCGCGCCGTTCAGGCAGAGTGCGGCATGGCGATAATAGACCACGCCCTCCTCGCAGGCCCCGTCTTCTGCATAATCCTTGAGGAAAGCATCGAGACTGCCGAGCGCTTTTTCGACGACGGCGCGGCGTGTCGGCTGATCGGTCTTCAGCGAGAAGGTGGTTAAAAGAACGTTCTGGGTTATCCAGGCCGTCCAGTTGTTCATTCGCTCGTCGCCGCTGCCCATCCACCAGAAATGCCAGCCGAGATAGGGCATCAGGATGCGGGTCTCGATCTCGCGTTTCACACGCGCCGCAACCTCCGGGCTGATGCCGTCGAGCGCATCGCCGAGCAGGGCGACGATCGTCGCCAGAAGGGCCGCCGTTTCGGCGGCGAAGAGATCGATGACCGGCTGCCAAGTGTCGGGAAGCGGCAGACGCGGACCGCCGCGCCCATAGGCATTATGCGCAGGAAGCTGCCAGCCGCTCTCCTCGGCAATCAGGAAGATGCCGTCAACGATCTTCGGCAGGAACCGCCCACCCGCTTCCACGAGTTCGCCCAGCACCAGATCGTTGAGCATCCGCCGGCGCGTGAAATAAAGCGCCTCGAAGTGCGAGCGGTTGCCGGTCTGCGTGTACTCCCGGTAATCGGAGGCCGTGATGAGAGGCCAGGCGCGCGCAAATGTGGCTTCGGCATCGCGCACGACCACATCCCGCACCGCCTGCGGCACCGCGTTCCAGCTCTCGCGATCGGAGTAGGTAGATCCCGGCGTGAAATCGCCGAGGACATCCGGCAGCTCCCCTGAAATCTCGCTGAACATGTCCCTCCCCGCATTGGAAAAGCCTCGACGGCGCCTAGCCTGATGCTCACCTATCATATGTTTTCGGCGCTTGCTATAAAATTTGTATGACCTATTCAGAACTTGTTTGACCAATACCGGAGATGTGCTATGTCCTTGGCAGGAGGAAGACAGGGGCGCCCATCCGCCCAAACGGCTCTGGATTTAAGTTGGAGAATCCCGAAAGCCGCCAGCCGCAGAATGCCCGCCCAGGAGGAAGCATCGGTGTCCATATCGAATTCGGTCATCGCGACAGATGGCGCCCCGGCCGTGCTCCGCCGGAAGGTCGCCGTGCTGTCCAAGCGCCAGCGCAAGATCCGCAATGCGCTCGTCGCCTATTCGTTCATCGCGCCGAATTTCCTCGGCTTCGCCGTCTTCACGCTCGGCCCGATCCTGTTCGCCTTCGCGCTTGCCTTCATGCATTGGGACGGCTCGAATGCGATTACCTTCGCAGGCCTCGACAATTTCTGGCGGCTCTTCGAGGACAAGGCCTTCATCGCGGCGTTCTGGAACACGATCATCTATACGGTCGCCTCGGTGCCGGCGACGCTCCTTTGCGCGCTCGGCCTCGCCGTTCTTCTCAACCAGAAGATCGTGGGGCGGAATTTCTTCCGCACAGCGATGTTCTTCCCCTATGTCGCTTCGCTGGTGGCCGTCGCCGTCGTCTGGAACATGATCTTCAATCCCGAGATGGGACCGGTGAACATGATCCTCTACACGCTCGGTCTCGATCCGAAAAACATGCCGGGATGGGCAGCCGATCGCCACTGGGCGATGGTGACGGTGATCCTTTTCGGCATCTGGAAGAACATGGGCTATTACATGGTCATCTATCTGGCCGGCCTGCAGGGCATCAATGCGGAACTCTATGAGGCGGCCGATCTCGACGGCGCCAATTCCTGGCAGAAGTTCATCCATGTCACGGTGCCGCAGCTCGGACCGACGACCTTCTTCGTCACCGTCATGCTGACGATCCAGTCCTTCAAGGTGTTCGACCAGATCTACATGATCACCCAGGGCGGCCCCGGCACCTCGACGCTCGTCCTCGTCTACCACATCTATAACGAGGCCTTCATTTCCTGGGATCTCGGCTATTCCAGCATGATTTCGCTGGTGCTGTTCTTCCTCGTGCTCGCGGTCACGGTCTTCCAGTTCCGCCGCCAGAGGGAGGACGAGGCATGAGGATCGCCGGACGCAAAGTGACCATCGGGACGATTGCGGTCTATGCCATCGTCATCGCCGTCACGCTGATCATGCTGATGCCCTTCGCCTGGATGCTGTCGGCATCGCTGAAGCTCAGCCGCGACGTCTTCGCCTTCCCGATCGAGTGGATACCGTCTCAGCCGCAATGGCAGAACTACGTGGATATCTGGACGAAGATCCCGCTCGCCCTCTTCATCTACAACACGTCGAAGCTGACCATCATCGTCACGCTGCTGCAGCTCCTCACCTCCAGCTTTGCCGCCTACGCCTTCGCCAAGCTGAATTTCCCCTACAAGAACACGCTGTTCCTCGGCTATATCGCCACCATCGCCATGCCCTGGCAGGTCTACATGGTGCCGCAGTTCCTGCTGATGCGCGAGTTCGGCCTCAACAACACCCATCTGGCGCTGATCTGCCTGCAGGCCTTCACCGCCTTCGGCGTCTTCCTGATGCGGCAGTTCTACATGTCGATCCCGACCGAGCTTTGCGAGGCGGCCCGCATCGACGGCATGAACGAGTACCAGATCTGGGCGCGCATCATGCTGCCGCTGTCGAAGCCCGCGCTCTCGACGCTGACGATCTTCACCTTCGTCACCACCTGGAACGACTTCCTCGGGCCGATGATCTATCTCACCAAGACGGAGCTGAAGACCGTCCAGATCGGCTTGCGCATGTTCATCTCGCAATATTCGGCCGAGTACGGGCTGATCATGGCGGCTTCCGTCGTCGCGCTCATTCCGGTCCTCGTCGTCTTCCTTGTTCTCCAGCGCTTCTTCGTCGAGGGCATCGCCTCGACTGGATTGAAGGGTTAAGCCATGAACGCCGTTTCCTCCGTCGCCCCGCAGCCGATTACCGATGAGGAAGTAAACGCCGCGCTCGATATCGCCGTCGAGCAGGTCAGGCGCAACCTCCCCGAATTCACCCACGCCGCGCAGAACCATTCCAGTATCAAGAATTTTTATCCCCCAGTGGCGAACGACCAGTGGACCGCCGGCTTCTGGCCCGGCGAACTGTGGCTCGCCTTCGAACACAGCGGCGACGCGGCCTTCCGGGATGCTGCGCAGATCCAGGTTCAATCGTTCCTGCATCGGATCGTCAATCGCATCGAGACCGATCATCACGATATGGGCTTTCTCTATTCGCCCTCGTGCATTGCCGCCTGGAAGCTCGTTGGAGACGCGGATGGCCGCAGAGCGGCCATCCTGGCCGCCGACCAATTGATCGAGCGCTTCCAGCCGATCGGCCAGTTCATCCAGGCCTGGGGCCATAAGGGCAAGGCGGAGGAATATCGCTATATCATCGACTGCCTCCTGAACCTGCCGCTGCTCTACTGGGCAAGCCGCGAGACCGGCGATCCGAAATACCGCGAGATCGCGCTCATCCACGCCCGCACCACGCTCGCCAACTCGGTGCGACCGGATGATTCCACCTATCACACCTTCTACATGGACCCGGTGACCGGCGCGCCGGTGCGCGGCGCCACCAAACAGGGCTACCGGGACGACAGTGCCTGGGCGCGCGGGCAGGCCTGGGGCATCGCGGGCATGGCGCTCTCCTACCGCTACGAGCGGATCGAGGAATATCGCAGCACCTTCGACCGGCTGCTCGCCTTCTATCTCAACCGGCTGCCGGCCGACATGGTACCTTATTGGGACCTCGTCTTTTCCGACGGCGACGGCGAACCGCGCGACAGTTCGTCGGCCTCGATCACCGCCTGCGGCCTGCTTGAAATGGCCGAGCTCGTCGAAGCCGAACAAGCCGAGCGCTACCGCACGCTGGCGCGCCGCATGATCAAGAGCCTGGCCGACCACTATGCGGTCAAGGATCCCGCCGTTTCCAACGGCCTGGTGCTGCACGCCACCTATTCGAAGAAATCGCCCTTCAACACCTGCCGCGGCGAGGGCGTCGATGAGTGCGTCTCCTGGGGAGACTATTATTACATGGAAGCTTTGACGCGCCTTTCGCGTCGCTGGTCTTCCTATTGGTGACCTCAGGAGAACCCGATGGCCAGCATTTCGCTTAAAGAGCTGAACAAATCCTACGGCGCGCTCACCGTCGTCCACGATATCGATCTTGAGATCGCCGATAAGGAATTCATCATCCTGGTCGGCCCGTCAGGCTGCGGAAAATCGACGACTCTCAGGATGATCGCCGGCCTCGAGGAGATCTCCGGCGGCGAACTCAAGATCGGCGGCGACGTCATGAACGACGTTCCCTCCAAGGACCGGGATATCGCCATGGTCTTTCAGAACTATGCGCTCTATCCACATATGACCGTTTACAAGAACATGGCCTTCGGCCTGCAGCTCAGAAAGGTGTCGCGCGACTTCATCGATACCCAGGTGCAGGACGCCGCCAAGATCCTCGACATCACCCATCTCTTGAACCGTAAGCCGAAGGCGCTTTCGGGCGGTCAGCGCCAGCGCGTGGCGCTCGGCCGCGCCATGGTGCGCAATCCGGCCGTCTTTCTCCTCGACGAGCCGCTTTCCAACCTCGACGCCAAGCTGCGCGGCACGATGCGCTCCGAGATCACCAAGCTGCACAAGCGCCTCAACGCCACCTTCATCTACGTCACCCATGATCAGGTGGAGGCCATGACCATGGCCGACCGGATCGTCGTCATGAAGGATGGCCACATCCAGCAGGTCGACACGCCGCAGAACCTCTATGACCATCCTGTCAACATGTTCGTCGCCGGCTTCATCGGCGCGCCGCAGATGAACATGCTGCCCTCGACAATTCAGCGCCGCGGGGATGGCTATGTCGCCGTCTTCGACGGCCGGGAACTGCCGCTGCCCGATCATTTCGACAAGAGTAGGATCGCGCCCTATGAGGGCCGCGAACTGGTGCTCGGCATCCGTCCGGAGAATTTCCACGAACTGCCGCCGGCCGACATCCCGGCCGAGAATCTGGCACCTCTGAAAGCAGTGGTGGAGCTTTCCGAACCGATGGGCTCGGAGGTGCATCTGAACATGGCGGCCGGCGGACGCAATCTCATCGCCCGTGTGTCGCCGCGTTTCCGGCCGGCAATCGGCGACGAGGCGACGCTCACCGCCGACATGAGCAACGCGCAGCTGTTCGACAAGGAAACGGAACGCTCGATTCTTTACTGAGCGCCTGGGGGAGACGGCCATGCAGCGGTTGCGGGAGATGTGGACGAAGGAGGGGCCGGGCATTCCCAAGGATGCTCCGAAAAGGACCGGCCTTGCCCTGTTTGCCGAAATCCTCGCCCGCGAATGGTGGGAGATGGTCAAGCTCAACATCCTGTTCATTCTGGCCTCCCTCTTCGTCGTAACGCTGCCGGCAGCGCTCGCCGCCATGGCCCGGGTCTCGGTGGCTTTGGTGGAAGATCGCAACACCTATCTCCTGCGCGACTTTACGGAAGCATTCATCCACTACTTCTGGCGCGCCACCGCCTGGGGTCTCGCACTGGCGGGTGCGTTCGCCATCTGCCTCCAGGCGATCCTGACCTATGCCGCCGGCGCGCGGGACAATTTGATGCTTGCCGCACCGCTGGCGATCGCCCTCGTCGCGACCGCCTTCATCGCTGTGTTTGCCTGCCATCTCGTCATGCTGATGATGATGCGCGATCTGCCGGCTCTGCGGCTCCTGCGACTGGCCGCGCTGGCCTCCGTCGTCCGCCCGCTTCCGGCATTTGCCGCCCTCGTCTTCAACGCCGCTTTGTGGCTGGCGCACATCCTCTTCTATCCGGTTTCCGTCTTCATGCCGGCAACCTTCAATTTTTCACTCGGAATGTTCGCCGTCGCATTCGGCGTCCATCGGGCGGTGGTGTTGGTTCTGGACCTGCCAGAGGCAATGCAGCCGCCCTGTAAACCGCATGCAGGAAACGCTTCATAAAATAACTGACCAGAGACGATCCAGGGAAGGAGAACAGGAATGTATTTGGGTAAATTCGGGAGGACGGTGAAACTTGCCGTGGCGGGTTTCACGCTGGTAGCAACGACCGCAGGCGCAGCGCTTGCCCAAGACGCCGTGACGCTCAAATGGGCTTTGTGGGACTGGGATAAGACCGCCTATTACAAGCCGCTGATCGAGGCCTATCAGGCCAAGCATCCGAACGTGAAGTTCGAGCCGATGGATCTCGGCTCGCAGGACTACCAGCAGATGATTTCGACGCAGCTGACCGGCGGCTCGAAAGACATCGACATCGTCACCATCAAAGACGTGCCGGGCTATACCAATCTGGTGCGCGCCGGCAATATCGCCGATCTGAGCGGCTTCGTGAAGGATCAGAAAATCGATCCGGCGCCCTATGGCGGCCTGATCGAGGAGCTGACCATCGACGGCAAGGTCTATTCTCTGCCGTTCCGCTCCGACTTCTGGATCGTCTATTACAACAAGGACATCTTCGACAAAGCCGGCGTCCCCTACCCCACCAATGACATGACCTGGGCGCAGTTCGACGCGACCGCCGAGAAGCTGACCGGCGGCATGGGCACCAACAAGACCTATGGCGCGCTGCTGCACACCTGGCGTTCGACCGTTCAGCTGCCCGGCATCCTCGACGGACAACACACGCTGGTCGACGGCGACTACGCCTTCCTGAAGCCGTGGTACGAGCGGGCGCTCACCCTGCAGAAGGATGGCGCCATTCCCTCCTATGCCTTCCTGAAGACGTCGAACACGCATTATTCGGCGCTGTTCTTCAACGGCACGATCGGCATGCTGCCGATGGGAACCTGGTTCGTCGGCACCCAGATCGCCAAGGTGAAATCGGGTGAATCGAAGAGCAAGAACTGGGGCATCGTGAAGTTCCCGCATCCGGACGGCGTGGCAGCCGGCACGACGGCTGCGCAGATCTCGGGCCTCGCCGTCAACGCCAACTCAGAGCACAAGGATGCAGCGCTAGACTTCATCAAGTTCGTCACCGGTCCGGAGGGCGCTGCCGTCATCGCATCGACGGGCACCTTCCCGGCGCTCAAGACCGCCGATGTCAGCGCAAAGATCGCCGCAACGCCCGGCTTCCCGGAAGACGCGGCCAGCAAGGAGGCGCTGATACCGTCGAAGGCCTATCTGGAGATGGCGGTCAACCCGAACGCGGCCAAGATCGAGGTCGTGCTCAACCGCGTCCATGACGCGATCATGACCGACAACACCCCGATCGACGACGGACTGAAGGAAATGACCGAAGGCGTCAAGGCCATCAAGTAGACGTCGCGAAATGCCGACGGCCGCGGACCAGGTCATGGCCCGCGGCCGATCCTGTTTTAAGAAATTTCCGAGCTGACGATGATCTACGATCCCACCTGGGCCAATCCGCTGTGCGGCAATACCCTGAAGACCCGCGACGATCTGGCGAAGGCCGTCAACGACCTCTTCGAACCGCTCCTGCCGTATTTTTCCGAAGGCGGCGCCCGTGTGCGCCTGGGTGCTGCCGGCGCGATCTTCGACCGGGCGGCGGCGGATCTGGAAGGATTTGCACGACCGCTCTGGGGCATCGTTCCGCTCGCCGCCGGCGGCGGCCATTTCCCGCACTGGGATCTCTATCGGCGCGGACTGGCGAACGGAACCAATCCTGATCATCCCGAATATTGGGGCGATCTCGCCGACCGCAACCAGCGACTGGTCGAACTCGCCGCCGTCGGATTTGCGCTGGCGCTGGTGCCAGAACATATCTGGGAGCCGTTGAGCGAGAGCCAGAAGAAGACGATTGCTGCCTATCTTGTCGCGGCGCGGGAACTGGAATTCATCGACAACAACTGGAAATTCTTCCGGGTCCTCATTGATCTCGGGCTGGAGCGTGTCGGTATTCCGTTCGACCACGGCAAAACCGTCGCCTATCTCGACGAAGCCGAGGCTTTCGATCTCGGGGAAGGCTGGTATCGCGACGGGCCGGTGCGGCGGGTCGATCATTACATTCCCTTCGCCATGCATTTCTACGGCCTGATCTACGCCGTGCTGGCGAACGGCGACGAGGCGCGCAAGGAGCGCTTCCGCGGTCGCGCCGAAATCTTCGCCAGTGATATCCGCCACTGGTTCGGCCCCGATGGTGCCGCCCTTGCCTTCGGCCGCAGCCAGACCTATCGCTTCGCGGCCGGGGGCTTCTGGGGCGCGCTTGCTTTTGCCGGCCTCGAAGCGCTGCCCTGGGCTGAGATCAAGGGTTATTACATGCGCCATATCCGCTGGTGGTCGGCGATGCCGATTGCCGAGCGCGACGGCGTTCTCTCGATCGGCTACGGCTATCCGAACCTGCTGATGAGCGAGAGCTACAACTCTCCGGGCTCGCCCTATTGGGCACTGAAATTCTTCCTGCCGCTCGCCCTTCCAAAAGATCATCCTTTCTGGACTGCCCAAGAGGCGCCGCAGCCGGCATTCCCGGAGCCGGTGGCGCTGAAGCCGGCGGGCATGGTTGCCATGCACACGCCGGGAAACGTCGTCGTGCTCTCCTCCGGCCAGCAGCACGACAAGATGCGCGGCGCCAACGAGAAATATTCGAAATTCGTCTACTCCACCCGCTACGCCTTCAATATCGAGGCCGACGACCGGAATTTTGCCGCCGCAAGCTTCGACGGCATGCTCGGCCTCTCCGACGACGGCACTCACTTCCGTATGCGGGAAACCCTCGAGGAGGCGCTGATAGCAGGCGACCGGCTCTATTCGCGCTGGCGCCCCTGGAACGATGTCGTCATCGAAACCTGGCTCATTCCCGCAAACCCCTGGCACATCCGGGTTCACCGCATCGCCACGCCGCGTGCGCTCAGCACCATCGAGGGCGGCTTTGCGATCGAACGCGCCGATTTCAATGCCGATCGATCCGAGCAGGGCGCAGGCCGGGCCGTCTGGTACGGACAGACGGATGTCAGCGCGATCGTCGATCTGTCGTCCAGTCCGAGAACCGGCCATGCGATGAGCCCGATCCCCAACACCAACCTCATCCACGCCAAGACCCTGCTGCCTCAATTGCGCGGCGAAATCGGCCCGGGGACCACTGTGCTCATCACCGCGGCAATGGCGCTTCCCAGCGGGCAGGATTGGGCTGAGGCGCTGGGCAATCCCCCGGTCCGTCCGGATCTTGACGAACTGGAGCGTCACTTCCGTGAGAACGGCGTGCGTGTGCCGGCCTTTGATCTTCAGTCTTAGCTCGGGATCAGGGCGCCCTTCGCGGCTCATTGCGGCGGGGCAATCATTCGCTGCGGAGAGTGCCGCGATGGCGCTGGCCGCGCGCCAGCTCGACAAAACGGCGCTTGACCTCGTCGAACAGCGCCGGCGGCAACGGGCCGAAATAGCCACTCTCATTGTCGATCGGCCGAACGTCCGGCCCTGGCCAAACAAAGCGATTGCTTTCCGTTAGGACGATCCATGATCGCTCGTCATCCAGTCCAAGGCGTCGTTTCGTGGCGGTCGGGATTTCGACCGCATCGCTCGGATCGGACGGTGGCGAATGGGTCACCGGCAGCACTCGCACGGTCGGCATTTCATCATCCAGTGCGGCGACGATCGCAAGCACGAGAGCCGGGCGATCCTTGTCGCCCTCCTCTCGACCTTCAAGATGTTGCCAATACCAGAGATAAGAATAGCGGAAAAGCCAACCAACCTTCGGCTCAGTCGGAAGCATGCTTATTCTTCAGTTCGGAATCCAGATGCTCAAGCCCCGGCTCCATCTGCGACGCTTCGATCGCCGCAAGCTCTTCATCGCCGAGGGTCGTCGTCAGGTCGACACGACGATCGCGTTTCGTGAAACGGAGATAGTCCTCATAGGCTATCAAGACCGTCCGCGGCCGACCGTTCTTTGTGATGATCACCGGTTCGCGTACAGCCGCATCCTGATAGGCGCCAAAATTCTTGGACACGGCAGCAGCCGTTACAGTGGATGTCATTTCGGATCTCCTACTTTCCGTAATATACGGGATTTCCGGAGTTCTACAAGGCATGACAGATTGGGTTGAGATCGGATCCCGACTGCTTCCCACACAGTGCGGCGACCGGTAGCGCCACCAATTTAAAAGCGGAGGCGTCGGCTCGATGTACACCGTTTAGCTATGATGCGGTCCGTTCTGCATCGTAGATTTCGGCGATCTGCTGGGCCCATTCCGCCATTTGATCGTCCGGTATCTGCAGAACCCCATGCTCGGCCATCAACGCGTGGTATTGCTGCTCCTCAAGCGGCACGCCTGAAGGCAAGGGAACGACGTGAAAATGTAAATGACTATTGGCTTGCTGACTGCCGAGTGAAAGCACATAAATTCGCTCGGCGTCGAACACCCTTTTGAGGGCACGCGACAAGATGTGAACCTTCTCCTGCAATCGAAGATATTCGTCTGTCGATATGTCTCGCGCCAGATCCTCGCGGTGCTCCTTCGGACTGACAAGGCAATAACCCGGAAGAGTCGGATATTTGCTCAGAAAGATGATGGTCTCATCGTCCTCGAAAATGCGATGATGAAAGCAAGCGGGGTCGTTCTTGACCAGGCCGCAGATAAAGCATGGCCTTGTTTCAATGCCGCGCACATAGGCCTTGAGATCAAATGGTAGGCGCTCGATCATTGCTGAACCTCTCGTGCGCGAATTCGATGGTCATGATACGTCGACCGATATTGCCATCGTATCCTAAAGTGCGTCACGAACTTTCAGATTTGCCGAGCTTCATGTATTTATTTTCTCACGCGCCATTAATATTTTCGGATTACTGATGATAATCATATTAACCCCAACAATTTTATGAATTAATTCTCCTTCAATGCAATATTATTGAAGTGAAATCCGGCCGAATCTGGTGGTATACTCTGCTTTCATTTTGGAGCCATGGGAGGAGGATGCAATGCCTACCGTAATGGTCTGTCATAACGTCAAAGACACAAAACACTGGCTCGCCTCGCCTGTTCGCAAGCAGGTTCTGGAACCCGTCGGCGTGACGAATATTCGCACCTTTACAGACCCTCAAACGCCCAACCGCGTTGGTTTGGTGATGGAGGTTGCAGACATGCAAAAGTTGATGGCCTTCATGCAGACCAAGGCCGCGGCCGATGCGATGGCGAGTGACGGCGTCCTGCCGGAGACTATGATGATCCTGGTTCAATCGTAACACACATCTCTACAGGACTTGGCAATGCAGCGGGACAACGCGGGAGGATGATATGACGACACTATTCGTGAGGCACGAGGTCTCCGACTACGCCACATGGCGCAAGACATATGATGCGTTTGATCCGGTGCAAAAGGCCAATGGTGTTACGGCGCAAGCCGTCTACCGGGCCACTGACAATCCAAACGACATTACCGTCACGCACGAGTTCGCCACGCTGGAAGCAGCTCAGGCCTTCGGCAAGCTGGAAGAGCTGAAGACGGCAATGCGCAACGGAGGTGTGCTCGGCACGCCGACCGTGTGGTTTGCCAATAAAACGTGAAATGGGCCAAACGACTGCGGCCGCTCTCGACGCATAACAGGAAGCCGGGTCGTGCGCGCTCTGTCGAGCGCCCTTATTGCCCGCTCCTCAAATCGCGCAGGAGATCCAGGCCGCTTTGGTATTTTCCCGTGTTCCTGCCGGCCTGTTCGGCCTGTCGGAGATTGTCTTCGAGGTCGGCCTGTTTGACCGGCAGGGCCAACGGGTTTGAAGCTGCACGTCTGACGAAGTCGTCGTCCGCCTCGTCGGGCCGCCGTGTCAAAGCATCCACCGCGGATATGATCGCCGGCGGAAAGCCTTCCTCCCTCAACCTGTCGAGCGTCCACCCGTTTCCCTTCTCGGCGACGTCATGAAGGTAGGCGACCGTTCGTGTCTCGTCGCCGGAAACCAGGAGGGCCACCCGCTGGCAGTGCTCGAAGTACGGCCGGTCGGTCTTGTCAGCCTGCCCTTCATGCGCCTCGAGAGCGATCTGGATGGCGTGGTCGAGATGCTGCATCGGATTACGGCCCTTCGGTCTTCCTGATCTTCCGCTGAGACGGCTTTTCGCCTGTGGTCATCTCGATATCGGGCACGGAAGCTGTGGCGGCCCGGCGAAGCTTTGGTGGCGGTCGGTCGAGATCGCCGCTCTCACCGGCGCCTTGGAGCAACGCTGCGTCGTCCCTGTCGTCTTCATCCAGCAGGTCCTGCAGCGTCTCATGCTCATCGTCGCCGGCAAGTTCATCGCAGGCTTGCAGCCAATGGCGCTGATCCGCACCTTCCGGGCGGCCCTCGGCCTCCCAGATTTCGTAGGCACGGCGGCGAATCTGCTCGTGCTTGTCTATAGCCATGATCTCCTCCAACACATTTCAATGAGCCGTTCAGGGCGTGTTGATGGTTGGAAGAAAATCCTCCACCTGTTTACGCTCATCTTTTGAAAGCGTCTCCACCCGTTCCTTCCAGAACCGTTCAGCCTCAGGCGGATCCTCGTCCCATCGGCGGACTTCGGTGATGTTGTCGTCAATTTTGGACCGGCGGCGGCCACCGAGGCTGAGATATTCTTTCGCAAGCTTCAGGCTTGGGGTTTCGGTGTTGCTGTCACCATCTATCGCAGCGCTTGCATTGCTGCGGGCCTTCTCCAATGTCCTGCGGCGGTCCTTCTCGGCAGCTCGCGTGTCGGCGGAGCGCGCGTCGTCGGTGCCGCTTTCCGGCGGCACAACGGATTTGGACGTCATAGCTGTCCTCCTTTCATTCATGCAAAGGATGTTGTGATCCGATAACCCTCGCGGTTAGCGAGAGTTCCCGCCTATGGCAATGATTTGAACGGAGGATCAAGCCGGAGCGCCCGGCCGGCCGTCAATGAACGGCCATGCTCACCATGCGATAGGGGTGCACGGCCTCGAACTGCGAGATCATCGCCGTTGCCTGCAGCAGCACACGCTCGGCATTCTCGGGATCGTCACGGGCGAGTTCATCGGCGTTGACGCGGATCGCTTCGGCCATGTTGTTGGAAATTTCCGCAAACTGCATATTGCCCTCGACAAGGGCCTCACGTGCCGTGTCTTCCAGCGTACGGGCGATGTCGACAAAGATTTCCTCGCGCTCCTCGATGCTGAGGTCCTTGATGATATTGGTCATCTCTTCCATATCGCGCACTCCCAAAAGACGTGAGAACCTTCGTCTTTAGTTCGAACGCCGGAGTAGCGCTTCTGTTCCCTGAAGGGCGATGCCGGCACCTCGGCGTCGGCATCGTTTGCGCGACGGAATTGACAACGATCTGATCCTTGGCGCATTCCTGCGCAAAAGGATTTCGTCAGGCTGACGCCGACCGCTTTGGTCGCGGCATAGTAGGCGTTTTGGGGACTGGCCGTGAAAGCTTCAACCGAGGCCGAGTTGACGATCTGCGCTGTCATCGCGGGCGCGTACACGTGCAGGCGCATATGCAGGACGGCGCGATGCGCGTTAACCGAGGAACAGAGTAGTTCGTCATTGCGGCTGATAAGTGCGATCTGGTTCTTCAAAGAACCAACTCGTTGTTTGGCCATATGCCAAGTGTGACAAAGCTCAAGTGCATTCTGAAAGTTTCCAAATGATTCCACGCCTCCAGCCGAAGGTTTCAATCTCCCTCCCCCCCGCAGGTTTCTTCGAGCGGCTCATCGAGGCGGGGTTTACCGGCGATATCGAGACCGGCGCGGCAAGCCGAACCGTGTTTTCGACCGACAATTCCATCTACCAGGTGGAGCCGGCCGGCATCCTTTTTCCGCGCGGCGTCGAAGACCTGCAGGTCGTGACGGCCATGCTGTCGGAGCCGGCCTTCCAAGGGATCAGCATCGCGCCGCGCGGCGGCGGCACCGGCACGAACGGTCAATCCCTGACATCGGGCGTCGTGGTGGACTGTTCGCGGCACATGACGTCCATTCTCGAGATCGATCCCATCCGAAGGGTTGCGCGCGTCCAGGCGGGTGTGGTCAAGGATCAGCTCAATCGGGTGCTAAGGCCCTACGGCCTCTTTTTCGCCCCCGAACTCTCCACCTCCAACCGCGCCACCATCGGCGGCATGATCTCCACCGACGCGTGCGGCCAGGGTTCCTGCCTCTACGGCAAGACCAGCAACCACGTCCTTGGATTGCGCATCGTGCTGACCGACGGGTCGGACTTTTGGTCGCACCCGCTCGACACGGAGGCGTTCTCGGAGATCGCCGCGCGCAAGGGCCGCGTCGGCGAGATCCACAGGACGGTCGAACGGATCGCCCGGGAAAAACACGAGCGCATCGCCGAAATCTTCCCGAAACTCAACCGCTACATGACCGGCTACGACCTAGCCCATATCAGGCGTGACGACGGACGCTTCGACCTCAACGCCGTTCTCTGCGGTTCGGAGGGGACGCTGGCAATGATCGCCGAAGCCGAACTCAACCTCCTGCCGATCCCCGCCCATGCGGCGCTGATCAACATCCGCTACGGCGACTTCAACACAGCCCTGGAGGATGCCCGCAGCCTGGTGGCGCTGAACGTCGCCTCGGTGGAAACGGTCGATGAGAAAGTGCTCGGTCTCGCGAAGGGCGACATCGTCTGGACCGGCATTGCCCGCTTTTTTCCGGACGATGCGGGCAGCGCCACCAATGGCATCAATATTGCCGAAGTGCTCGCCGATGATGAAGAGGAACTCGAGCGCAAGCTTGCGGAAGTGACCACAGCCCTCGATATGGGCGTGAATGCCCGCCATGCCGGCTATACGATCGCCCGGGGCCATGCCGAGGTCGAAGCGATCTGGTCGATGCGCAAGCGGGCGGTCGGCCTGCTTGGAAATGTGGAAGGGCCGGTCAGGCCCGTCGCTTTCGTCGAGGATACGGCCGTGCCGCCGGAAAACCTGGCGGCCTATATCCGCGAATTCCGCACGCTTCTCGATGGCGCGGGCCTTTCCTACGGCATGTTCGGTCATGTCGATGCCGGCGTCCTGCACGTGCGGCCGGCGCTCGACCTCACCCGTGACGACCATGTCAGACTGGTGCGCGACATCAGCGACGCCGTCGTGGCGCTCACCCGCAAATATGGCGGCGTGCTCTGGGGAGAGCACGGCAAGGGCGTGCGTTCGGAATATGTGCCGGAATTCTTCGGTGATCTCTATCCGAGCCTCCAAGAAATCAAGCGGGCTTTCGATCCGGACAACCGGCTCAATCCCGGCAAGATCGCAACCCCTTCCGCGGAAGTGCTGACAAAGATCGACGATCTTCCACTGAGGGGCGATATCGACCGCATCATCGGCAACGAGATCCGCTCCGCCTTCGATAATGCTGCCTATTGCAACGGCAACGGCGCCTGTTTCGATTTCGACGAAACGAGCCCGATGTGCCCCTCTTACAAGGCGACGCACGACCGGCGGTTTTCCCCCAAGGGCCGTGCCGCACTGATGCGGGAATGGCTGCGGCTGCTTGCCGAAAAAGGTATCGACCCCCGCCAGGAGTCAACACGCCTGCGGCGGAGCATTCCGCTGGCAAGCCTCGCGCGGCGCGCCTTCAACTCGCTCAATCCGGCAAACCGGGACGATTTTTCTCATGAAGTGCGCGCGGCGATGGACACGTGTCTGGCCTGCAAGGCCTGCGCGGGGCAGTGTCCGGTGAAGGTCAGCGTGCCTGCCTTCCGCTCGAAATTCCTCGAACTCTATTACGGACGCTACCTTCGCCCGCTGAAGGATCCACTGGTCGCGGCGATCGAAACTACCCTGTCGCTCGTCCGGCGCATCAGGCCGGCCTATAATCTGGTCGTGGGCACGCGCGCCGGCAGGACGATGATGCGTGTTGCCGGGCTGACCTCTCTGCCGCATCTGCCGCGGACCTCGCTCGCGAAGGAAGCCGCTCGCCTCGGCGTGCCGCTTGCGACCGCTGAAGCGATCGGCGCGCTGTCCCCGCAAGAACGGCAGCGCGGTGTCGTCTTCGTCGCCGACGCCTTCACCGCCTATTTCGATCCCGACGTTGCGCTTGCGGCAATCGGGCTTGCCAGAAAAATCGGGCTCACGCCCTTCCTTGCCGCCTCCCATGTCAATGGCAAAGCCCTGCATGTTCACGGCTATCTCGGACGCTTCGAGGCTGCGGCCAAACGGACGGCCCGCTATCTCGAGCGATTGGATGAGACAGGCGTGGCGCTCGTCGGGCTCGATCCGTCGATGACGCTGGCCTTTCGCAGCGAATATAAGGGCATATCGAAAGCGAATGTCCTGCTGCCGCAGGAATGGCTGACCACCCATCTCGACCGGCTCGCCGCCTCGCCTTCTGCGGCCGCAGGCAAAAGCTTCCGTTTGATGGCCCATTGCACCGAACGCACCAATGCGCCGGCCTCCGTGGCACAATGGCAAAAAATATTTGAAGGCCTCGGCATCGACCTTCAGGCAGTACAAACCGGCTGTTGCGGCATGGCCGGCACCTTCGGCCACGAGGCCCGCAACCGGCCGATCTCCGAACGTCTCTACGCGATGAGCTGGAAGCCCGAGCTTGATGCGGCCGGCAAAGCCGATATCCTGATGGCAACGGGATATTCCTGCCGCTCCCAGGTGAAGCAAATCGACAATAAGCGCATCCCGCATCCGTTTCAGGTCATCGACCGGATGATCCTTCACAAGCGGCATATCTGACCATAGGGGCGTTTGCCGTGCCTCGGAGAAATGGAGAACTTGCGGCAGCCGACCGGTCGCGAGGCATCAATGATGATGACGTCAGCCAGGTGGCATCAAGCCGATTTCCCCCGAAGCACGGTCATCTCCTCGTGCTGCACCTCGTTCGCATCGTTCAGCACCGCGCGCCAAAGTCTGTTGCCGAGCCGAAGTGACACCCGCTTGGTGCCCGCGTGTTCAGCCGTGCCGATTTCCACGGTGCTGACGAGGGAGCGGTGCCGCATGTGACGGCGGAGAGCGGCCAGCGACAGTCCGAACCGTTCCGCGAGTTCGGATGAGTCCAGGATAAAATCCCCATTCGGATCGCGTTCGATCAACACCGGCCCATTCTTCCCACTGCTTGACACTCTGCGATCATCGCTCAGGCCACGGCCGAGATCGGGGCACTGTCGTTCGGCAGCAGCCGCGCCACTGCGCTGAGGAGATCGGTCTGCGATATCAGCCCCAGGATCCGGTAATCGTCATCGACAATGATGACGGCATGCGTGCGCCCGTCCGTCAGAACGGGAAGCAGCGACAGGGCCGGATCCGAAGGCCTTGCCACCGCCGGCTTTGAAATTGCGCCTGCGATCGTATCGATGCTGGTCGACAATTCCCGCAAGCCGACGCTGCCGATCAGGCGGCCCTCCCGGTCCTTTACCGGCAGCGTGCGGATATTGTGCTTCAAGAGCAGGTGCCGTGCGGCATCCGGTTCTGCCGCTTCACTGACCCCGATCACGTCGCGCGACATGATATCGGCGCAGCTGATCTTGCCGTTCGAGCGGATCGCTGCCTGCAGTTCGACCTGCTGCAGCAGCCGGCCAAGATCGGCGCGATCGATATCAAAGGTTTCGTCGAGCGCAGCAAGGGCGGCATCGACATCCTCCTCACGGAAACCCACCCGCACGGCGGACGGCAGATCGATCGTGCGGTGGGTGTTCTCAGCGGGTTTCGGAACGACATGCGGATAGTTCCGCCGGGAAAGCTTGTGGAACAGCAGGCCGAGGCCGACGAGAAGGCAGGAATTCAGGGCGACCGGCACGAAGGGAAAGAGGAAACCCCAGCCGGCGACGACAGGGCCGCCGAGCACTGCGGTCAGTGCCGCAGCACCTCCCGGCGGATGAAGGCAGCGCGTGAAAGACATGGCGCCGATGGCAAGCGACACGCCGACGCCGGTCGCGATGATCGGATCGCGAATGAAATAGGCGGCGATGATTCCCATCAGGGCGGAGATGGTATTGCCGCCGATGATCGACCACGGCTGCGCCAGCGGGCTGGCCGGCACCGCGAAAAGAAGCACCGCCGATGCCCCCATCGGTGCGACGATCAGGGGAAGATGCGGCCCCTGCCCGAACAGATAGCCGCTGATGACGCCGGTGAGGCCGATCGCCAGCAAAGCGCCGACGCATGCGATCAGCCGCTCGCGAAGGGTCGCGCCGGCCAAAATCGGTGAAAACAGACGGAAGCGACGGAAGCGGCTCGGTCCCACCTTCGGGGAAACGGGGTACTGCATGACAAGACCAATGTTGAGCGAGGATTATATGGCGGACTGAAGGAAGAGCTGAGGGCTAGTTTGTGGCAAGCCTGATATCCCTGCCTTTTGTCGCGCTGAGGACTTCGTGGAAGGCGTTGAAAGCGCTGGGGCGATCGTTCTTGCGGTAGACCAGCAGCGTCTCGACAGGCCCCAGTTGATGGGTCTGGACGGATGTCGGCCAGGGCATGAGGTCGAGAACGGATCTCGGCATGACGCCGGCGGTATTGCCGGTCGCGACGCTCGCCAGGATCGCATGGTAGGAGCCATGCTCGCTCGTCGGCAGGACGCTCGATTTCCGCGCCCAGTTTTCGGCGATCCTGCGATAGGTGCAGCCGGGCTCCAAAGCGGCAATCGACCCGACACGAAGGTCGGCAGCGGATTTGATCGCGGGATGCCCGGATGGCAGCACGATCAGCAGGTCTTCGACAAAGACCGGCTCCATCTCTAGCGCCTTGAGTTCGGCTTCGAAACCAACGTCATCCCCGCGCATCGTCTTCGGCGGGCGGGCAATCAGCGCACAGTCCAGCGCATCGGTTACGACGGCGCGGGCGAGATCGCGGGATGCGCCCATGGTCAGATGAAGCGACACATCAGGCCACATCCGGTTGAATTGCGTCAGCGCCGCCGGCAGCCTGCTGGCGGCCGTGCTTTCCATCGTGCCGACGCGCAATGTTCCCGACGGGGCGAGAGGCCGCACGGCCTGGCGCGCTTCGAGCGCAAGCGCCGTCAACCGGTTGGCATAGGTTAGGAACGTCTCGCCTTCCCGCGTCAACGTCATCTTCTTGCCGTCACGGCTGAAGAGGGAAACGCCGAGGTCCTCCTCCAGCTGCTGGATGCGTGTCGTCACGTTCGACGGCACCCGCCCGACGGCCTTGGCAGCCTTGGTAACGCTGCGGTCGCTGGCGACAGCGAGGAATATTTCGATCGACGAAAGGTCCAATGAAAAGATCTCGTTTCCGGAATTATGGAGAAAGATAATTCTCTATATAAAAATCATCGTCGCAGCTCAAGCCGGTTTCGGCATCGAAATCGAGTGTCATTGCATCCAGGCGATACGCTGCATGTTCTGGCGATCCTGCAGGACGCGAAGCGCCTGCATCAGTTCAGGCGCCATTTTGCGGATCTCGAACAGATGGGCGCTTGCCAGCCGGTCGAGCACAGCCTCAGCCTTATCAGTCAAACGAATGAACTGTTTGCCACGGCCTGCTGCCGCCTGGTCTACGTCGATATAGGCCTTGTCGATGAGTTCTTGAACGAGACCATCCGCCGCCTTCCTGTCCATCAGCAGGCGCTCGGCCAGCATCCGCGCGCTCATCTTCTTGCCGGCCGGCTGGCCTTTTATCGCGAGCAGCGCCTGATGCTGTGGCGCCGTCAGGCCCAACCTGTGTGCCTCCTTCGCGCTGAATTGCCGGAACCGGCGGATGCGATAACGCAAGTTGGCCAATGCTTCGTAATCTCCGTCATGGAGACGCTCCTGCTGCTTCATCGCCATGTCACCTCCATCTTTGCCGTGTTTTACGTCGCATCACCATGCGTTTCGATTGCTCGAGCGAACCGGGCGTGTTGCCGAAAAAAGGATCGCGACGCCGAGGAAATAGCCACGCGGGCCGTGGCATCGCCTTCATGGCATGACGATTCAAGCGTTTGAGGCTGGCATGGGGTTTGCATCTGCAATTCCATCTGCAGATCGATCGGCGCCGACCTCATGTTGCATCTTGTCTTGACCTGTCTCCTTCTCAGCATCGCTTCCGGCCTGAGCATGCGGCGCTTTCTTCTGCCCTATTTCGCGGGCGGCGATCTCGCCGAGAAATCTGCGCCCGTGACGATCGTTGCAAGCGCCGTCTTCCTGGCGACGCTCGCCTTCACCGTCTCCGATCAGGACCTTTGGGCGAAATCCGCCATCCTGATGCTCGGCCTGTTGCTGGCGGCCATGTTCGACGATGCCAGACCCAAGCTGACGATCGCCCTTTCCGCCATCAGCCTGGCGGCCTATCTCGGCTTGCGTTCGATCAACTGAGCCATATCGAACGCCAGCCTATTTGGCGGTATCGAAGCCTCTGTCGAGGTGTTGCATCCAAAGCCGAAAATCATTGGTCAGCAAAGCCACATCATACCGCCACTCCGCCCGCAAAAGCTCCCAGCGGCTTGTCTCTCCACTATCAAGCAAGACATGAACCCTCTGCCTGAGATTTTCAAACGCCTCATCAGCGGGATAAGGCGCGGGGCGGTGCAATGCGGGATGCAATCGGCTTTCCATGAAGCTCACTCCTCAACAATCGGCATTCTGTAAATATATCGTACTACGATATAATTTCAAGAGATGCTGGCGAGCACTTTCAGGGGCCGACACAAGGATTCCTAATCTGCTCGGAAGGCCAAAAGGCCCAGCGATATAGCAAGGAAATTTCACGCAAAGCGGGAAAACAATCTCTATTGAAGAATGATGTTTCATTGTTATTCTCTATTATGGAACACATCGAACGATGCCGCCAGGCATGGGGAGTAGCGATGGCCATGGAGAGCAAACAGGCAGCAAAGATCTGGTCTGAATGGTATGCCTGGCATCCGGTCTTGCCGATCGACGACAGTGTGTTCTGGCTGGAGACCGTATACCGGCGGGAATCCCCGGACGGCGTCTGGCAATACCGCTCGTTCCGGCCCGAATCCGAACGCCGACAGGCTCTGGTCTCCACGCCCATCTATCCCGGCGCGTGACCCCGCAGCAATGCCGAGGATCCCGCTCAGTCGATCCCGCCAGGTCGTGATGATCCCAGCCCACAACAGATCGTTCGACAGAATTCGCTGGTGATGCCGGCGCAAACACAACAATCGACCAAATCCTGGCCGCTTTCGGCAAATAAAGCCTGACCCGCCCTCTAAAGTCATGGCCACGCGGCGCACACGCAGTGCGGATTCGGCAAGGATCCCGCCTGCGAAGCCTATCCCGCCAACCCGCAGAGCAAGAGTGTGCTGATCAGCCTTGAGAGGACCTGCCATGAAGACCTACAGGATTGCCCTTCTGCCGGGAGACGGTATCGGCCGCGATGTCACTGAGGCAGCCAAGGCCGTGCTCGAAAAGGCGGCTGCGCGAAACGGATTTTCGTTTGCGGCAACAAGCTATCCCTGGTCCTGCGATTACTATCTGGAGAATGGCAGCATGATGCCCGACAATGGCATCGAAACGCTGCGCGCCTTCGACGCCATTCTGCTCGGCGCCGTCGGATGGCCCCGCAAAGTGCCCGATTCCGTGTCGCTGCACGGACTTCTGCTGCCGATCCGCAAGGCTTTCGTCCAATATGCCAATATCCGCCCGCACCGGCTGCTGCCGGGTGTGCAGGGACCGTTGCGCTCGGAGAACTTCGATATCCTCTGCATTCGTGAAAATACCGAGGGCGAATATTCCGGCGCCGGCGGCCGCGTTCACCAGGGGACCGACAGCGAGGTGGCCGTGGAGACCTCAATCTTCACCCGCCAGGGAGTCGAGCGCATCCTGCGTTTCGGCTTCGAACAGGCGCGTGCGCGCCGCGGCAAGCTTGCCTCGGTGACCAAGTCCAACGCGCAAAGATACTCGATGGTTTTCTGGGACGAGATCACCCAGAGACTTTCCCAAGACTATCCCGATGTCGAGGTGACGAGCTACCATATCGACGCCATGGCCGCCCGCATGGTGATGGCGCCGGAGAGCCTCGATGTGGTCGTCGCCTCCAACCTGTTCGGCGACATCCTGACGGACCTTGGCGCCGCCATTCAGGGCGGGCTCGGCTTTGCAGCCTCCGCCAATATCAACCCCGATCGCTCGGCGCCGTCGATGTTCGAGCCCGTCCACGGTTCTGCGCCGGATATCGCCCATCTCGGCATCGCCAACCCGATCGCCGCGATCTGGTCGGGCGCTATGATGCTGGGGCACCTGGGAGAAACGGGCGCCGCCGGCAAGGTGATGGCCGCAATCGAGGCAACGACGGCACGCGGCATCGGTGCAAATCCCGGCAGGGACAAGACCGACGCGATCACGGCATCGGTGCTTTCGGCGCTCGATTAGAGCATCATGCCGACGAGGGTGGCCGGTTTGGCCGCCCAACCTGAATCCTGTTTTGGCCGTTCAATGATCGTCGTGATCGTGATGCGACGGAAGGTCGAGGCCGAACGTGTTGACCAGATCGGTCACCTGTCCCGGGCTGAGGTAACGGGGATTGAGGTTGCGCAGCAAGAGATAGAGCTTTGCGGTTTCCTCCAGCTCCTCGGTGGCAAAGACCGCCGCCTCCAGGCTGTCGCCGGCAACGACAGGTCCGTGATTGGCCAGAAGCACCGACGAATACTTGCCTGCCAACCCGCGGATGGCGTCGGCCACCGCCGGATCGCCGGGACGGTAGTAGGGCACCAGTGCGGTTTCGCCGGCGCGCATGAGATAATAGGGCGTCATCGGCGGCAGGGCGGCGCGCGGATCGATCTCCGGCAGCATGGTCAGCGCCACCGCGTGCGTGGAGTGAAGGTGGACGATGGCACGGGCGCTGCCGCGTGTGTCGTAGAGGGCGGTATGCAGCGGGATTTCCTTGGTCGGCTTGTCGCCGGACAGCAGCCGGCCTTCGGCATCGAGCCTGGAAATCCGCGCCGGATCGAGAAAACCGAGCGAGGCGTTGGTCGGTGTCACCAGCCAGCCGCCATCATCAAGCCGCAACGATATGTTGCCCGACGAACCGGGCGTCAGCCCGCGCTCGAACAGGGAGCGACCGTATCGGCAGATTTCTTCACGCTGGCGCGCGTCGGACATGACATTCCCTCCAATATTACGCGGTTGCGCCTTCGATATTACGCGGTTGCGCCTTCGATCAGCTCGAAACCGAGATCGACGGCTTGGGGCGGCGCGTTGGCAACGACCAGTTGCGCGGCGATCTGTCCGGTCGCCACACGCGGTGTTCGGATGGTCGACAAGGGCTGCGGCATCGCCCGGCCGATATCGAGGCCGTTATAGCCGAAAATGGCAAGCTTCGAGGGGATGGCGATCCCCGCGGCCAGACAGTGGAAATAGCCGCCGAGCGCCATATCGTCGTTGGAGAAATAAACAGCATCGAGATCCTGCGTTTGGGCAAGCAGCCGCTCCAGCCCCAGCCTGCCGTTTTCCACGGACGAAGCGCCGGCGAGAATTTCACGCGCGACGAGGGGCGCTCCACCGGCCTCCAGCGTTTCGCAAAAGCTTGAAAACCGCTTGCCGGCGCGGGTATCGCGATTGAGATCGTGACCGACATAGCCGATCCGGCGATAGCCCCGCTTCAGCAGGAAGGCAGCGCTCTCCCGCCCGGCCGCGCGGTTCGAAAAGCCGACCGCGATATCGAGTGCATCTCCGTCGAGATCGAGCAGTTCCACGACCCTGCATCCGCTGGCGCGCAGCATCTTCACTGTCCCGTCGGTATGCTCGTATCCCGCCAGCATGACCGCCGCCGGCCGCCAGGCGAGCATCGCGGCGGCAAGAGCTTCCTCCTTGCCCGGATCATAATCGGTGACGGAGAACACCGCCTGATACCGGTTTTCCTCCAGGACGTTGCTGGCGCCGCGCAGCACATCGGGGAAGACGATGTTCGACAGCGAGGGGATGACGAAGGCGACCAGACGCGAGCCGGTGGAGGCCAGCGTCCCGGCGATCCGGTTCGGCACATAGCCCAGCCGCTCGACGGCAGCCATCACCCGCTCCCGCGTCTTGCCGGAAAACGAGCCGTGATTGCGCAGCACGCGCGACACCGTGCTCTCGCCAACACCGGCCGCTTCCGCGACCTCGGCAAGCGTTACGGTCGCCGGCTGTTTCAATTCCATCATCACGTTTGAAATCCAGCTGTTCAGGTGGTTGGGCGTTCTGTTCGCTTTCCGACCATTGCTTCACCATTTTCATGGCTCTTGCCAAGAAGCAAAGGTTTTTTGGCAGCGCTACCAATTTGCCGTTGGCAGCGCTGCCAAAATGCACTACTAAAATGGCAGCGCTGCCACACCGCTGCGCTGCTCTGTCGCCATAGCACCCGGAACGGCACGACCTTTCCTTACGAGACCGGAGAACCTCCTGATGTCACCACTTGCTGAAAATCCAGGCTCTGGCATCGTCGCCGCCGTCATCGGTCTCGGTTCCATGGGGCTCGGGATGGCCCGGTCGATGAAGCGCGCCGGGCTCGATGTCGTCGGATATGACATCACGCCGGCCGCGGTGGACCGTTTCATCGCCGATGGCGGACGTGGGGCGACGACCCCGGCAGGCGCCGCGAAGGACGCCGACATCGTCGTCTCCGTCGTGGTCAACGGCGCCCAGACCGAGGCCGTGTTGTTCGGGCCGGAAGGCGTCGCGAACACGATGAAGCCCGGAGCCGTCTTCATCTCCTCGGCAACCATGGATCCTGCCGTTGCCCGCGATCTGGCACGAAGGGTGGAGGCTCTCGGCCTGCACTATCTCGACGCGCCGATTTCAGGCGGCGCGGCCAAGGCTGCGCTGGGCCAGCTGACGATCATGGCGTCCGGCTCCGGGCAGGCTTTCGACACCGCTCGTCCGGGTCTCGACGCCATGGCCGGCAAGGTCTATGAGCTCGGCGACGCCGCCGGAGCAGGTGCCGCCTTCAAGATGATCAACCAGCTTCTCGCCGGCGTGCACATCGCGGCCGCCTGCGAGGCCATAACATTTGCTGCCAAACAAGGTCTCGACCTCGACAAGGTCTATGAGGTGATCACCGCCTCGGCAGGCAATTCGTGGATGTTCGAAAACCGTGTGCCGCATGTGCTGGCCGGAGACTATACACCGCTCAGCAGCATCGAGATTTTCGTCAAGGATCTCGGTATCGTCCAGGACATGGCCCGCTCCGCGCGTTATCCGGTGCCGCTGGCGGCCGCGGCGCTACAGATGTATCTCGCCGCCGCCGGCGCCGGCATGGGCCGTGATGATGATTCCTCGCTGGCGCGGCTCTACGCCAAGCTTTCCGGCGCGGAACTGCCCGGCCCCGGCAAAGAGCCGCAAAAGCTGTAAAAAGGAAACGCCACCATGCCGGTTTTCGCCGCCAACCTGACGATGATGTTCAACGAATGGACATTCCTCGACCGCTTCGACGCGGCAGCCGATGCCGGCTTTGCCGCCGTCGAATATCTCTTTCCCTACGAAGCTGCGCCGGAGGCAATCGCCGAACGGCTTGCCCGCAACAATCTGCAGCAGGCCTTGTTCAACCTGCCGCCGGGCGACTGGGCGGCCGGCGAGCGCGGGATCGCGGCGCTTCCCGGACGGTTCGATGCGCTGAAAGCGGATGTCGAGCGGGCACTCGACTATGCGGCTGCGACCGGCGTCAGGCGGTTGCACCTGATGGCAGGCATTGCCGACCCTCGTGACGAAGACGCCTCCTCATCATACCGGCGCTCCGTCGCTTATACTGCCGGGCGGCTTGCGGAAAAAGGCATCGATCTCGTGCTCGAGCCGATCAACGGGCGAAACATGCCGGGATATTTCCTCAACGACTTCGGCGCCGCCGAAAAGCTGATTGCCGAATCCGGCCTGGCCAACCTGAAACTCCAGTTCGACATCTATCATCGCCAGATCATCCATGGCGACGTCACGATGGCGTTGCGGCGCCTGCTGCCGATCACCGGTCATATCCAGATCGCCAGCGTGCCGTCTCGCAACGAGCCGGACGGGGAGGAACTGAACTATCCCTACCTTTTCGGCGAAATCGACCGCCTGGGTTACGACGGTTTCATCGGCTGCGAATACATCCCGCGCAGCCACACACTGGACGGCCTCGGCTGGTTCAGACCTTTTGCACGGAGCTAGACAATGGCCATTTTGCTCGGATCAATTGCCGACGACTATACGGGCGCGTCCGACCTCGCCAATACGCTGACGAAGAACGGTCTGCGCACGGTGCAGACGGTCGGCATCCCCGATCCGTCGCTCGCTTTGCCTGACGTGGACGCTGTCGTCGTCTCCCTGAAGATCCGCTCCCTCCCCCCTTCAGACGCCGTAACGGCCGCAACCAGCGCCGAGCGATGGTTGCGCCGGCGGGGCGCGAGCCACGTGCTCTACAAGATCTGTTCGACCTTCGATTCCACCGATGCCGGCAATATCGGGCCGGTCACCGAGGCATTGAGCGATGCGGCGGGCGGCGGCATCGTGCTGGTGACACCAGCCTTCCCGGAAACTGGCCGCACCGTCTATCTCGGCCATCTCTTCGTCGGCGGACAGCCGTTGAACGAAAGCCCGCTCAAGGACCACCCCCTCAACCCGATGCATGACGCCAATCTCGTGCGGGTTCTCACCCGGCAATCGCATGGCGCTGTCGGGCTGATCGATCTCACCGCCATCGCCGCCGGACCCGGCACCGTCAAAACGAGGCTCGAGGCCCTCAGCGCGGCCGGCGTCACCGCTGCCATCGCCGATGCGATTTTCGAGCGGGATCTTGAAACGCTTGGCGAGATCGCGCTCGAAACCCCGGTGTCCACCGGCGCCTCCGGGCTCGGCCTCGGCCTTGCCCGCGCGCTCGTCCGCTCCGGTCGGATATCGTCCGGCCGCGCAGCGCCGACGGATGCCATTCGCCCGGTCGGCGGACTTTCAGCGATCGTTGCCGGCAGTTGTTCCAAGGCAACGCTGCGCCAGCTCGAGGTCGCCGAACGGTCGATGCCCGTGCTGCGGCTCGACCCGGAACGACTGCTTGCCGGTCCGGATGAGATCGCCGCGGCGATTTCCTGGGCCGGAGACCGCATCGCCGCCGGCCCGGTCGTGATCGCCGCAAGCGCTGCACCCGAAACCGTGGCCCGGCTGCAATCCCTTTATGGACGGGAGGCCTCCGGCCACGCGATCGAGACCGCAACCTCGATCATCACAGCCGAACTGGTGGCAAGAGGCGTGCGGCGGCTCGTGGTCGCAGGCGGCGAAACGTCGGGCGCAGCGGTCGACAGGCTCGCCATTCCGGCATTTCTGATCGGACCGGAGATTGCCGCCGGCGTGCCGGTGCTACGCACGGTCGGCAATGCCCAGGGCGACATGCTCCTGGCATTGAAATCAGGCAACTTCGGAGGCGAGGATTTCTTTGCGGCAGCGCTGGCGATGATGCACTGACCTGTCGCCAGCCTGTGCCGGCGAAACGGACCCGCCGGCACCGCGGATCCCCCTTCAGCACGGCGCCAGAACGCGCGGGAGTCGACCTCGTCATCTACCGCCTTCGGCAACGGCGTCCTTGCCATGCGCTGCCGCGTGCCGCCTGGAAACGGCAGACATAATCATCGAGCCCGCCGGCCTCCGCTCCGAACAAAACATGAACAATACTGACCAGCGCGCGGGCGATGCAAGCCTCAGAATATCGCGAAACGGTCAGATTCGGTATTTTGTGCCGCCATATGACGCCTTTCAGGAGAATCCGGCGCGGTGCAGGTGACACACTACGGTCACTGAAGGGCTCGGATCCCGGCAAATACGAAGGCCTTCCATAGAAGAGCGGGACAATGATCCTGCCTGCGGGAACAGAATATTCTTCTTCACCGTGCTCCCACTGGGGCCGAACACTGGGGAATTCACGTGAGCAAGAGCCTTCCGGAATTCAAATATATGACATTCGATGTCGTCGGTACGCTCATCGACTTCGAGAGTGGCCTCAAGACCTGCTTCGCCGAGATCGCCGCCGAGGCAGGTACGACCGTCGACGGCGAGCAGGTGCTGAGCCTCTACCGAACAGCCCGCTATGCCGAGGATGCCGATCTCTTTCCCGACGATCTTGTGCGCGTTTACCTCGCGATTGCGCCGAAGCTTGGCCTGCCCGCCGATCAAAAATATGGCGAGCGGCTGCGGGACTCGGCGAAGAACTGGAAGGGTTTTGCAGACAGCGCCGCAGCGCTGGCCAGACTTGCGAAGGATTACCGCCTCGTCGCGATGACCAATGCCCGCCGCTGGGCATTCGATTTGTTCGAGAAGGAACTCGGCAATCCCTTTTATGCCACCTTCACGGCCGACGATACCGGCACCGAAAAACCCGATCCCGTATTCTTCCAGGCGGTCTTTGCCTATGTTGCCGCGCAAGGCCATTCGAAGGACGACATCCTGCATGTCGCCCAGAGCCAGTACCACGATATCGGGATTTCCAGGGAACTCGGGCTGGCCAATTGCTGGATCGAGCGGCGACATGCCCAGAAGGGTTACGGCGGCACGATCGAGCCGGCCGAGTTCACCAAACCCGATTACCATTTCACGTCCATGGCAGGCCTTACGGATGCCGTGGCTGCTGCACGCGCCTGATTTTAAAACCGGGTCGGGCCTGCCCGAAACGGGCAGCCCGCCACAGAAGAAAAGGGGAATGAGATGAACAGCAAGATTACCAACTGGACCAGCTCCGACGACGCCATGATCGAAACCGCCATCCGTCGTGGCGCGACCCGTCGCGAGCTGCTGCATATGATGCTGGCGGGCGGTGTGGCCATGTCCGCCGGCGGCCTTGTGCTCGGCCGCGCCGGCAAGGCGCTTGCGGCGACGCCGGTTTCCGGCGGTTCGCTCAAGGCAGCCGGCTGGTCGTCCTCGACGGCCGATACGCTCGACCCCGCCAAGGCTTCGCTCTCCACCGATTATGTCCGGTGCTGCTCCTTCTATAACCGCCTCACCATCCTCGACCAGAGCGGCAAGCCGCAGATGGAGCTTGCCGACGCGATCGAGTCCAAGGATGCGAAGACCTGGACGGTGAAGCTGAAGAGCGGCGTCACATTTCATGACGGCAAGCCGCTGACATCAGACGATGTGGTTTTCTCACTGAAGCGCCATCTCGACCCCGCGGTCGGCTCGAAGGTCGCCAAGATCGCCGCCCAGATGACCGGCTTCAAGGCAGTCGACAAACAGACCGTCGAGATCACGCTCGCCAGCGCAAACGCCGACTTGCCGACCATCCTGGCGATACACCACTTCATGATCGTCGCCGACGGGACGACCGATTTTTCGAAGGCGAACGGCACCGGTGCTTTCGTCAAGGAAGTCTTCGAACCCGGCGTGCGCTCGGTCGGCATCAAGAACAAGAACTACTGGAAATCAGGCCCGAACGTCGATTCCTTCGAATATTTCGCGATTAGCGACGACAATGCCCGCGTCAACGCGCTGCTTGCCGGCGATATCCACCTCGCCGCCTCGATCAATCCGCGCTCGATGCGCCTGATCGAAGCTCAGGGCGATGGGTTTACCTTGTCGAAGACGACCTCCGGCAACTATACCAACCTCAATATGCGGATGGATATGGAGCCCGGCAACAAGCGGGACTTCATCGAAGGCATGAAATACCTCGTCAACCGCGAACAGATCGTCAAGTCGGCGCTGCGCGGTCTCGGCGAGGTTGGCAACGACCAACCCATTTCACCGGCGAACTTCTATCATGATGCGGACTTGAAAGCGCGGAGCTTCGATCCCGAAAAGGCAAAGTTCCACTTCGAAAAGGCAGGCGTCCTCGGCCAATCGATTCCGATCATCGCTTCGGATGCGGCGAACTCGTCGATCGACATGGCCATGATCATCCAGGCCGCCGGCGCGGAAATCGGCATGAAACTCGATGTCCAGCGGGTACCGTCCGACGGCTACTGGGACAATTACTGGCTCAAAGCGCCGATCCACTTCGGTAATATCAACCCGCGGCCAACCCCTGACATCCTGTTTTCCCTGCTCTACTCCTCGGATGCTCCGTGGAACGAAAGCCAATACAAATCGGAGAAATTCGACAAGATGCTGATCGAGGCGCGCGGTATGCTCGACCAGGAGAAACGCAAGGCGATCTACAACGAGATGCAGGTTATGGTCGCTCAGGAAGCCGGCACCATCATTCCGGCCTATCTGTCGAATGTCGATGCCACCACGGCCAAGCTCAAGGGCTTGCTACCCAGCACGCTTGGCGGCCAGATGGGATACGCGTTTGCCGAATATGTCTGGCTCGAAGCCTGACAGGCATAGGGGCCGGGGCTGCAGTTGCGCCCCCGGCCCCTCCATTTAATTGGTCAAACTCAACTCGAACGCCAAAGGGAGCCGCGCGTGAACAACCAGGTCTTGTCCCTTGTGCTGAGCAGATTGCTCATCGCCTTGATCACCTTGGTGATTGTCTCCTTCGCCGTGTTCTTCGCGACAACGCTGCTGCCGGGAGACACGGCGGCGATCCTGCTTGGCCAGGCGGCGACGCCGGAAGCCGTCGCAGGTCTTCGCCAGGCCATGCATCTCGACGAGCCGGCGCTCTTTCGTTTCCTGCGCTGGTCCGTCGGGCTGCTGCAGGGCGACCTTGGCACGTCCTATGCCAACCAGATGCCGATCGCCGAGCTTATTGCCGGCCGCTTCGTCAACACGCTGAAACTCGCCGGCGTCACCGCACTCTTCTCCGTGCCAATTGCGCTGACGCTCGGGATCACCGCGGCGATGCTGCGCGGCACGCTTTACGACCGGATCGTCACGGTGATCACCATCGGCGTCATCTCCGTGCCAGAGTTCATGGTCGCAACCTCCGCCGCACTGATCTTCGCCGTCTATCTGAAATGGCTGCCGGCGCTGTCTTTCGCCAATGAAATCCACAGCCTGGCCGACATGTTGCGCGTCTATGCGATGCCGGTGATCACGCTCACCTTCGTCGTCTCGGCGCAGATGATCCGCATGACGCGCGCGGCCGTCATCGAGACGCTCAACACACCCTACGTCGAAATGGCCTTGCTAAAGGGTGCCTCCCGGCCGCGCATCGTCTTTCGCCATGCACTGCCTAATGCCCTGGGCCCGATCGTCAATGCGGTTGCGCTTTCCCTGTCCTATCTGCTCGGAGGCGTCATCATCGTCGAGACGATTTTCAATTATCCCGGCATCGCCAAGCTGATGTTGGATGCGGTCGCCACCCGCGACCTGCCGCTGATCCAGAGCTGCGCGATGATCTTCTGCCTGGGCTATCTCCTCCTGATCACCATCGCCGATATCATCGCCATCCTTTCCAATCCGAGGCTCCGATGACCATGAGCAGTTCCGAAACCACGTCCGGCCGGCTGTCCGGAACCTCGTTTGGCTATCGATTCAACATCGTCGGAGCGATCGGGCTTGCCGTCATCCTCTCCTGGGCTCTCGTCGCGATCTTCGCGCCGTTGATCATACCCTATCCCGTTGGCGAAATTGTCGATCTCGACTATTTCGGCCCGATGAGCCGGGAACTCTGGCTCGGCTCCGATTATCTCGGCCGCGACATGCTATCGCGGATTCTGATGGGCGCGCGCTACACGGTCGGCATCTCGCTGGCTGCGGTAACGATCGCCTGCTTCAGCGGCGTCGTGCTCGGCATGATCGCAGCGGTCGCCGGCGGCTGGCTGGACACGATTCTCAGCCGCTTCCTCGACGCCCTCAATTCCATCCCGAGCAAGCTGTTCGGTCTGGTGGTTGTCGCCGCCGTCGGTTCCTCGGTCCCGGTTCTGGTCCTGACGCTGTCGGTGATCTATATCCCGGGCGCCTACCGCTTCGCCCGGGCGCTCGCCGTCAACATCAATGCGATGGATTTCATTACGGTGGCGCGCATCCGCGGCGAAAGCACGTTCTATCTCATTCGCTCGGAAATCCTGCCCAATATCGTCGGGCCGGTGCTCGCCGATCTCGGCATCCGCTTCGTCTTCATCGTTTTGCTCCTTTCCGGGCTTTCCTTCCTGGGCCTTGGCGTCCAGCCGCCCTATGCAGACTGGGGTGCGCTGGTGCGCGAAAATATCGGCGGGCTGCCGTTCGGCGCGCCGGCCGTGATGTTTCCCTCGCTTGCGATTGCCAGCCTGACGATCAGCGTCAACCTGCTGATAGACAACCTGCCGCAGAAGATTCGCGACCGGAGCGTGTCATGAGCAATTTCATTGAAATCCGCGACCTGAAGATCGAGGCCACCACCGATTCCGGCCGGCGTCTCGAAATCATCAAGGGTGTCAGCCTCGACGTTGCCGAGGGCGAGATCGTCGCGCTGATCGGCGAAAGCGGCTCAGGCAAGACAACCATCGCCCTGACCCTGATGGGCCATACCCGTGCGGGCTGCCGCATCACCGGCGGCAGCGTTTCGGTCGGCGGCAAGGACATGGTCACGCTCACCGAGAAGCAGCGCGCCAAGGTGCGCGGCACCGAAGTCGCCTATGTCCCGCAATCAGCCGCCGCCGCCTTCAACCCGGCCACAACGATCATGGACCAGGTGATCGAAGTCACCCGTATCCATAAGCTGATGTCGCCGGAGGAGGCGCGCGCCCGGGCGGTCGAACTCTTCCGGGCGCTGTCGCTGCCGGAACCCGAGACGATCGGCAGCCGTTACCCGCATCAGGTTTCCGGCGGCCAGCTGCAGCGCCTGGCGGCGGCCATGGCGCTGATCGGCGACCCGACCCTCGTCATCTTCGACGAGCCGACGACGGCGCTCGATGTGACGACCCAGATCGAAGTGCTGCGCGCTTTCAAGTCGGTCATGAAGAAGGGCGGCATATCAGGCGTCTATGTCTCGCACGACCTCGCCGTCGTCGCGCAGATCGCCGACCGCATCGTCGTGCTGAAAGGCGGGGAGACCCAGGAAACCGGCACCACCAATGAAATCCTCAACAATGCGAAGCATCCCTATACCAGAGAGTTGCTCGCAGCCTTTGAGCCGAAATCGCGCGGTGCGGCAGGACTGGCCACAAGTGCGACGGCGCCGCTTCTGAAAATCGAAGATCTCGTCGCGGGTTACGGACAGCGCCAGGCGGATGGCTTGCCCCTCGTTCGGGCGGTCGAGCACGTCAGCCTGAAGGTGGAGAAAGGGCGAAATCTCGGCATTATCGGCGAATCCGGTTGCGGCAAGTCCACACTTGCCCGCACCATCGCCGGCATCCTGCCGGCGGCAATCGGCAAGATCGTCTTCGACGGCACGGAACTGCGCCGCAACGCCCGCGAGCGTTCGCGCGACCAGTTGCGCGAGATGCAGATCGTCTTTCAATATGCCGATACCGCGCTCAACCCGGCAAAATCGGTCGAGGACATTCTCGCCAGGCCCCTGGTTTTCTACCATCGCATGGATCGGCAGGCGCGAAATGCCCGGATCGATCAACTGCTCGAGATGGTGCGGCTACCCCGCAGCCTGCGCCATCGCCGGCCGGGGGAGCTCTCCGGCGGGCAGAAGCAGCGCGTCAATTTCGCCCGGGCGCTCGCCGCCGATCCGAAGCTGATCCTCTGCGACGAGATTACCTCGGCGCTCGACACGGTGGTTGCCGCCGCGGTCATCGACCTGCTCAAGGAATTGCAGCGCGAACTTGGCCTCTCCTACATCTTCATCAGCCACGACCTCTCGGTGGTTGAGGCGATCTGCGACGAAATCGTCGTGATGTATGGCGGCCGGAAGGTCGAGGAAATCACGCCCTCGACGGCGAAGGCGCCGACGCACCCCTATTCGCAACTGCTCTTCTCCTCGGTGCCGACACTTGATCCGGCCTGGCTCGACGGTCTCCAGCAGGATCCTGAACTGGTGCGGGCCTATTGTCGGCAATGAGGGTCGCCGTGGCGATCGTTTGTCCGGCAACGTTCCGCCCGGGAATCACGTAAAAATAAAATGTTAGAGAGGTTCTGCGCTTTGGTGAAAAGCTGAACCGCTCTAGAGGATGAAATGGAGACACCGCCATGCCTGCACCGCTCGACCGTGTCGATACGACGCCGGACCTCCCCGCTGCCGCCGATGCGGTGGTGATCGGCGGCGGCATCGTCGGCATTTTCGCGGCCTATTATCTTGCCCGGCGCGGATTGAAGGTTGCCCTCGTCGAGAAAGGCCTTGTCGGGGCGGAGCAATCGAGCCGCAACTGGGGCTGGTGCCGGCAGCAGAACCGCGACGCCCGTGAACTGCCGATGTCGACGAAGAGCCTCGATCTGTGGGAGCGCTTCGCTGCCGAGACTGGGGAGGATACCGGTTTTCGCCGCTGCGGCCTCTTCTATCTCAGCAATAGCGACGAGGAACTTGCCGGCTGGGCGCGCTGGCGGGATTTTGCGCGTTCGGTCGGCGTCACGACGCATATGCTGAGCGGCGCAGAGGCAACCGAACGCGGGCGCGCCACCGGCGCGTCGTGGAAAGGCGGGGTGTTTTCGCCGACCGACGGCACTGCCGATCCGGCACGCGCCGCGCCCGCCGTCGCGCGGGCGATCCTGAAGCTCGGGGGCACGGTGCATCAATCCTGTGCGGCCCGTGGCATCGACATCGAAGGCGGCAGGATCGCCGGCGTCGTCACCGAACACGGCACGATCCGGACAAAAATCGCGATCCTGGCTGGCGGCGCCTGGGCCTCCTCCTTCTGCCGCCAGCTCGGCATTCGATTTCCGCAGGCATCGATCCGCTCGTCGATCCTTTCCGTTTCGCCTGGAGCAAGCGGCCTGCCGGACGCGCTTCACACATCCGGTGTCTCCGTTACGCGTCGCAGCGATGGCGGCTACACGCTGGCGATCAGCGGCCGCGGCCGCGTCGATCCGACCGCGCAGCAGTTCCGCTTCGCCCGAGAGTTTCTGCCGATGTTCGCCCGGCGATGGCGCAGTCTCGCGCCCGGCGGATTGGAGGGATTTCGTTCCGGTCACGAGTCTCTTGCACGCTGGCGGCTCGACAGGCCGACGCCGATGGAACGGATGCGCATCCTCGACCCCGCGATCAATCGGGCGACCATCCGCCTCACGCATTCGCGCGCGCTCGAGCTTCTACCCGCCTTGAAGAAAACCGGCATCAGCGCGGCCTGGGCAGGCTATATCGACAGCACGCCCGACGGCGTGCCGGGGATCGGCGAGATCGCCTCCCTTCCAGGCTTCATCCTTGCTGCGGGCTTCAGCGGCCATGGCTTCGGCATCGGCCCGGGCGCCGGCCATCTGATTGCCGATATCGCCACGGGCGATGAGCCGATCGTCGATCCCCAGCCCTATCATCCGGACCGCTTCGGGACATCCGCCTGGGGCAAAGTGGCCGACTTTTGATTTCGGCTCGGCCGGAGGGACCTTGCATGAAAAACGCTCACAAATTCTATATCGGCGGTGAGTGGGTCGATCCCGAAAGGCTGAGAGAGCTTCACGTGATCGATCCGTCGACCGAACAATCCATCGGAACGATAGCGATCGGCAGTATCGCCGATGCCGAGCGGGCGATCAAAGCCGCCCGCGCGGCTTTTCCGATCTTCTCACAGACGACGAAGGCGGAGCGGCGGGCGCTCCTTGAGCGAGTTCTGATGATCCTGAAGCGCCGTCAGCACGAGATCGGCGACATCATCTCCCGCGAAATGGGTGCCCCGCTGGCCATGGCACGGGCGGACCAAGCGGGGATGGGTGCGGCGCATTTCGAAGAGACAATCCGGGCTTTCGATGCGTTCGACTTCGAATATATGCAGGGCTCGACCCAGATCGTTCACGAACCGGTCGGCATCGTGAGCATGATCACGCCATGGAACTGGCCGATCAATCAGATTGCCTGCAAGGTGGCTCCGGCGCTGGCGACGGGCTGCACGATGGTGCTCAAACCGTCTGAGATCGCGCCCTTCAACGCTCTCGTCTTTGCCGAAGTCATGCATGAGGCGGGTGTCCCGAAAGGCGTCTTCAACCTGGTTCAGGGTGACGGACCGACAGTCGGCGCGGCACTCGCCGGCGATTCCGATGTCGATATGGTCTCGTTTACCGGATCGACGCGGGCCGGGATCGCCGTCGCGCAGGCAGCGGCGCCGACCGTCAAGCGGGTGCATCAGGAACTCGGCGGAAAGTCGCCGAACATCCTATTGCGAAGCGCCGATCTTGGTTCGGCGGTCGCAGCCGGCCTACGCCGGTGCTTCGCCAATTCCGGCCAATCATGCAATGCGCCGACCCGGATGCTGGTGCCGGCCGAGCGCATGGATGAAGCGAGTGCCATCGCGGCAAGGGCGGCAGCATCGCTGACGGTCGGACCACCTCATGACCCGGGCACTGATCTTGGTCCGGTGGCGAGCGCTGCCCAATTCGCCAAGATCCAGGCGCTGATCGAGAAAGGCATTGCCGAGGGCGCGGAATTGGTGGCCGGCGGTCCCGGGCGCCCATCGAATTTGAACGCGGGCTATTACGTGCGTCCGACGGTATTTGCGTGCGTGAAGAATTCGATGACCATCGCACGGGAGGAGATTTTTGGCCCCGTACTCTCGATCATCGGCTACGACACCGAGGACGATGCTGTCGCGATCGCCAACGACACACCTTACGGTCTCGCCGCCTATATCCAAGGCGACCCGCAGGAGGCACGGACGCTCGCTCGTCGGCTTCGCACCGGCATCGTGCGCCTCAATCAATCTGCATGGGATAGCGCAGCTCCGTTCGGCGGCTATAAGCAGTCCGGCAACGGCCGCGAATACGGGAAGTTCGGATTGCAGGAATTCACCGAGATCAAGGGCATTGTCGGGCACGCAGATTAGGCATGCTCTGACGCGCCTGCCGGCTCGATATTCGATGCAAAATACGGCGAATGCGCTGCAACCAGTGCATTCTGCCGCACCCTTTCCTTGATACTGCCGGCTATCATTCACCTGAGGCCGCCATGTCCCCTTTAATCCACCACATCAGCAGCGATGAAACTCTACCCACGTCATCAGATGTCGTCATCATCGGGGGCGGGATTGTTGGCGCCAGCGCGGCCTACTTCTTGGCACGGCGCGGCCTATCGGTAGCGCTTGTCGAAAAGGGATATGTCGGCTGCGAACAGTCGAGCCGGAACTGGGGCTGGTGCCGTCGGCAGAACCGGGATGAACGTGAATTGCCGCTTGCCAATCTGGCGTTGCGCCTATGGGAAGAGCTGACCGTAGAGATCGGGCATGACCTTGGCTTTCGCCGTTGCGGGCTCCTCTATGCAACCGCTGATCCAAAGCAGCTCGGTGAATGGGAACGTTGGCGCGAGGTTGCCCGAAGGTTTGACGTCAATACGAGAATGCTGACGGCCAGCGAGGCCGCCGCCGCTGTTCCAGCGGCCGGCGGCCGTAAATGGCTGGGCGGTGTCCACGCGGTGGACGACGGCAAGGCTGAGCCCTGGCTCGCCGCTCCTCGGATAGCCGAGGGCGCGCGCAAACATGGCGCGACCGTTCATCAGAACTGCGCGGCGCGCGGCCTGGATATCACCAATGGCCAAGTAAGCGGCGTCGTCACCGAGAAAGGCCTTATCCGCACCAACAGGGTGCTATGTGCCGCCGGCGCCTGGGCTTCTGCTTTTCTGCGCATGCATGCGGTTTCCCTGCCGCAGGCTAGTGTCCGTCAGACCGCCTTGCGGACCGGTCCTGCACCCGATTTTGGAGGCGCAATCTATACTTCTGATTGCGCCCTGACGCGCCGGATCGATGGCAGCTACACCATAGCCGTCAGCGGCAGAGCGACGCTCGAGCTCACGCCGCAGAGCATCCGCTATGCTCGCCCGTTTCTGCCGATGTTCCTGAAACGACGGAAGGCCGTCGAGATCGGCATAGGCCGCTCTTTTTTCCAGGGTCCGGAAACACTCGGTCGCTGGCGTCTCGATAGGCCGACCCCCTTCGAACGCATTCGCGTACTCGATCCTGCTCCGGACATTCGGATGACGGCTACCATAATGGCGCGGATAAGAGCCTTGCTCCCCGCCGTTGCCGAGGCCGGCGTCACGTCTGCTTGGGGTGGATATGTCGACTCCACCCCGGACGCCATACCCGCGATTTCACCGGTGGACAGTATCGGCGGAGTGTTTGTCGCCGCAGGTTGTTCCGGACACGGCTTCGGCGCCGGCCCTGGCATTGGCCATCTGGCGGCGGATCTGGTCGCAGGCGATACGGCAATCGTCGATCCGACACCATTCCGCCTGTCGCGTTTCAGGGACAGATCGAAAATTGAAGTTGGCGCCATCTGACGCAATTCATTGGCGTGGAAGGACAGGCACAGAGCGATTGCGAGTTGGCGCATTTCTATGGGGTCAAAGCGCGATCTTGCCCGATCCGTAACCAGAGAAGGATCGCACACCGAGTTAACGTGACGAACTGCCGTACACTTCCCCCAATCAGATTCCAACACTCGGATGGAAAATCATATGTCAATTCAAACTGCCAGTGCCTCTGTCAGAAAGCTGGCTTTCATCCACACGGTGTCCGATCTTGTTTCGGAGTTTCGGGCCCTTGCTAAAGAACATTTGCCCGACTGGAAGCCGTTCGCGATCCTCGATGAGAGCCTGTTGAGAAATACCATCGAGCGCGGGTCGTTATCCCATCTGACGAAACGAAGGCTTGCCACCTACGTATGGTCGGCAGTCGATGCCGGGGCAGATGCGATTGTCGTCACATGCTCAACGCTTGGGCCGGCGGTCGATGCCATCGCGCCGCTTTGTCCTGTGCCGCTGTTCCGTATTGACGAAGGCATGGCCAAAGCCGCTGTCGAGCACGGAAACTGCATAGGCGTCCTGGCCACGTTATCTACAACGCTGGTGCCGACAGCAGATCTGCTGAGGCGCCAGGCATGCGAGGCGGGCAAAAATGTCGTGATCGACGATGTGCTGGTTCACGGAGCGTTTCAATTCCTCGCCGATGGGAACGTCGAAGCCCATGACGCGGAAATCCGCCGAGCGCTGGAAGAGCTGTCGCAGAAGGTCGACGTGATCGTTTTTGCGCAGGCCTCGATGGCTCGTGCAGTGCAGGGCATGGACCAAGGTCTTCCAGTTCTGACAAGCCCGGTACTTGGGATCGAAAACGTGAAACGGCGTTTGGTCGCGCCAAAGGACCAGGGCGGAACCTAACGGGGTCGGGGTGCGGTGTAGCGGAAAATGACACCTCGACGGTCAGCGTCGACGACGCCTGATCACCGTGCGGAAGGCCTCCGAGGGAATCCCTTTAGGAGACCGCGGCCATCCGCACGATGCCGGCAGGCGAAGTCCTGCGGCCGTCGGCGGTCTGAAAGTGGGAAATTCTTTCGTTCAATAGTTCCACCTGCTGGCGAAGCCTGTGAATTTCCGCGGTGTTTTCCTCCACCATGGCGGCGTTGTGCTGGGTGATATGCTCGACGTCGCGAACAGCGTTGTTCACCTCGTCAATGCCCTTGTATTGCGTGGTCGTGGAAGCAGAGATGACCTGCACCAGTCCGTTGATCGAGGTGAAGTGCTCCATGATGGCAGAAAGCGCATGGCCGGTTTCCTCGACGAGCGTGACGCCCGCGCCGACCTGCGATGCGCTGTTGGAGATGAGGTCCTTGATCTCGCGGGCAGCCTTAGCGCAGCGCTGGGCAAGCTCGCGCACCTCCTGCGCAACCACGGCAAAGCCTCTGCCGGCCTCTCCTGCGCGCGCCGCTTCCACGCCCGCATTGAGGGCAAGAAGATTGGTCTGGAAGGCGATCTCGTCGATCACGCCGATGATGCTGGTGACCTTCTCGGATGAACGGTTGATGGCGCCCATGGCATCGACGGCTTTCGCCACGACGGCTGCGGAATGCTCCGCCTGGCGGTGGGCTTCCGCGACCGAAAGCGACGTCTGCCGGGCGTTTTCAGCGGTCGTTCGCACGCTGTCGGTCAGTTCACCGAGCACCCGCGAGCTCTCCTCGAGTGCTGCGGCCTGCTGTTCCGTGCGCCGCGCCAGATCGTCGGCGGCTCCTGAAAGGTTGGTGCTGCCCTCGGCGATCTCGTAGGTCGTGTTGCGAACCTCGGTGAGCGTCAGGCGCAGCGCATCGATGGCATGATTGTAGGTTTGCGCCATGGCGACATAGTCTGCGGCCAGATCCTCGCTCATCTCGGCGGCGAGATTGCCATTGGCAAGCTTGCCCAGCATTTCCGACAGCGCTGTCAGAGCCTCGCTCTGTTCCGCCTCGATGCGTGCCTGCTCGGCGGCGCGGCGGGCCTGTTCCCGCTCGTCGCGCGCCCTGTTTGTCTCGGCCACCTCTTCGAGCCTGGTCTTCTCAAGCGCCTGATCGCGGAAAACGGTCACCGATCGGATCATGTCGCCGATCTCGTCGCCGCGCTTGCCGTCGCCGATGGCAACGTTCAGATCGCCGGCGGCAAGCCGCATCATCGTCTGGGTGATCCGCTTCAGCGGCCCGCGCAGAGTTTCGATCAGCATGAGGCCGCCGATGATCGCAAGCACGGTGCCCGCAATCATTGCCGCGAGCGACATCGTCGCCGAGCGCTGGCTGATTTCCTTTCCGCTCTCCTGCGCCGTGCTGACAAACTGTTCGAGCGTGTGGCTTGCGTCGGCCACAAGTGCGGTCGCCGCCGCCTTGTCCGCGCGCCACCGGTCGGCGATCGAGATCAGAAGCGACGTGTCTTTCTCGATCGTCGCAAGGGATGGCTCGATCTTCTTGGCAAGATCCTGCAGCGCGGCATTTTTACCGCTCAAGGGGACAAGCTTTGCAGCGCTTTCGCGCAATGCCTTAAGATCCGCGAGAACCGCATCCCGCGACTCTGCATCCACCCGCCTGTTCAGTTCGCTCAGGTGCAGGCGCAGATCGTCGATCGATTTGAAAGCGGCATTGACGATCGCCACCATCGAACGAAGCGTTGAGATGCTCGCATCCATGCCGGTAAAGCGCTCGATCGCCGTGTCCGCATTGCCGGAGGCGAGTTTTGCAAATTGGTCCTGCAGGCCCTGCAGATCTTGATCGACCGGAGCGTAAGCTTCGAGCGTCAAGCTGCTGTCCTTGGCCATGGGGGCGAGCTTGTCCAGGACCGGCTTCAGCGCAGCGATCTGGCTCTGGGCCTTGTCGGAGGCAAGAGCCCCGCTGTCTCCGACCTCTTTGACGAGCGGCGGCAGAAGGCTGCCTATGGCCTGGCCGAGCTTTTGAGGGTCGGCTGCCGCTGCGGTCGCCTTGCGCAGTTTGGCAATGCGTCCCGCGAGATTCTTATAGGCCGAAGCATCGAGAAGCAGCGCCCGGACGAAGGCCTCCTTGCCATTCGCTTGATCCTGGAGAACGTCGAGCTGTTTGCGCGCCGTCTGGCTTTCCTTAAACAGCCCGGCCACCGCGTCGTCGATCGCCTGTTCGGTATTGACGCGCTCCTGCGACACGGCCCAAAGCGCGTCGGCGCCGCCCTGCATCTTAGCCCCGAGTTCGCGCACCGCAGCGATCTGCTGCTTTTGCGCAGGATCGATCAACATGGCATCGAGCGTCGCCGCACCCTTCTGCTGATCGGAGATGCTGGCGATCAATCGATCGCGCGTGGCCGCTGTCGGAAGGTCGGTAAATGCCGTCAGCGAGGATCGCAGCTGCTGAAAACTGGAAAGCGTATCGATCGTCTGCCGCGTCAGTGTCATCTGGCCATTGAGCGTGCCGGCGGTGAAATAACCGAAAAGACCGATGCCGGCGATGAGAACGATCAGCGGCACGACGAAGAAGAGTACCTTCGTCACGATCCGCATCCGCTGCAACAGTCGGTCAATCAACGCCATAAGGAAGCCTCACCCCAGGAAATTGCCTGCTTCTCCGGCGCAACCAATCACATCGACAACAGCCTCAGCGGTCATGTCGAGGCGACCGCAATCGGCAGTCGTCGCACCAGCTTGTCACGATAGCCAGAACTCTTAAAAAAATGGTCAATGGTGTCGAGTTTTTCGAAGTATGCGAAACGGCGATCGAGGGCGCATATGCGCGCCCTCGTCTCGTTTTCTCAACCGATCGCCATAAGGCTGGCATTGCCGCCGGCTGCCGCGGTGTTGATCGATGTCGACACCTCCTCCAGCAGCCAGTTCAGGCAATAGGCCTCGGGATCGTTCGTCAATTCCTCGCTTGTCGCGGCCTGGACCAGCAGAAGCGGACCGGGCAGTGCAGCAATCTTCCGGTTGACGATCAGAACCCTGTCGCGATCCCCTTCGACCAGTGCACCCGAGAACGGCCCGTCCTTTTCCCAATCCGACGTCCAGGAAACCCGGCTGGCGACAGCCGCCGGCAGATCCGCCAGGGCCGATTTCGGCAGGGAACCGGCGTCGACGACGACGTGATTGCCTGTCGACAGCACTGCAGCGATCTGGCGATAAAGCCCGCTTTCGGTCTGCGGCACGGCAAGAATGCGGCCGCGGGGATGGAGCGCGTAGAGATTGAGTTCTCCGACCGGGCCCACCAGTTCCCGCTCGAGTCCGAGCGCCGAACGGCTCGCATATCCGCGCGCCGCCTCCCCTTCGGCCGGCAAGCCCTTCCTGTCGAGCCAGACGATATAATCGCGAAGGGCGAGGTCCGTATGGACGGAATCCTGCTGTGGCGGCACCGGTGCACGCTGCACCAGCCGCCCGATATAGAGCGGACCGCCGGCCTTCGGACCGGTGCCCGACAGGCCGCGGCCGCCGAAAGGTTGCACGCCGACGACGGCGCCGATGATGTTGCGGTTGACGTAGAGGTTGCCGGCCTTGATGCGGCTGGTCACATGCGCGATCGTTTCGTCAAGCCGGGTGTGAAGCCCGAATGTCAGGCCATAACCCGATGCGTTGATGTCGTCGATCAGGCGATCGAGGCCGTTTCGCTTGAAGCGGACGACATGCAGGACCGGCCCGAAGATCTCCCGCGTCAGGTCCGACAAGGCCTTGATCTCGATGATCGTCGGCGGAATGAAGGTCCCGGCCGCGGCACTTTCGGGCAGCGGCAGCTGATCGACCTTGCGGCCGGCGCCGCGCATCTGCTCGATATGCTGGTCGATCTCGGCCTTTGCGCCATCGTTGATGACAGGCCCGACATCGATGCTCAGCCGGTCGGTACGGCCGATCGTCAGCTCGCGGAAGGCGCCTTTCAGCATGTTGAGGGTCCGGTCGGCCACATCATCCTGCAGGCAGAGGACGCGGAGCGCCGAGCAGCGCTGGCCAGCGCTGTCGAAAGCCGAGGCGATGACGTCGGCCACCACCTGCTCGGCGAGCGCCGAGGAATCGACGATCATGCCGTTCTGGCCGCCGGTTTCGGCAATCAGCGGGATCGGCTTGCCTGATGAAGACAGCCGTTCGGCCAGCTGCGCCTGGATCATACGGGCGACTTCGGTCGAGCCGGTGAACATGACACCGGCTGTTTCCTTTGCACCCACCATGCCGGCGCCGAGGCGGCCGCTGCCGGGTACGAACTGCAAGGCGCCGACAGGCACGCCCGCCTCATGGAGGATCTTGACGCTTTCCGAAGCGATGATCGGCGTGACGCCGGCAGGCTTCGCCAGCACGGGATTGCCGGCCACCAGCGCCGCGGCCACCTGCCCGGTGAAAATTGCCAGCGGGAAATTCCACGGGCTGATGCAGACGATGGGGCCGAGAGGCGCATGAGACGGTCCGAGGGTCTTGCGCGCCTGTTCGGCGTAATAGCGCAGGAAGTCGATCGCCTCGCGCACTTCGCCGACGGCATTGGCCGCGGATTTGCCGGCTTCGCGCATGATGATGCCCATCAGCGTCTTGATGCGGGCCTGCATGATGTCGGCCGCCCGCTCCAGGCAAGCCGCCCGATCGGCCGGCGGCACCGCCGCCCATTGCGGCGCATAGTCGGCCGCCATCGCCACGATACGGGCGGCCTCTTCGACCTTCAGTTCGGTGACCGTGCCGACCACGTCGCGGTGATCGGCAGGATTGAGGACATCACGCGTCACCCCGTCCGTCGAGCCGTCGGCGAGGATCGGAAGCGCATGCCACGGGCTTGCAGCCGAGGAGGCGAGTGTCTGCGCCAGATCAGAAAGGGTCGTCTCGTTCGAGAGATCGAGACCGTCGGAATTGGCTCGGGCACTGCCGTAAAGCGCCTTCGGCAAGGCGATCTGCGCGTGGGCGGCGCCGATGACCGGCATGGCGGCAACGGTTTCGGCGGGATCGGCGATCAGCGCCTCGACCGAGACGTTCGGATCGGAGATGCGGTGCACGAAGGAGGAGTTGGCGCCATTTTCCAGGAGACGCCGCACCAAATAGGCGAGCAGCGTCTCATGCGTTCCCACAGGCGCGTAGATGCGGCAGGGCCGGTCGAGCTTTTCCTTGCCGACGACTTCGTCGTAGAGAGGTTCGCCCATGCCGTGCAGGCACTGGAACTCGTATTTGCCGACAGCGAAATCGGGACCGGCGAGATGATAGATCGTCGCCAGCGTCTGCGCATTATGGCTGGCAAACTGCGGGAAGACGGCATCGGGCGCGTTCAGCAGCTTGCGCGCGCAGGCGATGTAGGCGACGTCGGTGTAGATCTTGCGGGTATAGACCGGATAATCGTCGAGACCGTCGAGCTGGGTGCGCTTGATTTCGGCATCCCAATAGGCGCCCTTGACCAGACGCACCATGACTCGGCGGCCGGAGCGGCGGGCGAGATCGATGACATAGTCGAGCACGAAGGGGCAGCGCTTGCCATAGGCCTGCACCACGAAACCCAGCCCGTTCCAGTCGGCGAGATCAGGGGCAAAGCAAAGCTCTTCGAGCAGATCGAGCGAAAGCTCCAGCCGGTCGGCTTCCTCGGCGTCGATGTTGAGGCCGATATCGTAACCCTTGGCGAGGACGGCGAGCGCCTTGACCTTCGGCAACAGCTCTCCCATCACCCGGCCGGCCTGCGCCCTCACATAGCGGGGATGCAGGGCGGAAAGCTTGATCGAAATACCAGGGCCGTCATAGATGCCGCGTCCGTTGGAGGCCTTGCCGATGGCGTGGATCGCCTTTTCATAGTCCTTGAAATAACGTTCGGCGTCGGCAGCCGTCGTCGCGGCCTCGCCCAGCATGTCGTAGGAATAACGGAAGCCGCGCGCTTCGAGCGGCCGGGCGCGCTTCAACGCCTCCTCGATCGTTTCGCCGGTGACGAACTGCTCGCCCATCATGCGCATCGCCATATCGACGCCGCGGCGGATGACCGGCTCGCCGGCGCGCGCGATCAGCCGCGTCAGCGCCGCCGATAGGCTGCGGTCGTTGACCGTCGAGGTCAGCTTGCCGGTGACGACGAGGCCCCAGGTGGCGGCGTTGACGAACATCGATTTGCCGCCGCCGATATGCGAGGTCCAGTTGCCCTCGGCGATCTTGTCGCGGATCAGCGCATCGCGGGTGTCGGTATCGGGAATGCGCAGCAGTGCTTCGGCAAGGCACATCAGCGCCACGCCTTCCTGGCTGGAGAGCGAATATTCCTGCACCAGCCCCTCGACGCCAGTGCCCTTATGCTTGGCGCGCAGCGCCTCGATCAGCGTGCGGGCGGTGCTGCGAATGTCGTAGCGTTTCGCCTCGGAGACGCGCGCCGCGGCAACGAGCGGCGGCAGGCATTCGGTTTCCGGGCGGCGATAGGCCGCGGTGATGGCCTGGCGAAGCTCGGATTGCGGCCGGATCGGCGGGGCAAAGCCGGAGAACGGCGCCCCGTTGGCGGGATCATTGGAGGATACGGTGTCGATCGCTGCGTTCAACATGGGAGTCCCTATCAAATCTTTGTCAGGTCTAACGGATAAATGGGACACCGGGCTCGTCGTCCCAGGTGGCGTCATCCGTAAAAGCTGGGCCGGAATATTCCGTCTCGCGAAGCGGGCGCGCATCCGGCTTGTCACGCTTGAGGGTGAATGCCGCAGCCACGGCCCTTATCGCCACCGGCCTGTAGTGAGCGAGCAGGTCCGGCTTCTGATCGTCATCCGGTTCACTCCTGTGCATGCATGATCCCCTTTTTGAGCGCGGCGCCAATGCCGATCCGACAATATGCCGGGCAGCTGCGCCCTTCCTCCGATTGCCGCTGTGTAAGGTATCACACTCGCCAATCGTGATCTCACTTGATTTTTTCAGTTTATAGGCTGTATGAACTTATTTACTCATTCGCGAAAGTTCACATGGCTAGCGAAACTGAAATCTTTAGTGAATTAGACCAATTCGACAGGAAGATCCTCGCCGCGCTCGCCGAGGACGGCAGACTGTCGATCACCGATCTCGCAGCAAAAGTCGGACTGTCGAAGACGCCGTGCCAGATCCGCTTCAAACGGCTGATCAGCGACGGCTATATCGAAGGCTTCAAGGCCGTCCTCAACCCCGCGAAAATGCAGCTCGACCACATCGCCTTCGTCGAGGTGAAACTCTCCGACACCCGCGAGGATGCGCTGAAAAGCTTCAACGACGCCATCAAGAAAATCCGGGAAGTCGAGGAGTGCCATATGATCGCCGGTCGGTTCGACTATCTCCTGAAGATCCGCACCCGCGACATCGGCCGCTACCGCCGCGTCCTCGGCGAACGCATCTCGACACTGCCCCACGTTGCCAGCACCTCGACCAATGTCGCGATGGAGACGGTCAAGGAAGCCTGGGACAAGTTCGGGTCTAGTCTTTCGTGATCATGATCCGCAGCAGATTATAACTGCCGGCGATGACAACACAGATTACGAGCAACGAATTACAAATGACCGTGGCAGTTCATCCAGCATAGGCGAAATAAACCTTACCCCGACCCGGATCGACGATCGTGACGCTGCCGCCCTCTCCGTAGGAATAAAACGATCCACTTGACTGGATCGACCGGTCGGCTTCGGAAGCGCGGCGCTCTTCGATCGGGATCGTGAAGCCGTACTTTTCCAGATATTCAAATATTGTAGGAGGGTGGCGCTGAGGACGATCTATCGTCATCATCTGCGGATCATGGTCGTAGTGATGCCATTGGCTTATCGCGGCTTCGTCGCCCCTGTCGTCGACCGGTGTTTCATGCCACGCTCCTTTTGCTCCCGAAAGCATATTCCCCAGCTGGCTGCCCTGTTTCCGTGCCCAGTCTGCGCTGCCATTGGTCAGTCGATAGACAACGAAACCGGTCTCGTTGTCTCCGGGCATGAAACCGACACCCCAAGATTCTTCCAAGCGGTATTCGATCTCAGCCACTTCAAGTGGTTCGGGAACACGTGCGAGAACGTAGTTTCGCTCGCCAACTTTGTTGGCAACGTAGGGCAATGCGATAGCCCCGAGACCACAAGCTATGATGACGCTTCTTAGAACGAATTGGTTGGGCTGCGTCCGCCGCCAGATACGGCGCAGCCCAAGAAAGAAAATTGCTATGGCGGCTATGAACAGCAAGGCGCAAATGGCGAGCACGACTAGTGTAAAGACGATGAAGCTCATACGCACTCGCAGGTCGTCGAGGACATGATTCGGATTCTTAAGATACGTGCGGACATTGAAATTGAGTATGCCTAACAACGTTCTACAATGGAGGCAATGTCCGCTTGTAGGGCATCGCTGCCGAAACTGAGATGAGGATCGAGATGGATCACACCAGCAGCCCGCAAACATTGGCGAGCGAACAGAGGGAAGCGCGCAGACTGCAATATCTTCCCTGGGAACGTATTGCGTCGGACCTCGATCATCCCGCTCACCTCGCCCGCAAGGTGGAGCTTAGGCGGACCTGCGGTGCGGAGCTGGCCGAGACATCCTATATCGCCGAAAATGCCGCGATTTTCACCGAGAACCTGACGATGGGCGAGCGCTCCTGGATTGCGGGGCACGCGCTCGTTCGGGGCGATGTGATCCTTGGTGACGACTGCACGATCAATCCCTATGCCTGCGTGTCGGGCAAGGTGACGTGCGGCAATGGGGTGCGGATCGCTTCACATGCCTCGATCGTCGGCTTCAATCATGGTTTTGACGATCCCACTCGTCCCATCCACCGCCAGGGCGTCGTCAGCCTCGGCATCGTCATAGGCGACGATGTCTGGATCGGCGCCAATTGCGTGATCCTTGATGGCGTCACGATTGGAGATGGCGCGGTGATCGCCGCCGGAGCGGTGGTCACGCAGGACATTCCCGCCCTGTCGATTGCCGGTGGCGTACCGGCAAAAGTGCTGCGGAGCCGAGGCGCGCCGGCCAGGAAATCCGACACTGCGGAAACCGAGGACCGATTGCTCAAGCTTGGCCAGAAGGCGAAAGAGCAATGGCCTGACATTCTTGCACGGTGGAAAACGTCGGAAGCCTATGAATCACTGGAGGCGGAGGGCGTCAGGCGGCCGGCAGTCCGGCATCTGTGCGATGCGATCGAGATCGCGGCCGGATTCGGGCATCTGCCATCTGGGCTCGATCCGTCGCAGACCGTTGAGAGTCTCCAAGGCCTTCAGGATAGGGAGACCGGGCTTTTCCCGGAAGAGCATTCGCGCGTAGATGGCCGGGCGATGAGGGAGGATCCGAAGGCGCTCTACAATGTTCTTTCGGTCGGCTATGCGCTCGAACTGCTCGGCTCCGGGCCACGGCACCCGATCCAGGCGGTGCAGCTAAGTGCTGAAGAGCTGGAGGAATGGCTGAGCGGCCTGCCCTGGTCGAACCGAGCGTGGCACGCCGGCAGCGCGGTCGATGCCATCGGAACTGCGATGTACTTCAATGCGCGGTATTTCGGCATCAGAGGCCCACGCCAGGCGCTTTTCGAGTGGCTGAGCCGTAATGCCAACACCGTCTCGGGCCTATGGGGCGAACCGACGGCGCTGGAAGGATGGCTGCAGCCGGTGAACGGTTTTTATCGCCTGACCCGCGGCACCTACGCGCAGTTCGGCGTTCCGCTTCCCCATCCGCACGCCTCACTCGAAACGGTTCACCTCAACTGCCGCAATCACAAGGGTTTCGTCGGCGCGCAATACAATGCGTGCAACCTACTCGATACGATCCATCCGCTGCTGCTGATTGCCCGGCAAACCAATTACCGGCGGGCCGATGGCGAGGCGATCGCCCGCAATCTGATATCGAGGGCGCTCGATCGATGGCGGGATGGCGAGGGTTTTGCCTTCGCCGATGGCGGTGAACCGAGCTTGCAGGGAACGGAAATGTGGCTTTCGGTCATTCACCTGGCGGCCGATTTCCTGGATCTGTCGGATCGGTTCGCGTTCGTCCCGAAAGGCGTGCACCGAACGGCCACGCCTGGGCTCGGCTTGTGATCAACCGTGCAGCGATGCCGTCAGCCAGGCGGCGGCGAGGTCGCGGGCATTGCTTCGCTTGGCTTTGACGGGCACGATCACGTTGTAACGATCTTCCGCGGCGAGCTCACTTTCCTCGGCCGGCACCAGGGTTCCGTCCTCGAGAAAAGTGCCGATCAGCAGGCGCCAACCCAAGGCAATCCCCTGCCCGGCGCGCGCGGCGGCGATTGTCTCGGTATAATGGCTGAACCGAAGCGACGGCTTGACCGCGATATTGGCGCCTGTGAACGAAACCCATTGCGACCAGCTATACCAGGAACGGTCGACAACATCCGTTTCGATGAATTCGTCAGCCGAGCCGAGCGGCCCATCTCCCCGACGCCGGAGATAGTCCGGAGAGCAGACGGGGGAAATGACATCGCCGCGCGAGGCGATGACCGTTCCGTCGCTGAAGGGAGGCAGGCCGTAGCGGATCGCCACGTCGACCTCACCGCCGTCGAGCGCAATCGGGCTGTCCTGGGATATCACCCGCACCAGAATGCCTGGGTTGGCTCGGCGGAACTCAGCCAGCCGCGGCAGCAGCCAGAAGGACGAGAATGCGACGGTTGCGCCGATCGTTACCACGTCCTGACTGCGTGACTGGAGCGCTTCCACACTCTCGGCGATATCGGCAAAACTCTTCGCCAGTGTTGCGCCAAGGCTGATGCACGCCGCCGTCGGTTCGATCGCTCGATGCTTGCGCACGAAGAGGGACTGGCCGAACTCCTCCTCCAGCAACGCAATCTGCCTGCTGACCGCTGCCTGGGTGACGCCGAGTTCGGTCGCAGCCAGGGTGAAGCTTTTCCTACGCAGCACCGCCTCCAGGGTCACCAGTGCGGTCAGCGATGGAAGCCGTCTTCGAAATTGCATCTTGGAGGCCTTTTCACATGAGAAAAGATTATGCGAACGTGATTTTTTATGCCGTTGAAAGCCCCGCACTGCAAGATCAATCTAGGGAAACTCTCACATAAGAGGTTCTCATGCTAAACAGGCTCCCATCTACCATTTCGGCGCTGCTCGACTCCCGTTCTGAAGGCCATTCGCTGCCGGCCGGCCTCTATGTCAGAGAAGACGTGTTCGAAGCAGATATCGACGTCTTCTTCCACAAGCACTGGATCTGTGTCGGCCTCGACTGTGACGTTCCCGAAGCCGGCGACGCCACCGTCGTCGATATCGGCAAGACGAGCCTGATCCTTCTGCGCGACGACGACGGTGAAATCCGCGTCCTGCACAATGTCTGCCGCCATCGCGGCTCCCGCCTTCTCAATCCGGGCAAGACGATCGTTTCGAAGCTCGTCTGTCCCTATCACACCTGGACCTATGAGCTGACGGGCGAGCTCAGCTACGCCCCCCATATGGGCAAGGAATTCGACAAGGATTGTCACAGTCTCAAGCCCGTTACCTTCAAATCGATCGGCGGCCTGATTTACGTCTGCCTGTCCGACAATCCGCCCGAGGATATTGCCGGCCTCGAACAGGCGATGGTCGAGCGCCTTGCTCCCTACGATATCCGCAATGCCAAGATCGCCCACCAGACCGACGTCATCGAGGACGGCAACTGGAAGCTGACGATGGAGAACAATCGCGAGTGCTATCACTGCTCCGCCAACCACCCGGAACTCTGCGTCTCCTTCGTCGATCTCGACTTCGGCTTCGATCCGGAAACGCTGAGCCCCGAGGATCGTGAGCAGGCCGAGGAGCACTTCCGGATGTACGAGGAGCGCACGCAGGCATGGGAGGCCGACGGCTTCCCCTCGGCTGCCGTCGAGCAGCTCGCCGACTGCGCTACGAACTTCCGCACGCAGCGGCTGATCATATCAGGTGCCGGCGAATCCCAGACCCACGACGCCACCGCCGCATCCTCCAAGCTCCTCGGGCAGATGACCCGCAAGGATCTCGGCGACACGCATCTCTGGGGTCATAATAGCTGGAACCACTTCATGGGCGACCATGCCGTGGTCGCAACCGTCATCCCGCTCTCGGCCGGCAAGACCCTGGTCAGGACCAAGTGGCTGGTGCACAAGGACGCCGTCGAAGGGGTCGATTACGATCTCGACAAGCTGACGGATGTCTGGGTCGCCACGACCGATCAGGACGCCGATCTCGTTGCCCGTTCCCATGCCGGCGCTCTCGATCCCGCTTATCAACCGGGCCCCTATTCCCGCTTTTCCGAGACGAACCTCGACAAGTTCGCCAGCTGGTACATCGACCGGATGCGCGCTCATGGATACTAGGACCCCGCAAGTGCTGCTCGCAAAGGCCGCCCGTCACGACGTCTGGAACCCCGAGGAAGACGATGCGCTCGTCTGTCTCGACGTCCAGCAGGAGACCCATGACGTCAAGACCTTCACTTTCGCATCCCCTGACGGGAAGCGGTTCGCCTTCAAGGCCGGACAGTATTTTCTGTTCGACCTGGAGCACAACGGAGAGCCGGAAAGCCGGTGCTACAGCATCTCCTCTTCGCCGCATCGCACGAACGCCTTCTCCGTCACGGTGAAGCGCGTTCCGGGCGGCAAGATCTCCAACTGGCTTCACGACACGCTCGTTCCGGGAGCATCCGTCAAGGCGAACGGCCCGCTCGGCCATTTCGTCCGGCCTGAGGCATCGAAGCCGAAACTTCTGCTGCTCTCCGGCGGCTCCGGCATCACCCCTGTTATGTCGATTCTGCGTGAACTCGCCGACAGCTGCGATCCCGCCGACGTCGTCTTCATGCATGCCGCGCGCACGCCGCAGGATCTGATCTTCCGTGACGAGCTCGCCTGCATCGCCCGCAGGCTAAAGGGCCTTCGCCTGCACTTCCTGCCGGAGACCGTTGCCGGCGAGGCGTCCTGGCCCGGCCTCACCGGCCGTATTTCGGCGGACTATGTCAGGCTTGCAGTTCCGGATATTGCCGATCGGACCGTGATGTGTTGCGGCCCCGCCCCATTCATGGCGGCAGCACGCAGCATTTCCGCCGAGCTCGGCGTCCCCGCCTCGCATTATCTCGAGGAAAGCTTCGACGCCGCGGTCATTGACGAACCCGAGATCCCCGCGATCCAGGAAGCGAAGGCCAAGGTCTTTCAGGTCACTTTCTCGAAGCAGGCCCGCAGCATCGAGGTAACCGGCGACCAGAGCGTGCTCTCCTGTGCGAAGAAGACGGGCGTCAGGATTCCATCTTCCTGCGCCAACGGCGTTTGCGGCACCTGCAAGTCGAAGCTGACCTCAGGCACGGTTGACATGAACCACAATGGCGGCATCCGCCAGAGGGAAATCGACGCCGGCTTTTTCCTGCCCTGCTGCTCGAAGCCGCTCAGCGATCTCGTCATCGAACGCTGAGCGACACCGCATTACTTATCGACAATAGGGATCACCCGGATGTTGCGAGACGAAAACGAATCCGTCGAGCTGGCCGGCTCGACCGTCTTCAAGGACGAGCGGAAGCAGGCTTACCTCAATCCCGATGGAGCGGACCGGCCTCTCATCAGTCCTGTGCCGGCCACGACACTCGACCGCGCGCGCCGCTACCGGCTGGAGCGGCTGCGCATCAAGATGCGCGAATGGGATTGCGGCGCCCTGCTGCTCTACGATCCCGTCAACATCCGCTACGCCTTCGACTCGTCGAATATGAGCATCTGGACGATGCACAATCCGTCGCGCTACGCGCTGATCCTGGCCGACGGCCCGGCGATTATTTTCGAATTCGAAGGCGCCGAACACGTCAATTACGGACTGCCCGGCATCGACGAGATCCGGCCGTCGAAATCCTGGATCTTCTTCACCGCAGGCAACCTCGTGGAACCCCGCCTGAAGGCCTGGGCGGACGAGATCACCGACATCGTCAAGGGGAATGGCGCCAACAGGCGCATCGCCGTCGACAGGCTCGAACCATCAGGCGCGTTCGAACTCACGGAACGCGGATTTACCCTTCTCGACGGCCAGGAGCTGGCCGAACGGGCGCGGTCGATCAAAAGCGCTGAAGAAATCGAGCTGATGCGCTGGACGATCCGCGTCTGCGAAGCGGGAATGGCGCGGATGTACGAAGTATCCGAGCCGGGCCGCACCGAGCGGGAAATCTGGGCCGAGCTCCACTTCGAAAATGCGCGCAGCGGCGGCGAATGGCTGGAAACCAAACTGCTGACCGCAGGCCCCCGAACCAATCCCTGGTATCAGGAATGTTCGGACTACGTCATCAAGCGCGGCGAGATGATCTCCTTCGACACCGATATGATCGGCCCCTACGGCTATTGCGCCGACCTCTCGCGCTCGTGGACATCAGGCCATGTGGCGATGAACGCCAAGCAGAAGAAGCTTTACGCGGCAGCCAGGGACCAGATCGAACACAATCTCTCGGTCATCCGGCCGGGCATGACGTTCCTGGAGTTCAACGAACTGTCCTGGCAAATCCCGGAGAAATACCAGCCTTATCGCTATACGCTCGCTCTGCACGGCACCGGCATGGCCGACGAATGGCCGGGGGTGCTGCTGCACCCGGATTTCGATCCCGATTTCAGCGGCATCATCGAGGAGAACATGGTGCTCAACGTCGAGAGCCTGATCGCCGAAGCCGGCTCCGAGAGCATCAAACTGGAAACCCAGGCCCTGATCACATCAAAGGGCGCGGAGCGGCTGGATAGCTTTCCGTGGGAGGATATCTGAAACCTCTTCGCGCCAGGCGTCTCGGTCAGTGTGCTCTTAAAGCTGCCGCGCGATGCTGCGACGGGGTCTGCCCGAAGGTCCGCTTGAACGTTCGCGTGAACTGCGAGGCGTTTTCGAAACCGACATCGAGCGCGATCTCGATAAGCGGCGCCTTCGACTGGACCAGGATCGATTTTGCCCGCTCCATGCGGACCCGATTATAGGCCTTGGCGGGAGACATTCCCGTCTTGTCGATGAAAATTCTCTCCAGCTGCCGCCGTGACAGCCCAACCATGCCGGCAAGCTTCTGGATCGATATGCTGCCGTCGACGAACTGTTCCATCGTAATCATCGCCGCCTTGACGCGGGCGTCGTCATAGTCGTCATACAGCGGACGGCGGGGCTGGATGTCCGCCGGCGCCCGGGCCTTCTCGATCTGAAGCACCTCAAGCGCATTTCGCTCGGCATCCCGGCTGATATATTTCCTGACCAGCAGCGCCGCCATGTCGGCCGAACTGCTGCCGCCGGCGCAGGATCCGCGCTGGCGGTCGAGATTGAAAAGCCGGTCGGACCGAACGCCGAGGTCCGGAAACCGCTCGCGAAATTCCTTGTAATGCAGCCAGCTCACGCAGGACTCGTGCCGCTTCATCAGGTCCGCCGCCGCAAGAATGAACGACCCGGTGCAGACGCCGATCAGCGGCACCTTCTTGGCATCCGCCTGCCTGAGAAAATTGATGGTCTGCTGGTCGACAGGGTTTTCCACCGTCAGAAGCCCGCCGACGACGACGATATAGTCGAATTTCAGCGGATCGACGAAATCGGAGGTCGGAGCAACCTGGACCCCGCAGCTCGAGGTGATCAGATGCCGCGTGCTGCCGATGACCTGCCAGTCGGCAAGCACCCTTCCGGATCGATCCTGCTCGTCACTGGCAAGCCGCAGCGTGTCGACGAAGAGTGCGAAGGCCGACAGCGTAAATGACCGCGACAGCACGAACCCCACCTTGAGCCGGGAACTGGATTTCGCGGCGCTGTCTCCCTGTCGTTGCTGCTCCGGTCGCATTGTCATCTCCTTGCCGCCTCGCAAAACTCAGAAAACGCGCTCATCGAATTTGAAAACCGTGCGCCAGCGGATCGCGGTCGTCAACGAAAATGGTGTTGTGGCCGATGACCCGCGCCCAGCCGCCGATGCTGGGAAGAATCCCGCGATAGGGTCCGATCCTTGCCTCGGCTTCGACCCGGCCCTCGAAAATGGTTCCGATCAGGCTTTCATGGCGATATCTCGACCCGACGGCGAGCCGCCCCTTCCCGTGGAGCTGGGCCATGCGCGCCGAGGTGCCGGTGCCGCCCGGGGACCGGTCGATCGCCTTGTCGCCATAAAAGACCGCGCAGCGTCCGTCCGAGACGTCGTTCACCGGGCGGTCGCACCAGATCGCATGATGTACGCCGCGGATCCTGGCATCGTCGGGATGCACGGGATCGCAGACATCGGCAAGTGCTGATCTGAGCTTCTGGCTGCAGCCGACGATGTCGGAGGCGCTCATGCCGTCGAGCCCGCTCCAGTTCTCTTGCGGTTCGGCGACCGCATAATAATTGCCGCCATAGGAGATATCGACGCGCAGACGGCCCATACCAGGCACATCGACCTCGACATCCGCCTCATGCAGATAGCTCGCCACATTGTGGAGACGAACGGAATCGACATATCCGCCCTTCTCCTCATAGGTGACATCAACTCTGCCGGCCGGCGTTTCGATGGCGACCCGACCCGGCTCGCGCGGCTTGACCAGTCCCTCTTCGATCGCTGCGGTCACGGTGCCGATCGTGCCGGCGCCGCACATCGGCAGGCAGCCGCTGACCTCGATGAAAAGGACGGCGAAATCGCAGTCCTCCCGATACGGGGGATAGATGATCGAACCCGACATGATGTCATGCCCCCTCGGCTCGAACATCAGCGCCTTGCGGACCCAGTCGTGGTCGCGCACGAAGATCTCGCGGCGCTCGCCCATCGGCAGGTGCGGAAGCAGCGGGCTGCCGCCGGCAACGAGGCGGACGGGATTGCCGCAGGTATGTGCATCGATGCAGAAGAAACTGTTTCTCATCCTCGGATCCTCCTCATCTCGCCTTCGGCAGCCTGTCACGGTCGAGCAGGCCGCGCGACAGCCGGTCCAGCAGAAGGGCGACCGCGACGATCGCCAGGCCGGCCCTGAGACCAAGCCCCATCTCCATGCGCGTCAGCCCGCGCGTCACCTCGGCGCCGAGGCCGCCTGCGCCGACGAGGCCGGCCAGCACGACCATAGCCAGCGACAGAAGAATGCACTGGTTGAGCCCGACCAGCAGCGTCTGCTTGGCCAGCGGGATTTCGATCTTCCAGAGGATCGAGCGCGGCGGCGCGCCGATGGCGCTGCCGAGTTCGATGAAGACTTTCGGCACCTGGTTGAAGGCCAGCGTCGTCAGGCGCAGCATCGGCGGAATGCCGTAGACGATGGTGGCGATAATCGCCGGCACGCGCCCAAGGCTGAAAATCATCACCGCCGGAATGAGATAGACCCAGGGCGGCACGGTCTGCATCACGTCGAGAATTGGCCGAACCACCGCTTCCAGCGTCTTGTGCCGCGAGCACAGGACGCCGATCGGGAAGGCGATGAGCACCGAGATCACGACGGCGACGCTGACCAGCGCAAGGGTCTGCATCGATGCCGTCCACAGCCCGACAAGCAGGCAGAAGCCGAGGCAGAGGCCGGCAAGGATCGCGGCGCGCAGGCTGGCGGCAAAAAATGCCACGACGACGACGATCGCGATCAGCGCATAGGGCGGCACGAAGAGCAGTGCTGCCTCGATTGCCGAAAGCACCGTTTCCACCAGATAGCTGATGGCCGCAAACAGCGGGTGAAGATTGGTGTTGAGCCAATCGACTGATGGAGCCAGGAAGGCGCCGGGCGAAAACTGCAAGGTCGAAAGATTCATGCTTTCCTCCCTGTTCCCAAGCGAGCGGCATTCTGGGTGATCCGGTCAATCACCATGGTCAATACCACGATGGCGATCGCTCCATTGATAGAGGTGGCGATGTCCAGTGTCCTGATCGCGCCGTAGATCGTCTCTCCGAGCCCGCCGGAGCCGACGATGCCGGCGATGACCACCATGCCGAAGGCCATCATCAGGCTCTGGTTGATGCCCGCCATGATGCTCGGCAGGGCAAAGGGAAGACGAATCTTGAAGAACATCTTTGCCGGCGTCATCCCGAGCGCCTCCCCAAGTTCAATGAATTCCTTGGGGGTCATGCGGATGCCGAGCGAGGTCAGGCGGATTGCCGGCGGCACCGCGACGATCACGGTCGCGATCAGCGCGGTCGCCGGCCCGTAGCCGAGCAGGGCGATCGCCGGCAGCAGGTAGATATAGGGCGGAAGCGTCTGGATCAGATCGAGGCCCGGCTCCATGAAGCGATCGAGGGCGGTGAAGAAGCCGGCGGCGATGCCAATCGGGATGCCGATCGCCAAGGCGATCACAGTCGCGGTCAGAACCAGAGCCAGCGTGCTCATCGTCTCCGGCCAGAGCCCCATCGAAAAACAAAGCGCCAGCGCGACGCCGCTCAGGAGAGCGAACCAGACATTGACCAGCCGCCAGCCGATCAGCGCCACCACCAAGGCGATCACATAGAAGGGCGGAAGCTGCAGGAGCCAGAGGATGCCGTCATAAAGCCCTTCGAGAACCTGTCTGATATAGTCGAAGAGGGTTTCCCCGTTGTCGCTCACCCATTCGAGCGCCGAGTCCGTCCATTCGTCGAAAACATCGGTGAAGGCTGAACTATCCATGTCAATCACCTCCAGTTGGGGTCATGCCGCCGTGAGATCGGGGGCAGACGTTCCCTTGACGCCCATCAGCAGGCTGCGCGGCGTGACCACGCCGACGACCTGATCATTGTCGACGACGGCGATGGCGTCGCGTTCCGACTGCATCGTCAAAGAGATAAGCTCGTCGATATCGGCGTCCGGCGTCGTGCGCGCCAGCGACGCAATGTCGAAGTTCGGCGCGCTTTGCTGGAATTCGGCAACGCTGCGCATGACGGAATGCGCCTTGATCAGGTGAAGGCGAGAGATGCCCGCGACGAATTCGGCGACATAGGCATCCGCCGGGTTGAGGATGATTTCCTCCGCCGTGCCGGTCTGGATGATGACGCCGTCCTTCATGATCGCGATGCGATCGCCGATGCGGATCGCCTCGTCGAGATCATGGGTGATGAAGACGGCGGATTTGCCGAGTGCTTTGGTCAGCTGGCGGAATTCATCCTGAAGCTGACGCCGGATGAGCGGGTCGAGCGCGCTGAACGGCTCGTCCATCAGAATGATCTCGGGGTCGGAAGCGAGCGCGCGGGCAAGCCCGACGCGTTGCTGCATGCCGCCGGAAAGCTCGTTGGGATAGCGGCTCAGCCAGTCGGCGAGGCCGACCTTCTCGAGGGCGGCAGAAGCGGTCTTGTTTCGCTCCGCCTTCGCAATGCCCTGGACTTCGAGGCCGAAGGCCGCGTTTTCCAGGACCGTCCGATGCGGCAGCAGCGCGACGCTCTGGAACACCATGCCGATGTTCTTGGCGCGCATCTGCCTGAGATCGGCCGGCGACAGGCTAGCAAGGTCGCGTCCCTTGACGAGGACCTTGCCGGCGCTCGGCGTGATCAGCTTGTTGAGAAGGCGGATGAGCGTCGATTTTCCGCTTCCCGACAATCCCATGATGCAGAAGATTTCGCCGCGCCGGACCTGGATGCTCGCATCGGAGACGCCGACGACGCAGTTGAATTCCTTGAGAACCTCGTTCTTGCCGAGGCCGCGCTCCTTGATCGACTTCATCGCGGCAGCCGACTTGCCTCCGAAGACCTTCCAAAGGGATTGGCAGTCGATCAGGACATCCTTGGCATCGATATTGACAGCTTTCATAGCGATCCCCTTTGAGCCAATGGCGCTGGCTTCTTCCTTAGGTTTCAAGGTGGCCGCCCGGCGGTGCGGGCGGCCACGAGGTGCTTACTTCTTCTTGATGTTTTCCCAGCGCTTGATCAGGTCGGCATGGGCGCCAATCCAATCCTGCACGGCCTGATCCATGGTCTTGCCGTCCTTGACTTCACCGTTGATGGTGGTGATGTCGGCGATCGGCACGTAGACGCTGGCCATGACTTCGCGGGCGTGCGGGTTCTCTTCGGAGAAGCCCTTATGGCCGATCCAGTAGTAGCTCTGCGGCGGCGGGAAGACGCCCTTCGGATCCTTCAGGTACTTGACCTCGTACTTCTGGACCATCCATGACGGCTCCCAGATCGTCACCGCGATCCACTCCTTGCGATCGTAGGCGGATTTCAGCGCCGCCGTCATCGCAGCCGTGCTGCCTTCGACGAGCTGGAGCTTGAGGCCGTAATCCTTGACCGCATTCGCCGTATCGCGCATCAGGCCGGCGCCCGGTTCGATGCCGATGATCTTGCCGCCGAATTTATCGGCATTTTCATTGAGCTGTTCCAGCGAATCGATCGGAACATATTTCGGAACGGCGACGCCCTGATAGAGGCCGTGCGAAACCGGTGAAATCTTTTCGAGACGGTTCTTGTTCTTGTCCCAATAGTCCTGGGCGACGTAGTCGGTCTGCGAGGTGAGAGCCTGGATGTCACCCTTGGCGAGAGCGGCATAGGCGATACCCCATTCGGAGAACTCGGTCACCTTGACGGTGTAACCGGCGTCTTCCAGAACCTTCTTGGTGATGCCGGTGATGGGCGTCAGGTCTTCCCACGACATCGTGCCCAGATTGATCGTCTTTTCCTCAGCGCGGGCGGGAAGGATACTGATCCCGATCACCGCAGCGGCGCAAAGCGCCTTCCACAAAGTCTTCATTTTTCTTACTCCTGGTTTTCGTTCCCATTCTCATTGAAGTCTGCGGGCGGCAGTCTTCATATTGCGCGGCCGAGGGATCATCCCTCGCGGCCTGCACGCAATTCCTGAAAGCGGATGACCGAGTTGACGCCGAGCCACGCGATGGGCTCGGGCGGCAACCTGGTCGGTTCCGGCTGATTGCTGTATCGGTCGAGTTCGGGGCTGCGGGCGCCTGTCGCGAGATCCGCGGCCATCATGCCCGCAAGCGTGCTCTTGACGGTGCCGAGGCCATTTTCGCAGCAGGCCGAAAAAAGCCCGTCTTCGACCTCGCCGAATGCCGGCACATGATTTCTGCTGAGGCAGAGCGCACCTGCCCAGCTATATTCCAGCGGCAGGTTTTCCAGCCCGGGAAAACGGGCGTCGAACGACCGCCGCTGCTCGGCGGCAATGCCGGCGACACGCTTTTCCGACACCTTGAGGCCCGGATCGTAGGTGAACCTCGTCCTGACGACGATCCTCGAACGGCTATCGGTGGTGACCTTTCTGAGCGTCGCTCCCATCGGGTCGGCCGGCAGCAGTGCCCAGCGATCCGCCCCGGTCACGTCGCCGCCGAACTCGTTCTGGGAAAAGGCCGCTGTCATCGACGCATAGGTGAAAATGTGCATCAGCCGTCCGCGGAAATGACCGAAGCTTTGAATATGGCCGTTCACCCCCAGAATGACCTTCGACGCCGAAACGGAGCCGCGACCGGTCTTCGCCTTCCATGTCTTGCCTTCGCGCGAAAGCTCCAGCACCGGCGAGTGCTCGTGGATGGCGACTTTGGAGGAAAGTCCGCGCGCTAGGCCGCGAATATAGTCGGCAGGCTGGATCATCACCGCGCCCGGCGTGTAAAGGCCGCCGCGATAATAGTGCGAGCCGGTCATCTCCCGCATCTGGTCGGCATCGAGAACGCGATGCTCCTCGCCGATCTTCTCGAGCGATTTCCGGTAATTGTCGTTGAGCCCCATTCCCCGATCGGAAGCTGCGGCATTCACCTTGCCCGAGGGGTCGAATGTTTCCCGGGACAGGCCGTATTCGGCCGCGGCATCGGCTGCGAAAGAGATCGCCAGACGGTTCTGCCGGATCTCGTCCTTGGTCGCTTCCTCGTCGGCCACCGAATACTCGCCCGAGGACAGATTGTGCGGCACGTCGATCATGAAGCCGGAATTCCTTCCGGCCGGACCCTTGGCGAGTTCGCGGGCCTCCAGGACGACGATCTTGTCCTGAGGCCGCGACTGTGAGAGGCGGCGCGCCGCCGACAGACCGGCAAAGCCGCCGCCGATGATCAGCCAGTCGGCAGTAATGTCGTGTTCAAGCGCCGTTACGGGAAAGGCGCGTTCGCTGGTCGCCTCCCATCCCGAAACGCCGGTATCGGTCGGCAGGTGCTTGATCACATGACGGGTCATCGGATCGTCTCGTCCACCGACCGCTCCGAGATATCGATCCAGATGGTCTTGAGCTCGCAGTAATTGTCGTGGGCGAAGACCGACTTGTCGCGGCCGCCGAAACCGGACTCCTTGTAGCCGCCGAACGGCGTGGTGGCGTCACCCTCGCCGAAACAGTTGACGGTGATCAGGCCGGCTCGGATGTCGCGGGAGAGCCGGATCGCGTTGCGCAGACTGCCGGTATAGATCGACGCGGTCAGGCCGTAATTGGTATCGTTGGCAAGTGCGGTGGCCTCGGCCAGGTTTTCGAAGGTGGTGACCGAAAGGATGGGGCCAAAAATTTCCTCCTGGAACAGCCGGCTCTTCGGCGTGACGCCGTCGACCACCGTCGGTTCGATGAAGGCCCCTTCAAAAGTTTCGCCGCCATGGGCAAGCGAGAGTTTTTCGGTCTTCACATCATCGAGGAAAGATTTCACCTTCTCGAAATGGCTCTTGCTGACCAGTGCACCGATGCGGTTTTCCGGGTTCAGCGGGTCACCCGTCTTCCATTCGCGCATATAGGCGCCGATACGCTGCAGCAATTCGTCCTTGATGCTGGCATGGACGATCAGGCGCGACGTGGCCGAGCAGTTCTCGCCCATGTTCCAGAAGGCGCCGTTGACCACCTGCTCGGCGACGAGATCGAGGTCTTCGGCATCCGCCAGCACTACCGCCGGATTCTTGCCGCCGCATTCGAGCACGACCTTCTTGAGGTTCGAGTCCGCGGCGTAACGCAGGAAGCGGCGGCCGGTCGGCGTCGACCCGGTGAAGGCCACCATATCGACGTCCATGTGCAGGCCGATCGGTTCGCCCACCTCCCGGCCGGAACCGGTGACGACGTTGAACACACCAGCAGGAATACCGGCCTCATGGGCAAGCTCAGCGACGCGCAGCGTCGTGAGCGTCGTTTCCTGCGCCGGCTTGACGATGACCGAGCAGCCGGCGGCGAGCGCCGGGCCGATCTTCCAGGCCAGCATCAGCAGCGGGAAGTTCCACGGCAAAACACAGCCAACGACGCCGATCGGCTCGCGCACCACCATGGCCAACGCATTGGCGCCGACATTGTTTGTGTTGTCGTAGATTTTGTCGATGAGCTCGGCATGCCAGCGGATCGTATGAATGGTATCGGGAACATCTACCGTCTGGCATTCGCGCACCGGCTTGCCGCTGTCGAGGCTTTCCAGGACGGCGAGTTCGTGCCTGTTCTGCTCCATCAGCTTAGCGAGCTTCAGCAGCACTTCCTTGCGCTCGCCCGGCGAGCGCAGCCGCCAGCGTCCGTCGTCGAACGCGTCCTTCGCCTTCTGCACCGCGTAGTCGACGTCGCTGGAATCGCAGGCTGCGATTTCGGCAAGGACCTCACCTGTCGCAGGGTTCGTGGTGGTGAAAGTCTTGCCGGAATTTGCCGGACGAAATGCGCCGTCGATGAAGGCGTTGGTCGGAAACTGCAGTTCGGCGGCAATCGCCTTGTATTCGGCTGCGGTCAAGGGTTCATGCATGATTGGCTCCCGACGTGATCTGGGCGACCGTGCGCTTCAAGGTGGCGACAACGGTCTCAAGGGTTCTTTTCTCTTCAGAGTTCAGTCCGCGCAGCGGCGCCCGCACCGGGCCGGCTTTGAGGCCGACGATCTCGCAGCCGTGCTTGATCGATTGGACGAATTTGCCGCATTCGAGGAAATCCATCAGCGGCAGCATCGCGCTCATGATCGCGCGGCCCTTGTCGAAGTTCTTCTCGAGGACGCAGGCCTCGTAGAGGGCGACATGCTCGCGCGGCAGGAAATTGGAGCCGGCGCAGACCCAGCTCTTCGCGCCCCAGGCGAAGAATTCGAGCGCCTGGTCATCCCAGCCGCAGGACAGGGCAATGTGCGGAAACTTCCGGGCGAGCCGGTGAAGATTGCCCATGTCGCCGGAGCTTTCCTTGATGGCGATCACGTTCTTCGACTTGCCGACGCGGGAGAAATACTCCTCGCCCATCACCACGCCCATACGGGCGGGATAGTTGTAGAGCATGATCGGCAGGTTGGCGGCGCGATCGACCGTCAGGGCGTGAACCGCATTCTCGCGTTCGGTCGGCAAAGCGTAGGGCGGCGACGACACCAGGATCGCATCCGCGCCGATTTCCTTCGCCGCCTTGGCGTATTCGACCGAATCTTCGGTCCGCGTGGCGCCGGTGCCGATAATCAGGGGCAGCCGTGTGCCGATGACTTCCTTCGCATAGGCCGCGAGTTCGTGACGTTCCTGGCTGCTTTGGGCGTAGTATTCGCCCGTCGAGCCGCCGACGATGATGCCGTGGACGCCCGCCTCGATCAGCGACTCGAGCACGGCGGCAAATCCGGCCCGGTCGATCTGACCATTCTTGTCAAGCGGCGTCACCGCCGGCGTATAGATCCCCTCAAACTTCACGATGACTTCTCCAATACTTGCGTGGCCGGACCGCCGAGGAAGGCGTCCGCTTTCAGGCCTTGCGGGGCGATGAACATCTCCATGTTCTCGCGGGACAATTCCCAGTGTTCGAAAACGAGATCGACGACGGCATCCTCGTCGTGAGCGCCGAGCGCTGCGATGAAGCTGTCATGGTGGTCGACCGCCACCTGCAGCCGCCGCCGCATGTCCTCGTTCCTCGGCCGGAAGAACGTGTGACCGATGCGCGCGTGATCGATGAGCAGCCGGCCGAGGCTCGGCTGCAGATAGACGTTGCCCGACATCTCGCCGAAGATTTCGTGAAAGCGATTGTTCTCAAGAACCATCGCCAATGCGTCCATGTTCTTGCTGGCAGCACGGAACCGCTCCTGCGTCTGCTTCAGGTCCGACAGCTGAGCAGGCTTGAAGTTCTGCACAGCGAGACGGCCGATCGCCGCATAGATCATCGGGGCGACGAGAAAGAAATTGCGAAGCGTGGAGTGGTTCATCGGGATGACCCGCGCACCCCTGTTCTCGCGGATGTCGATATAACCCTCGCCGGCGAGGCGGCGGAATATGTCGCGCACCGGCGTCCGGGAAAGCCCGTATTTCTCGCTCAAACTGGCCTCGTCCAGATCGGCGTCCGGGTCCAGTTCCATCGTCAAAATCTGGCGCTTCAGGTCTTCGTAGAGATTGCTCTTCGGTGTCTTCGCCATCGTCGATCTCCGGCCAATTGTTGCTCTACGTCCTTAAGATGGCATGCCTTTTGGGAGGAGTCAATTATTGTGTACTTTGCGTACACAATAATTATTCTCAGGATACACAATAATCCGCAGCTGCGAGAGGCGAGCGGCTCTCCTGAAGGCAGGAGACTTGATGCGGCTGATGGTGTGAACACACATCCACAGCGGAAAGCTCCGCGGCCACATCTCCGGTTTCTTTCCGGGCGGGTAATCGTGGCAGGTCGGGAGAATTCTCTTCAACCGACATCGATGCGCTCTTTGCATTCATCGATCATTAGGCGTCCGAGTCTGGCCGCCGGCAAGCCGGCGGTGCGCGGCCATCGCGGGGCTATATCGATATCCGGACAGCGGCGGGGGTCGGGGAGCGCCGAGGTCTGCGCTCCCCTATGGATTACGAGGCGAGAACGCCGCTCTTCTTGGCGGTCCAGGTGGCGATATAGTCCATCAGGCCAGGGTTGAGGCAATCGTACGGCTCGATCCCGGATGCCTTCAACTGCGCTCCGACGGCGTCCATTTTCGCAGGATCAAAGCCGCTTTCGATGATCGACGACACGACGGCGGCAAAACCGGGCTTCGCCCAGCCGCTTTCCTGGAAGCGCTCCGGAGGTGTCCAGCAGGTGGTTTTCGTGGACATGGGGAACCAGTTCCTCGCGTTAAGCCGCGGCAGAAAGCAAGAGCGTGACACTTACTACTTCGGCCTCGCTGTGAACGACAGATCGATCGTCATGGGCCTTGCCACCGCGGGGCCCCGAACCCGGAAGGCCGACCGTTCAACTTTCTGAACCCTTGGAGAAACCATGGCGAATCGTCGAGTGCCGCAACGTCAATGGCCGCCTTACTGAAGGCGCTGGGCGTCGCCGCCGACAAGACCGAGATCGCGAAGGAAGAAATGCGGCAGAAAGGAATTTGTATGCCAAAATATATCACGATCGGCTATGGCGATCAGATCGGTTATGACCGTACCGCGCCAGCCATCCGCGATGCAGCAGCGGACATGGCTGGTTTGGATTTCATCGCAGTCAGACCACTATTTGCTTTTGGTCTCACCGCTCTACCTCAATCGACAGAGACAGCGGAGGAAGTAGCAGTGCGGAAGCCGATCATACTCTTTGCCATAGGCGCGTTCGCCTTGCCCGCAAATGCGATGGCGCAGTCGCCTGAGCTCGAGGATACCTGCAAATCCGTCGCAAAGAGCTTCTTCATGACGGATCAGCTCACTATCGGCACCGTGCAATCCTTTCCCGAGTTGAAGCCGCCGGGCGTCCGCATGTCGTATTCAACGCGGCAGGGAACGCCGCCGGCCGAAATGACCGACATATTCGAATGCGAGTTCGACAAGGCGGACAAGCCGCACAACCTGGCGCGCTTCTGCGTATCGAGCACGTGCTATTCACCGAACGGCGATGACGGTGACCGCAAGCGGCGCTTCGATGAAATGCGAATTCTTCTCAACCGCGCTGAAAAATAGGATCGCGCCGTGCTCGGGCCGAATGCCGATCACACCGGCTGAACATTGGCCTTCGCTTCGGAGCGACGCCGGTAGGATGCGGTCGGCGGCAGCCTGGTCGAAACGGGTTCGCTCTCGCGTCCGGAACAAGGCCGTCTTCAGCCGTTCGAAATGCACGGCGTCGCTCAGGCCCCTGTAACCTTCGGCGATGCGGTCGTCGGGGGGCGAAGTGTCCCTTGCTATGGTGCACAGCCGCCCCTACCCGGTGACCGCTGACGGCAGGTCGACATCAGTTGGAACGTTGGCAATCTATGGATTTCTTCGGCCGGTCTCCTCTCAGGATTTTCCGAGCGAAATCCTGCCGAAGCCACTCCGGCAGCAGGTCGCTGCAGTCGCAAAATGCACTACACTGTGCTTGCAGCGTCACGGCATCGGCCGCTTGCTGGATGTCGACGGCGACAGGCCGGCGAAGAAGAAGTTCAAGAGCTACCCGATCGGCTACTCCACATCGACATTGCCGAGGTGCGCACTGAACAAGGCAAGCTGCATATGTTCGTTGCCATCGATCGCACCAAAGTTTGCCTTCGTCGAACTGCACGAGAAGGCCACCACCTCCATCTCGCGCGAGTTCCTCCTGCGCTTGATTGCAGCCGTCCCCTACAAGATCCACACCGTGTTCACCGACAACGGGATCCAGTTCACTACGCCCGGCGCTGGAGGGTCCGCTGTGCCGCTGATCAAGAAGCGATCGCCAATGGCGAACGTATCTGGGTCCATGCTTTCGAATACACCTGCGCCACCAATGATATCGAACACCGAGGGGCAGTTGGGCGAAACACCAGAGTTGCAGCGCATCATGCGGCAGGAACTGCGATCGCTCTGGGCCGATCGATCCAACCGGTTTAGGTCCCGCGCGTTCCGCACCATTCTAGCTTTCATATAAAGAGCCGCACCAAGGATTCCTCGTCCTTCACCCCATGTCGAAATGACTGGATAATCCGGCTCGCCAATTCCTCACGCTCGGCGTCTCTCGTAACACGTTTCAGGGAGCTAACACGGTCAAATACGCGCTGACAGAGAGCTAACTCGACTTCATCAAATACGTGTTGCGCGGTCTGAAATGGAGCCACCGTCGCCCTCTTTCCGCGAGGTAATTATTAAAGATCAGCGGCCACCCAACGCACAGGAGAAGTAAATGCTTAGGGTTTAGCAGATCGCTGAGCGGCCGATACAGTAATATCAGAAATTGAATGACCACCGTCTGGTGGTACGAAACCGCACCCTTTCTTCATAAGCACTTGGGCAGATATATATTTTAGCCATCCCTAATTATTGCAAAATGAGGAAAGATCGGTCAAAATGGAGGTTGCGTCGCCACAGGCGCAGCGAAGAAACCACCCCCCTCACTATCCCCGCTCAGGCGGGGTCTTCCTCTGGCGAGCATGGAGCGGTCGTTGCTCCAAAACCGCAGACGCACGCCATTTCGCGCCGCCCGTAAGCCCCCGGGTTCGCCGACAGCTACTTGCTAGTCGCGGCGTCAAGGGCCCACCAACGCTCGCGCGACCAAGCGAGTGCAGTCTGGCGCGCCTGATCCCAAGGTTCTGCCCGAACTTCATCCAGCCTCCGATCCTGCCCGAAGTGAGTCCCAAGATCGCCAGTCGGACCTAAGTCCATCTTTCCCCCCGCGCGATCCCGCTTAGATTTTCCTAATCCTCGTTCAAAGGACACCAGGGAGGGTTTAGCAATGTTGCTGTCTCCAGTCAGAACCTCCCTGGTGAAGCTTTATCAATCGATGTCGGGCGTCGCTCGAAGCGCTGGTCGGATACCGAAAGCACCCTGGCCGTATGTCGTCCAATCATCTGCAAATGGGCAAAAGCGCGTTGGAGGTCGTTCGGCGCTCGCTGGCTGCAAATCCCCAACTCCCTCTATGCGGTTCGAAGTGCAATGGATGCCACTCATAATTTGCGTTTTGGGAATTCCGACAGAGTCAAAGAACTTACTTTTCACTCGTGGCGATGCAGTCAATTTTCCGGACCGACCCAATTTTCGTGCTTCTGCTTGTTCTCCAGAAGGGTTTGCGCCGGCTACGACATTGTCTTGGTCGCGGGATGACGGCGGCGAAAGTTGAAGATCCGCGGCGAATGAATAGGTCGAAAACCGGCTATCAAATCGCTGCTTCGGTTCTGGATCACTCGAAGGCGACGCCAAGGTTGCGACGTCGCTTGACGCGGCTGGCTGAAGTGGATGCAAGTCTTATTCAACAGTTGGTCCCGAGCGAACGGAACCTGACGCGAAGGAGGGTGGAACGATAGAGGCATCGCGGACTCGGCAGCGGGCCCGCGAAGCTTTCAAGGTTATTTGATGACTTCAATTACAGCGCGGGTCTTCGGATTGACGAGAACACGCTTTTTGTTGACCACCACATAACCGTAATCAGGTTGATCGGGGATGGTGTGGATCTCGACCGTGTCAGGAAGCGCCGTACCGACTGCGACGTCGCCTTCAAAGGTGACGGATGGCGTGTCCTGTTTTTCGACATAGGTTTTGACCTCGCCAGGAACCACGACCGTCGTGGTCTGAGCTACCGCCGCTCCTCCGAGGGACAGAAGTAGGAATGCGCCAGAGATGACCAGTATTTTCATATTTTCCTCCCAGGATCATGAGTGTTCCGGCTAAACGTTGCCGATAAGCCATAGTTCCTCCGCTGCACGGACTGCATGTCGCTTCCAACGGGCAGACCATCAAGATCTACGATCACGAATCTACCTCTTTGGTACGAAAGCGCGCGGGACCTAGGTCCGGGCTTACACGCGCTCACCAACTGGCATAGCGTCTGGTGTCCACCCCCTGATGGACGATGGAAGGAAGGCGCAGCTGGATATGTTATCGGTTCCTTCTGAGCCTTCCTTTCCCGGAAGGCTATTTTGGCAAACTGAAAGTCATACAGTTTGGCTGCCCGTGCGGGCCGTTGGTCCGCGACCGCTGTTAAGAGATGGCATTTACGTTACCAGCTCAGAACTCGGCACATTTGGCAAAGGATGACGCCCCATCCCTCCGGCTGCTTATCGAACCCTTGAAAAAAGATATTGCGCGTGGGAACTCTGATCGTAAAGGCAAGTTAAAGCGCGAGGAAGCGCTGGGTCCGTTCCCATTAACTTGGGGCAACCACCTTTCTATGCACGCTACTAACTAGCCCCGCAAATAGCGGGGCTTTTTTTAGTGCGCCCAGCATGGGCGCACCCTTGTGGGTGGAAGTCCCACCGTAAGCTGGTCATGGCGAACGAAGAGAAGCGCAACTGCGAGAGGGTGACCGATCGTGGGGAGGAAGCGTGGATCGCAACTGCGGGCCGATGGACAAGAATCGGATATGAGGCGGTGCCGACCAGGGCGAGCGGGCTAAAAACCGCGAAGCTCTTGTGACCAAGGGGCGGTGGCGTAAATCCGGCGGTCGTGCAGTGAAGAAGTGCGTTCTTGCCTGGTGAGATCTCGCCTTGTGCCTGAAAGGGCGACGGTGTCGAGCCGGAGCGAGAAGTCAGCAGAGGCCGTAGTAGGGAGCGCCTTGGTGCGAACGAAGGGCCGAACGAGAGAGAGTGAAGTTCCTACCGAGGATGAGCAAGGCCATGCGTCAGATGCCGGGAATGTCCTGGAGATCGGAGAGGCCGTCGGGTGATGCCTGCCGGTGCTGCGATCTTGACGAAGCCGCGCCCCGCCGCGATCCGGGAATGACACAGGTCAGGGCTGCTTGAGGCGGCCCTGATGCGAGAGAACCTTCTGCGGGCCTGGAAGCAGGTGCGAGCCAACAAGGGTGCTGCGGGTGTGGACGGCCTGGACGTTGGCAACGGCGCTCTTGACCTCGTTCACCGTCAGGTGAAAGCCGGCCATAAAGGCGCCGCAGCAGAGCCATCATGCGGGAAATTCCCGTCGCTGGTGGCGCAACAGCGCCAAAGTCCTCAACACCGTCCTCACGATCAAATGGGCCGACCAACTTGGAATGCCCAGACTCGCATAAACCTCAATCTCTCGAACCGCTCGGTGCGGACCCGCGTGCCGGGTGGTGTGGCAGGGGTGCGATCACATCGATCGCCCCCTATGCCGATCTGTGTTAAGGCGCGCTATTCCAAGCATTTCGAAATCAGCGAGGAAGCGGTTAGCTGGCTCGCGGAGAAAACCTCGTTATTACTTGAGCTGGTCAAGGTTGTGTGTTCCGAACATCTGGCTAGGCTCAAGGGAAACGAGGGATAGCGGCATGGCCCGCGATCTCCCTCAATTTCAGTTTCAGCGATGCGCGTCATACCGGCCTAGAGCCGGTAGCGGGCACCTCGATCTCGATAAGCAGGCCGTCATCCAACCAGGTTTTCTCGAACTGCCCCTTCAGTTGCTTTTCCACCATTGCGCCGACGATCACCGTGCCAAAGCCTCGTTTGGTTGACTTGGGCGGCGGGCCAGAACCGACCTCTTTCCATCTCAGCCTGAAGCCGTCATCCGACTGTCCGGGCGCCCAGTCAATCGATAGCTTTCCGAGCGGCTTGGCAAGCGCACCATGACGGGCCGCGTTGACGGCGAGTTCGTGAAGCACGAGCGCGACCGGTTGGACAACTGTCGCCGGCAGCCTGATATCAGGCCCGTTCAAAGCAACGCGGGTGGCTGCGAACGGCGTCACCTGTAGCCGAACGAGTTCCTCGACCGAGATATTCGCCCACCCTCGCTCGGCCAGCAAATTATGTGCTCGGGCTAGCGCCTGCACGCGATGCTGGATAGCAGCGGCATAAAGGGCCGCATCGTCGGCGTTGCTGAGGCGAACGATGCTGTCAACGATGGCGAGGACATTCTTCGACCGGTGGTCGACCTCCATGAGGAGGCGATGCTCGGAAGCCTCAAGCGCCTCAACCCGCCGGTACTCCGTCATGTCGATTTGCGATCCAAAGACATACAGGATCCTTCCGTCATCCCCATGGATGGGACTCAAGTGCAGGCGGTTCCAGAATGGCTCTCCACTTTTCTTATAGTTGAGGATCTCGACGCTGACGTCACGCTCCTCGGCGATGCTGGCGCGAATTTCGGCAACAGCAATCGGTGAGGTCGCAGGCCCTTGCAGAAATCGGCAATTGCGACCCACCACCTCGTCGGCTGCATACCCTGTCAGATCGAGAAATGATTTGTTTGCCAGAACGATCGGTAAATCGGGTTTGCGTGCGTCCGTGACAACCATGGGCATCCGTGTGCGTTCGAACGCGACCGCCGCTAATTCTTTCCGATCGGCCAAGGCTGTTTTTGACGATGCCGAAGGCTCCCCGTGTAGTTTCTTTGTCGAGTGAGTCGTCATGCTTCTACGCTTCATCAGTCATCGGCTGATAACGTCGCCCGCGTTCCTTTGTTTCCCGACGATCGCCTACTTGCCTTACTTCAGAGGCTTTGCGGACACCGTGCCGCATAAGCATCACGCGCGATGGCAATACGGCAGCGTCAGGTATAGGATTGGAGGTAAGTCCATTCTCATGTGATCTGAACAATCAGGCGCGGAACAAGAACATGAACCGCTTTTCGCATCCCAGTCGGGCTCGGGAGCGCTTTCTCGAAGCCATCCTCCAGAGTGCCATCGAATATGCGATCATTGCCGTGGATCTCGAAGGTCTCGTCACCACGTGGAATGAAGGGGCACGCCGGATCTTCGGTTGGGAAGACCCCGAAATTATCGGTCGGCCCGTGGCCGTGATTTTCACGGAGAACGACCGTGAGGCCGGGGCCCCTCAACGGGAAATGACCGCCGCTTTGACGGACGGCCATGGAGACGACGAACGCTGGCACGTGCGAAAGGATGGCTCGTTATTCTGGGCGTCGGGCCAGATGATGGCGTTGAGATCGGATGATGGCGAACTGGAAGGCTTCCTGAAGATCCTCAGGGATCGAACCGAGCAGAGAGAAAATGAGGAGCGCCAGCGCGTCCTGATGCACGAGCTCTCCCATCGCATCAAGAACACGCTGGCCGTCGTTCAGGCGATCATTAGCCAGTCCTTTCGAAGTGCGAGCAGCATGGCGGAAGCCGAGCAGTCAATCTCGGCGCGCATCAATGCCTATGCAAACGCCCATGATATTTTACTGCAGAAGAACTGGCTATCGGCGACCATGGATACGATTGTCGAGGCGACAGCAACCAATCTCGGACTTGAGCCGGACCGTATCGAGGCAAGTGGTCCCGACGTTCATCTGAACCCCCAGGCGGCGCTTTCATTCTCCCTCGTGCTGCACGAATTGGTCACGAACGCGACGAAATACGGGGCTTTGTCGGTGAATACCGGATCTGTCAGAATCGAATGGTCGGTGCTGCAAAACGCCGGCGACGATCGCTTTCACCTGCTTTGGCAGGAACGCGGCGGACCGGTTGTTGAAAGCCCCAAGAAAAAGGGCTTCGGCTCGCGGCTCGTTAGAGCGAGTCTCGCCGCGTTCGGAGATGTCTCTCTCGATTATGCTGCAACGGGTATCGCCATCAGACTCGACGCGTCGCTTCAGAAGCTGCAAGCCAAAGGTTGTTCCGGCTCCCAGCCGTAAATATGGGGTGGGCGGGTCGTTCGAATCGGCGCGATACCGAGGGCTTTGTACGACTTAGCATGCGGCACGAGCGGGGTGCGGCCACCGTTCCAACGCGGACGGGCGCTGAAGACGTCACGACGCTCGAACGCCTATCACGTTAGTCCGTCCAACTGCCTGGCATCTGCTTTGATGACTTTGGTGGCAGAATCTTGGACGAGGTCCCGTTTTGCGGGTGTCCCGGTTCCCTTTCGCCTGCGCTGATGTCTGACGCACCCCCTGCCCTCCCGGGCTGTGGCGCAAAAAGTTTTTATGGAACACACAAACCCACCGGGAACAAAGCTGGAAGATCGAGGTTCGGCGCCCACAAAAGGATCGGATCCAGGGAGGCTCTCGATGATAAATGATTTTTCCGCTCCGGCAGGAGAACGCAGTCCGTCTGCGAATGTCCCACCAATCACTGATCTCAAAAACAAGCTCAGCGAAGATGTCGACTCGACGAGGGAGATGATCAAGGAGAGCTCCGGCGCCGTCATCAAGAAGGTCGACGAGGTTGTTTCCGACCAGACGCACTATGCCGCCCATCAGGTGAGGGGCGTGGCGAAAGCTCTCGAGAAGGTCGGGGCAGAATTAGAGGGCGCTGATCAGCCACAGGTTGGCCGCTACGCGCGCGAAATCGGCCAGAGCATCGCAAATGTTGCCAGAAGGATTGAAGGCAAGGACCTCGGTGAAATGGCAACTTTGGCCGAGGATTTCGGGCGCAGGCAGCCAATGGCATTTCTTGGAATCGCAGCACTCGCGGGCCTAACTGCAAGTCGTTTCCTGATCGCCTCTGCAAAAAGGAACGATCAAACCCGACCGACCGGGCCATCGCAAGCGGTGAGATCAGTTTCCGGAAGCGAGGGCAATTTAAATGACTAAGATCTCGGAAAACACGCCGCTGTCCGAATTGATCAGCGGACTTCTGCGCGACGTCACTGGTCTCTTGCGAAAAGAAATCGACCTGGCCAAAACCGAAGCGGCCGAGAAGCTATCGGATGCTTTGGGCGGTGTCGAAATCCTCCTGATCGGCCTGGTTCTGGCGATCGGTGCGGTCGGCGTCCTGTTGAGTGCCATCGTCAGCGGTGTCGCCGCATTCCTCGTGGCTCAAGGGTTTGCCGAGCCGACTGCCAATGCGCTGGCGTCCGCAGCCGTCGGCGTCGTCATCGGGCTGATTGCATGGATCATGATCGCGCGTGGTCTCGCGGTCTTCCGACGCAACAACCTGACGCTCGAACGAACCACCACTTCGCTTGGCCGCGATGTGCAAACCGTGAAGGATAAACTCTGATGGAAACCTCGACAGACAAAACATCGGCCGAGCTGCAGCGAGAAATCGAGCGAGATCGGCAACGGCTTGGAGATCGATTAGACGCTATCCAGGAGCGAATGTCGCCGGGCCAGCTGGTGGACGAGGTTCTTGCTTACGCGAGGAATAGCGGGGGCAGCGAGTTCGTCGGAAACCTTGCGCGAACCCTTAAAGAAAATCCCCTGCCGGTGGCGCTGATGGGCGTCAGTCTGGCCTGGCTGATGGCCAAAGGTTCCCCTTCGACGACTGCACCCGATTCTCGGGAGCCGGAATATGATCTCTACCCTGTTCAGGGGCCGGTCCGTCGACTTGGTCCGCCCACATCGATCGGGGGCGTGCGATACAGTCACTTCAGCGATGGCTCTGGCAGGCAACTGAAAGCACTCACCGACGAAACGGGACGCCGCGCCGGCCATTTTATGGACGACACAGGTAAGACCTATCGCGGTTTCGTCGATGCCAGCGGAAAACAGGTCAATCAAATCCTCGACGAGACGGGGGCGATCTTCGACGCGGCATCCGGCTGGGCTGCGGAAAAATGGGAGCAAGTTAAGACGACAGCGCACGATATAGCAGAGAGCGCGGCGGGGACGGCAAGCTCGCTGACCAGCCGAACGACATCTGCTGCGACAAATCTGCAGGAACAGGCCACGGACCTCAACACCTTGATCCTTACCCAGTTTCGCGATCAGCCGCTGGTTGGAGGCGCGCTGGCATTTGCTGTCGGAGCTGCTATTGGCGCAGCCCTTCCTAGCACGGAGACGGAAGACGAATTGGCAGGAGAGGCCTCAGACGCCGCCAAGGACGCGTTGGGCGCTCAGAGCTCCGAGCTTATCGATCGAGGGAAAGCTGTTGCAGCTGACGTCCTTGAACGTGCTGTTGGAGTGGCATCGGACGCACACGACGAGATCAAAGATCGCCTATCTGAGGAGGTTGATGCATTGAAGAGCGGCGCAGCAACTGGACGAAACATCGCGACTCCGAGCTGACGATATCTTTGACGCTAAAACGTGCACCTGGCGAAATATGTGGTTCCGATTTAGCGATCCAGAGGCTCTCGTCCGATCCAGACCAGACTGCCGCGTGACAGCAGCTCTGCTGCGCTGCGGACGCGCTTGGCGACCTCCGCTTTTCGCCAAGCGAACGACTCTTCCCGATAGCCTCGATCTGTTGGCCGCTCGTCCTCCTGCTCGGCGGGCAACACATTCCTCATAGGATGGGTTGCCCATCCTTGGCGAGGATAGCCACCTTTCTCGCCAGGGAGGCGGGGCGCTAGCCTACCGATTAAGAGAGATTGGCGGCGGAGGTCGCGATCTCAAAGGCTTAGCGACGGCCGATTTCCGCTTCGACCTTCTTGCGCGAATTGCCTGCGCTCTTCACAGCCGTCTTAACGGTGTCCTTTGAAACGCCTTCCTTCTTCGCCTCGTAGCGGACTTCGTGATCCTGTCCGCCGGCGACCTTTGCGCGATCCTGAGCGCGGCCTCGGGAAGTGGTTGCCATGATATTGCCTCCTGTTGGTTTCCGATCGTCGCAAAACGCACGTCGATTCAAGAAGTTCCCGGTTTTGAGGGAGTCAGGTATTTGCACTCCCGGGCAATCCGATCGACCAGCCGGCGCGCGAACTCCGTCACGAGCGGACGCCGGCCGCCACGAAAAGCGACAGCTACTTGTTTTCGGACGCAAGCTCCCCCGGCTTGACACTACCGGGTTCGTTCGCCGAGGAAGGTTCCGAAGCGCCGGGCCCTCGGAAGGCGGATTGACACCGCCTCCATGATCGGACGACCACGTTTGGGGAACGCCGGTTGATTTCGACCGGACTTCTTCCTCGGCCTCCCGCCAGTGGCGCTCGTGCTGCCCTTTCGGATGCCCTTCGTCTTCCCATCGCTTGTAAGCGGCCTTGCGAATTTCGTCGTCCATGTGATCTCCTTGCGTTTAAAGCTGCTGCGCCTGATCTTGCGCCTGCAACCGGGCCTTCCGCAGCCGCTCGGTCTTAGCCTCGCGTCGAAGTCGCTCTTCGGCGAGCGTCTCGCGGGCCGCGGCGTTCGTCCGCTCCATGACTGAAAGTCGTTCGGCACTCGTCGTGGAATTCCTGGTCCTGACATCGTCGCTCATGGTAGCGTCCTCCTTTAGAAGAAACGCGCGCAATGCCGTAAACGTCAGTACGCTTGCGGACCAACGGATGATCGCCGATGCTTTTTCTTGCCAAGCTGGTCTTCGACCTTCCTGCAAAAATTAGCGGGGGCTAGAAGGCCTTCTTGACCACGTGCTTCGACACGCCCTACTTAGCCCGAATTTGGCCTCATGATCCTGACCGCCAGCCGCCTTCGCACGGTCCTCATGCTCGGCCTCGTCGCGTCGTCGCCATGTGTTCCTCGTCCGTCGCGACGCCATTCTTCTTCATAAGGGGTCCTGCCGTCGGTCTCGGAGGCAAGCCATCGGTCGATGCGCTTTCGGGCCGTCGTGCGGGGGACTATCCAGCCCTGCACGCAATCGCCATCCATTGGAAAGGTCTCGTGAAACAGCGCGGGGGTCATTGTGTCGAACAGACGGCGCGCCACCTGGAATGCTTGTCGGTTATCGATGGAAAATGATCTGTTGTTTGCTCTGTTGCACCTAAAGCAGCGACTTCTTTAGGAAAGATAGCGCCTTCTGCGCGCCGGAGGTGGAAATCGTGTGTCCTGTCCCCCGTTCGACCTCCAGTTCGGCCTTGAAGCCGGCCGTTGAGAGCTGCGCAGCGGCGAGCCGTGAGGCCAACGGCGGGATGGTCCTATCGTTCTCGCCATGGACGAGAAGAACGGGCGTGTTCTTACTCGCTCGCGAAACCGGTTGCGGCGGAAGGAGGCCGGAGAATCCGACGAGCGCCCCGATCTGCCAGCGTCCGGAGGCAACAGCCTCAAGCGCAACAACCGCTCCCTGGGAGACGCCCACGAACGCGATCTGGTCATGGGCGTTCTCAAAGCCTTCCCGCCGGGCAACGGCGATGATCACCTTGTCAAATGCTTCCCTGACAGCGACAATGCGTTCCGGGGCAAGCGGATTGCCCTCGACGCTGAACCACTGATGACCGTAGCGGTGATGAAAGGGAGCGTCGGGTGCCGCGAAGCGGGCGTTCGGGAGGCTTGCGCGCCAGGAAGAAGCCAATGGCGCAAGCTGGGCCCCGACGCGCCGATGCCGTGGAGGAAGATGATCAACGAGTGTTCGCTCAATTGCCCTCGCTCACGGTTGCCAGACAAGCGAGGGCGCTCGAACCCACATGGCAGAGCACCCTCGTTCACCCACACGGCCGGAGCCGCGCGAAATCATTTGCGGCGGCAGCTTGTCGTTGGTTCGCGTGGTAATCCTTCAATGATGTTTCAGGTGTCAAGATCAGAGCGTCTTCGCTGTCGTCTCCATCCAGGACCTATGCTTCTCCTCGTCCTGATGAGCCTTCATGAAGAAGGCTTTCGAGGCTGGGATCGCATCCTCGTGGCGGACAGCCCGCTCGTAGGCGGTCACCGTGTCGTCTTCGTTCGTCTTCATTGCTTTCAGGATCGCGGCGTCGCCCATGAGGTCGGCCAGTGCGATCTTGCCCGTCGTCAGCATCTGCTTCATATCGCCTTCTGTTGGAGCTTCGATACCGAGTTCCCGTGCCATTGCAGTCAGGACCTGGACGTGCTGCAGATGGTCTTCCTTGAAGACCGAAATCTGGCCGGCGAGTTCCCGGCTGTCGAGACGCTCAATGCAGGAGTCGTACGCGGCGATCGCGTCGTGCTCGAGGTAGAGCAGGTTCTTGACGAGATCCTTTATGTCCGCCTCGTTACCTACCATCGTGACCATGTCTTTCTCCTTAGGGTTAGGGAGATCGGGGAACGGGGTGCGCGACGTCTTGTTCCAGCCATAGGCAGAGCGTCCAGTACCGTACAGTCATATCCGTCATGGGGTGGCCTTCACGCTGGAACTTCGACCGTTCGGATGGGTTTCGGACGCGACGTTCCCGTCAAAACTTCAGCTAAAAAATGGAGAGATCATGACCCTCGAAGGCAAGAAGATCGCTGTCCTGATCGCCCCGCGCGGCACGGAAGAAGCAGAATTCACAAAGCCTAAGGAGGCCGTCGAGGCTGCCGGCGCGGACGTGACAGTCGTCGGCATCGAGGTCGGCGAGGCTAAGACCAACAATGGGGACCTCGATCCGGGCGGCAGCTACGACGTCGACAAGGCCAGCCTGAACCAATCGTCGATACGGTCCGGGCGCGGAGTGATCCGCGCCCGTTGAGCACACTCGGATGAAGGATAGGAAAGTTACTTCGAGTTCTTGTGGCTCTGCTCGCCTGCCTTGACGTGCTGCTCGTGCGAACCGCCCTGCTTGCCCGACGAGGTGCCTGTCTTTGCCGACGAAGCGCCCTTGGCTGCGCCCGACTTCGAGCCGCCTTTGGAATGCGATGTATCTGCTCCAGTGGATGCCATGATTGTATTCCTCCTTGAGAGATCTTGATGATCTCGGGGACTGAACTTTGATTTGAGGATCAAGTTCCGAATAAACGTCCACTAGACGCGAGTTAGTCGCCGACGTTGCTAATCAGGAGCCGCCGCCGAGGTGAAAGTCGTTCGCCCCACCCCTTTTTTCTTCCGCCGTGGAATTTCGGCCGAGGCATGTTGTTACCGCGGCGACGTCGGCGGCCTGCCTCCTGCTGTTGGCGACTAGTGATCTGGCCCTCGAGGCGGCCTCCGTCCTTTCAGGTCTTCTAAGCGCGTCAGCGGGGTCCTCGGGCCCGTCTGGTGGAAATGACGCTGGCGAAGGTTCCCGGCTTGGCAGAGCCCGCGGAAATTGGACGCGGCCTACCGGATTTTTTCTGTGCCCGCCGGCGTCGTAACCTGTGTCGGGCCACCACCGTTACCGCTCGGGCTCGGAGACCGGTCGGTGGCCTCGGGCGGACGGCTGCTGCCGTCGGCAGCATTATTGTCAAACGTACCCGGCCCGGAAGGCTGCGCGTTGATCGGATCGGGCGTCGTAGAAGCGGTCGGTTTCTCATCTCGATCGATGCTCTCGCCCCATATTTCGACACCTCCCCACGCCAGCAACGCGAGTAGAATCCCGCAGACAAGAACGGCAAACACAGGTTTCCCGTAGCTCGCTTGCCTTGCCTCGGTCGCGGTTTCGGTGACCCTCGGCTCGCCGGGGTCGTTGCGGTTGGTGACCATGTTATATCTCCTCAAGATACGGCCCTGGACGTGTCGATCTCCTCGAGAACGAGCCTGATTTCTCGGATGGGGTTGCGTTGTGCGTCGAAGACTTCAACGCACAGCATGTTGTATTCGGTGGATGGAAGACCGTCGGCCGCCATTTCGGACAGGGCCGTTCGCGCCTCTTTGATCGCTGCTTCGGTTGAATCGAACTCGTACGCCATTTCCGTGGGACGAACGCCTTCATGATCGAACAGTTGGAAATAGAACATCGCCATCGCCGGCCTCAATATCCGCCGACGATCGGCAAAATCTCGCCGGTGATGTAGCTCGACATCTGCGGGGAGGCGAGGAAGACGTACGCGGGCGCAATCTCCTCGGGCTGCGCCGCACGCTTCATTGTTGTCTGACTGCCGAATTTGGCAACGTCATCGGCCTGCTTGTCCGAAGGATTCAACGGCGTCCAGACAGGCCCCGGCGCGACAGCGTTGACGCGGATGCCCTTTGGAACGAGTTGGCTTGAAAGAGCCTTGGTGAAAGCATGGATACCACCCTTCGTCATCGAGTAGTCCAGCAGTTCCTTCGAGCCTTCCAGTCCGGTGACCGATCCTGTGTTGATGATCGCCGATCCGTTCGTCAGGTAAGGTATTGCCGCCTTCGCCATGTAAAAGTAACCGTAGAGGTTGGTTTTCAGCGTCTCATCGAAGTGCTCGTCGGTCAGGTCCTCGATGTCAGCGGTGTGGACCTGGAACGCTGCATTGTTTACAAGTACATCAAGGCGCGAGAAATGCTCGGTAGTCCTTTGAACAGCTTCCCGGCAGAACTTCGGATCCTTGACGTCGCCCTTGATGACGAGGCATTGGCGGCCCTCCTTTTCGATAGCCGCCTTCGTGTCCGCCGCATCCTGATCCTCGTCGAGATGAACAATGGCGATATCGGCACCCTCCCTTGCGAACAGGATCGCAACGGAGCGACCGATGCCGGAATCGCCACCTGTTATGAGGGCAATCTTGTCCCTTAGCTTTCCCGAGCCCTCGTAGAAGGGTGCGTCACACATCGGGGCGAGCGGAAGATCGGCTTCGGAGCCGGGCTTGTCTTGATGAACTTTCGGGAATGGTGGTTCAGGATAATGCCGAGCGCCAGCCTGCATGGCGCCGGTCGCCTTCAATTTCGCTTTCTTGTCGGCCTTTTCGACCTGAGCCTGGATATCGCGCTGCTTCACGGCGGTGGCTTTCGATGACATCTTGCTCTCCTCGTTTCGTAGGATGACAACGTTAACGATGCAAAAAGGTCCCCGCGGCGGCAGCAAAAAGACCCGCAGCGGCCGCGAGCCCTCCGACGGCTTTTTGCCATGCAAACTCACATGGTCGAAGTCACAACAGGCTTAACAAGGGTTCAGGGATCGAAGACCGTCCGGAGTGGGCTCGGCTTCCAAAACCATCTAACAAGCCGGTTGAAGCGGCGGTTGCGATCCGAAGAACGCCGACGAGGACGATTCCGATGAACTGGCGAAGGCGTTCGCCCGTCCCGAGCATGGCACCGCGTGATTACCCGCATGGACTGCAAAAAACATTCCGCGCACAAACTCAATGGGTCGAGCTGATCCAATTCAATCGTGGGAGACTGTCGGCGACGGGACTGAAAGCGATCACTGAGGCGAAAGCCGCCGGCTGCGGATATGCGGGAGCTCCGCGCGTGCGACGGATGGGAATCCAACGGTGGGAGAAGGTTGCGATAACGTCCAACGGCGCATCGAGCGTTTTCGTAATTCCGCTTACCCACTCAGGAAGCCAACGATGGCTTTCGCAAGATCGCCCGGGTTCTCTTCGGCCACATGATGTCCGCTGTCGATGCCGTAGCCACGCACGTCAATCGCCCAGTTCCTCCAGATCGCAACCGGGTCGCCATAGATTTGTTCGAGATCGTCCTGCAACGACCACAGACATAGCATCGGACAGCCGACTTTCCGACCGGCGTCGCGATCCGCCCTGTCATGGACGTGGTCGATCCGAATCCCGGCGCGGTAGTCCTCTATCATACCGTGGACCGTCTCGGGTCGATGAATGGCCGCACGAATGTCCTCATAGGCTTCCTCGCCCATGAGGCTTGGCGAAAGCTTGTCGTACCATCCTTCCGGATCGGCAGAGATCACGCGTTCGGGCTTGTCGGGCTGGGCGAAGAAGAACCAGTGATACCAGTCTCGAGCAAACTTCCAATCGGCCCGCTCAAGATGTTCGAGTACAGGCAGACAATCGACCAGGATCAATTTGCGAACAGCCTGACGATGGTTTATTGCCATGCGAAAAGCCGTCAGGCTTCCTCGATCGTGGCCGACTAGGAAGAATTCATCATGGCCCAACCTGTTCATGAGCTCCATCATCGCCGCTGCTTTCGCATCTTTCGACGAGTGGCGACTATCGGAGGAATCGGGGGGTACGTAGGACTCCCCGAAACCAGGGAGATCCGGACAGACAACCGTAAACGACGGCGCCAGCCGATCTGCCACCCTGCCCCAGGTCATGTGCGTGCGCGGGTGGCCGTGTAGGAGGAGAACAGGCGGCCCGCGTCCTCCAACGCGAACTCGAATGTGACCAGCGTCCACATCTATCATTCGTAATTCGAAACCATGGAAAGACATCTAATTGCCTTTGTTCGGACGAAAGACCACCCTCGCGCGTCCGTCGGACGTGTCTTGGACGTCTTTCGACGCGCCGGGTCAGCTCTGGTGACAACGAAGGACGGATCGGTTTCGCCTTCGACGATATCATAATCGCTTCGAGATACTGCCGCACGGAGATGCGCCTTTAACCCAAAGACGTCGGGATCGTTCCGGTCACAGGCTTCAAACAGCTAGAGCGCGAGTTCAGAATTCCCGCACGCGGGCGCTGCCGGCGAGCAGCTCGCACGCCGTTTAGCGCTGGCAGGCAGGCTCGCCCACCCCTCCCCTGCGGTAGTCCTTGATCAGGCTGTGGTCAGAGAGCGCAGCCCAGGCCCGACCGTACGGGGCGCGTTCAGCCCGCCAAGCCGTGGAGGCGGGCAAAGTGCTTGGATCCGGATCAGCGGAGAATTCTTCAACGGCTCCGTAGGAGCTGCACGGCATAGCTGACGATCCATCACATACTGGGGTTTGGTCCGATATCGTACTGCAACGAAGATCATTGATGCCGCTTTCCTTCTTATCACAGGAGGGAAACATGAAGTCCTCATTCCCAACAAGCACCGCATCTGACTGCAGGAAACCGTCGGCCATCGAAATGGAAATCGTTCAGTTGACACCGGCGTTACGCGCCTTTGCTCGAAGGTTCCTGCGCAGCGAAGACGACATCGATGACCTCGTGCAGGAAACCCTGGTGAAGGCACTGCACTCTCTGCACCTCTACCAGCCCGGCACCTCTCTTAAGTCCTGGTTGTTCACAATACTCAAAAACACTTTTTGCACGATCTACCGCCGACAGAAACGTGAGCCAACGGCAGTGGAGGCGGCTTTGGAAAAAGTCGCAATTGCGCCGAGCCAGGAATGGGCACTGCGCGAGCGCGAGCTGCAGCAAGCTTTGACGAAACTTCCCGACGACAGACGCCGCGCATTGATATTGGTGGCGAGCGGCACAAGCTATGAGGACGCTGCAAGGCTGTGCGGCTGCCGGCTCGGCACCCTGAAAAGCCGGGTCAACCGGGCACGCGGATCCTTGCTGTCGATGCTCGGAAACAATTTGGTCGACTGATCCCATCTGCCGTGATCAGCCGAAAAGTGATATGGACGTCTGATATTGAGAGACCGGCGCCCGACCGGTCGAAAGCAACCCTGCATGTTGCTCAGTCAATGGACGCTCACACTTAAGTTTCCCGCCTCAAATGCCGCGAAGCTATCGCATGGAACAGTTGGGCTCTGTCGGAGTTCGGCGTGACGGAGCGTCGGTCAGATTTTCTTCGCAGGACGTGTCGAGAGGCGAAAATGTCAGCCAGAGCGAAAAATCACCCCAAAATCGGTAAGGGCAGCCATGCAGCAGGCGGATGGGGCGCCGCGAGATCGACTGGAGAAATTCTTCTGCGCGAGCATGTGCCGCGATCGGGACCCTCGCTGCTTGCCCATCAAAACAAGGCCGACGGCTATATGTGCGTCAGCTGCGCCTGGGCCAAGCCTGCCAAACCTCACCCCATGGAATTCTGCGAGAACGGCGCAAAGGCGACCGCCTGGGAAAT